>JAJZRI010000012.1 GCA_021802765.1 Microcaldota archaeon | reverse complement strand
AAAACATGAACTTGCACATCTAATTACAATATCAAACATTGATAGTAGGGTTGTTAGCAAAGAATTGCTCAATATTTATAAGTCAATTATCTACTAGCTATTCTTAATTTTACTCACACTGCAATATCAAGCTGTAAATGATAAATTACGATATCTGTTTCAAAATGTCTTTGTTGTAAAATGAAAATAATCCATACAACATAAATAAAGATAACAGTGAAAGGTTCAGAAACATCCATACAAAACTTGGCCAAGTATTGAACGCTATCAATACAACCTGCTCCGTGTTCGCCAAGGTAGGGATTTGAACCCCAGCACGCTTGAGCTCGCTCGGGGCTTGAGGCTTTGGGGTAAGGGGACGGGCTAGGAATAGGCTTGCGAGGGGCGATAAGCGGAGCCCCGAGCTTATTGGGTAGTCCTTTTGATAAACGGACTCCCCGTATGTTTCTTGTCGGTTGCTAATGCCGATTTTTCAAGACTCCAGCCAATGGAACCCTTAGGGAATACAAATTAGTCTGCATCTTTGCTCTAAAAAGGATCTTTAATGGTAATCTCATAAGCCTCAACATCGCCAACTCCTGCATAAAGTTTTGCAGTCCCATTGTCAAGGCGCACCAACCCTCCCGGAAATATGACATTTTTGAGATCCTGATTTTTTGATTCTCCTTCCGGAAGATCGGCCCTCCTGGCAATTATTCTTAGCCCAGATACCTCTTTTGTGATCGGATTTAGCTGGAATGCCATCGGATAATAATTTTTCTCTGACATCTTGGAAACAAATGCAGCATGCCCCAATACTCCCAGATTTCCATTCTCCAGTAATAATATCTGATTTGAGCCAACCCAGACATTCTCTTCGATAGGCAGATTTAACAAAGGGGCAGATAAATACTCTTCATCTTTTAATTTAGGGATATCCTCTATCGTCTTTAGGCTCATGAAGCCTATTCTCCCCAACCCGCCTATAGCTCCCTGTGGGCGTGTAAATAAATATGCCCTGTCTTCGTCCTGCGCAATCCTAATATCCTTCATGTTCAGCGGCCCCTGCGCGAATTTTTCCAAACCGTAAGGATTTTCTCCCCTATACAATACGGTTCTAAATCCGCTATTCCCAAATAAAGGAAATTTGACGCCTCCAATAATAAAATCTTTGCCAATTACTGAAAAGAAAGGATCCTGCAAATCCAAAATCTGGGCATTTTTGTCAATAACATACCTTACATTATCTTCATCCTCACCGGCCTTGGTAAAAAACACTATCTTGGAGTCAAGGTCATGCTCTCTTGACTCGACCCGCCCCGCAATATACTCTGCTCGATTCATACGGAATGGGGATGTAATATTGTAGACATCCTTGTCTCCAACACCGTCAAAAATAATCCTTTTTGCTTTTAATACTGTGCTCGGATCAAAATTGTTAAGCAATTCGTCGATGCCGTTTTTAGCAGGCGGCCTAATCTTAAGCATATTAACCATATCTCAAAATTTATATATAATATTTTTGTCGAAATTCTTAGGTACTAGCAATACCCAAATATTTATTCGCACCATCGCTTAGTTTACGGCCTTTTTCACTAGCGCTGCAATCCTCTTCTCCTCAACTCGGCCAAGTCTCTTAATTGCGAATGTTGTCGGCCATATGTCGCCGTCATCCAGATTGGCCTTATCGCTAAATCCAAGTGTCGAGTACCTTGCCTTGAACTTGCTTGCATTCTGGAAGAAGCAGATGACCTTGTCTCCCTTCGAATATGCGGGCATGCCATACCAGGTTCTTGGCGAAAGATCCGGAGCGGCTGAAGTTATTATAACGTGTATGCGCCTTGCAAGAGTGCGATCGGGCTCTGGCATCTTCTCTATTTTGCTAAGCGCCGCGGCCTTGCCATCCTTCCTGTCCGCATTCAATTCTTCGATATGCTCTTTCATCGCTGCTATCTCCTCCTCAGTAAGTCCCTTTGCCCTCTTAGCTTTATCTTCGCCATTTCTCATAGCAACCACGAATCATTTCTTGTTTTTAACATTTATATTATGAACATCTGGAATGAGCTAGATTTATATAGCAGAAAATCCTGCATACTACTGTGAGATTGTGAAATCTGTAAATAAAACTACTGCAGCAGAAAGTTCGGCTGTAAGATCTAACTTCGTCAAGAGTCTGGTAAGAAAGTCAAAAATGATTTCAGTTGCAGTTGTTGCATCTGTCGCGTTGATGCAGTCTGCTCCAATAGCGTCTGCTTCAAATATTAAGCCCCAAACATCGCAATCGGTTTCTGTAAAGTCAGAAAGCCATGTGCAGGGTCCGTCGAGGCATTCCTTGAGCGTCCTTGCAAACGAGATAAAGGCTCTTGCAAGGGAGAATGGCAAGGAGGTGGGAGTAACACTTATAAACCTCAGGACCAAGGCCATCTGGAGCCTTAACGGCAATTGGGAGACCGTGGCCGCAAGCACCTACAAGCTGCCTCTTCTAATGGACGTGGCGCAGGGAATAGTCACAGGCAGATATAATGGAAATGCAAAGGTGTGCGGTATACCCTCTGATGTAGTTCCTCCAGACGCCAACAACTACGTGGGTCAGTGCTTTACGCTTAATCAGCTTGGATACATGATCGGACATAATTCCGACAACACTGCGGCGCACATGCTGACCCGTTATATAGGCAATTATGAGGCTCTAAATACCTATGCGCGGCAGCACGGCGCGCAGAATCCCCAATTCTACTGGCCCAACAACACCGACTCGAATGACCTTGCAAGGCTCTGGCTTAATGAGGCCGAAGGGAGAGCTGGAGGAGTTGCGGCTCAGCGCTGGTTATATCCAAAGCTAACTCACACTGATTTTGAGAGCGGAATACCTGCAGGAGTTCCGGCAGGAGCCGTGGTTGTGCATAAGGTCGGAATGCTCTACGGGGAGACAAATGATGCGGCTCTTGTAAGATACAAGAACATCTCGTATGTTCTTGCAATAGTAAGCAACGGCCCAGGGGGAACCGACTGGGGCCTTCTTGCAGCGATATCCAGGGATGCATGGAATGTAATGGCAGGGGGCTAATAGCTGATCCCAGCATAACAACATTTAAATCCTTTTCCATGATAATCTATTTGGGATATAGTGGTAAAGTCTGTTGATGTCGCAATAGCAGTATTGCTTCTCATTCCGCTAGCAGCTCTTCTTTACATACCTTCATACAACCGCACCGAACCGATGCTCTTTGGCATATCATTCTTCTACTGGTACCAGCTCGCCTGGATGCCTCTTGCAACAATACTTTATTATGCAGCAGCGCTTCTGTGGGAGGGCAAGGAGAAGAACTCAAAGTCTGCAAAGTCTTCATCAAGAAAGAGAAATAAGAGATGACCTGAATGATCGACCTAGTATCAATTATAGTATTTGTCGTGCTGTTCGCACTCTTCGTCTTTCTGGGCTTCTATGGTAGCAGGTGGAGAAAGGGAGATCTCACAAAGCTCAAGGAGTGGGGACTTGCTGGTGGCAGACTAGGCACATTCCTTGGATGGTTCCTTCTAGGTGCGGACATATACACAGCGTACACATTCATAGCCGTCCCGTCATCGCTCTTTGCCAAAGGTGCGATATACTTCTTTGCCGCTCCTTACGTGATTATCACATATGCGTTCGCAATGTGGGCAATGCCAAAGTTCTGGAAGATAGCCAATAAGCACGGATACATAACCGTGGCAGACTTCGTGCGCGACATCTTCAACAGCAGGCTTCTTGCCGTCTCAGTAGCTCTGGTCGGAATAGTCGCAGAGCTCCCATATATAGCCTTGCAGATAGTCGGAATGCAGGCGGTTCTAATAGCAATGTTACATGGATTCGGCGCCACTACTACTATAATAGAATTATCATTGGTAATCTCATTCATACTTCTTGCCGCCTTCACATGGACCAGCGGATTGCGTGGCGCAACTCTTGGAGCCATACTCAAGGATGCATTGATACTTGTAAGTATAGTGGCAGTTGTAGTGGCCGTGCTTGCAATAGGCGGGTTCAAGACTGCGTATGCCCAAGCCTCTGCTACAAGCATACATTACTTCCAGCTTCCATCGAGCCTCTATAATGCCTATTGGAGCCTGTTCGTATTCAGCGCCCTTGCGCTTTATCTATACCCGCACGTAGTCAATGCAACACTTGCGCAGAAGGATCCAAAGTCCGTAAGGAAAACCGCTTCGCTGCTTCCGCTCTACAGCCTCGGCCTTGGTCTTCTTGCAATGTTCGGATTCATGATATATGGTGTTCCAGCTGCAATGAGCTATGTCAAGTCATTCCCTGCATCCGTTCAGGGTACGCAGGTAGTTCCTGGTCTCGTGCTCACTCTTCTTCCATCATGGCTTGCCGGAGCAGCACTTCTAGGCATATTCATAGGCGGACTTGTACCTGCGGCAATAATGGCAATAGCTGCGGCCAATCTCTTCACAAGGAATATAGTTAAGGAGTTCAAGCCAAACCTGACTTCGGCGCAGGAGACTAAGGTGGCCCAGGTCTTTGCTGTTGTCTTCAAGTTCCTCGCTCTTGGTTTCGTATTCATAATACCCGCAACCTATGCTATACAGCTGCAGCTCTTTGGAGGAATACTAATACTGCAGATACTCCCATCATTTATATTTGGATTGATAACAAAGAACCTCAATAGGCGCGCCTTATTCCTGGGTCTTCTTGTAGGCGTTGCCAGTGGAATGTATATGATGCTGGCTGCAAACAACTATGCAACATGGACTACGACACTGATAAGCACGGGCCTTGGCGCAGTCTTCATAGGCATGATAGCACTTGTCCTAAACATCGTGGTGGTTCTTGTAGGGACGGCAGTGGCAAGGTCGATGAATGTGGACAATGCGCTCCCTAGCAGCTACTCTGCAGAGTAATTCAGTGGCGTTCTATCCCTCATTTTTATGTGTTGCTCTAGCTTAAGGGTCAATTCGCGCCAAACCAACTCCAATGATAAGTTTATATTTCTCCGATGCGTAATAACATTGTGGACGATATAAAATTGGCCTTGGAGAGCATCGTGGTAGGCCTTGTCGCACAGATTACTGCGGGCTGGATATCCCCATTCACTCCTCTGCTGGCAGGTTTCGTATCAGGCGTGGTCGTGGGAAAGGAGAAAGACGGGACTGTGACCGGCGCGGTTGTCGGTGCGATAACGGGGATAACGTTCATCATAAGGACGCATTTCAATCTCGCGCTCCTCTACATCTATCCAACGGCATCTTTCCTGAGCCGCACAGGAGCGATGGGAGTCTACATCGTAGCCTTTGGGATGATATTTGCTGGGCTGCTTGGAGGAAAAGTGGGCGGATCTCTGATGTCCAGGGCGGTTTCAAGGAGCTATCTGCGCGGCGAGAATTTTGGCGAGATGAAACACTTGAATTTCGAGCAAGGACTTCCAAAAAGAGCAAGAAAATCAAGATAATACTTGGGCCGCATTTAACTAAAGGTAAAAATCCCAAAACGGATTATTTATAATTATTATCAGAGGAAGATGGGTGTGGACATTAAACGCGCTTTAGAGGGCATAGTGGTCGGCCTGATCGCCCAGGCGCTGGTCGGTTGGGTCTCGCCATTCACACCAATTCTTACTGGTTTTCTTTCAGGAGTAGTGATGCGCAGCGAGCGTGACGGCACTATTACTGGATTTGTATTGGGTGCTGCAACTTCTGTTGGATTCGTGGCCAGGATGTATTTCAATCTAGGCCTGCCGTACCTGTATCCCACTACAGAATTCTTAAGCAAGGCGGGCTATCTGGGGACCTACGTGGTCGTCCTAGTAATGATCTTCGCAGGAATAATCGGTGGAAAAGTAGGCGGCTCATTAATGCAGAGATCCGCAGAAAGGGGATTTCAGCGCGGTGAGATAGTGGGCGAGCTCAAGAAGATAAGAAAAGAGGATGCGAAGGGAAAGAAGTTCCACAAAAGCAAAACTGCGTAGATCCAAAGCGAATCTCCATCCACAACTGTTTATATAATTGCTTTACAAATTATCTATGGTTATTTATTGTCTGATAGTACAACAAAAGTAGATCAGCCGCCAGTCGGCAAGATAAGGCAGAGATACCTCACTGCGCTTGCGGCGCTGCTAGGCTTTGCAATCTTGCTATTCTTCTCAGACTGGGTAATAAGTTTTGTGATAATACACTATCTGCCAGGTCTTGGCGGATATATCAGATATCTCTGGAAAGGCACGAATGCGCTTATAGGCATACTGGGGGCATATGTAATCTACCGTATACTAATTTCGGTAATAGACCTTCAGGTGAAACGGAGATCAAGCAAGGGTGCAGGCGAAATCCAGAAGCTTCTTCTCAGGGTAGCCTTCTACTTTCTTGCAATATTTATCATCCTGACCGCATTCGGCGTTAGCACTTCCGGCGCGCTTGCAGGAGGCGCAGTCGGCGGCATAGTGATAGGTCTTGCAGCGCAGACCATAATTACTAGCATACTATCCGGCCTTCTGTTATCCACATCAAAGACACTCTTTCCGGGCGACATAGTACTGCTAAAATCAAGCTACTGGGGAAGTACCGATACGCTCGTAAGGGTCATACGGGTAAATACCCTGTACACAGAAGCCCTCACGCAGAACAACAGCAAGATGAGATTCCCTAATCCGCTCATTTTGAATTATGTAGTGCTCACTCACCTGAATTCCGATTCCACTTTCGACTACCCGCTGCAGGTATCAATCAACGCCGATGTCTCTGCATCTGCAGTAAAGGCAAGCGCACAGAAGGCCATTGCAAAGGAGCTTGCAAGGCTCAAGATACCAAAACCTGAGATAATCCTGCTATCAAAAAGCGGCGGCACAAGCACCTTCACAGTGATGCTGAAGATAAGCGATTTCCTAGATGTGAACAAGGCCACCAATTTGGTCAATATGGCATTCGATGGCGCATACTGGGAGGCAAAGAGCAGCAAGAAGTAATCTGCAGCCTAATGCAGTGCAATTCCTTTTCTGCTTCAGATAAATCCCCCAGTATTCTCTTGTGGGAATTTAGAGGAAAGTTTAAAATACAAAAAGACGGGCATAATGGCTTATTGATTTGATGAGACTTTGGCACAGAGACAGACCAGAGGCAACGAAGGAGCAGGTCCAGATGCCTATAACTGAGTTGATTAGGGATCCTCCTGCCCCTGCATTCTCGATAAACCACATGGATCTCACGGCAGATCCTCGCAAAGACTTCTATTTGTATTCGTCTGGAAGATGGCTGCGCAGCAATCCAATACCTGATGACAAGTCGAGATGGTCCGCATTCAATGAGCTCGACGAATGGAACCAGCGACTGCTTGGCAGGATAGTCAACGACTGCGTAGCTGGTAAAAAGGCCGCAAAAGGATCTGCGGAGCAGCTTGTGGCCGACCTATATTCTTCTGCCATGAACGCCGAAAAACGGGAGAAGTTGGGGTTCTCCCCGATAAAGGATTTATTGAAGGAGGTCTCCGGCATAACCTCCAAGAAGGATCTCTTAGGACGACTCCCAAAGCTCCACAAGCTCGGCGTCGGTGCCTTCTTCGATAAATATGTTGGCGCGGACCAAAAATCAAGCGACACCTACGCATTCCATCTTTACCAAGGTGGCATCTCTCTTCCAGACCGCGAGTACTATTTATCAGACAAGTTTTCCACTCTAAGGGAGCAATTCCAAGACCACGTGTCCAAGATGTTCTATATGTCTGGAGTAAGCTCTGTCGACGCGCAAGAATACGCAAAAGTGGTGATGAGTATAGAGAAGGAGCTTGCCCAGTCAAGCAGGACAAGGACCGATCTTCGTGACGCTAAGAAAAATTACAATAAGCTTAGCACGTCAAGCCTTGATTCAAGGTATGATTCACTGCATCTGCAAACGTACCTGTCAGACCTGGGCGTGAGTGGCGCCGGGCACATAATCGTGGGCCAGCCAGAATTCTTCTGGAAGCTCAATAGCATCATAAAGCGACGCAGTCTTAGGGACCTCAAAATATACCTGGCATGGCAGGTCATATCCTCTTACGCGCCGCGCCTGAATAAGGAGGCGCAGGAAGAGAGCTTTGATTTCTTCGGCCGCAAGCTTAATGGCCAGGAGAAGCAGGAGCCGCTGCACAAGCGCTCCGTGCGGCTTGTAGGCAGCGTACTTGGCGATGCGCTAGGGTCTCTATACGTAAGCAGGCATTTCACTCCGGAGACCAGCGCCAAGGTCCTACTACTAGTTGGTGACATAATGGGCGTCTTTAGGGAGAGGCTAGAGAAAGTTCCATGGATGGACGACGAGACAAGGAAGAGGGCGCTAGAGAAGCTGGACGGTTTCAAGGTCAACATCGGACATCCAGAAAAGTTCCGCGATTACTCCGGACTCGTAATTAGGCCTGACGACTATGTTGGCAACATAAGGAGATACTGCGAGTTTGAGATGCAGAGGCAATTGTCAAGAATCGGAAAGCCAGTCAACAGGGGCGAGTGGCACACCTCCGCGCCCACAGTGAATGCATTTTATTCGCCTACAAAGAACGAGATAACCTTCCCGGCAGGCATACTCCAGC
Source organism: Microcaldota archaeon (assembly GCA_021802765.1). GTDB lineage: Archaea > Micrarchaeota > Micrarchaeia > Micrarchaeales > CABMGC01 > JAJZNA01. The sequence continues at coordinate 6,835 of JAJZRI010000012.1, read as the reverse complement.
CACCGTTCTTCGATCCGTATATCGACGATGCGGTCAATTATGGCGCCATAGGCGCGGTGATAGGGCATGAGATAACCCACGGATTCGACGACGAGGGAAGGAATTACGATGCCAAAGGCAACATGCGTGACTGGTGGTCAGGCGAGGCCAAGAAGATGTTCAATGAGCGCGCAAAGAAGGTCATAGCTGCCTACAGCGCAAATGAGGTTTTTCCAGGGTTCTTCATAAACGGCGACTTGACCCTTGGCGAGAACATAGCTGATCTTGGGGGAGTGAGCATAGCCTATGAAGCCCTAAGGAGAAGGCTGGAGAGGGATCCGTCAGGCAGGAAGATTATCGATGGACTTACTCCCGAGCAGAGATTCTTCATATCCTACGCGCAGGTCTGGCGCGGCGCCATAAGGGAGCAGCTTGCAAAAAGATTCCTTATCGAGGATCCCCACTCTCCTGCAAAATATCGGGTGATAATACCTGCAACCAGGAATCCGGCTTTCGATGAGGCGTTCCCGCCGAAGAATGATGGGGACCTGGCAGAGAAGAAGGAAGAGCTAAGTCTCTGGTAGTGGATTCAGATGGCCGCTGCCATCTCCTTTGCGACAAGCGCCTTCAGCTCTTCTAGCCGCTTTTCAGTCCTTGCCTCAACAGATATCTTTATCTTAGGGCCAGTATTGGATGCCCTTACCAGGAGCCATCCATCACCTGTTACTGCTTTCACTCCGTCAATATCTATTATCTTGTATCCCATGCCAGAGAAATCTGCCTTTATCCTATCGACGGCACCAAATTTCTTCTGGTCATCTGCGTCATATTCAGCATAGAACTTCATGTACTTTGGCAGTTGTCCGACGAGCTCTGATAATTTCTTCTTCCTGCGCTGCAGCAGCTCCGCCATCTTGAGCGCTCCAAAGAGACCGTCATCGGCGCCATATGTCTCCTCAAAGTACATGTGTCCAGATATCTCTCCCCCGAACCGTGCCTTCTGTCTCTTCATGTTCTCCTTGAAGTTTGAATGGCCAACTTTGGTGAGAAGGGGCACTCCATGCATCTCCTTTATCTCGTCCTCAACCGCGCTGGAGCAGGAAGGCTCGTATGCGACCTTCTCGCCGGATTTCAAGTACTCCTTTACAAGCAGTGCAAGGGCGATGTCTCCTCCTATTATCTCTCCTGCCTCTGTAACGAAAAGCACGCGATCGCCGTCTCCGTCGAATGCTATCCCTATGTCTAGTCCCTTTGACTTAACTAAGTTTACAAGTTCCTTTATGGTAGTCGGATTCGGCTCCGGCGACCTTGATGGGAACCTGCCGTCAGGCACATCATTTATCGCATGTACCTCTGCGCCCTTTCTCTTGAATATCTCTGTAGCAAGACCAGAGTATGCACCGTTGCCCGGATCAATTCCTACCTTCAAACCGGATAGGGGTTCTATCTTTCCTGAAAGCGAATCTAGATACTCTTTGGTTATCTGACTGCTCATGTCCTCCATTCTACCCTCCTTTACGTAAGCGAAAGCATCCTTCTTTATGCGCTCGCGCATAATCTCAAGTCCAGTTCCAAGTCCCACTACATATGCATCCTTCCTGCAGACCTTGAACCCATTCCACTCCGGAGGGTTGTGACTTGCGCTAACGGTTATCCCTCCGTCGAGCTTGTAGTGCGATATTGCAAAGTAGAGCAGCGGCGTGGGTATTACTCCCGCATAGACTATGTCGAGTCCCCTGCTCATCACGCCCTTTATCAGGCTCTTTGAGAGCGAAGGGCTGCTCACGCGCACGTCCCTTCCCACAAGCACCTTCTTTCCAGGTCCTATAAGCTCTCCGAATGCCATGCCTATCTGCTCAGCCAGGTGCTCATCTATGTCCTTGCCATAGATGCCTCTTATATCATACGACCTGAATATGTTCTCGTTTAGTTTAAGGGCCAATTTATCAGCAATAATATATGTTTAGATAATAATATAATCGGTGCGCTCACAGCCCCAATCCGTTTTTAACGTCTCCAAAATCCTTAGTTCCACTTCCAAAACTATGAAACCAACGAAGTCAAAAGTTAGCTTTAAGAAGCTTGATTACCATTATTACTTAGTGAATTGAATGGCAAAAAACACGACAAATTGGACCTCTTGGATCCTAAAGTTTGTTGGTAGCCTTGCATACCTTTATGTGGTATGGTGGCTTTGGCAGATAGGAGTAGGAACTGGAGTGCTAAGTCCTGTATTGTTCGGATTTGCAGTAGTGTTCTCGGTGAGTTTCTTCATCACGACACTGGTGGCATTGACATCTGGTGCTGACAAGATGAAGGAATGGAGCATGAAGTCCTCATTGTGGGCCGGAGTTGCGCTTATAGCTCTTACCGCGCCAACTACGGGGTACGCAACGACATGGCTGTGGCTCGCTCTTGTCGGATTTGTTCTCGCCTATGTCGGAAACGGCATGGACAAGGCGTAAAAAAGCAATTGACGATTTTTAAGTCAACTGCGTTATTTTCTTTCTTCTTTTCCTTTTTTATTTATTGAATTGGCAGCGTGAGCCAAGAGTTCGCAGTAGGGCACGCGCAGGCGCACCTATATAAATATAAAAAACAAAATAATACCATGGGCACAGTAGACAATTATGCAAAGAAGGCCATGCAAATAATAGACAGCAACAGCTACATGGTGGTGTGTACGTCAGATAAGGGTGCAATACCTTGGGGAGCACCGGTCTTCTTCGCGCACGACAGAAAGTACTCGAAGGCGTATTTTATCTCTGCAATAGATTCCAGGCATGCAAAGAACATATCTGACAATAGCAAAGTTGCCCTGGCAATATTCGACTCGACCTCTCCTATAGGCATCTTGGAAGGCGTGCAGATAGAAGCTTCGGCCGAGATGGTAGGCAAGGCGGAAATCGACGAAGCAACAAAGATATATTCTGCAAGACTCTCCGCAAAGGCCAACGCACCTGAAAAGTACGATCCAAAAATGTATCTACCGCCATCTGAATTCAGGTTCTTTAAGGTCAAGTTCGATTGCGTCTACGTCACCGGCGAGGATAGGCACATTGAAGTTGATCTGAGCGGATAAGCTGCCAAATTTCATAAATATTAATTCAGTTATCAAATCCTAATTATGGGACTTATGAGCCGTGGCATAAACAAGCTCAAGGAACTAAATAGGCGCAGGCTTGAGCATGAAGCAGAGAAGCTTATATCCAAGTCAAAGTTGCTTGAAAAGGAGTTCGCCACAGAGGCAAAGCGCCTTGGCATTGCCATAAATAGCGCAGATTCAAGGAGTTATTATGAGGCACTTGGCATCAAATTCACGACTGACCAGACTGCGATAAAGGCGGCGTATCAGTCAATGGTCAAAAAATATCACCCGGATGTAAACAAGGACAAATCCGCTGAGCAGAAGATAATTGATATAAATGAGGCGTACTCCGTCTTAAAGGACAAAAGGAAGAAGGAGGTTTATGATTTGAGCTCGGCAAGGGGCAGCAGCAAGCTCTCAGGCGAGTCTGCAAAGGGGGTATCAAACGCAATACTAAAAAGATACTCTGAACTTAGGAACAGGGACTTTAGGGAGTTCAATGCACGTGTGTCAACCCCCCAATACCGAGACAGTATCAAGGCTGCGATAGAGGAGACTGCAGACTGGCGCCGCAGGTATGATAAGGCTGCAATCTCTGCTTTAAAGGGATTCGCCGATTGCGGTAACAGGATAAATCATGCTAAATCTGATGTAAAAAACATGCTGAAAAGCGGAATCAGTGACCTGCAAAAAGAGCGGCTAAGGCAGAGGCTCTTGGCCCTAGAGACGATGTCAATGTCATTTAGTGAGGCAGAAAAGGGCATTGGGCTGATAAAAGAGAATGTGAAGAGGGAACTTGCCGCTACAGAGGATCCTATATCTGATAAACTGCGCAGATCAGTATCTTAAGCCATTTGCCTTCCTTCCCTATCTATCTCTCCGCGCATAATTCTTGTAGTAGATATCGGCGCGGAATCGAATGCGAGCACGAAATCAACCATTATTATCCTGAGCTCTCCAAGTCCATTCTTTCTTCGGATCTTGTTTATTTTAACTGCTGCAGGAAAGGTCTCCTGGGTAACAACTATGGCATCAAAGTCTTCAGTAGTCGAAGGCCCAAAGCTATCATCAAGCGGCATTATATCAAACTTCTTTCCAAAAGTCTCTGCAAATTTACGTACAAGCTCCTTCCGCTCATTGTAGGGTGGCATTTGCGGATCCTTAAGTCGCTTGACATAATTGTCAGTGGTCAGGCCAATGTATACATAATCGCCGACCTCGAATGCCTTCCTAAGTAGTGCCATATGTCCTGCATGAAGATGCCCGAACGTGCCGCCGACTATTACTCGCATGCAATCATGATGGTCTATGCCCCAAGCATTATTATAGGTGTGCGGTTTCCTCGGAGAACCGGTCCGCCAACTTAAAAGCAAGGGGCCATATATTCGTAAAATACGTCTATAGCTAACAATCCTAATTGGCAGTCAAACTTTTACTATTCAAAGTCTCTCCCAGCAAATAGCACAACAAATCCTGCAGCAACCGCAACTACAGCGGCGTACAGGTACGACGCCGCAGGGCTCAAAACATAGAGCAGGCCCATTATAAGATTTGCCGCAAATATCCCAAGGCTCCTGTACCCTGCAAGGGCGCCAAGCCCCCTGCCAACGTCCTTTATGCTCTTTATGAATGATATGAGTGTAGGTTCCATTGTCTCTATAACGCCAAGTCCAAAGCCAAGAAGCGCTACCCCGATATAAAGTGAGAATATCCCTTCGTTGAAGAAATAACCAAGAGCAAGGACCAGCGTTCCAAGCCCGGAGAGCATATATCCAAGTATCCCCAGCGTCCTTACCCTGTTCCACTTCCTGGATCCGATGTAATATCCGGTACCTGCGGAGACTGCCAGATACAGTCCGTAGGCAAGTATTGCAAGAAATGGGGTAGATGCCTTGTCTATCGTGAGTATTGGGAACCCAAAGCTGTAGGAGCTAAACCCGTACATTGCCGTAGCAATCATTATCCCTTTGTATGTGCTACTTGAGCTTCTGGATTTTTTAGTATCGGAAACCGCCTTCTTCACAGCCACCTTCTCCTCGCTCCTCTTGGTCTTTCTGGCAGGGAAGAGTAGAAGAGTTGATATGACTAGCGGAATTGCCGTAAGAAGCAGTATCTTGCTATACGATATGCCAAGTGTAATGAGCACAAGTAGTACTGCAATGGACAGAACGCCGCCGCCTATGTCAAGCATGTGTAGGAATCCGAACACCGTGCTGCGGTTACTTGGTGTTGAGCTGTCAACCAGCATTGCACGACGCGCAGGGGACCTGAAATTTCTCGCCCACCACCCGCCAGCGAACAACATTACCGCAACGGTTGGGCTCTCAGCAAGCCCCATAAGCGATATGAGCGGTATAAGCGCGTTTCCTATTATTGCCACATACTTGTCATTAAGTCTATCACTCATGAGTCCGCCTATGTATCCAAAGAACGATCCTATACCAAATGCCACTGCACTGGCAATTCCAAACTGTGATGGCGATGCTCCCAGTATCCCGACAAGGAATAGCGGAAAGATTGCTATTGCCGTCTGATAGCCGAGATCAGCAAAGAATGCGGAGAACGATACGTAAAGAACGTTGTCGCTCATCCAGTAAGGCAATTTCAAAATAGGCACCAAATTCTTCTATAAATATATCCTTCCCTAATTCTTAAATTCCGCTACCATGTGCCACCACTTTACTCTCTTTTCAATTAGTCTATCTAGCGATAGCCGGCTGGCTCCAAATTCCGTGTTGATCAATATAAGGCATATGAAAACCACGGCATATATGATGCCAGTTCCTATATCCGTCGAGCTTGGTCCGTACGGGCCACCAAATCCTTCAGGTATCGACCATATGACAAGGCTCAGCAGCATTCCAAGCGTATAGGCAAGCTTTCTTGCAAATCCAAATACGAGCGCAAGCCCCAGCAGCACTTCCGATACGCCTACCAGATAGAACCAGAAATTTGGATTCAAGCTTACGGTAGCATACCAGAAATTGAACCAAGGCATGAAGAACGCCGGTTGCCCCTGCCCGGCATCAAGTATCATCTGCGCGAATGTACTTGGGCTGTTGAAGAGGAACTTAAATGCCCCGTCAATTAGCCACACTGCCCCAAAGACCACCCGTATTGCAGTCTTGATGAGAAGCCGCTTTTCGTATATCCACCCATTCGATACCATGTGCCCAGTCTCTAAATATAAAAATAATCAGATCATGTGGATATCATGACCACGGTCTGTCTGCAAGCCTTTTCTCCTGCAGCATCAGTTACGCATATACCGAACTGATATCCGCCGCCATTTCTTGGCGTTTCAGTAAGATACCCGTTGGAATCTATCGCAAGCCCGAACGGAGCTGCTCCTGCAAGAGCATTTGCGCCGAATGTGTATGCCGGAGTCCCACCGCCTGCCGTTGCCACTTGCGTATTGCACTGGACTCCAACTGTGCAACTCCCCTGCACCGGAACAAGCACCAATCCACCACCGGTGCTTGCCTGTTGCACTATCGTACTCGCTACTGTGATTGAGCTAGTGCTTGCAGAAGATGTATTGATAGCAACGTTCGTTATTGTGGTTGGATATGGGGTGGCTTGTGCCTGCGGTTTGCTGTCCGTTATGTCGAAATATGCTATGCCAACTCCAACAACCGCCATTGCCAACACGTCAGAACTTACTTTCATCAAATGAAGATGCTCGATTAAACTTTAATACCTTGCTGTGGGGACCCAATGTGCGCCAAATATAAGCATTATCTTTCATATCCTAAGCATGTATGAGGG
>JAJZRI010000011.1 GCA_021802765.1 Microcaldota archaeon | reverse complement strand
GCCATTTCCAGCCCCCACGGCTCGCTGCTCGGAGGGGAAAGAGGGGATTAAGAGTATGAGTGGATTAAGCTTGATGCAACCAAGGCAGGAGGCTCCGATTAGCGGAGGAGCCGACGGCTACGTTCAGTTCCCCGCAACCCCAAGCATCTTTTCCTTCAGACCTACTAGAAAATTAGGCATTAGTGCCTAAGTATCTCCTTTGCAGCGTTAAGTCCAGGCAGGCCCGAAACTCCTCCTCCAGGGTGCGTTCCAGAGCCACACATGTACAGGCCATTTATCGGCGTTGTGTACCCGAACCTAAATGAGAATACCTGGTCTAGGCTAAGCTCTCCATGGAATATGTTTCCTCCAGTAAGCGAGAATTCATTCTGAAGATCCAGTGGCGAGAGCCCATAAGTTGCAACTATTATGTCACGTATGTTTGGCGCATACTGTTCAATTCTGCTTATTATCCTGTCCTCGAATTTGGACTTCTCCTCCTCCCACGTAGTTCCGCGCAGCTCCAATGGGGCATGGTGCACGAAGCATCCCGCCACGTACATGCCTTCAGGTGCAAGGGTCCTGTCCACTGCGCTAGGAATGGTAAGTGATACTATCGGTTCGCTAGATGCCCGTCCATACTTGACTTCATCAAAAGCCCGTTCCATCATTTCATAGGTATCTGACCCAATGTATACTGAGCCTCCGTGCTGTGGCCCAGGCGAATTTCCCCTATTTGGATATACTGTGAAGTTCGGAAGGCCATTTAGCAGAAGGTTAAGCTTGTAAGATGAAGACGACATGCGGAAATCAAGCACCTTTTTGAGGAATTCCTCGGGAAGCTCCTTCTGATTCATCAGGCTTAGGAAAGTCACTTTTGGATCTGCATTTGACACCACTATTCTTGACTTATACTCATTCCCATCGATTGTTGCAACTCCCCTTACTGCACCATTCTCAACTATTATGTGGTCAACTGGGCTATTGGTAAGCACCTTTACTCTCACCCCATTCATCTTTCCGTACTCCTCAAGGCTGCTTTGAAGCGCAAAAGATATCGTTCCCATTCCGCCTTCTATATATCCCCAGCTGCCTCCTGCAGTTCCTCCTATGACGTGATGCAGCAATACGTACGCAGTTCCAGGAGTCGAAGGCGAGGCCTTAGTTCCGACGAATCCATCCGTGGCAAGAGAGGCCTTAAGCGTCTCGGATTCAAACCATCTGTCAAGCAGATCCTGCACTGACATAGAGAACATGCTGGCGACGTCACCAGCCATAGGCAGCGCATTTTTGAACACCTGCCTGTTCTTAATTCCGTATTTGAGCAGTGAACGCACATTCATGTCTGGAGGCGATTGCCTAAGCGTTGATTCAAGCGTAGCACCTATATTTGCTATGAACTTGTTATACTCTTCGTATGTCTCAGCATCCTTCTTCGAGAATCTTGCTATTTCCCTCTTTGTGGCTTCCGGATCGCTGTAAAGGAAGAGATGACCTCCATCAAGAAGAGGCGTGAATGATTGCGGGTCCTTCTTCAAGAACTTAAATCCGTACTTGGCAAGGTTAAGCTCGCTTATTATTTTCGGGTCGAGCATCGAGCACACATAAGAGGCAGTGGATGATTTTACTTCTGGATAATCTGGCCAAGGGCGCTCGGTCGTGCATGCGCCTCCAACCACGTCCCTCTTCTCAAGGACAAGAACGCTCATGCCCTTCCTTGCAAGGTAATTTGCGGTGACCAGTCCATTGTGGCCGGCGCCTACCACTATAGCATCATAACTATCCGAACTCCTGTGTAAATTCTGCATCTCATACATTTTCATACGCTGCGATATGCTCTTGTAAGACGCGAAACTCATGTAATCCATAATTTAACCCCGAGTAGCCCTTGATTTATCCTGATTTATAAGGCTTTCCTATGCTGTCATTTGGCTTTAGCGAGCACCATGCCAAAGTGCGTGCTTGGGGTCTTGAATCTCTCCAGAATAACATAGCTAGAGAATAATTCCATATAATCCGATTCGCTCATTCGCAGCCTATAGGGCGGTCCTGTCTCCATCTCCTCCTTTTTCCAATCCAGTATTACGATGCGCCCATCCTTACTAAGTATCCTGCCAATCTCAATAACCACTTTATCCTTATCCCTAATATCATGGAATGAATTGGCAAATAATACCAGATCAACGGAGCTTGCAGCTATTCCAAGCGTATCCTTCATGGTGATGGCTCTTGGCACTGCAGTTTTTGTCTCAAGCAGCGCATCCTCGCTTATGTCTATGCAGTAAAGTTTGGAGGCATATTTGTCTAGGAATTTGCAATAGTGTCCCGCCCCGCATCCGAAGTCTAAGATTACTGAGCCTGATTTTACCAAACCCTCGATCTCCTTCCTGACACTCTGGGACATTAGCCTAAGTCCCTCGGATCTATGCATGTGCATGGCTGCGTGGTTCTTATGCACCATCCCGGCGTCTATCGGGCAAGCCTGAGTTTTAGTTTCATCCAAGTCATTCATCCCGCTTGCTGCTAATTCTGCGATGCCTTAAGCACATGCTCAAGAAACACCTCTTCCGCCTGCGCTCCCTCAAGCGCTATGCTGTCATTTATCACTATCCTTGGCACTCCCATGACTTCATACTGCCTTGAAAGCCCCATATATTCCTGCGCGTCTATCATGCTGCTCCTTATCTTATCATTCTCCATTGCAAATTGGTGCGCTATTCTTACTGCTTTAGGGCAGTACGGGCACGTCGGGGTAACAAAGACCTTTATGTCAACAGGCTTGCTTACCGACTTGAGCTTCTCCTTGCTCCTGGCACTTAGCCTTGTTGCCCCTTTAGAGGCATCAACTATGTCTTCAAGCAGCGAGGAGAATTCATATCCTGCAGGAATGCCAAAGTATACCATATTGTATATCTTCTTTCCGCCTATAACTAGGGCAGGAACTTTGTCTATTCCCAAGAAACGCGCCTCCTTCTGATTCTTGCTGATATCATATAATGTCAATGATATCCTGCTGTCAATGGCAGATACCTCTCTTACCAGTTCTATGGTTGCATTGCACGCAGGGCACTTCTCTTCAGAGGCATCAAAGAAGAGCATAAGGCTCACGTTTCCGGCCATCTCCTTAGAGAAGATCTCCGATACCTGCTTTGAAGTGTCCCCGTTTAGAATTGGCATTGTACCACCGTCACTTCTTTTCAGAGGCTTTAGCAGTGCTCATGCCAAGCATGCCGTATATTGGGCAGTATCCTACAAATGATGTAAGAATCAGTACTACTCCAACAATCACTGCCAATATCTGCAGAATTCCGCTCAGCAGCACTCCTGCGCCAACAAGCAGCAATCCTACCACTATCCGTACTCCGCGATCAATGCTTCCTACATTGTTTTTCATATATATCACTTAGCGTCATTTGAAAAGGTCCGTGAGCTTCTTTAGGTTTCCAAACCATTCTTTCTCGAATTCCCTATAATTCCTTATAACGTCCAGTCCCTTGCGGGTTATCCTGTACTGCCTTCTTGCCTTCTCGCTTTTTCTGCCGCGCCAGGCCGGTTCTATGTAACCTTCCTTATTTAGCCATTCTATCGATGGATAAACTGCTGCCGGACCAGATTTCCATATTCCATGCGACCTGTCTTCTATCTCCTCTATCATCTCAAACCCATGCATGGGCCTCTTTGAGACAAGGAAAAGGATATAGGGCTTTAGCATTCCCTGCGGCATCATGTTTATCCTAAAAGGTCCACATTGGCAGTATCCATCCGGCGTAATAATGCACCTTATATAAGTTCTTATATAATATCTAATATACTCCTATATAAACCTTTACCCCAGAGCCACTTCCAGTATTGCCTTTGAGAAACAGGAAATTATTTATAAGTCTAATGAGAAATGATTGCGATTAATATGATAGCTCTAGGCGTTGCAGCGCATCCTGACGATCTCGATTTCGGCGCGTCAGGCACATTTGCAAAGTGGGCCAAGGAAGGCGCAGAATGCTATTACCTGATATGCACTAATGGATGCAAGGGGTCAGACGACCCGAAGATGACGGAGAAGAAGCTCATAAAGATAAGGAGGGAAGAGCAGATCAGGGCCGGGAAGGTTATAGGTCTCAAGGGAGTATTCTTTCTTGATCACAATGACACCGAGCTAGTCGCAGACCTGAAGCTGAAGAAGGAGATAGTCAGGCACATACGCAGGCTAAGGCCCGACGTAGTCGTCACTCTGGATCCGACAATGGTGTATTCAAAGAGCCGCGGATACGTAAACCATACTGATCACAGGGCTGCGGGTCAAGCAGCCATGGACGCCGTATTTCCACTTGCAAGGGATAGGCTAACTTTCAAAGAGCTTGAGAAGGAAGGTCTTAAGCCACACAAGGTAAAGTCGCTTTATCTGATTAATTTCGACGACCATAATGAGGTTGTAGATATAACTGGAACAATAAACCAGAAGATACGGGCACTTGAATGCCATGCAAGCCAGATATCAAAGGAATCCCTTGGATGGGTCAGGAAGAGAAGCCAGTTAGCGGCAAAGGGAAAGAGATACAAATACGCCGAGGCCTTTGTAAGGCTTAACATGAGGTAAGTCATTGGCACTAGTTCTTTATAATTCGGGCAGCAAAAAGAAGGAGGCGTTTGTTCCACTCAAATCCGGACATGTAAGCCTTTACGTTTGCGGAGTCACTCCGTATGACACAACCCATCTGGGTCATGCATTCACGTACGTGACTTTCGATGTGCTCATAAGATATCTAAAGTCAACAGGTCTAAAAGTCGACTACGTGCAGAATGTAACTGATATAGATGACGACATCCTAAGAAAGGCGAAGGAACAGAATATGGGATGGAAGGAGCTTGGGGAGTTCTGGACCAAGAGGTACTTAAATGACATGAAAAGCATCAATGTTCTCCCACCCACCTACTACGTGAAGGCGACCGATTCAATACCACATATAATAAGAATCGTTTCAAAGCTCCAGAAGGAATCCTTTGCGTACAAGGGCGGATCAAACGTCTATTTCAATACCAAAAAGTTTCCAGGATACGGCGCCCTTTCGCACTTTAACGAAGCACAAATGCTCATGCTTCTATCCGAGCGCGGAGGCAACATAAATGATCCAAAGAAAAAGAACAAGCTTGACTTCATAGTCTGGCAGGGGTGGAAGGAAGGTGAACCATACTGGGATTCTCCATGGGGCAGGGGCAGGCCAGGGTGGCACATAGAATGCTCTGCCATGATAAACGAGTTTCTCGGGGATCAGATAGACTTGCACGGCGGCGGTAGGGATCTCATATTCCCACACCATGAGAGCGAGATCGCTCAATCTGAAAGCTTCACAGGCAAGCATCCATTCTCAAGATTCTTTTTGCATACCGCCATGGTTATGTATATGGGAGAGAAGATGTCGAAATCTCTAGGCAACCTAGTGCTAGTCTCACAGCTTCTTAAGAGCAATTCCCCCAATGCAATAAGATGGATGTTGCTATCAAATCATTATAGGAAGGTATGGGAGTACGAGCAGTCCGATATCGAAGCGGCCGAAGAGTCAATAGCGTCGATAAACTCTTATCTTGCAAAGCCAGGGACGAAGTCCCTTAACAAAACTGCACTGAAAAATTTCGCAGCCGCAATGGAAGACGATCTAGATACTCCTGCAGCCCTTGAGATTATAAAAAAACTCGTGAAGAGCAAAAAGGACCAGGAAACAGCAAGAGCGATTTTAGATACTCTTGGATTTGTCCTGTAATCTTCAATCCCTGCCCCTTCCTCCGCGCACAGTTACATTTCTATAAATTGCACTCAGCCTGTCATACTTGCCGTTAAGTCGGCGCATGCGGTCCAATCCTCTGTCAATCTTTTTTGCAAGCTTTTCACGCTTTCCGCGTGTAAAGAACCTAAGAAAGCCCCGTTCATAAGACCGCATCCTAAGGTATATGCCATCCATGTGCTTCTTTCCCTTCTCAATGCTAAAATGGTATTTATTCGCCCTTGACTCTATGCGGCTTGTTAGAAGCTTATGGTATTTTTCAACGCCGGTGGCATTCTTAGCCTTGAATGATATCCCTATTAGCGCAAGTCCTGCCATGTCACTGCCGAAAATCGCCGAGTAGCCTTCTGCCATTGCCTCCATCAGTCTTAGGTATCTCCCAAACTCGTCTTTTGACATGTGCTTCGAATGTGATATAATATTCGGCACGCAGAATACCTCGTAGTCCAGCGCATCAACAAGATCTGCAATGTTGAGTATGTGACTCTCCATCTCCGCGGCAAGATTCTTAGTCCCTGCCTTATCAATTATCTCAAGCTTGCTATGCCAGTTACTTCTCACTATCTCTTTTAGCATATCTGACTCTGCCTGGGTCCTCTCCCTGTCCCTATTTGGGGCAGCCTTTTCCATAGCCGTGCTCAACTTATCACTGGATTGTTAACTGGTGTCGCCCGGATAACAAGAAACTTAAAACAATTAATAATTTAAACCCGATTGAAGGATTGTCCGAATTAATCTACTCAGAGAATGTAGAGCGAAAACATCCTGATAATCTTCTTTATGAACTTGTATATGGGATTGGTATTCCATTTGACGTCCTTTATCAGCGCCTTGTACTTCTGCTTCTCCTCAGGACTGAGCTTGCCCTCCTTAACAGTGACCTGCTTCTTGCCGTCTATTATCTGTGTGTCTGTCTTGCTTATGATGTCCTTCTTTACCATACTGTACCATTCGTCAAGCGTATTCCCATGGGTCTTTACCATTCTTAGGAAGTCCTTCATGTAGATCTTCCTCCTCCTTCCGGTCCTGTCCTCCTCTACCGCCGGTATCAGTGCGGCTTTGTCGCATATCTCCTCTATGTCTGCTGAAGAGAAGCCCATCGTGCACCTTGAGAGCCGTCCATAGTTTATACTGCCCAGTGGCATGTTGCGTGTATGGTACTTGAATGCCCCCCTCCTTGTCTTGTAATCTGGGGGCGGCATATATATGGTCTCTCCGAACCGCTTGCTCCTCTTTAGCGCCGGATCTATATCCCAAGGGGCGTTTGTTGCCCCTATTACAAATATTCCTTCTGGATTCTTCTCAACCCCGTCCATCTCCTGCAGGAACTGGTTAACCGCCATCCTCATGAAGCTCTGCCCTCCACCGTCTCCGCCGTCGCCTCCGCCTCTCTTCACGCCCAGCGCGTCAAGCTCGTCGAAGAATATGATGCATGGTGTGTGCTTTCTCGCCTGTTCGAATATCGCATGCATGTTCTTTTCGGTGTTTCCCGCATACATGTCCACTATCTGGTTTATCGCTGCCACAATGACGTTGGATCCGGTCTCCCCTCCTATTGCATTTACCAGATAAGTATTATGGACAAAGAAATCATTGGCTATGAAGTTGTGTGTGTCATCTACTGTAAGATCATAGACATATTCTGGTGCCGGCAGAACCTCCACACTCTTAATCTCTTCATAAACTACCCTATTGCCTCCGTGCTTCTTTATCTTGCCCCAACTATCCTTCTTCTTTACGAGCTTCTCAGCCTTCTTGCCGAACATCCCTATCTCTTCTATGAATATATCAATGTCCCTGTTTCTATGAATTATAAGCTCCCAATTCCCCTTTCCCATATGATAAATATTAGACAATATTCCGAACCTCAGCAGGAGATGATGTATGTCTCTGACGAGCGTTTCAGAATTGCTGGCATATCCAATAGCTCTCATTATCTTCTTTCCATATGTGCCACTATGCTTATCATTCATCTGGAACCAACCGTCGCCAGTGAATAGACGATTAAGGAACAACGAGAGCAAGTGTTTTGGCAATGTGAATATTTGATCGGGCACTTTCTTGTTGTAAGAACTTGTAAATGAGAGCTGATTCCTGTCCAAGAAAATCTGCATAGAATTTCTTTCCTGTCCTCCAGTCATGTTTCCATTTACATACATTGACATGACTCGCCCATCCTTAGACTGGGTATTTATGTGAAGCACAGAATCGAATTGCTTGACAGCAGATTGGAAATCTTCCAGAACCTCGACATCAGAATTTGTGAAAGACGCCTTTCCCTGCGTAAGCCCGCCTTCGGCTATGAAGTATGCCAGAAGCTTCACTTCACACTCGCGCATATTTATGGATCCAAACACGGGCATATGTCTCGGAACGCCTATTCTATCCCCTTCCTTCAAAGTCGAGGCCTCAACCCAATCCTTACCTACAAGCAAAGGATGTTCCGGAGTGCATTCCAGCACTCTGTTCCTCTTAGTGGTTATTCTCAGAAGTGGCTTCCCAGGAAGTTTCCACCAACCTGCAACGTTCCTGACTGCAAGCTTATGCATTTGTGTAAGAGTCAAGATCTGCGGCTCCTTATTCTCTACAACCTCCTTGATTGTGACATATCTGCCATCAGGCAGCAGCACTTTTGTGTCTGATGAAACGCACTTCCCATTGCCTGGCGGACCATAGAATATGACTCCAAGCCCGAGCTTCTTCCCATATGCCTTGAGCAGGTCTGGTTTCCTTATAGCAAGCACTATGTTATCGTATATTACCTTCTTCTGCGCATCCATGCCCACGACATCCTTGAAGGTTATCTTAGACTTGTGGAACCTGATCTTCTTTATCTGACCTTCTTCTACTACGGTATCCTCTTCCTCTGCCTTGCTCACATTTCCTGATGGTAGCTCAGGATGCTTATCAGACTTCTTCTTGAGCTGCTCGAGCCTGGACCTTGCCTGCTCGTACTTCGGATTCCTTGACAGGGCCTTCTCATACCACTCCTTTGCCCCCTTAAAGTCGTTCTGGTACTCCGCTATTATCCCCATAACATAGGGCGCATCGTAGCTGTCCGGCTCTATGTCAAGCACTTTCTCCGCGTCGCGTGTGGCCTCCTCGTACTTATTGAGTATCGCATACGCAAGCGCCCTGTTGAAGTACGCGCTGGCATATTTTGGGTCCTGCGCTATCGCCTCTCCATAGGCTGCTATGGCCTCCTCGAACTTGTTCTCCTCAAAGAGTGTACCTGCCTTCTTATAAGTCTCCTTTGCCTTCGGGCTAACAGTATCGCTCTTGGGTTTTGCATCTGGTTGGTCGGCCAATAAACTCCCTTGCTTTTTTTAGTGTTTTATAATTTATATACCTTGTCTATGGTGCTCGAGAGAATTATTGGTACTTGTCAAGAAGTAGGTTGAGATTTGCATCTACCTCAACTATATGCTCATTCTCCCTAGGTACATTGACAAGCGAGTACTTGTCAAACTTTTTGAGAAGGGCCAGTGCCTCTTCATGCAGCTTTCTTAGCTCATGGCTCTTTACCTTGAAATCCCCCGCTAGCTGGCTTATTGCCAATTTGCTGTCAGAATGGAGTGCAAGCTCTATGTTGTATCCATACTCCTGCGCCACTTCCTGAAGGGCCGCTATTATTGCAAGGTACTCTGCCTCGTTGTTGGTCTTTACACCGTTGTAAATCGACTTCTCCAGGAGCATATTGTCGCCTTCATCCAAAACAAGATAGCCTGACGCGCTCTTGCCCGGATTGTTCCTGGATGCTCCATCCGTATATATCTTGACTATCATTCTTACCTACCCTTTATGGCAATTATTAAATAGTTTGACCATGCTTTTATATTTATAGGCGACAAGCGAAAGTGATAGAAATGGGAATATTTGATCTATTCGGAAAGAAGGACGTTGGCACGGATTTGAGGAAGCAGCTTCCATACAACATAAACACGCAATTCGTGCCGTACAAGCTCAAGGCAAACAGCCGTGGGTCAACTACTCTTGTAGTGAACCTCAAGAATATGACCGAGTCCCCGGTGACGAGCTCAGTGGTTGTAGAGGTTCCGGAAAGGATAAGTCTTGATTCCACAGGGATGTCAAAGGAGAAGGAGGTTCGACTCGGAACGCTCGGCCCGAATGAGAGCAAGGAGGCCAAGGTTGAGATATTCAGCAGCGCAGGAACTGATAAGGGAGAATACACCCTAACTATAACCGCATTTATACACTATCGCGACTATGCGCATGTCCTAAATGCCATGAAGAAAAGAACCATACTTGAGGCCGTATAGCCCTAACGGATGGCTACTTCTGAACGTGCTGCGGCGTTGCATCAGTAAAGCCCAGCTTTTCCATCATGCTCAGGGCTTCCCTTGTTATGTCTTCCCCCCTATCCGTAAGCACAAGTTTCTTTACCCTGCCATGTCTTTCAGATTCTATTAAGCCCGACTCTTCGCACTTCTTTACAAACTTGCTTATGTGCACATATGTCACTGCCGTCTCCCTTGCAAGATCTGTAAGATGCCACTCCCTATCCTTGTTCATGAGTGCGGATAATATCCTTACCTGTTTCTCCTTTAGCAGAAGCATTCCTATACCGTCTCCCACAATCTCCCTATATGACGCTTCTCATAACATACATATATAAATATTCCACCGACAAGTAATACTGATAGAAGCTAAAGGTGTGCCAATGGTAAAATATGTTATAGCAGAGCAACTCGTAGGGAAGGAAGTCGTTACAAACGACGGATTCGACCTGGGCAAGTTTGTCGACGCAGAGGTTCTTGAGACCACAGGAAAGCTCAATGCGTTGATAGTCGAGCCCAATGTTGACAGCGAATATGTCAACAAGCTTGACGTAAAGGGAGGAAAGCTTGCAGTGCCATACACAAGCGTTATGGCAGTAAACGACTTCATAGTTGTGGACAAGAAGTCTCTCTGATCTAGGATAGGTGTTCTTATTATTATAGCGGGCGGAGATGAGGCTGGCCGCGGCGCAGTTCTCGGGCCCCTCGTCGTAAGCGTAATCGCTATATCAAAGGCCAAGGAATCTAAACTATCAAGTATAGGTGTAAGGGACTCAAAGCTCCTGACAAGAAAGAAGCGCGAATTCCTTTATGATGAGATAACCTCCCTGGCCGAGGAGGTCAAGGTCTACAAGATAACAAACGATGAGATAGACCAGGCCATGGCCGGAGGCGTCTCGCTCAACGGACTTGAGGCGTTGAACTTTGCAAGACTCATAGACGCACTCCAAGTGGTACCGAAGAAGATATACCTTGATTCCCCTGATGTTGTAGAGGACAAGTTCGGCATACGCGTATGCCTCTTCTCAAAGAGGACGATGACTGTAAACAAGACATCAAGCCTTAGCAATCCCATCATAGGTGCACAGGAAGCCATAAAGCTAATATCCGAGCATAAATCCGACATAAAGTATCCCGTGGTTTCAGGTGCAAGCATAATCGCGAAGGTTGTGAGGGACGATGAGATAGACCGCATAGCAGAAGAGGTAGGTTTTGATGTGGGCACAGGATACCCTTCTGATTCCAAGACCATAAATGCGATAAAGAAGAACCTGGACGATAAGAAGCTAGGCGTATACCTGCGCAACATGTGGAAGACCATGGAAATAATACGGCAGCGCAGGATGGACGACTTCATCTGACTTTGTTCTTCTGATTCTGTTTCTATGGCTTAATTTCCTATATGCTTACCTGCCCTTCCAGCTCCTCCATTCTCCTTCCGTGCCCGAGTATCTCATCCGCAAACAGGCTAGCCACGAGGACGCCGACCATGCAGGCTATTGCAAGATAAAAGGAGTACTGGAACGCCACACGCGATTCGTAGGTGGCTATCAAAAGCCCTGCAAATGGAGCGCCAAGCGAGCTGCCCAGGAACCTGAAGACCGAATTCATCGAGGTTGCAATTCCCATTTCCTCCCCCTTTATGCTCAAGACGAGCAAGTTTATCGTAGGTGTGGCCACAAGCGCAGTTCCAAGCCCTCCGATAAGCTCGCTTAGCATCTCCATATTCGGAGTGAATGCTGATGATGCAAGCACAAATCCCGCAACCGCAATAACTGAACCCACCAAGAAGAAAGGCTTCACACCAACCCTTGGGATGTACCTTCCAAGTACAGGGGCGGCGATAGCGTTGACTATTGCAAATGGGACTAGCGATATCCCTGTTCTGAATATGTCGTATCCGAATCCAAGAGGCGCAGGCGAACCGAACAGGTACGAGAATGCCTGGTATGAGAAGAAGAAGACGAGCCCGGAGAAGAAGGTTACCACGTTGGCTATCAGAACGTTCTTCATGCTCATAAGCCGAGAATCGAATATCGGCTCCTTGATATGTTTCTCATACAGAGCAAATGGTATTAGAAGCAGCAGACCTCCGCATGCCATAAGAAGTATTGGGATAGACGTCCATCCGTATGTTGATCCCTCTGAGAGAGCCATTATTATCATTGACAGCGAAAGTGCAAGAGTCACCGCACCAACATAGTCTATCTTCACATCCGGTCTCTTGTACTTTGATTCTCTTATGTAATAAAGTATAAGCGCAACAATAACAATCACGAAAGGAAGTGCGGTATGGTAGCAGAACTGCCATCCAAAACTATTCGAGACAAATGAACCCAGCGGAAGTCCTATTGCCGAACCTATTCCGAACATTGCCATTATGATTGAGAGCGCTCTTGGGATCATATCACGCGGAAACTCCTCCTGCACCAGGCTGATCATGAGGGGGAATATGGTGAGCCCCACGCCCTGTATCGTTCTTGATATGAGTATGAATGTGAAGTTCGGAGAGAATCCGGTTACTCCAACAGCCACAACATATATGGGCAGTATGTAGGTCAGCACTCTCTTCTTTCCGTATATGTCTCCAAGCTTCCCTATTATCGGGCTTAGCGCAACTCCAGATACAAGGTAAAGGGACACAAGGAGGCTCGCCGTGGCGGCATCCACCTTGTATTCTGCCGCTATAGACGGAAGCGATGGTATGAGCATGGTCTCTATGTATAGGACCACGAAGCTGAATGCGGCAAAGAGCAGCATCGCGCGATTAGCATATGCCTTGTCAAATCTCTGAGCCTCCATCCTCCACATCTGCCTAGTTGCAGAAGTGATATTGCGTGCAACAATATAAAAATGCGCAGATGCAGCAATTCAGCCCTTTTCGTTGACTATTGAATACGTGACAGAGCGTATTGACTTGGAGCTCTTTACGGCACTGAAGAATCCTCTTGTGGTCTTCGCATCAGTCTCCAGATTTAGTATGTCTATGCATGTGCCTTGATGGTGGTGGTGCATCTCTGTCTTTATCGTGTCTTCAAACCTGTGCAGGAGGTTCGATACGTTGTTCTTCTGGCTGTCAGGATATGCAAGCACAAACACGCTTTCCACCTTCCCTCGCAACTCATCAAGATCCGCATAATCCTTCACAAGACTCTGAAGCGCGCTCCTAAGCATCTTGGACCTGCTCTTGTAGCCAAGTTTTTTCTGTATCTGCCCAAGCTGCTTCAATTCCTCTCTGTCCATCGATATGCTCAGAATCTCCAAAAAGCCACCGTATATAATTATTAATAACACGGCAAATATTTATTAATCTATAACTGTAAATAATAATTAGATCAGGTAATTTTGATGTTCACACTCCCAAGCATTGCCACACTCCTAGGCATTACCATAAACCTGTGGAATCCAGACCATGTCGGTCTTTTCACTGCGCTAATCCTGTCTTATCTTCTCGGCATAGTCCACGGCGTTACACCTGATGAGCATACCTGGCCCATAACCTTCTCCTATGCTGTTGGCAGCGGCACGACAAAGGGTGGCATGAAGGCAGGCCTCATATTCTCAAGCGGATTCACACTGCAGCGTGCAGTGCTTTCAGAGATAGCATATTTTGCATTGGCAGGGGTCTTTTTGACAGCATCTGTTTTCGGGATGACTTACATTATTGTAGGAATAGCAATGTTTGCCGCCGGACTATATATCAAGAGAAAGAGCATATATCCGCATTGGCATTTCATAGAGGAGAAGCTTGGTGCCCATTTTATACACGCCCATTCAGATAAGGAGATGAGGAGCGAGCTGTTGCACAAGCGCAATCCAGCAATGGACGGGCCGGATGACTCATTGAGGCCCGTTCCTTCAAAGATGGCCTTTCTACATGGCATAATTGCAGGGTTTGGATTTGGAGCCTTTGCACTGATAGTATATACCACTCTTGCCCCAGCCATGCCCAATGCCTGGTTAGGGTTTATGCCCGGGCTACTTTTCGGACTTGGCACCATGACAATGCAGATTGCTTTCGGCGCGGCTATTGGAAAGTGGCTGTCAAACGTAAAAAAACTTACCAAGAAAGGTCTGCAATACGTCTCGCGCACAATAAGCAGCGACGTCCTGGTCTATGGGGGCATTGCATTCGCCATAGGCGGAATTGCAATACTAATGTATCCAGGGCTGATTAACATCGGCATAAACACCGGTATAAAGGTGCATAACCTTGATAATCTTGGGCTCGGATTCTTCCTTGTCATATTTTCTGTTGTGGTAGTCGCCCTCCTGTCTTATAGGAAAGCCATAAGGAAGGCCAATTCCATTTCAGGTTACACTAAACTGCAGAGCCATCATGCCTAAAGGCCAAGTTACGCAAGTATAATCTGGTAAGGTTACAGATAATCTATCGGTTCGCAGGCATTAAATTCAGGCTTATTTTCTGGTCTCCTCTCCGAGCAGGCCCTTCATCTCCTTAAAGAGTTGGTTCATGCTCTTTTGGCCCACGCACGCCACATAATAGACTCCATCTACACTTCCAACCATAAGGTATCCTCTTCTTAGGGCCTCAATATATTCATTAGACTCCTTAAGCGCCTCCTCCTTCTCATTGTTCTGGAAGTTAAGGTCCTCGGTCGCTATCATAAGCCCAGCAGCCCCTGCTGCTTTGCCAACCGTCTGAGCAATCTTCGTCCCGTAATCCCTTGCAAGATATAATCCTTCTATCTCTGCGCGTTCATAGGCAGCCCTAGCAGCAACGCTCTTCTTTCCCGGGCCGTGAAGCGGCTCTGAAAAGTGCGCTGCTCTCAAAGCAGAGCTTATGCTCTGCTCAAGGTTCTTCATTACCCACACCTGGGAATTCTGGCTGCTTCCTGGTGCCTTCATTGCAGCTTCTATCGCGGCTTCAAGGGCAGCCGCATGAGCCTTCTTTGCATCAGTATCCGAATAGACTGCCCAGTTGCTCTTCGGAGGAAGCGAGTGCTCCATAAAATGGACGTTTGCCAACTCCTCTAACAGAATTCCAAGTTTAATGTGCTGCTTTTCAGAAAGTCCGTCAATGCTGAACTTATGTTTGTGTACGTACACTAAGATCCCCAAAATTAGATTGCCGACCTCTTATTTATGTGTTTTGTGCAACGCCAAAGGTCTATCCCACATATCCCTTGACTTTAAGCAGCTCCGCATTTAATATGGCCGCTCCCGCAGCTCCACGGACAAGGTTATGTCCAAGGACTATGAACTTATAATCAAGTATGTTACATGGCCTTAGCCTGCCTATAACAGATGCCATTCCGTTCTCAAGATTGACGTCAAGCTTGGGCTGCGGCCTGTTGTCCTGCTCCAGGTAGACTATCGGATGCTTAGGTGATGATGGGAGTCCAAGGGATTTGTTTGGCCTAAACTCCTCAAAAGACCTAAGTATATCCTCTTTCGAAGCCTTTTCCCTTAGCTTTACGCTAACGGATTCGGTGTGCCCGTACTTAACCGCTACGCGTGTGCACTGTGCGCTTATCTTTATCTTAGCATAATCTATGCTATTCCTGCCTGCATTGCCAAGGATCTTGAGCGGTTCGGTCTCCACCTTGTCCTCCTCATCGTTTATGAAGGGAACCATGTTGTCAACGATGTCCATCGAAGAAACGCCCGGGTACCCTGCCCCGCTTAGCGCCTGCATTGTAGTGACCATGACCTTGTCAAGTCCGAAGCTGTCAAAGAGCGGCTTGAGCGCCAATGTCAGATGTATTGTTGAGCAATTCGGGTCCGTTACTATGAATCCATCCCAGCCGCGTTTCTTCTGCTGGCTCCTTATCAGATCCACATGATCGGCATTTATCTCTGGTATAAGCAGCGGGACATCGGGATCCATCCTGTGGTTCTTTGCATTACTTGAAACTGCATATCCCTTTCGGGCAAAATCCTCCTCAACCTCCTTTGCCACTCCAGAATCCAGTGCGGAGAGCACTATATCGCAATCAAGGTCGGGTTTGCATTCCTTTACCACTATGTCCTGTGCATACTTTGGTATTGACGGGCTTATGTTCCACCTGTTCTTCATAACCTTTCCATAGCTGTCACCGGCAGATTTCTCGGAGGCTGCAAGCTCTGTTACTTTGAACCAAGGATGATTCTCAAGTAGCTGTACCAGAGTCTGTCCGACCATCCCCGTAGCTCCCAGTATGCCAACAGATAATTTCGCCATTTTATCTACTGAAGAAAGTAGTATGGAGCCTCTTGACAGCCTTGTCTGCGTACTTCTCGGCTATCACAACGCTCTTGTTCTTCTTTGACACGCTTGAAGATACCATCTCTATCTCTATGCTCTTGAGCGACGTATACATATCCTGAAGTATGTCTGGCATGTAAAGCAGGTCGTTTCCGACAAGAGAGACGCGCGCCCTGTTGCTCTTCGCCTCCACTTTTCCTATTGCCTGGAGTTCGGCCATTAGCTTGGGCCCCTCGTCCCGTTCGTCTATCGTTACCGATACGCCTATCTTCGAGTTAGACACCAGATCTACAGGCACTCCGTTCCTCTCAAAGACTTCAAGTACCCGTCTTAAGAATTCCCTAGAATCGACCTTTCCTGTAGAAGATATGCTTATCGCCATTATGTGCTTTTTGTATGTTATCGAAGTTATCCTCGATCCCGCGCCAACGCTGTTAAGCACAAGTGTTCCTCTGTGCGAAGGATTGAACGTATTAAGTATCCTTACAGGTATGTTGTTCTCTACGGCCGGAAGTATGGTCTTTGGATGCAGAACCTTTGCGCCAAGCATGGCAAGCTCAGTAGCCTCCTTGTAAGACACCTCATCTATGCTCCTTGCGGACTTGACTATTTTTGGGTCAGCGGTCATTATTCCGTTAACATCCGTCCATATCTGTATCTCCTTCGCCCCAACCGCAGCGCCTACTATCGACGCGGTATAATCGCTTCCGCCTCTTCCAAGGGTCGTTATCTCGCCCTCCTTGCTCTTTCCAAGGAATCCTGTGATTACAGGTATGCAGTTCTTTCCTGCAAGCGCCTTTCTTATTCTCTGGTAAGTGTAAGATGTCATGTCTGCATCTCCAAAATTGGAGGTTGTTATCATTCCTATGTCATAAGCATCATAAGCTTCACCGTCAAGTCCATAGCTTCTCATGCACGCGGCGACTATCCTGGCAGACATGCGCTCTCCGAAGGACATAAGCTTGTCAAGGTTTCTAGGGCTGAGTTCAGCGAGCATGAATATGTCTCCCACAAGCTTTCCAAGCTGTTCAACTTCTGGCGCTATTATCTTCCTTTCGAGCTTAAGCTCGTCTATAGCATCATAGTGCCTCTTGACGATTTGATCAAGCATGACGCTGACATCCTTGCCAGACGCTGCCTGTTTCCCCATCTCTATCAGAGTATCGGTTATTCCGCCCAGCGCGGATACAACCACTATAGGACCGTTTCCCAGTTGTGATTTTACTATCCCAACAACTTCACGGATTCTTAAGGCATTTCCTACGGAAGTGCCGCCGAACTTCATTACTATCATTGGATCTTCACTTTATTTGCTTGCATTAAGAATAAAAAGGCTCTCCCCTAAAATTTAGCTCCAGATAAAAAATTTGGTACCGAATTTCAATCTCAAATAAAAATTTGTTTCTGCATGCGCATGTCAATTATCGGCGACAGATGCAATGAAAGATGAACTCTTACACAAAACTTAATAAGATGAAAGATCGG
>JAJZRI010000010.1 GCA_021802765.1 Microcaldota archaeon | reverse complement strand
GCCAAAGTACACTGTACCCTTGAAATCTACAGAATAGGATGTCTGCCCTGGTATTGCAACTGCATTTATCCCCTCCATTCTCGCCTTTGTCGTTTTTTCATTCGAATAACTTATGCTAAAAGGACTATCTGAGAATATGAAGTGCATGCCCTTTTCAGATCTATTGACGTTTACACTCTTTGGATCTGCGGAGTTCATTATGAGCAGTCTCATTTTTCCGTTGGAGTATGATACCATCGATACAGAATCTGGATCTGGATTTCTGATAAGTGTAGGACGCTTTGACTGCATAAGAGCCGAACGTATTCCCCCATCAGATAGATCATTGAACTTAATAGCCATTGCAATCACATTATCTGGGCATTTTATCATATAAAAACGTTGCCAGAACTTACACATTTTGTCTAAAGGTACAAACGGGTCTGACGGGATTTGAACCCGCGACCTTAACCTTAGGACGGTTCCGCTCTATCCAAGCTGAGCTACAGACCCCCATTTGCATTAGAGATATGAATCAAATATGAATATAAAGTCTTTCGGTAGGTCCGCCTTATCATTGGCGCATGGCCTTCTTGACCTCGCTTATTGGAGGATATATGTAGATCTCATAGTTCTCCCCCAGCGGGCCTATCTTCAGCAGCTCCTTTAGGATGGCGGGCGGGATCTGGGAGCTCTCAATCTTCTCAAATCCGCGCTGGGTAAGCTCGTTGTGCCCGCGGCTTTCGCCATTCTTTAAGGAAACTATGGTAGCTTCTGGATAAGTGGTATTTATTGCAGCTATTATGGCATCCTTTAGTTTGGTGTTTAATCCGTTTCCACGGTATTGGGGGAGGACTACTGCTGCGCGGAGTTCGACCCAACCAGATTCTTGCCATTTAGAGGCTGCCTGATGGGCAACTATATCTCCGCTTTCATTCTTTGCGACAAAGCACAGGCCGTGATCTATCCATGACTTAATATCATCTTCTGATACGTGGAGCACTGCGCCGGAGCGTTTCCACTCGTCGTTTATCAAACTAGTTATCTTCTTGATATCAGCATGTGATGCAGGAACGACGCTGACCTTTAGGGCATTTGGTTGCTTGACTTGTATCTCCATCTTGACCATAAGGATAGTGAATTTAGTCCTATATAAACATTGTGCGCTATTTAGCACAAATTGGACTATAAACGTATCATATGATACAATTTATATTTGAGGAGTGCAGCAGATAATAATACAGACGTATACGACGCGTTATATGCAGAACTTTTTGAAGAGAAAATTTATCGGCTTGGAGGACTCGGCTCATTTGCCGCAGATCCCTTGAGAAGGAATATACTCTTCGTATTTTGGCTCGTTTCGCATTACCCTAAGAAGCTCCGCCGCCATCTCGCCAAGGGTCAACTGATAGCCTGGTTTTATTACGCTCAATGAGTTAAAGATCTCCCCGTCATGTGTTTCGAAAAGCACATTGTGGCCTATTATCTCCCCAACCTCATTCTTAGCTACAATGGACTTTCCATCCCTTATCGCATCCTTTATCGTAGATATTGAAACGCTAGAATAGTGCGCGGACCTGAGAAGAACGATTATGCCCATGATGTCATTTTCTGTACTCTTTTGTATTGTTATGCCCTTTTGCATAGTTTTCACTGAAATGATAAGAATTATTATGATATATAAGCTTTTTGTGAGATTTTAGATTATAATATCAGATTTTATGGTATTGTATCAAGTGAAACAATGACTGTATCGGACATAGTTAGGATGTACCTGAAAAACAAGCCATACACCTTGGAGGCGCTTGAAAATAGCATAGTGAATTACAGTGCGCTTGCCAGGATAGTGCAGCGCGAGTTGCGCATAAAGAATTACCATGCAATTAAAGCGGCGCTGCGAAGGTATGCTCAGGAACTTAAGGAGAACAGCATAAGCATAGAGAAGCATGCTACTTCCATAATAAAATCGAGCAAGATTACCATAGAGAGCGGGATAGCCGTAGTGATATCGACGTCTGATCTCGACGTTGAGAAGAGTGGTAAGATAAAACTCAATGATTACTATATCTATCTCGTGCCCGATCCTTCTGAACTTAAGTACATAAAGAAGGGGAGGGGAACCATAAAGGTCCAGGAGAATGCGTCTGCGATAACGATCCATTCCGAGGAGAGGCTTGAGGCCCTGCCTGGCTTTGTGGCCTTCATAGCTTCGCTCCTTGCAGAGCAGAACATAAACATAATAGAGTTCATATCATGCTACACCGATACGCTGCTTGTCGTGAGCAATAGCGACGCCTTGAAGAGTCATGGCCTTCTTATGGGCATAACTGAGAAATAGCTCACTTGTTGCTTGCCAGTATCCCGTCTATTATGCCGTTTACGCCTATGCCTCCAGTTGCCCTTACAACTATCCTGTGGCTTAGCACTGGCTTTGCCAGGAAGCGTATGTCCTCCTTTGTTACCTCGGACCTTCCCTCTATGAGCGCCTTTGCCTTTGCGCACTGCAGAAATGAGATGTCGGCCCTTGGACTTGCTCCCATGACTATGTGTATGTCCTTTCTGGTCGCATCGACGAGTTTTGTGAGGTACTGGCTCGACTCTTCAGGAAGCACTATCGACTTGGCCTTCTGCTGAAGCTCCAATATGTCTGCAGTTGTAAGTATCTTCCTGGTCTCGACATGCTCCTCGGTCTCCTTTATCCTGAGCATCTTCTCCTCTTCTTCCATGGAGGGATAGGTAACCTCGATCCTCATGACAAACCTGTCAGCAAGGACCTTTGGAAGCGGCTCTGTTCCCTCGATCCTGAGGGGATTTTGCGTCGCTATCGCCATGAAGGGCTTTGGCAGCGGCATGGACTGCCCTCCGAGCGTAACCTGCCTCTCCTCAAGAGCCTCGAGGAAGGCGCTCATGGTCCTAGGCGGCGCCCTGTTGAGTTCGTCCATTAAGAGTATGTTGGTGAAAATTGGTCCCTTGCTTAATTTTATGTCCCTGTTCTCGTCATAGTAGGCCTGCCCCACTATGTCCTCTGGAACAAGATCTGGCATGCACTGTATCCTCTTGAAGTCTGCCTGTATCGTGTCGGCCAGTGCCTTGCTCATCGTCGTCTTTGCGACTCCTGGAACTCCTTCTAGGAGCACGTGACCGTTGGCGACAAGACCTATGAACAAAAGCTCTATCACTTCGGTCTTTCCGGAGATGTGCTTCTTGAGCTCCTCCTCGACCTGCTGGTATGCTTCTTTTGGATCTGCCAATCAATCAACAATTAGAATTTGTTTCTCAGTATTTAAATAACTGAGCGACTATTTTGCAATCTTATTGTGCACGGCACTTGGCTTTGCCTGCGCGCCCCTCTCTAGGGCAACCAGTTGGTATTGCTTGAAAAGCGGCGTCAGGACATCTTTGTACTCTGAAAGCAGGGCATAGTGATATGCGCTTAAACCACTTTTATCAACAAGATTCTGGTTTGCACCGGCCTCGAGTAGGGACTTGCACATATCGGCGTCCCCGCTTATTGCCGCCAGTATCAGGGCAGTGTTTCCAAGAAGGTCCTGCGCATTTACGTTTACCTCCTTTTTCTTGAGTATCTCCTTAATTATGTAAAGGTTCTCGTTTGATGCGGCAAGTATTAGTGCGGTTTCCTTGTGCTTGTTCTCTGCGTTTGGATCCGCATTCTTTAGTAGGAGCAATGTGGAGGTCCTAAAATCGTCCGCATGGACCGCAAGAAGCAGTGGCGTCTCTCCCTCAGCGTCATACGCATTGACATTTGCTCCGGCTATCACGAGGATCTCTGCAGTGTCAAAATAGCCTTTGTGAAGTGCTGTAAGAAGCGGGGTGTTGCCTCTGACATTTGTGGTGTTTACGTGCGCGCCGCTCTTTATAAGAAGGTCTATCATGTCATTGTCACCAGTGAAAGTGGCATAGGAAAGTGGCGTGTTACCTGCCCGGTCCTGGAAGTTCACATCTGCGCCTGCATCTATTAGCATTTTTGCGACCTCTTGGCTTCCCCTGTTAGCCGCGCGATGAAGAGGCGGGCTCTCGCCTAGAAGATAGGCATTTGGATCGGACCTCCTTGAAAGCAGGAGCTTGACTATCTCTGGATTCATGTTCTTTACAGTTACTGCAAATACAAGTGGGTGAAGGAACCTGTTCATAGGCCCTTTGGGGGTGCTGACAGTTCCCCAGAGCATCGGTTCTTCAACGTTTGCACCGAGGTCAAGAGCCATCTCTGCAAGTCCTCTGTTCCCTTCCAGTAGCGCGTCGCGTAGCAGTGCGTTGCCCATTACCTTTAGGGTCTCTGGATTTGCTTCTGAAGACATTAATACACCATCACATTCCGGTTACTTTCTTCTTTTTATCTGGAGCTATCTCTACCTTTCCAGATTCGCTAGCCCTAAGAAGGCTTATCAGGTGCCTGTTCCCGCCGGCATTTGCCAGGGATATCAAGGATTCCCATTCCTTGCCCGCATCCTTGAGCTCTGGATGCTTCTCCATCATGTAATCGAACACTTCGCAGTTGTTTGTCTTGACTGCATACATTGCAGCATTCATACCAAAACTGTCCGTCGCATGCATGTCCGCACCGCAGTCTATTAGCGCCTTTGCTGCGACGTTGCTTCCCTTCTGCACTGCATAGATGAGTGGGGTTTCCATGTTGACTCCTCTCGCATCTAGACTTGCCCCATGCCTTATCAGCATCTTTGCAACCACGTCGTTGTCAAGCTGCGCTGCATAATGAAGCGCAGTATATCCTTCCGAATCCCTGACGTTGGTGTCGACATTGTAATCAAGAAGTATTGCAAGCATCCCATCGCGGCCCTTCTTTGTAGCCTCTATTACCGGGAAGATGTTTGCCCATCCCCCCGCATTTGGATTTGCTCCGGCTTCAAGCAGTATACTCATATTCATCGATCTATTGCTCTCTATCGTATTTACTAGTGGCGTAGAGCCTTGGGCATCTGGCTGGTCGAGCATGACTCCTGGCGCGCTTGTTAGGAGCTGCAAGGACCTTGGAGAGCCTTTGTATGCGGCATAGTGCACTGGACCTGCTTCCTGAAGCGCCTGATCGAAAGTGGGATCCGCGCCGTTGTCTAGCATGGCCTTTATTATCCTGTGATCGATGTCAGGTATGGTTAGGGCTATTAGGAGCGCAGGCAGGGAGTGCGAAGTCTCGACTTCTCCATTCTTTATCTTTACTGGAAAGGGGACGTTGAGGGCGGCTCCGAGCTCTATTGCAAGCTCGACCTCCGCATAACTCCTTGACTTTGTTATTGCATCGATGAGCATATTGTTTACTAGCTCTACGAATTTTCCATCATCTTCCATTCATACCCAACTTAAAGGCCATTTTTCCATATTTAAACGTTTACTGCAAATTTTCGAACCTTGGCTTTAGCTTGCGCGATTGATGGCGTAGGGCCGTTCCATACAAAAGGTTTAAATTAAAGCGTTTTGCTAATATACTCAGTCAAATTTGGGGCTTTTTATGGCAGGAAAGAAGAGATCTGGCACTAGGCTAGCTTCGGTACCGGAGGTGCTAAACATACTTGAAGACAGGAAGAAGGACAGCGAGCTCGGCTACGAGCAGACGCTAGCGTACGAATATGCCACCAAGTTCTCGCAGATAAAGGAGTCAGATGCCAAGAAGATGGTGAAGGAGCTCGAGGAACTCGGGCTTGAAGAGAAGCTTGCGCTGAAGATGATCGAGATAATGCCGGACAATGCAAGCCTGGCAAAACTAGTCCTTGCAATGGATAAGAACAGGCAGCCTGCGGATGACGAAGCTATTGGGAAGATACTGGAAGTAGTGAAACGCTACTCAAAGTAGTAAATTTTGGGTGTTAGTATGGTTGAGTTAGAGCAGAGAAGGGAAAATCTTGAAGAGCACGCGATAGTGCTTGACTTCCTCCCTACAGGAAGATCCTCCAGCGCAAGGTCCGAACCGCTGGTGCAGATGATAGGCGAAGAGAAATTCACGCTTCTTGAGGCCGTTCCCAAGGTTCCGGAGATAAAGATAGGCGAGACGGTCTATATAGGAAAAGGGGAGAGGGACAAGATCGCGATAATAAAGGGAAGACTTGCATACAACGACCTCACCGAAGTCTCGAAGAACGAGCTCTATACTGCCATAACTAACGTGATAAGAAACAATGAGAAGAAGTTCGTTGGAATATTCAATAGCGCAGGTCCGCTCAACATAAGGATGCACTCGCTAGAGCTTCTGCCCGGTGTCGGCAAGAAGCATCTGGCGGCCATACTCGATGCGCGTGACGAGAAGCCTTTCGAGAGCTTCGATGACATAGCAAAGAGGGTGGCCCTTTTGCAGGATCCTGTCAAGCTGCTCACCGAAAGGGTAATACTTGAGCTCAAGGGAGAATCAAGGTTCTACATACTTACAAAGATGCCAGCTAGGGAGCATCAATTCTAATTGCAGTATTTAAAAAATTAGCAGCAGCGCTTAAGCCTTCTCAAGATGCGCCTGGGGCACTATTATCTTGACGGACTTTGACTTTGATGTGGGAACAAGCACAACATAGGCATCCCCCCTCTTCTCTATGACCGTGCCGACCCTTCCCTTGTACCTTGGATGAGGTATGTTCTTCATGTTGCCCTTTGGAAGTATCAGCGCGCGCTCGCCTATCTGGAAGTTCTTTATGAGCGTAGTTATTCCCATCCTTGAGAGTCGGTGATGCCTGGCAAGCTGCCTTGTTCTTCCGACGAAGAGACCGTGAGATCTTTGTGACATGCAAATCAGCAACGCTAATTAATCGTAATTAGCAAATACTTGTCCATATCAATATATAAATACCTTTCCAGTAGATATCTTTAAATAGTGGTAAAGATGGCTAATACGAACTTTGCAAAGACCAAGTCAGGTAAGAGGGTTGAGCTGAATACTAAATTCAAGATAGAAAACATAGTTGCAAGCGCGGATCTGGGGGTCGAACTTGATCTCTACGGCATAGCAAAGGCCTCGCCTGACGTCGATTACGAGCCGGAGCAGTTCCCTGGAGCCATCTGCAAGATACACGAACCCAAGACAGCACTGCTTCTCTTCAAGAATGGCAAGATAATCTGCACGGGAGCAAAAACCGAGGCAGACATCAAGAGAGCAATAGACCAGGTCATAAAGATAGTAAAGAATTACATACTTGAGGCGAAGGAGAAGCCTGTCGAAGTGAAGGGCAAGAAGTAATCAGCCCTTTATTCTTTTCATTCCTGCCTTGTACACGAAGTAGAGCACTACGGCAAAGAGGGCTAGGACTGCGAACATCACCTGGATGTTTGTTATCGAAAGTGCATAGTATCCGAATACTATCAGCGCAGTGTTCCATATGAGCGCGCCTATAAGCGAGTAGAGATAGAAGTCCTTTAGGCTCATCTTAGCAAATCCTGCCGGGAAGCTTATCAGGCCCCTTACCACTGGAAGCATCCTTGATACGAACACGGTGAATGCGCCATTCTTTGCAAACCATCCACTAAAAGCCTCAAGCGAAGACCGATTTATTCTGAAGGTGTGCAGGTGCCTGTAAACGACGTCCTTCTCTATGAAATAGGCTATCCAATAGTCCACCGATATCCCTATGGCCGTGCCAACCATGGATGCAACTATTGCAATTATCATGTTTAGGTTTCCGGTGCGCACAAAGTGACCTGCGAGCGGAAGTATGACCTCGCTTGGCAGGGGAAGCGACGCGGACTCCAGTGCCATAAGGACGATTATTGCCAAGTAATCGTAGAGAGACATAAAGGCACTTATCGTTGAATAGGTGCCTGAGAGTATGTTCACCATCGCACTTGAGATCGATAATATCAGCATGCAAAGACCTTATGCTCAGCAAATCTTTATATTATGTGCAATGGGCTTTGGTTATTCTATGTATTGCAGCGTGTTAGTGCTCCCGGCATGGTTTGGCGAGCCTGATACGACTATGTATCTCTTTATCCCGCGACTTGCTGCAGCCTCCTTTACAAGCCGCAGCATCTTGTCAACGCTGCCATACCCCCTTATCTCGCCGCTGCGCACACCGTAGAACATGTTAAGCATTCTCCTCACCTTTGAGGACCTGCTTAGGGCTATTATGTTTGAACTCGGCCTTAGGGCTGAGAGCTTCATGGCCGTGCTGCCGGTCTGCGTAGGTGCAAATATGCATTCGGTCTTGTAGTTGTCTGCTATCTCTGCGGCTGCGAATGTGATGCTGTCGCTTATCCCGCCAATCT
Source organism: Microcaldota archaeon (assembly GCA_021802765.1). Classification (GTDB taxonomy): domain Archaea; phylum Micrarchaeota; class Micrarchaeia; order Micrarchaeales; family CABMGC01; genus JAJZNA01. The sequence goes on along the minus strand of JAJZRI010000010.1, from coordinate 10,030 downwards.
TAAAGCTCTGATTCCTGCTTGACATTTCCTCGGCGCTCTTCGCCGTGGCTGCAAGAGTCCTTACGGCCTCGACCGGATAGTTGCCTACGGCAGTCTCTTCGCTGAGCATTACGCAGTCCGCACCGCCCATTACCGCACCTGCTATGTCGTTGACCTCGGCGCGAGTGGGCATCGGGCTATTGACCATGCTTGCAAGCATCTGCGTTGCCACTATGACAGGCTTGTGGTGCTTCATTGATGAGCGTATTATCTTCGCCTGGACTATTGGAATCCTCTCTACCGGTATCTCAAATGCAAGGTCCCCTCTTGCAACCATTATGCCATCAGCCTCCGCGGCTATCTCATCGATGTTCTTCACGGCTTCGGCGCGCTCTATCTTGGCCACTATGAACAGCTCCCCGGCCGCCTTCCTCATCCTAAGTATATTTTCAGCCGACCTGACAAATGACAGGCCTATAAAGTCGAAATTGTTTTTCTTGGCAAACTTTGCAAACGTCACGTCCTCTGGCGTTGGGGGTGCCGCGGTGACATTTCCGTTTCTTATGTTTATGCCCTTCCTGCTCTGCAGCATGCCCGAATTCATGGCCTTGCAGATTATGTCGCCTTTACTGAGCTTCTTTATGCTAAAACTCATGTATCCGTCCCCTATTGATATGCTAGACCCGGTTGTAAGATAAGGGTAAATGTCATGGCCCAGCGGAATCCTTCCTTCAGAAGGCCTGCCGTACCTGAAAGTCACGGTCTCTCCCTTCTTGACGCTTATCTCCTTCTCCAGAGCGCCAAGCCTTATCTTGGGGCCTGGAAGGTCTGCCAGAAGTGAGACCTCCTTGCCTTGAACCCTTGATACGCTAAGTATGTTCTCGACAGCATCAAGCCAGAACTCCTTGCTGCCGTGTGAAAAGTTTATACGGAATATGTCTACGTGAGGAACGATTTTTGAAAGCACAGACTTGCGCTCTATCCCTGGCCCATATGTGGCGATTATTTTTGTCTTCATGGAATCGAACGTTCAGATATTGAAAAGGAATATTTAAAAACAGGCAGAGAGGGTTTGACATTTGATGTATGTCAGTATATTAGCAGGGACGATATTTTGTGGCTCCCTAGCCTAAGCCGCCCTTTGAGTGCAGAGAGTTCGACTATGAAGGCAAAGCCTGCGACATTTGCGCCCAGACTCTTTATCAGATCTGCCGCTGCGCTTGCGGTACCGCCAGTGGCAAGGAGATCGTCGACGACGAGAACGTCGCTGCCCTTCTCCACTGAGTCCTTGTGCATCTCTATTGTCTCGTCGCCATATTCCAGCGTGTAGGTCTTGGCGATCTTATCAAACGGCAACTTGCCCTTCTTCCTTATCGGTATGAACCCCGTTCCAAGCTTGTATGCCAAGGCAGATGCAATTATGAACCCCCTTGCTTCTATGCCAGATATGTAATCGAAGCGGTATTCTGATACGGCGTCCGCAAGCAGGTCTATTGATTTCGAGAATGCGTCGCCGTCCTTGAGCAGGGGCGTTATGTCCCTGAATGTTATTCCTGGCTTTGGATAGTTGGGTATTGCCCTTATCCTTGAGCCTATCACTGATTGTACATCATAGATTTGATCAGGCATAGGATTAGCTTTTGATTAAAGATTATTTATAACTTTCTAATTCCTTCCAACTCTCTAATTTCCTTATAATTTTCCAGTGCGTTAGTGCGCGGCAATAGCCGATGCGCATCTGCCTGTTATAAATACATTTTATGAGTTGTATGACTTGAAGGTCTTGCCTATGCGGCTCTTATTTGTGATACTTGACGGCGCTGCTGACAGGGCAGATGATGCGCTTGGAGGGCTGACTCCGCTTCAGGCGGCGAAGATGCCGAATTTGAGGCAGCTGGCATCCGAGTCGGTCAAGGGCATGATGAACCCGATAGGGCAGGGAATAGCGCCCGAGTCAGATGCTGCGGTATTCTCGATACTCGGATATGAGATGTCTTCCTACACCGGAAGAGGACCGCTCGAGGCCTTTGGGGCAGGATTGAAGGTGACGGAGAGGTCGGTTGCATTCAGGTGCAATTTTGCAACGATAAACCAAAGCAGGGAGATAATCGACAGGCGCGCAGGCAGGATAGACACCCGCGATGCCAAGGCACTGCAGAAGGAGATATCCGAAATAGACCTGGGAATTGAGGGGATACGATTCAGATTCAAGGCTACCGTCGGACATAGGGGAGTGTGCGTATTTTACAGCAGGAGAAAGGATCTCTCTTCAAATGTCTCAAATGCAGACATAGGATACGTTAGGAAAGGCAGCATATCGGTGGCCGAAGAGGCCTCCAGTAGGATACTGCCAAAAGTGGTCGCGCTCGACGATTCGAAGGCTGCAGCAAACACTGCAATGATAGTTAACACCTTCATAGACAAGGTTATCGAGAAGCTCTCCGGCTCGCAGACCAATGCCGCGCGGGAAAGTGCGGGGCTGCTTAAAGCCAATGCCGTGCTCTTAAGAGACGCGGGCATGGGGCTGCCGTCGGTTAAGACGTTCGAGGAGAAGACTGGGCTCAACTCCGCATTCCTTGCGGAGATGCCTGTTGAGATGGGCATAGCAAAAGCACTGGGCATGGATCCTATAAAAATAAGTAAGATAAAGAACAGGAAGAGGAGATATAGGGCAATGGCCCAGCTGGTAAACGAGAACTCTGGCAGATATGATTTCATATACGTCCACATAAAGGGTCCTGATGAGCCAGGACATGACGGCGATGCCAAGCTCAAGAAGAGGATACTTGAAGAGATAGACGAAGGATTCTTTGCAGGGATAAAGGACCTCAAGACAGACCTGTGCGTCACGTGCGATCACTCTACGCCGTGCCAAATGAAGGCGCATTCGTCGGATCCTGTTCCGGTTATGCTTAGGCGACAAAATTCAAATAAGCATGACGAAATGCAATTTGACGAAGCGATAGACGGCCTTGGAAGCCTTGGAGTCATGGACGGAAACGAGCTTATCGATAGGATATTGAAGGGATAAAATGCCAAAGGATGCGATAGAAAAAATAGATGTGAGAAAGATACTCGACTCTCGCGGTGGATTCACGGTTGAGGTCTCTTTAAGTGGCAAGAAAAAAAGCGCTAGGGCGATGGTTCCAAACAGCACGAGCACGGGATCGCATGAGGTATTCGCGTTCCCGGATGGCGATGTGGACCTTGCGCTCTCGAATTTCGCCAAGGTCAAGGGAAAACTTATCGGGATCGGAGCTAGCGAACAGGAAGCCATAGATTCAACACTGCACAGGATAGGCGGAGAGAGATTTGGGGTGATAGGCGGAAATGTGGCCACAGGGGTCTCGATAGCTGCAGCCCGTCTTGCCGCCGCAATTGAGGAGATGGAGCTCTACGAATACATACATGAAAACTTTATGAAGAAGTTTGGTGTGAAAAAGAAGATACCAATGCCGCTGGGCAACCTGATAGGAGGCGGTGCCCACTCGAGAAACAGGATGTCCATACAGGAGATACTCATATCGCCCTCTGGCGTGAGCTTCGCACGTGGCATAAGCGCTAACGCTTCTGTGCATAAGGCCCTCGGGGAGCATTTAAGCAGAGAGCTCAAGATCTCGACAGGGGTCAATGTAGAAGGAGCATGGGTGAGCGGTCTTGGGGACGAAGAGAATCTCGCGCTTGCAAGCGAGATGGCAGGACTGTCAGAGGAGCAGGGCGTGGACATGCAGATAGGGGCAGACTTTGCAGCAAGCGAGTACTTCAGAAACGGAAAGTACGAATATAAGGACCGGAGGCTTGACTCTGCAGAGAATGCAGAATTTGTAGAGGAGCTTGCTGGAGAGTTCGAGATGGCAGTGGTAGAAGATCCGATGAACGAGGACGATTATAGCGGCTTTGCCAAGATTACCAGGAAAATAGGAAAGAAAAGCCTCATAGTTGGCGATGATCTTTACACGACCAGCATTAGCAGGCTTAAGGAAGGCATAAGCAACCGTTCAACAAACGGCATTCTGATAAAAGTCAACCAGGTAGGCACCCTAAGTGAGACCATGGATGTCATAGGGCTTGCACACAGGCATGGCATAAAGACCGTCGTATCCCACAGGAGCAGGGAGACCACAGACGACTTCATAGCCCACCTTGCAGTTGCATTCGGATCCGAATTCATAAAGACAGGAATAGTCGGCGGTGAAAGAATAGCAAAGCTCAACGAGCTTGCCAGGATAGAGGAACTCGAGTCCTGATGCGGCAATTTTGCGTCAGATAGAACAAAAACATTTAAATAGATAAATAGACACCAACTACAACGAGATTAGATGGCATTTTCCTCACTTCCTAGATCTCTCGCTTTGATACCTGATGGGAACAGAAGATGGGCTAAGGCGCACGGTCTCTCCATAATGCAGGGCTACGAGCTCGGCGTCGAGAGATTCTTGGACTTTAGCAGATGGTGCAAGGATTACGGAATAAAGAACGTTACCGTATGGGCACTCTCCACCGAAAACATACGCAGGTCGCCAAGCGAGGTGAAGGTACTTTTCAATATATATCGAAAGGCAGTCAAGGACAGGAAACTGCTTAAGAGGCTGCAAAACGACGGCGTAAGGCTCAACATAATAAGCAACAAGAAGTTCATACCAAAGGACCTCGCCCTAGCGTTCGACGACCTTCAGGAGAAGACCAAAAACAACAAGAAGGGCATTCTCAACATACTTGTCGGTTATGGCGGAAAAGATGACCTAGTGCATGCAATGAAGGAGGCTATTGGCCTTGCGCGGAAAGGAGTGGAGATTGATGCCGATGCCTTTGCAAGATGCCTGCTATCAAACCAGGTACCAGAAATAGACTTCATAATAAGGACTTCCGGGGAGAAGAGGCTTTCAGGTTTAATGCCGTGGCAGACAAGCTACTCAGAACTCTATTTCTGCAACAAGCTCTGGCCGGACTTCGGCAGGCAGGATCTTCACGCGGCCCTTTCCGAATACGGGAACAGGAACAGGCGGTTTGGGAAGTAATGTGTTTTCATGGCACCTAAAAAGGACCTGACAAAATATACTAGCTACTTCACGATGGAAGTGCCTAGCAGCATAAGACAGATAGCCATAATAGTGCTCTTTGGCATAGTCGCAGGCTCCATATCCAGCATAATGATACATTACGGATACGGAGAACATCTTGTCAATGTACTTCTTCTTGGAGCGAGTTCCGGCATCATGATAGTCAGTTTTCCGGCGCTTTTGACTGTTGCGATAATAAAGATGATGAAAAGGAACATGAAGATCAAGCATGTGCTTTTTGCAGTGCTTGCGGTCTCAGGCGCGTACTCCTTCTTCCTCATACTCGATTCGGCAATATTCTCGGTTCTAAGGAACGACACGCTCTCGTATCTGATACTGCTGCTTGTAAATGCCAGCATATACGGCTACTGGTTCATAATAAACAAGATAGTCATAGGGCAGAGAAGAAGCGCCATAATAACTGCGGAGATACAGCCGATACTCAACGTAATAATGTACTTCCCGTTCGGCGGCTACCTTCTTAGGCCGGGATTCCCCGTGGAGATAGCCTTGGTGAAGCTATACTCGGGAATAGTCGTCTTCATGATTATGGGTTATGCCATAATATACCTGCTTGACAGGCCTGCAAAAAAGAGGCTCGCGGTAAGCGGCATAGACTTATTTAGCAACATGGTCAACCAGTGGCTCTATGACATAGCAGCCGATCCAAACATACTCGGAAAAGGAGGGGTGAACAGGGAGGTCAATGTGGATCTGGCAGTGATATACGGAAAGGAGAAGGCGCGTGCAGTGTTCATCAAACCGGACATACATTACGGACCTTTTGGCACCGTGGGAGGAAGCGTCTTCCCTGAGATCATGAGCGAGATGATGGCGCAGGGATACAACATAACGCCATTCATAGTCCACGGCGCAGTAAACATAGAGGATAATCCTATGAACACCAATCAGGTTTACTCGCTCTCCAGAAGGATATCAGAGCATATCAAGAACATGCGCGGGGGACAGATAAAAAATGCCTACGGTAGCGTAAGTTTTGGGTCAGACAGGCCGTGCAGGGCCATGAACATACGCATAAACAATACAAACATACTGACATTGTCTAAGGCGCCGTACGTGACGGAGGATATAGACAGAGAAGTGGGCATGAGATTTGCAGATCTTGCAAGCAGGAACAAGTCAAGTACCCTGCTCATAGATGCACACAATTCCAGATTTGAGAGCGCTGGCGCAGAGGAGCTCAGGGGCATAGGAAAGTCGAGCAAGTACATACCCAAGTACGAGAATGCCATACTCAAGGCAACCAAGGATAGAAGGAAGGGCAGGCTCAGCTTCGGTTCATCGCACTTGAAGATGTCCGACCTGCTTCCTGGACCTGATCTTGGCCGCGGCTTTTCCAGCGTTGGCGTGTTTGATTTCGGCAAGAGCAGGTTCGCAATGGTTTACATAGACTCAAACAACATGCTTCCAGGATTCAGGAGGCAGATGATTGGGCATATAAAAGACAAGTATGGAATGGAGGCGGAGCTGTGCACAACTGACACGCACTCGGTGAACTCGATTGCCATGTCTGCAAGGAATTCCCTAGGAAGATACACGACGCCAAGGCAGATGATACCAGTAATGGACAGGATGATTGAGAGGGCGCTTGGGGATATGGAGCCTGCCAGGTTTGCATCAAGCTCGTTCAGATTCGAGAGGTTCAGAGTATGGGGAAATGGATCCGAAGAGCTTCTCACGAAGGTTGGAACTGACATAATAAGCATGGGCAAGAAGGTCGTTCCGCTCTTGATAGTAGGCGCATATATAGTGGCCGGCTGGATAATATACATAATGTAGTTGCTAAAATGGACGCACTTCAATCGGGCATGGGCCTGTACTTGACAGTCTTACTCGCGATTATACTCTTCTTCGTAGGACTTTACAGGGCAAGAAGGATGGAGAAGAGAGAGCAAGAGCTGCTGGGAATTGCAGTTGTTGCGGGCGCTCTGCTCCTTGCCTATGAGCATACCGGCACCTTGAACCTTCTGCTTCTTTGCGTGGGCATAGTAACTTTCAACAGCCTCCTTTCCGACAAGTCGCCAAAGATACGCATGGGCTATGTAATTGTCAGCGCGGTTTACATAACCGCGATACATTGGATAGGTTTTCAGCTAATAGCGCAAGCCATGCTGCTAGGCATACTGAGCGTGATAACAAAACTCAAGCAGTACAGGAACAGGATAGAGAATAAGCGGGTGGAGCTGAGCAGGGATCTCTTCCACATGGGCGCTGGTGTGTTTTTGATGCTGGTGTTCATGTTCGAGAGCGAGCCCATAGCCGTGACCGCCCTCATGCTGATGATACTTGGCGGTATACTTGCCATATGCATAGCCGAGATGTCCGAGGGCAACCCAGTATCGAATATAGTCATAGGACTCGAGAGGGGCGGCGCTGCGCTGGGATACGGCGCGCTGTGGCTGGCGCTCGGCTCGCTCTTTGCCGTGTCCTTTCTTAACACCACAAATGTGCTGGTTGTCTTCGCAGCGATATTCATTGGTGACCCAATAGCAACGATAATGGGGATACACTTCAACAAAATAAAACTGCCCTGGAACAAAAGAAAGAGCGTGGCAGGCACTGTCTCGTATTTCCTTGCCGCCACTATAATCTCATTCTTCCTGATAGGATACTACGCCTTGCTGATAGGGCTTGCCGGGGCAGTAATTGAGAGCCTTAGGATAAAGGTCGATGACAATTTCTCGGTCTCAGTCCTTCTTACTGCATTGCTCCTGATATTAGGGATCTAGACAGAACCAAGTAGTAGGAATGGCAGGATTCCAAACAGGATTGAGACTGCTATAAGGAATATTCCAGACGCCATGACGCTTGAGGCGAGTGGATTATATGGCTCTACTGCTTTTGACGCGCTCATAAAGACGCGCTCTATGAGCCAAAAGAGCGCTGCGCCTATGATTATTATGCCGACAATCGGAATTACGCCCAAGACCCCGAATGCACCCACCGCGCCTATCAGTATGAGCAGGTCAGCTATGAATCCTGCAGTGAGCGGCAGGCCAAGGGCCGCGAATGTGCCAAGTATGAAAAGATATGCCATGCCTGGAAAGTTCTTCACCACGCCCTTTATCTTGTCTATCTCAAGTGTGCCGTAAACCTCATCCAGAGAACCGGCCAAGAGAAAGAGGAGCGCTATTGCTATGCCGTGATTGAACATCGCGTACATTGCGCCGTTATATCCGAAGACATTCATTGCTGTTATCCCGATTCCGACTATGCCCATGTCGGTTATGCTGGTGTAGGCTATTAGCCTCTTTATGTTCCTTTGGCTGAGGCAAACGTAGGCCGAGTAGATGGTTGATACCAAAAAGATGAGAAATAGGTAAAGCGAATAGTGCGCTGCTATGGGAAGCATGAGGAACATGAGATAGAGCCCGTATCCGCCGAACTTTAGCAGGACTCCTGCCAGTATCATGCTTCCGGTTGTCGGCGCCTCCGTGTGGGCGTCTGGTAACCAGCTATGGAACGGGAAGGCAGGCATCTTTATCATGAATGCGATCAGAAAGAGCACAAGCACTTCTATTTGCACACTGGCCGGAATGGAGTGCGATGCGACGATTATAGCGCTTATGTCAAAGGTGTGCGGCGTTATCGAATTGTATAGAACTAGTATCCCGATGAGGAGCATCAGGCTTGATATTATCGAATAGATTAGGAACTTTATGCTTGCATAGCGCCGGTTGTAGCCCCCATATAGGAAGATTATGAAGAAGACCATGACCTCCGCGACCTCCCAGAATAGGTAGAGGAGGAAGAGATTTGCTGCCATAAAGACGCCAAGAGCGGCAGTCTCCGCGACGAGAAAGACCGTTGAATAGACCCTGCCCACCTTACCTATGAAGTACTCGCCCACAAGCGAAGATGCGAAGAAGACGACTGCTGTCATTATGAGTAGGATTAAGGATGGCTGCGAGAGTGAGAGGGAGAAGCCCAGGTTCAATGCAGGGATATATGTTATGCTTGCAGACACGTATGGCAGGCCGTTTGCATGGACAAGATATAGGACCACCGCGGATAGTATCAGCACTATTGAGGAAGATGCAACTGTTATCTCATGCGCATATCTCTTATCCGAGACCATCAGTATGACTAGGAAGAAGAGGGGAACAAGTAGCATTATTGGCAATAGCAGCATCATCTTCCACCATACATCGATATGAAGTTCATGTAAGGCCCAAGCGTGCTTGGCGGGGCCGAAGGCTTTGTAGCATCTATTACTTTTAGTATGTCAGCCGTTGATATCTTCTTTTCGCTTGAGGTTGACACGTTCTCTTCAAGTGCTATAAGTTTGGCCTGGCGGCAGATGTTGGCTATGTCCGCTCCGGTGTAGCCGCTGGTGCGCTCGGCAAGCGCCCTGTAGTCAATCTTACTATCCAGTGGAGCGCGCATGAGATTCTCCTCGAATATCCTTGCCCTGTCTTCCAGGTTTGGAGGGTGAACGAATATGAACCTGTCAATCCTTCCGGGCCTTAGTATGGCCTGATCCACATGATCCGGCCTGTTTGTAGCCCCCACAAGCACTATGCCGCTTGCGCTCCTTATCCCGTCGAGTTGCTGGAGGAATTCGCTTGTCATGTGCACGGAGAACTCGCTTGAATCGTTCCTGCTCGGCAGCAGCGAGTCCATCTCGTCTATGAAGATTATCGCGGGCGTGTTCTCCTTGGCTCTGTTGAAGGTCTCCCTTATCTCGCCAAGCGCATTATCCAGACCGTTCTTTGCTATGTCCGATCCCGATATTATTATCAGCTTCACTCCGTCAAGCTCGCTGGCCACTGCCTTTATCAGCATGGTCTTTCCGGTGCCGGGGGGGCCAAAGAGCATTATGCCCTTTATGTTGTTCACGTCGTACTTCCTTACAAGGTTTGGATGCAGTATTGGTATCTCTATCGCCTCATAGAGCGCCTTCTTTGCATCCTCAAGCCCTATTACGTCGCTGAGCTTCACCGAATATTCCTCCTTGTCCGATAGCTCTG
>JAJZRI010000004.1 GCA_021802765.1 Microcaldota archaeon | reverse complement strand
GAACATCACGTCGCGTCAAGTACTTTTACTGAGGAAAAGTTTTTGGGCTTTTCATCCAACATACCTAAAGGTAAGGGATTTCAAAGCCCATTAGAAAACATTAAAGATGTTAATAATTATCTAATTTATACTAAAGTAAAATATGGTTAAATTATATCGGACATGATGCCCCAGTCCAACTTAATACAACGTCTCCACCAGAACCTCCACCATAATTTATAGCACCTTCAGTTCCGCTGTCTCCTCCAGTTCCTCCTGCTGCAGACGATGAAGATCCATTCCCGCCATTGCTTCCACCAGCCACGCCTGCCCCACATTGAGTACCAGATCCACCTCCAGCGCCATATCCGCCGCCGCCGCCGCCGCTGCAACCTCCTCCACCACCTGCGCCGCCGGTGCCAGCACTTCCACCATAACCACCAATATAAGTAGATACAGTTCCCCCTTGACCTCCTGCTTCTAAACTTCCAGTTGAACCTACCGTTTGTGGGCTGTTGCCTCCTGCGCCTCCGGAAGAACATGTTGCCCCAGCACCGCCTTGAGCTCCTGCCCCATTGTCTGAATTTGCACCGGCCCCTCCATTAGCACAAGCAGAAACTACCCCATTAATAAGTACTGCAGAACTACCGCCGCCGCCGCCGCCAGAGCCTACACTATCATCACCACCACCGCCGCCTCCCCCATAATATCCACTTCCCCCGCCTCCACCGGAACCACCTGCACCACCACCACCTCCGCCGCCCACATAAACTACAACAGTTTCTCCAGAAGTAACTGAAAATGTGCCGCTGCCACTAGACCCACCACTGCCACCTGACCCAGTCCATCCGCCGCCGCCACCACCACCATACATTGAATAGGTAACAGTAGTTGAAGCTGATGCCGTTAAGGATAGATAGCTAGTAATTGTTAGAGTATTTGTTCCGGTACATGGAGAGGCGTAATTTGCAGTCTCAGATGCGGTGCTGGCCGGCATTGAATATGACCATGGATTTGATGATGAGGATGACGTTCCAGTCCAGCTGGAGAAGGTGTATCCTGAAGCGGGGGTTGCTGTAAGAGTTACTGCAGCTCCTGAGATATAATATCCTGAAGAGCAGCCTATGGAGTTTGATGGGGAGGCGGACACACTTGATCCTCCTGTTCCGTCAGTAAGCGTGAGTTGGTAGCACTGCGCGTAGTTTGCAGTCTCAGTTGCGGTGCTGGCCGGCATCGTATATGACCATGGATTTAGTGAGTTTGATGAGGTGCCTGTCCAACCTGTGAATGCGTATCCTGAAGAAGGTGTTGCTGTTAGCGTTATTGCTGTGCCTGAGAAGTAATTTCCTGGCGTGCAGCCTACAGAATTTGATGGGGATTCAGATACACCTGAACCACCAGCTCCGTCAGTAAGCGTAAGTTGATAGCATATGTTATAATTTGCAGCCTCTGATGCCTGGCTCGATGGCATTGGGAAGGACCATGGATTTGACGTAGTTGAATAAGTACCACTCCATCCGGTAAAGATGTATCCAGAAGAAGGTGTTGCGGTTAGGGTTATTACAGCATTTGGCATATAGTTGCCAGGAGTGCATCCTGCCGAATTTAATGGGGATGAGGATATGCTCGCTCCGCCCGGATTATCTGTCAATGCGAGCTGGTAGCATTCCCCATAGTTTGCAGTCTCAGATGCGGTGCTGGCCGGCATTGAATATGACCATGGATTTGATGATGAAGATAACGTTCCGGTCCAACTCGAAAAAGTGGATCCTGATGCTGGAGTTGCAGTAAGGGTTATTGCAGCTCCGGAATTATATTTACCAGAAGAGCAGCCTACGGAGTTTGACGGGGATGCAGATACGCTTGAGCCTCCAGGACCGTTGATGAGTGATAGCAGGTAGCAGCCGGCTATTGTCACCGTATTTGATGAAGAGCATGAATATTGCGTTGTATCACATACCCTTACAGTGTATGTGCCTGCAGGCAGGCTGCTTAGGCTATAGCTCACGGATGTGCTGTTTGAAGCCAGGAAGGTGATCGGCTCGCAGGATGTTCCAGGGCAGTAGAATATACCAATGTGGTCGCCCATGACACTTGAAGAACCGGTGACCATTGCATTTGAAACGACAATATTGAAGGAGACCTGTGGATTGGATGATTTATATGAAGAGTAGGCTACAAAAGAGCCTGCGCTCTGGACATTTAGGAAGTTGCAGTTTGCCTGGGTGAGCTGGGTTACTTCTGAATTGCAGATGCCCATGTTTATGTAGAACTGACCCTGGACCTTTGAACCCGGCTTTAGCGCCAAGAGGGTGGACTGGGTGCTGCATACAAAACCGCTTGCGGGATTGACGAAGGTATTTCCGGATGGGTATGTTGGATTTGTAGTACATATACCATTGTAGGTGTTTCCTCCTATTATGACGTTTATTGCGATGACGTTTATCGGGACGCTTTCCGCATTTGATAGGTAGACTATTATGTTTGCATTGTTGTTCAGCGTATTTGAATAGTATTCGATTGCACTGCAGTCAATTCCCCCATATGTTGTGCAGGAGCTTGACTGGACCTGCTGCAGGGGCGAGACGAAATAGGTTATGGCTATTAGGACGATGGCTGCGAGCGCGAGCATGAAGCCGTAAGTAGATAGGAGCTCCAGCGCCGATTGAAGCCTTTTATTGGTATTCATCCAATTAGCCAGTATAGAATAAGGTGTTAAACTTAATATTATTTGGGTATTTGTCTTATGGACGGTTTTTCTGGATTCAGAAGCAATAAACGGCTGGGGCAAGTATTCCTGATAAGCGATAGGGTTGCCGAGATAGAAGCGGCGCATGCCGAAGGGAAGACGGTGCTTGAGATCGGTCCGGGCCAGGGGATACTCACCCGCGCCCTCTGCGCGCAGGCCAAGAAGGTCATCGCAGTTGAGAAAGATTTCAGGATTTATACGATACTCAAGCATGAGATGAGGGCAAAAAACCTTGTACTAATAAACAAGGACTTCATGGAAGTCACTGACAAGGAGATAAGTCTTAGTAAGATAGACATAGTGATAGCAAACATACCTTACAACCTATCAAGCAGCGTGATAGGATGGCTTTCTGAGAAGCATATGCAGGCGGTGCTGTGCCTGCAAAAAGAGTTCGTTGAGCACATGCTTGCAAGACCAGATACGGACAATTATTCTAAACTCAGCGTGATGACATCGCTCCTGTTCAGGGTCACGAAGATAGTCAATGTGCCTAAAGGCAGCTTCAGGCCGATACCTAAAGTCGATTCGGTAGTTATATACATGAAGCCTGTGCGCGCTCCTTTGACGGGCAGGGAGAGGGAGCTCATAGGACTAATAATGCAGCATAAGAAGAAGACGGTAAGAAATGCAATAATAGATTCAAAATCATCACTTGTCATGGAAAAGGATCAGATAGTAGGGATTGCAAACAAGGTGACCAGGCAGGACCAGAGGGTGTTCAAGCTCTCTCCTGAAGAGATACTTGACACGGCAAAAGAGCTTGCGCTTCTATTAAAATGAGTATTTGGGCTCGCCCTCTTCCTTTAGTATTATACCATTCTTAACGTTTTCCAGGAATTTCTTCTCGGCTGCGGCTGACCCTTCTTTTCCTAGGAGCCTTCGGTAGTGCATAGGAGCCACTTTTTCTGCCTTTATGGAATGGGATGCCTCTATCATTTCATCTACGTTCATGACGTATGTGCCTCCCATGGGCAGTAGGGCAAGGCCCGTGACTATCTTTTTCATCTCGTTTATGAAATCTGTGTCGCCCGCATGATACACCTTTGTCCCGTTTATATCGAGAATATATCCCACCCAGCCGCTCTCTTTAGGATGAAAATGGACCCTGTTTTCGACATGGTTGTATGCAGGAACGGTGTCAAATTCAATCCCATCAACCGAATAATGCTTATTTGGCTCAACCGGAATTACCTTTCCAACTGGCACCTTGTCGATGCTGTCCTTAGGAACGAATACGACAGTGTTTGAACTTGCCACTTTTTTTATGTCGTCAGGGCTTAGATGGTCCATATGTGGGTGTGTTATTAGTATGAAGTCTGCATGCTCCCTTGCAGATTCTATATTGAATGGATCGATGTACACGTTTTTGCCGTTGAGGGTGAGAATGAAGCTCGCGTGGCCGAGCCATCTGAGGAAATCTAGTTTCATATAAATCAACAGGATATCCCTGCGCATGAATTTAAGCTTTATTGTCTAATTTCAATCATGCTAGTGTTGGGAGGAACGGCGAGCAATGGGATAGACATAGGGCTCTCGCGGGTTCTTGGGTATGACCTTGAAAAGATAGAGACGTCCAAGTTTCCAGATGGCGAGATAAAGGTAAGGATCCCTGAGATAAAAGAGGGAAAGGTCGTGATAGTGCAGTCCACGCATTACCCACAGGAGAAGAACCTTTTCGAACTGCTGCTTACTGCAGATGCAATAAAGGGGAGCAACGTAGAGATAACTGCAGTCATACCATATCTTGCATATGCAAGGCAGAATAGGAGTTTTTACCCTGGGGAAGGAATAAGCATAAGCACTGTAATGAGCTTACTTAAGGCAGTCGGAATAAAGTCTTTGGTAACTGTAAACCCGCATCGCAGCGGCCCGCTCATGAATTTTGGCGGCAAAATAGAGGTAATCCGTGCAGAGAGAAGGCTTGCACAGCATTTGATGGGAGTATTCACGAGGCCGATGGTGCTTGCACCGGACAGCGGAGGCGTGGAGCTTGCCAGGAGTGCTGCAGAGGTTCTTGGCTGCGAATTTACCTATCTCGACAAGAATCGCGATGCCTACGGAAATGTCAGCATAAAAGAGGCACATGGCGGGGATTTTGCAGGCAAAGACATCATCATATTCGACGACATAATAAGCTCTGGGGGCACTATAGAGCTAGCTGCAAGGCATGCTTATTCAAAAGGCGCTGCATCCGTTTCTGCTGCCGGAGTGCATCTAATAATGGTGGACGGGGCTGCCGAGAGGCTTAAGAATGCCGGTGTGCAGAGGATATTTGGAACAAACACAGTGCCATATGAAAAGGCGGAAACGGTGGACGTATCTGAGGATATCGCCGAAGGAATAAGGAGAATGGAAAGAGACATAAGCTGATTATTTCTGCGTAAGTATGAACTCGTTTGATGCTTTTTTATCAAGTATGCAGTAGCCAAAGCGCTCGAATTGCACTATTTCGTGCTCGTTGATCTCTTTTGCATACTTTTCCACGTATCCTTTTTCAATCTTCATGCTTTCTTTGTCGAATTTACCGTTGTCGTCAAGAGGTGTTTCGGGGATAGACACAGAACATTCCATAAAGTTGCCTTCGGAGACCCACTGTATTATCCTGCCTCTTTGCACTTCTGCGGACTTCTGTGCCTTTATCGTGCTGCCGATCGAGATTATCCTTATATCCATTAAGTCCTTGAGGCGCACAGTATCGCCATCCTTCAGGCCGGCTGCATCTTCTTCGGATATGAATATCCTCCTGCCGATCTTATATTCCCTAAAGCCCATGTCCGAGGATGGGTGCAGCTTGAGCTTTATCTCAAGTGAGTCGACGCCATCCACAATTACCTCGCGAGGGTTTGCAACAAAAAAGAGATGCTTTGCTATTGGATCTATGAGTTTCTTGTTCTCTGCCAATAAAGCATCTATGCTTACGGTTCCGTCGGTTTTTGTCATGCCGAGCTTGAGCACAAAGTTGCGTATGGCCTGCGGAAGTATGCCTCTTCTCCTTAGTGCCACGATGGTTACTAGGCGCGGATCATCAAACCCGGATATCTCGCCTTCCTTTATTAGCGCGTTGAGCTCCCGCTTGTGGGTTATGTTTCCCTTTATGACCAGTCTTGAGAAGGAGTGTATCCGTGGGACCCTCAAGCTTAGCTTTTCGAGTATCATCCTCGCCAGATCGTCGCGCAGCTCGAACTCCTTGCTCCTAAGGACATCGGTGACGCCGTTGAGCGAGTCCATGACCGGAGTATTAAGGTCATAGGTCGGCCAGACACGGTACTTTGCTCCCTGTCTGTAATGACTGTCGTTTTTGATCCTAAGAAGCGTTGGATCCCTTAGCGCGGTGTTCTCCGAGGCCATATCTCCCTTGAAACGTATTATCATCTCATTTTCATTATATTTTCCGGAAAGCATGTCCTCGAATTGGCCAAGGCTCTCACTTGCAGGTTTCTCCCTGTGGGAGCACGCCTTGCGGTTGAATCTTCCATCCTTTATCTGGTCTGCGCTGCATGAGCAGGCATACGCATCGCCATTACTTATCAGGATCCTTGCAGATTCGTATATCCTGTCCATGCTATCGCTTGCGTAATACTCCTTGTCGAACTTGACATTGAGCCACTCCAGAGCCTCGTGGAACTTGTCAACGAATTCCTGCTTGTCCTTCTCCGGATTGGTATCGTCAAAATAGAGAAATAGCCGACCATTGTACCTCCTGGCGGACTCGCTTTCGAGAAACAGAGCCTTGGCGTGACCTATATGCATATATCCATTTGGCGCAGGAGGATACCTGGTTGCGAATTCACCTTGAACTGCGCCTTCAAGGTCCATGCTCGGATTTGCGGTCTTCTCTAGCTTTACCTTCTGTTCCTCGGCGAATTCCGACTCGAAGCTCTTGTATTCTGATTCGAGCGCTTCCTTGCCCAAAGAATTCACTTCGGCCACTATCCTTGAGACCTCCTTTGCAAGTGATTTTATGTCTGATTTCTGCTCAGGATATAGTGAGATTACCTTGTTTAGCACTGACCCTTCATGGGCCTTGCCATAATCTACGGCATTCTTTAACGCATATTTGCGCGCAGTCAAACTTACTTCTCTGTCTATGGCCATCCAATCTACCTGAGGAAGACCAGGTTTATCGGACCATATATCGTCCAATTGCTAGTCACAGCGGTCGAGAACTTTACCCTTACTATCGATCCGATCGTGTAATTGAGTGGAAGCTGCAGCGACTGGTTGATGCTGCCTTGCGGTATGTGCGTTTGGTTGGTCTGCGTGCCTACCGACAGATTCACTATGGCAGGAAGCTGCAGTATGGTAATGGCAGATGCAGAGATGCAATTGGCTTGCTGCGCGGAGAGTTTGCCTTTTATGAAAGAATAGATGCCATAGGCGCTCATGTTGCCAGGCTCGATCGGTATGCTGCTGCCTGCGGAATAGAAGTTGAATATGGAATTGTTATCGTAAAGCTTTGTTAGGTTGGCAGTTATGACATTTGACGCGCCGCTTTCGATAGTCTGATTCTTGCATGTGAAGTTTATGGACATCGAATTTCCGTAGCCAGCAACTTTTGCCTTTGCGAAGCCCTGTGCGAAGTATGTTGGCGGCGAGGTCGAGACGGTTGTCTGCTGCGTGTTGTAATTTGTCAGTGAGACGTAAGAGCTTATGAATATTAAGGCTACGAAAACGGCAAGGAGTATCTGTGTAAGTCTGTTTTTGTCCAAAGTAATCACAAGCTTTTTAACGATTAATAATGCATAAATACGCATATAAATTATTAGTTTGTGATGCCATGAGCTTTAACGATGGAGATTTTGTAAAGGTGGAGTACACAGCCAGGAGGTCTTCGGACAATTCGCTTGTATTCACTACGGTTGAGAAGACAGCAAAGGACGAGAATGCGTACAATGCTGAGACCAAGTACGGCCCGCAGCTGGTGGTCCTTGGAAAGCACAGCGCACTTAAGGGCGTTGAGAATACGGTCAAGGGAATGGGCGTTGGAGAGAGCAAGAAAGTTACGCTCACTCCCGCTGACGCATTCGGGGAGAGGAACGAGCAGCTTGTCAATGTAATGAGAATGTCTGAATTCAGGGAGAAGGACATAAACCCATATCCGGGGATGCAGGTAAACATAGACGGAAATATAGCAACCGTAAAGAGCGTGAATTCCGGCAGAGTGGTTGTGGACATGAACCACCCCCTTGCAGGAGAGACACTCCTTTATGACATAAAAGTTACCGAAAAGCTTGAAGCAGACGCGGACAAGGTCAAGGCGCTTGCGGAGCACTACTCTCTCAAGCCGAATGCAGTTTCGGTATCGTCTGGTATTGTAAACGTGAAGTTTGATGATAAAGTAGAGAAGAACACCGATTATCTTGTCAACAAATCGGCTCTTGCAGAAGGGATACTCCAGTACATGGATGGCGTGAAGAAAGTAGTATTTGAGGAGGAGTACTCAAGGAAGGAAGAGAAAGCGGAGGAGAAGAAATAGTTATTTTTCTCAATCGTTTATGTTCAGTGCGTAAGCTCCGTTTACCTTTATTCCGAGCTTCTTTGCAACCTCGGATTTCTCTACATTAAGCACGACTATCTGGCCATTCCACTTGGTGGTCAGATTTGACTGCCCACATAATGGGCAGATGTTTCCCTGGGCTATTATAAGACGATCAGTCCTGCATGCGTATTCTGCCATATATATCAACTATTTACGGGTCTTTGGGCCCCCTCTCCTTGCACCCTTTCTATATTCTCTCTTGGGCTCCTTTATCCATTCAGGCTTTCCAAGGCCGTCAGGCCTCATTGTAAGTGAGATTTTTGCGTCCTTTATGCCAGACTTGAGGCTTATGGAGGATACCTTGGCGAATACCTTGTCGCCTTTCTTGAGGCTCCTTCCGGTGTTCTTTGACACAAATGCGCTTGATTTCTTGTCATAGCTTATGAAGTCGCTGGTTATCTGCGAGAGGTGAACAAGACCGTCAAGAGGACCTAATCTTACGAAGCATCCAAAGTCTGCAAGTTCGGAGACCTCGCCTGCAACTATTTCATCTATTTCAAGGTTGAATGAAAGAACGTCGAATGTGGCAGTGTGCCTAGTTGAAGGATCCCCAGGCAGTATCATTCCGTCGCTTACGTCGCGCACGTTGAAGACAGTGACTATTATGCCAAGCTCGCGGTCGAGGGTCCTCTCATACTTCTTCCTCAGAGCCTCTAGTGCTGTCTTGTTCACGTCCTGCCCGAAATTGGCAGGGGATATGCTCACTGTGTCCTCTATAGTGTTAATATAGTACAAGTTGTGCACCAATTAGAAATATCCGTGAATTTATTAGCTAAAGCAAGATATATTAGCATTTCTGTTTAGCATTCGTATTCTCTGAACGTTCCTTTTAATGCCCCAAAATTTGCGGCTTTGGTATTATCTGAATTTTCCTCCCTCTGATAGGGTGTACACCGTTGCTCCCTTGGACCTTAAGTTCTTGCGTAGCTCTGTGTCGTTTGTACAGATGGCCGATACCGACCCTGCCTGTGAGAGGATCCATGAATCCACATATGTGTTGTCTGGACTTACATCAATTAGATGCTTCTTTATCATTGCAAGGGCCACCTTCGCATCCCTCGCCTTGCGGCTTGAACCCCTTGACATGCGTGAGAGCTCATTAAGCACCCCTCTTGACACGAGGGGTTTCATTTCCAGTTCAGTATGCACTGAATCAAAGATGTCTATTTTTTTAGATAGGGCGAATAGGATTGAACTTGTATCTATTATTATTTTGCCCAGATTTATCACTTTATATATGAGTTAACTGTAGGTATATTTAGTCCTTTGTATTCGGTAATGAAAAATGGAGAAGGAAGCGCTCTTTGGAAGGGATATTGGCAATGGTAGAATAGAGTGCAGAGCGTGCGCGAGGCTATGCAAGATACCTGAAGGCTCTCATGGATTCTGCTATGTGAGACAGAATAAAAAAGGAAAGCTTAGGCTTGTTAACTATGGGGTAGTATCTGCACTCCAAATAGACCCGATTGAGAAGAAACCGTTCAACCATTTCATGCCTGGAAGCTATGTGCTGGGTATAGGGACGTCATCATGTAATTGGGGATGCCAATTCTGCCAGAATCACTTCATATCGAAAGACAAGGATATGGAAGGAAAGTATATCTCACCGGACAAGATAGTCGAGACGGCACTTGGAAGTGGCGTTGAAGGGATAGCATTCACATACAATGAACCAACAATATTCATAGAATACGCGCTTGATGTTGCAAGGGCTGCCCATGAGAAAGGCCTGTTTAACGTATTTGTAACAAATGGCTACATGACAAAGGATGTAGTAAAAAAGATGTCTGGACTGATAGATGCAGCAGTAGTGAATCTCAAGGGCAATGCGGCGCAGAAGTTCTCAAATAAGTTTGAGATGATACAATCAAGCGATCCGATAAAAGAGGCGCTTGTAGAATTGAGGAAGCGCAAGATACACATTGAGATAACGGACCTTATAGTACCTAGAGTCGGCGAAGACCTGACTGCCTGTGATGAGATAACGGAGTGGATTTCTGGGGCATTGGGCCGAGATACTCCACTGCACTTCACTAGATTCCATCCAGATTATAAGATGCTTGATTATCCCAGCACCAAGTATGAAACATTGAAGAGACACTATGATATCGCTAAAAAGAACGGGCTCAGTTATGTCTATATAGGAAACGTGCCTGGAAGCAGGTTTGAGAATACGTACTGCCCAGAATGCGGAAGGGTTGCAGTGGAAAGGGAAGACCTTTATCTAAAGGGATGGCACATAGGAGCAACTGGCAGGTGTGCATGCGGAAACAAGATACCGTTTTTGGGGAAAATACCCGCATCGATAGGAGGACGGCGCGAGATAACATCAATATATTAATATTAGGATTTAAATTTAGGTTATGGACGTTGTAAATTGGTTGAATAGCTCCGCGGTCGCATTTGTGCACTCGCTAGCAAATCCGGTGCTGACAACAATTATGAGATACTGGACTGAGAGTTTCTATGTTGTACTTTTGCTAACATTCGCATATCTATATTTCAAGAAGGATAAAAATGCGTATCCATTCGCATTTGCGCTGGTTGCAATGTTTGTTCTCAGCGAGATATTGAAGAACATATTCAAGGAGCCCAGGCCTTGCGTTGATGGAAATTATGCTTGGCTGAACAATGTTGCATGTGAATCTGGCTATGCCTTCCCTTCAAGCCATGCGCTGAGCCTTACTGGCCTTTTTATATTCCTGAAGAATTTTAGGTACCTCAGGGCCGCGTACATAATCTGGCTGGTAATAATCCTGTTTAGCAGGGTATATCTAGGCCAGCATTACTTTACAGACATAATAGCTGGAGGTGTGATAAGCATTGTGCTTTGCTATATAATATTCAAGTATGAAAAATATGTCAACGATCTGGCTGATAGCGTAATTGAGATGCTCTTGAAAACAATCGGAGCGATCAAATGAACCTGAAGGAAATTCTTTCCAAGTACAATAGGATAGCCGTGGTTGGACTGTCCAGGGACGAAACCAAGTACAGTTATCTTGTGTCAAAGTTCATGCAGGATGAAGGATACAAGATAATACCAGTAAATCCGTTTGCAGATGAGATTCTGGGCGAGAAGTCGTACAAAAGCCTAGACGATGTCGATATTGAATTTGATATAGTAGACGTATTCAGGCCTTCTGAGGAAGCGCTTGGAGTGACAAAAACGGCAGTGGCGCGGGGCGCTAAGGTGGTCTGGCTGCAAGAAGGGATAATGAGCAGCGAGGCTGAGAAGTATGCGCAGTCAAAAGGCATTGAATTTGTACAGAATAAATGCATAATGAAGGAGTATTTGAAGATATTTGGTGATAATTATGCCTGATGAGCTTGGTATGTATGCTGAAGAGCTTATATACAATTACGAGCACCCTAAAAACAAGGGAACGATTGCAGACGCGGATACAAAGATGAGCGAAGAGAACATATCTTGCGGGGACAGAATAGTAGTGTACCTAAAGCTTGATGGAGACCGGATAGTGGATGTGAAGTTTGAGGGTTCTGGTTGCGTGATATCAATGGGAACTGCAAGCATACTGACCGATTTTCTAAGGGGAAAGACGCTTGCCGAAGTTGAGGCGTTCGGAAGGGAGAGGCTGCTGGAGCTCATAAACATAGATCCTGGACCGGTAAGAATGCACTGCGCAACGCTTTCTCTTCGCGCCATACGCAAGGCAGTCTTCCTTAAGGAAGGAAAGACGCTTGATCGTGAGACCAAGGAGCTTTGATCACTTGAGATTCTTCTTTAGCTCCTCGATCAGTGCTATGTCCTTTGGATCGACATTTCTTATTGCGCTTAAATGATAGGACACATAGTCACCATAATGGAATATGTGGAACATCCTTGCGAAGTCGCTCTTGCCTTTTGGATCAACAATCCTGAATTTTGAGTTTGTTATCCTTGCAGTGACCGATATTCTTTTGCTTATCTTGCCTGTTCGTGACCCGAATACTATGAAGTAGAGATTGTCCTTCCTGTAGGTCTTGGCAAGGGCCATCGTATCGCTGTGATTTAGCTCCGGGAAACTGGCAGGATATGCTAGAACCTTTGCATTTTCATTGAACTGCATCTTCCATCTGTATGCAACAGTCTTGAACGGCGCTGCGCCATATATTACAGGTATGTGGTCGCCTCGTGCTATCTCATTTGCAACTTCAAGGCATTCGTTGTTATTAATGTCTAGTGCTTCTATAACACTTATCGCTTCTTCTATATCCTCTTTTTTAACTGCGCCAAAGCCATTTATCAGCGGCATTAGCATCCACCCCGTTGCGGATCTGGGCTGTATGCCCATATCCGGGATCTGCACGTGCTGTTTTCCGTATTTTTTTATTTCTCCGCCCGTGCCTACGGTAACTACATATGCACCCTTTTCTATTCCTTGCTTCACTGCAGAGATGGTCTCTTCTGTATTTCCAGAGTAGCTCATGCCGACAAGCAGAGTGGTTTTTGAGACGTAGTCTGGGATGTTATAGTCGTCTGCGATATAGACTGGCAATTTTGTATAAAACTCACTAAAGATCTTTCCTGCAATTCCAGAACCGCCCATTCCAGCTATTACTATGTTGTCTATGCCCTCTGGCACGTCTATCTTTTCTGTGAATCTGAGCTGCTCCTTGAGCAGCTTGAGCTCCTCTATAAACTCCATATAAAACGCCTTGCAGCATTAGGGATTTCTAGTCGCAGTTATATATAATGTAGCCTGGATTGTTTGGCTTTGATCAAATATGTGGCATTGGGGTGTTTGTAGCAATGAACGGTTATAGGGTTATGACTGATGTTAGTTAAATATCACTCTTGGCCGGTTGCTGCTGCGTCACGCAATGAATCGCGCCGAAGCCGTAAACTAGCGCACGGCAGTTGATCCCAATTATCTTTCGGCCTTGAAAGAATCTGCTTATTGTATTCAGTGCCAGTGTGTCATTCTTATCTCCGAAGATGGGCACCAAGACTACGTTGTTTGCGATATAGAAATTTGAATAACTTGCAGGAAGCCTTATTCCATTGTATTTTACTTGCGCTGGCATTGGAAGCGTGACAATATTTAACTTATTCCCGTCCTGGTCTGTTGCATTCTTGAGCAGGTTGAAGTTCTCCCTAAGCGCAGTGCTATTTGTGTCATGTGAATTCTCTTCAAAGGAGCATAGGACGGTGTTGTCGTTGACAAATCGTGCTAGATCGTCGACGTGGCCATCCGTGTCGTCACCCTCTATGCCATACTTTAGCCATATTATTTTTGATGCGCCTAGGTAATCTGAAAGGTATTTTTCTATCTGTGTTCGCGAAAGGGATGGGTTCCTGTTCTTGTTGAGGAGGCACTGCTCAGTTGTGAGAAATGTGCCTTTGCCATTTGTATCTATTGACCCGCCCTCAAGCACCATTGGGACCTCAAAGCTTTGGCAGTCCCCTTTTGGCATTAGGTTAGGTATATTGGTGTCTGCTTTTAGCTCGTCGTATTTGTTGCCCCAGGCATTGAATATCCAGTGAGTGCATGCGACCTCCTTGCCTTTGCCACTGTTCCTTGCAATAAATATTGGGCCGTAGTCCCTAAACCATACGTCGGCAGTCCTAATTTTGTGAATTGAAAGGTTCGCAACGTTTATTCCTGCAGCGTTAAGCGCCTTAATGATACGCCTTTCCTCCCTGGAGTCGTCGACAAGCAGATTTACATTTTCGTTTGGGATTAGGGCGCGTATGATCTCCACATAGGTCTTTTCCACTTCTGGAAGAAGCTCCTTTGGAAAAGAATCTGGATTTTTCGGCCATGCAATCCATGTGCCTTCGTGCAGTTCCCATTCGGCAGGCATTCGGTATCCAAGTTGGTGTGGCGTCTCTTTTTGATCGGTCAAGTCCCCACCAGAATCAGTCAAGAAATCTTGATGACACGCCCTTGTATGCATCTATTCTTCTGTCTCTAAGGAAAGGCCATCCTTGCCTTGTAGTATCTATCTTGCCAAGGTCACATTTGACCACCAGAACCTCTTCCTTTCCTGGGCTTGCTTTGGCTATAATCTCGCCGAAAGGCCCGGACACAAATGATGAGCCCCAGAAGTTTATCTTCCCTTCCTTTCCAACCCTGTTCACCGCGACTACAAATACGCCGTTTGCAATGCCGTGGGCACGCTGGATGGTCTCCCATGCGTCCTGCATCTCTTTAGTAGACTCTTCTTCCTCAGGGAACCAGCCTATTGCAGTAGGATAAAATAATATTTGCGCGCCAAGAAGCGCAGTGAGCCGCGCAGCCTCTGGATACCATTGATCCCAGCAGATAAGTGTGCCTAGTTTGCCGTGCTCCGTGTCAAAAGCCTTGAAACCGAGGTCGCCAGGCGCGAAATAAAACTTCTCATAGTAGTGGGGGTCGTCAGGTATGTGCATCTTACGGTACACTCCAAGAAGCTTGCCAGATTTATCTACCACCACTGCGGAATTGTGGTAAAGCCCGCGCGCACGCTTCTCGAATATTCCGGCTATTACTGCCACATTGTTCTCGCGCGCGGCTTTTGATATAGCATCGGTGGTGGGCCCGGGTATTGGCTCTGCTAGATTGAAGTTCTCGGGATCTTCCTCCTGGCAGAAATACTGTGACATGAAAAGCTCTGGAAGGCAGACGACCTGGGCTCCTTTTGATGCGGCCTCTTTTATCCTACTTATCGCTTTTTCCAAATTTGCCTTCGTGTCTAGGCCCATGCTCATCTGCACCAGTCCTATCGTAATCTCGTCTTTTTTAACATTTTTCGACATGAAATCACTGCTTGGCTAATCTTGAATTGAGGTTCTTGGGCTTTCGCTTCTTCCAGTCCCCTTTATTGTAAACGTATGACGCAAGTATTGGTAGTGCTATCGTCGCTTCCGAGAATACCATCTGGGTGTTGCCGGTATCAACTTTTCCCCAAGAATGGGCCTCCTTTAGTGTCGAGCCTGACAAAGCCCCGTCCCGCTCGTCTGCCACCGTTATCTGCACTGCGTATTTGTGCATTGGCACGTCGATGCCGAGCATGTCTGCGGCGACAACAGTATCCTGGGCAAAATTCTTTGGAACTCCGCCACCTATCATTAGTAGTCCGCTCTGCTTCGCGCCCATTTTTATCTTTGTGAGCTCGAGAAAGTCCTTTGCAGAATCTATCGAGACGTGATCATCGGGGTTTTTCCACTGGTGTTTTACAAGACCGAAGCCTGCGCTGCAATCAGAAAATGCTGGGACAAATATCGGTACGCCCTTCTTATAGGCTTCAAGAACAACTGAGTCCTGCTTCTTTGCGTGTTTTGATAGGTATTTTCCCATTTCGGCTATAAACTCCCTTGATGAATAAGGCCTTCTTTCAAGTCCCTCTGCTATTTTCCACACTGTATCATCGCATACCCTAAGTTCATCCTCTCGTATGTAGGTATCATATATCCTATCTATTGCCTTGGCTCGGAGCTCCTCGTCGTCAGCAAGCGGTGACCCGGAATAGTGATTGAAGCCTATAGCCTCAAAGAAGTCCTGATCAACTATTATCGCGCCGGTTGAGACTATAACATCCACCATATTGTTTTTGACCATCTGGTAAACAAGTCTCTTAAGCCCAGAGCTGAATAGAGATCCGGCAAGGCACAGGATTATTGTGCAATCAGTGTCAGAGACCATTTTTCCATATATCTTCGCTGCGTTGGCCAGGTTTCTTGACTGGAAGGACATTGAAGAGAATGAGTCGACAAGTTCAGTAAGACTCCTTGTGCCTATGTCTATATGCTTTATCTTCGACTTGAGGTGATTACCAGATTTCAACCATTTCACCGTTTATAAGACGTAATTCTCTCTTTTATATTTTTCTACTTTTATTAAGTAGGCATTAGCTTTGTTGCACCTGATTTGCCACTCTGGAAACAAAACCCTCCAGGCGCGAGATGGCTTTTGGCATCCAATTCTCATTAAAACCGAGATCGATGAAGACCTTGAGCGCGGCTTCGTAGCTCCTAGACCCACCTCGCCTGTGACCTTCCCCATACAGTATGGATGCAGTAAGATAGTCCCATGCTGCATAGTTGAGGATGGAGGCGAATGGGCTTGTCTTGATGGTTTCTCCAGCATTATGGTCTGCCGGGAAGATGCGGGGCATTACTCCAGTATTGCTTCTGATCAAATACAGCTTTGCGGCACTGTCGTTGCAATACTCTATGAGCAGGTCTGCAGATTTCTCAAAGCTCTCTGCGGCCCGCAGAGGATGGCCTGAGACGATAAAATCAATTGCAACTGCATGGTAAAGGTTTGCGGCTTCCAGGACTGGATCTTTGTTTCGCGGATACAATGAGCCCCTTAAGCTGAATTTCCCATGCGCGAGATCATAAAGCGCCTCTGCGTTGTTGATGTGGCGCTCTGCCATATGCCATAAGGATATCTCCTTTTTCCGAAATACGTTCTTAAGCAGCCCTAGACGCTTTCTTTCCTGCTCCTGGCTTGCATTTTTGACATGCACGTCTATACCTTATACAGCCATCCTGCTTCTAATTATCCTGTCAAGCTTTCTGGCTAGTTCCTCCCTTCTCTTCTTGAAACGAACTATCTTAAGCTCTTTCTCCGAAACCCTCACCCGAAACGAGTCTTTGGGTTTGAGGGTCTTTATCACTTCTCCGTCGTATCGCAGCTGGCCGTTGTACTTGACCACTTCGACCTCTATGACTCTAGACGAGTCCACTACTATTGGATTTTTATAAGGACCGTCTACGTTTAGAAAGGTAAGGCACATTGCATTGGGTATGAGCATTATTGGCCCCCCTGCGGATTTGTTATACGCAGTAGATCCTATTGAACTTGTTATAAGTATTCCATCTCCACTCATTACATATGGGTATATCTCATACCTCTTGCCGCCCCTGAGCTCATATATCTTGAAGCTCACCTCTTCAAGGGTGTTATGGAGAAGGGCCTCGTTTACAGCGTAGTATCTCTTGCCATTGAAGGACACCTCCATCTTGTTCTCCAATTTTTCTATGTAGTAGGATCCTGACTTGAGGGACTTTATGACAAAATCGATGTCGTTTAGACTGACATCGGAGTAATACCCTATGCTTCCGCTCTCTTCGCTTCGTATTGGAAGTATCGGGCCTTCATACTGCTTTGCAGCCCTTACGAATGTACCGTCGCCCCCTACCGCAAGGCATATGCTTCCTTTGGAGGATACATCGAATGACGCATAAATCTCTTTGAGCTGACGGTAGTTCTTCTTGCTGACTATCTTTATTTTCATTCAACCATCTTATTTGCCATAGTAGAAGTGCACCGGCCGGCCGAGGGCTGCCTCTGCGACTTCCTGCATGAGTTCAGAGAAAGTAGGGTGAGGGTGTATTGTGTCTGCCACATCTTCAAGCGTGGCGCCCATTTCTATAGCAAGCGCAGCCTCGGATATCATTGCATTCGCATCTGTGGACACCATCTCAACTCCTTTGATCATCTGGTTTGAGTCATAGGCTATTTTTATGAATCCGCGTGTCTCGCCGATGGCTATGCCCCGTCCAAGGGCAGTTAGCGGGAATTTTTTGACACTTATGCCTTCACCTTCCAGGCTACCGGCTATGGCAATTTCTGGATCGGAAAATATTACTGCGGGTATCACGGTGTTGTCGAATGCGTCCTTGTTGCCAGCAGCCACTTCTGCAGCAATTTCGCCTTGTCGTATCGCCTTGTGCGCCAGCATCGGCTCGCCTATGACGTCTCCTATGGCAAGTATATTTGGATCAGATGTAGTAAGAGACCGATCAACATTAACAAAACCTTTTCCGTCTACACTGACTTTGGTGTTCTCTAATCCAAGGTTCTGTGTATATGGTACAAGGCCCACTGCAGAGACAATTGCGTCTGCAGCAAGTTCGGTGCCGTCAGATAGCCTCACAGAATCCTTGCCGTGCGATAAGGGGACAGTATTTGGGTGTATGGTAACGCCCAGTTCCTGTAGCCTTGATTTGACAAGAGAGACGGCGTCCTGATCGAATCTTGAAAGGAGATCTGAATGAGCAAGTATGTCGACTTTTGTTCCGAACTTGGCGTAGAGAGTACCTATCTCGACAGCGACATAGCCTGCTCCTATTATTACCATATTTTTGGGGACTCTATCTAGCATCAGTGCAGATTTGTAGTCCATCACTTCCGAACCAAAATCAAAACCAGGTATTGATCTTGGCACCGACCCAGTTGCTATTATGGCCTTCTTGAAATCAAGCTCTTCGCCGTTAGTGAGCTGTATTGCCTTTGATGATATGAAAGTTCCCTGGTCCTTGATTATCTCTATGCTGTTGGATTTGCACAGATACTCGACTCCTTGCTCTAGTTTCTTTGAGACTCCCATGCGCCATTCGAGCATTTTTTTGGGATCTATGCTGGCACCTTCGGCATGGATGCCGAATTTTTCTGAGTGGGTCATCTCATAAAATATGTCAGCTATGTGTATAAGCGTCTTCGAGGGTATGCAG
This sequence comes from Microcaldota archaeon, assembly GCA_021802765.1. Classification (GTDB taxonomy): domain Archaea; phylum Micrarchaeota; class Micrarchaeia; order Micrarchaeales; family CABMGC01; genus JAJZNA01. The sequence goes on along the minus strand of JAJZRI010000004.1, from coordinate 57,478 downwards.
GCGTAGTTTAGACAGTGGCCGCCCATCTTGTTCTTTTCGACTATGGCTACATTCATGCCGAGCTGTGATGCCCTTATCGCAGAGACATAGCCTCCCACGCCGCCGCCGATTATGGCCAGATCCACATCTTCAGGAAGCGATCCCATTACCATGATATATCAACATTATTGATTTGGCTCAAAGAACATAAATAATTATCAGATGGTCACGCTGCGATTGCCAGACTGTGATATAGCATGAATATGCCAAACGCAGCAAATAGAACAGCTGATGCATACCGGATCCATTTTGCATAGGAGGCATTGTTGAGCCGAGATATCATGGATGAAAATATTAATATCCAGGCCAGTATTCCAAGGAAAAGGCCGAGTATCGAATACGCGCTGGCGGTCTTGAGCATAAATAGTCCGGCGGTAAGCCACCATGCAAGATTAAACGGGCTTGAGATGGCTAGAACGTATCCTATTAGGTAATTTCCGTGCGGCTTTGTCCTGAGTTTTATGGGCTTGCTTAGCCGATATGCAAGATACAGCATGAGTATGCCGCCTACCATGTAAAGATAGTTAATAACGGTGGCAGGTATGACCGAGCCGAAGATCAACATTATTATAAGGTATGTGAAATCTGCGCTTGTTGCGCCTAGGCCAACACTGAGTCCGTGAATTTTGGACCTTGTTGCCTCTGTGGCTATCATAGCATTTACGGGGCCGGGAGGCGCTGCTAGCGATAAACCCATTGCTATTCCGAATATGCAGTAGTAGATGTCAGTGAAAAACAAGCAGGATCATCCAAGTATATCGAGCAGGTCTGGATCTTCTATGTATTTTGTAAGAGCAAGGCCGAACTTTACAGCCTCTGCGCCGTCTACTACGCGATGGTCAAAAACTAGCGAGAATGGCAGCATCTTTGCTATCTTTATCTGGCCGTCTATCACTATGGGCTCATCGCGCATTCGCCCTAGCCCAAGTATTCCGACGTCCGGATGGTTGATTATCGGTACTGAGAAATAACCTCCGCCAAGGCTGCCAACGTTTGTTATGGTGAATGTAGTATCACGCATCTCATCTATAGATATGGTCATGCTGTTTATCTTTTCATGCAGGTCCTGTATCTCTTTTGCTATCTGGACTATGCTCTTCTTGTCGGCTTGCTTTATGACGACGACCTTCAGGCCATCTGGAGCCTCTGCAGCAAGACCGACGTTGTAATATTTCTTTACTATTATCTCCTGGCGCTCGCGATCGTAGCTTGAGTTCGCCATTGGATTCTCCTTCAGGGCCTCTACAGTGGCCTTTATTACGAATGGCAGGAAGGTCAATTTGACGCCAATCTTCTCGGCATTGGCCTTTTCCTTTGCGACAATATCATAGAGTTTTGTTGCATCTATCTTCTCCATGTGCGTGAAGGTTGGTATAGAAAGCGAGAGCTCTACATTCTTGGCTATGGCTTTGCGGGTCTGCGACATCGGAACTCTCTCCACCTCCTCCCCATGGGTCTCCTCTAAAAGTTCGGAGAATTTTGCCGGCTGCTTTTGTGGGGCAACAGATGTGTTCATGGCGTTCCTGACATCATTTTCAAGTATCCTTCCGCCTGGACCGGTTCCGGTGACTGTTGACAGGTCCAGATTGCTGTCCCTGGCAAGCTTTCTGACATAAGGCGTTGCGATTATCTCGTGCTCGGGTTGCCGCTGCGATGGCTCTTGACGAGCCTGCTGTTGTGCTTGCTGCGGTGTTGTTTGCGGGGTCGGTTTTGATTCGGTAGTTTTCTGCGCTCCTGCAGTGGCTATTTCCGATTCGTCGCCAATGTACGCAAGTGTGTCCCCCACATGGACTATCGCACCTTCCTTGACATTAAGCTTTATCTTACCAGTTATAGGTGATGGGGCATTGACGACAGCCTTGTCAGTCTCTACCTGAACCACTGGCTGGTCCTCTTTAACCTGGTCGCCATCCTTGACAAGCCACTTCTGCACCTTCCCTTCTGTTATTCCTTCTCCAACATCGACGAATCGTATATCCTTCAAAAAATCACACTGACATTATCCTGTCTATCGCAGCCGCAACCTTCTTCTCATTTGGTATGTAGAATTTTTCATATCCTGGGAAAGGATATGGAAGGCTATCTGAGGCCACCCTCAATATTGGAGCCTTGAGCTCGAATATGTCCTTCTCGGCTATAAGTGCAGATATCTCTGCGCCTAACCCGAAGCTTGCTGGAGCCTCATGCACCACTATCACCCTTCCAGTCTTCTTCGCACTGTCAAGGATCGCCTTCTCATCTAGAGGATTTATGGTCCTAAGGTCTATTATCTCTGCGTCCACTTTCTTCTTTTCCACAGTGTCTTTGACAATGTGCACCATTGTTCCATATGTGACTATGGTGAGGTCATTGCCCTCCCTGACAACGCTGGCCTTGCCTATTGGCACTTCATAGGCCTCCTCAGGTATCTCCTGCTTGAATAGCCTATAGAGGCGTGTAGGCTCAAGAAATAGCACTGGATCGGGCGTGTGCATGGCCTTTATGAGAAGTCCCTTTGCATCGTATGGCGTTGATGGCTCGACCACTATAAGACCGCCTATGTGGGCATATAGGACTTCTGGGCTTTCGGAATGGTGCTCTAGAGTCCTTACCCCTCCGCTTACTGGAGTTCTTATCACCATGGGCACACTGAATGTGGATCTGCTTCTTGAGCGGTATCTTGCTGCGTGGTTTACTATCTGGCTGAACGAGAGGAACATGAATCCTGCGAATTGTATCTCAGCTATTGGATGCATGCCTGCTAGCGCCATGCCTATCGAAGTTCCGACTATCCCTGACTCGGCAAGAGGGGTGTCTATGACACGGTCTGGACCGAACTTGTCAAAGAGACCCTCAGTTACCCTGAACACCCCGCCATCCTTCCCTACATCCTCACCAAGAAGTACTACGTCATTATTCTCTTTCATGCTAAGTTCTATTGCATTGTTTATAGCTGTAACCATATTGACTAACATTCATTCACCCTGCCAGAAGTCGTTTTCCTCTGCATCCTTGAGTTCTGCGCCAAGAGATTCCGGAACGTAGCTGTAGAGGTTCTCGAACATGGACTTCGGATCCGGCTTGAAGGCTTCTGCTTTCTCCACAGCCGCATCTATCTGCTTCATCTGGTCTGCAACGACCTGCTGTTCGATCTGATCGCTCCATAGCCCTTTTTTGGTTAGATATAATCTAAGGCGCAGTATCGGATCGCGCGTGGCCCATTCTTCTACATCCTTTGGATCGCGATACTTGTTTGGGTCATCTGAAGTGGTGTGCATTCCCATCCTATAGGTTATGCACTCTATGACCGAAGGCCCGTCCTGAGAATTCCTTATCGCATCTGAAGTTGCCTTGAATACGGCTATGGAATCATTACCGTCGACCTGAATTCCCGGAATGCCTGCAGCAATTGCCTTTTGTGCTAGCGTTTGCGCCGCGGTCTGCTTGGAACGCGGTATGGATATTGCCCATTGATTATTCTGTATTATCACAACCAGCGGAACTTTCCATTCTCCTGCGAAGTTTATGGCCTCATAAAAATCGCCTTCGGAAGTACCTCCGTCGCCGATATAGGCTATTACTGCTGCGCCGGTTTTTTTGTATTTCTGCGCGAATGCCATACCGGCAGCATGTGGCATCTGCGTCCCGACAGGGACGGACATCGGCAGGCCGCGCACCTCTTTAGGTATCTTATTCCCTTCTTCGAAGCCCATCCAGTATAGGTAGAAGAGATCCAGCGGCAGGCCGCGCGCTATGTAGACGCCGTGCTGCCTGAAGGCCGGTACGAATATGTCAGATTTTCTCATCGCCGCTGCAGTGCCTATGTTTACCGCTTCCTCCCCGAGAGTTGGTGCGTAGGTTGCCGCGCGGCCCTGCCTTTGCAAGCTTACTGCCTTTGCGTCGACGTTTCTTGTAAAGAGCATCAGTTTGAGCATTTCGACAAGTTTGTCGTCAGTCAGTTCTGACGGCATAAGGGTGGCATCGACATTGCCCTGCTCGTCCATCACCTGCAGGTATTCTATCTTTCCTTCAAATGCCTCATTTATCAAAAACAAACCCGTATGATATATGGTAAGTTAAGAATTTATTATTTACGTAAATTTTTGCGACCTGGATGGCAAGCTACAAATAGGCTTAAAATTGTTTTGAGAGTTATGTTTATTCGTATTCTTGGTGAATGTTTGGATGCTTTAATACTGTGCGGTGGTTTTGCCACGCGCCTTGAACCAATAACGCTTTTCGTTCCAAAGCCGCTCCTACCCGTGGAGGGCAGGCCGATCCTTGACCACATACTTGATGGGGTTGCGATTTTGGGAGTCAATAGAATAGTCCTCTCAACCAACAAAAAGTTCAGCGACCAGTTTAAGTACTGGGCGGAAAACAAGACTGCTTCCGGATTCAAGATGCCAATAGAGATAGTGGTTGAGCCGACCATGTATCACGGAGAGAAGTTTGGCGCGATAAAGGGCATAGACTATACTGTCGAAAAGGCGGGATTTAGGGATGATCTCCTGATAATAGCCGGGGACAACTTCTACACTTTTGATCTTAACAGGATGGTTGATGCGTTTAGGAAGAGCGGCAAGACTACAATAGCGGTGCACGACGTGAAATCTGTTGATGAGGCCCGCAGGTTTGGAGTGGTGCATCTGGACGGCAGTCGGGTTGTCGGTTTTGATGAAAAGCCCTCGAATCCTAGGTCAACATTGATAAGTACTGGCGTGTATCTTTTCCCTGCAGTCATGCTAAAAAAATTTCATGAGTACATGTCTGACGGCAATAATCCCGATGCGCCGGGCTACTTCCTGCAGTGGCTCATAGGAAAAGAGTCCGTGGAGGGGGTCGTATATAGCGACAAATGGTATGACATAGGCACGATTGACACCTACAAGAAGGTCTTTGATTCCCACTTCAAGTAATCATGAGAATTTAAATTTCGCGGATTATAAGTCCGTATACTTTTACTAGCTCCTTTAAGCTGCTTAGGGAGGTCCATTCCTCTGGTGCATGCAGATTGCCTGCTTTTGGTCCTATGGTAACTATCGGCTTGTGGAAGGCGTTTGCAAGTATGTTGTCATCAGCAACGGAGCTTCCGTAATTTAACGCTGGAGGCCTTAGATTTTTCTCTATAAGATTCAGCAGTTTTCTTATGCTCTTATCCGAAAGATCATCCATGTAGGGCTCTATGTAGGGCGTCTTCCTCTCCTTTACCCTTATGTTCACTCGCGTCTTTGGATTGAGTTTGCCGCGCATCTGCAGTTGCGCCGCCATTTCAGATATCCTGGACTTTGCATCATTAACCGTGCTTGGTGGGACTAGTTGTATGTCGAATTCCAGGTGCACTGCGTCGGGGAGGTCCAGTGCGCTGTCCGATTTTCCAGTTATGCTCCTTACAAATATGTTCTCCCTTCCCAGGCGCGCATGATTCCTTAGCTTGAAATGATGAGATGCAAGAATTATCTTGGCGGCTTCGTCTATGGCATTCACTCCGCGCTGCGGATTGGCGCCGTGGGATGAGAGTCCGTGTACATCTGCAGATATCACCACCCTCCCTCGCCTTCCCACAGTAACCACGTTTGCGCCGCCATTATGCCTCTTTGAATCGCCTGGCTCGCAGGAGACTATGAAGTTTACATCCCTAAACCATTCCCTCTCTTTTATCGCATTCCATGCGCCTTCGGATATGTTCTCCTCATCTGGGCAGAGCAGCACCTTTATCTTTCTCCTGCTGGCAGGCTCGGATTCGAGTACTTTTAGCATTGCAGCAAGTCCGCCTTTCATGTCGCAGGCACCAAGACCGTAGAGTTTGTCGCCCTCTTTCCTTAGTTCGAATGGCCCTCTCTTCCAGGCGCCGTGCGCCGTTACAGTGTCCATATGGCCGTAGAATAGGAGAGATTCGCTGCCCTGGCCGCGCTGAGCAAGTATGTTGAATCTTCCAGGAGCAATCTGCTGGCGCCTCGTCCGAAATCCCATTCTTTTCAGATAGGCATCTAGATATTCGCCTATGCTCTGCTCGCTGCCGAATACCGAATTTATGCTGACTAGTTTTTTAAGTATCTCTTCGACCTCCATGAGATTACCATTAGATTATGCAGTATTAGCTTATTATTCTCTAAGGCTGTCTACTGCAGATCTATTTAGCCTTGATACTGATTCTGCCATGAGCTCCCTTGTAAGGTATGTCACAAGAAAATCTTTTGGCCTGTTATTTATCCTCGTGTGGCTATAGAGCACTCCTCCGACCTGCCGGTTCTGCCACCCAAGCGCGCTTTTGAGAAGTGCTTGGCTGCCGATATTTGACTCTGCATAAACAAGCCCAAGATCAGGATAGTTTCTTGCTATGTGGTTGAAGACATTGAAAAGTATTCCTGAATAAAGGTTCCTTCCATTTGCAGATTCGGCCACAGTGCCGTCAGTGAGCTCTGCTATGTTTATGTGCTGCCCGTTTGATAATGCAAGCATCCTCCTCTCCGTTATTGATATGCCGACGATCTGATCTCCGTTGTATGCGAGCCCGATTATGTTCTGCGCGTTTGATACAGCTGCAATAGATTCGCTTTCGTTGTATCCGAAAGTTGACAGAAGGGCATTTACATCGCGGCGCTCGCTTTCCGTAAAGCTTCTTGCATTTCCGTCCATTATCCTTATGCTGTAATCATTCATGTTCCTTACCAGATCCATAGCTACACTGGCCAGCTCTTCGCTATCGTTGCGGTATGAGGAGATTCTGCTGGATATTGGAGCATCGCCATTCCTCATTAGGGTGCTGATCTCCCTTTCTGGGGTATTGTATCCTATGTAGACTATGCTGTAATCTCCATTTGCGGGCATAACGGCTTCTACAGAAGCACCTGCGCGCACGACCGCCCCGGTAAGGGCGTTGAGCGTATTGTTTTCCACTATGGTCCTTATAGAGAGCCTGCTGTTTCCTGTTGTTTGCAGCCTTGTTATTCCCTCGGCCACCACCTCCCCGATAAACCTTGCATGCCTTGAGGTCGATATCGGGGTTATGGTGCCTTCTGTTCCTTCCCCACCCTCAACGTACCCTATAAACCCTTTCAACCTATTGGCGCTGGCCATTGATATGGTTCCCACAGATCCAAAACTGCTTGAGTCATAGGCTGGGCTAAAGATAGAGTCCATTACGGCTCTTGGCACAGATCTCCTATTCCTCGCAATTAAGGACACTGTATTCACACTATGATTAGGAGGGTTTATGCTATTTAAATCTTTTCAATAAAATTACGAATATCGTAGAATTAGTTTATACGACGATATGCGCACCCGCCATTCAAATAATTTTTTGCTTTTATTACGAATATCGTAATTATTTGAGTACAAGGCTTGTTGTGGTATCGGTAACGCCGTTTATTGCGCGTATACGCTCTACCGTTTCGTTTACGTCCTCCATGGCATTTGACTCGACAAAACAGATTATGTCGAAGTTGCCAGATATTTCATATGCACGGTCGACGCCGAGCTTGCGTATAGCTTCAGCCACATTAGTAGTGGAGACGGACCTGGAGGTAGCCACCATTACTATTGCCTTGACCTCATCCTTTGTCTCGACCGTGAACCTCTTTATCGCGCCGCTTCTGACCATCTTGCCGATCCTTGCCCTCACCGCCCCTTCTGTCAGGCCGACCTCCCTACCTATCTCTATGAAGGACTTCCTTCCGTCGCTGCGCAGTTTGCTAAGTATTATTTGATCGGTGTTGTCCATGATTTTTTAACCGTATTAAGATATTTTAATCGTCTGGTATTTACAATTATTGAATAACTATTGTTATAATGGATCATTTGCATAATCCTTAAATAGTAGCGCGCTATAACCTAGTTATAGGTGAAAAAATGAACCCTAAAATGAAAGAAAATAAAGCAGAAAGGGAAGAACCGGCCTCACCTAAAAGCAAAGTACCCGAGCACCACACAAGAGAGTGGGAGATCAGGGTAAGGCAAGAAGCTCTTCAGGCTGCCAAGCGTGACGGATCGACCGGCAGGAGAGCAGGGTTGCCTAGTTCAAGGTAAGGCCGAGAGGAAGATTTTTATCTAGCTTTTTAGCTAGATAAAATCTTTTTGCTTATCTATATTCATTATTCAGTCGCTTCTTCTAACAAGTTCGTGTATTTCGTCGCATTTCCTTATTAGCTCCTTGAGTTGTGAAGGAAGCAGCGCCTGAGGCCCGTCACTAAGGGCCTCTTCCGGCCTGTCATGCACCTCTATTATCAGCCCTTTTGCACCTGCTGCGACTGCTGCCATGCTCATTGGAAGTATCAAATCCTTACGTCCAGTTGCATGGCTTGGGTCGGCTATTACTGGAAAGGGGGTCTTTGAATTGAGAACTGGTATGGCTGCAAGGTCCAGCGTATTCCTTGTCTCCGGCTCGAATGAACCCCCAAGTGGAAGTATGCCTCTCTCGCAGAGCATTATCTGCCTGTTTCCTGCAGCTATGATATATTGCCCATAACTTAGGAATTCCTGTATCTGCGCCGAGTTGCCCCTCTTGAATAGTATAGGCTTGTTCTGCCTGGCCACCGCCTCAAGAAGATCCTGGTTGTACATGTTCCTCATCCCGATCTGGAGTATGTCCACGTATGAGGCTACGAGCTCGGCGTGGCTCTCGCTCCTTACCTCCGTAATGGTGGCCATGCCGAGATCATTTCCGACCTTCTGCAGGTGTTTGAGACCCAATTCTCCCAGGCCCTGGAACGAGTGGACTGAGGTGCGCGGCTTGAAGGTGCCTCCTCTGAGCACCTGCGCTCCTGCATCCTTTACCTGCGCGGCTATCCTTGCGAGCTGATCATAGCTCTCAACTGAGCACGGACCGGCTATGTAAACCATTTCATTCCCCCCAACCCTTATTCCATTGGCATCTATTGAAATGCTATCTTCCTGAAGATACTCCTTGGTCATGAGCTTGTACGGCGCCTGTATGTGCCGCGCTGACTCGACGCCCCTCATTGCGCGCAGCCTGTCGAAATCGACCCTGCTCTCGTCGCCGATTATCCCTATGACAGTCTGGCCTTCGCCCTTTGACACATCGGCCCTCAGGCCAGCTGAACCTATCCGTGATATCACTGCTTGGATCTCGCTGGCTTTGGCTGCGGGCTTCATTATTATCATAAAACCGCTTAGTATAGGACCTGTTGGTCTATTAAATGGTTATTGATTTATTTTCAAAAATAAAGCAAAAACTATTTAAATTTTTGAATATAATTCAAATCATGAAGAATCTCAGGCCAGAGCTCATAGAGCTGCTCAAGAAAGGATACTGCACACCGAGGCTTAGTCGCCTTGCAGCGAAGACCGGATCTAAGGCTACGACAATACACTACAACATAAAGCAGATGGAGGAGGATGGGGTAGTGAAGACCTACAAGGCTGTTTTTGACCATAGCAAGATCAAGGAGGGATTCTGCACTTTTGTGCTGATAAACCTTGACCGGAGGGAATACAAGACTCCGGAGGAGGTAGGAAAGATGCTTGCGAAGTACCAGCAGGTGGAGAGCGTAGATATAATAACTGGAGGATGGGAGCTGATTGTCAAGGTGAGAACAAAGGACATTGAGGAGTACTACGAATTCTCAAAGAAGGCGCTGCTCATACGTGGAATAGATAGGACGCAGACGCTAAGTTCGCTGCTCGAAATCAAATCAGAGTTCGTCGGCTAAATCAGTCGGAGAGGATGTCGTCTACTGCCCGCTCCACGGATTGCTTTGAATTGAACTTTGGCTTCCAGCCAAGCGCTTTGATCCTTGATATGTCAAGCTGCATGAGTTTTACGTCGCCCTTCCACCCGCGGCCGCCGCCGGCGTCCTTGAATATGTGTTTTGGGTGCAGACCCATCTTCTTTTCAAGTATTGCTGCAATCTCCCTTACAGAGATATTATCAGTGCTGCCTACGTTGAGCACGCTGTATCCGGCGCGAGACTTCCTTGCGGCAACAGTTATGGCGTCAATCGCATCTGATATGTAGATATAACTCTTCTTCTGCGTTCCGTCGCCAAGGAGCTCGAGGATGTCGGGATTGTGGCTAAGCTTCTTCTTGAAGTCGACTATTACTCCGTGATCCGACCTCTTCCCTATTATGTTTGCCATGCGTAGGGATACCGTCTTAAGTCCGTACGCGCGGGCGTAAAACTCCAGCAGGCCTTCTCCGATAAGCTTGAAGTGCGCATAATTGGATATTGGGGCTACTGGATCTGACTCCTTTGATGGCATCCTCTTTGGGTCGCCGTAAACTGCGGAAGTTGATAAGAATATTACGAACTGGCAGTCTGCCTTCCTTGCCATCTCCATAACATTGAATGTGGCCTTTACATCCCTATCGAAATGCTCTTGCGTGTCTTGCATCGATTCCCGCACATTTGGATTCGCGGCTAGGTGGAAGATGCCTGCCCCCTTCGGCATGCTTAAACTTACTGGCCGCCTTAGGTCAAACTTTACGAATTTTGACTTGGAATTGACGTACTTTCCGGTTGACAGGTCATCGATGACTATTACATCGGATTTCTTTGATATTAGGTTATCTACCAGGTGGCTGCCGACGAATCCTGCGCCTCCGGTAACTATGTATTGCATGTTTTAAGATTGCATGGGAAGCTTAAAATAACGATTAGGGAGGCGGAGATATTGTCGCACATGTTTTTAAGGGTTATATGAAAGATGGTATCATGGTCATAGTTACGCTTAATGAGAGGCTGAGAAGACTTAAGATATGGCTCTGGTCACTGCCGCTTTGGCTCTCTGCAAGGAGCAATACCCCAAAGTCATGGTTTGCTGGAGGATATAGCAGGATAAAGATAATTAGATTTTCACTGGTTGTGCTTGCCCTGCTTGACTTTTCTGCAGTCGCACTTGGAAGCCCTGTCTGGAACTATGCAAACTATCTAAGCCTCTGGTTCGGGCTGGTTGAAGCAGGATACATAATAATAGCCGTCGTTTACCTGCTCGGTCTGCGGATGTGGTATGGTCTGAATGTGGCTTTCCTTTTGCTTAGCGCATTCATAAACCTCTACCTCGGGGCAGGCAGCGACATAAATCCGCTTGGATCTTTGGGAAGCCACGGATTCAACTTCATACTCTCGCTTACGTGGATATACCTTGTGCTTGTCGGACTCATCATAATGCGCTACGACAAGGGATCTAAGATAAATGAATTGCTCGCGCAGAGCTAAAATCTGCGGCAATAGGTGAGTTCTGTATTGAGATGGATGGCGAGGGGGAGATTTGAACACCCGATCTCTAGATTTCTTAGCAGTCATCGCAATAAATGCTCATCACTCATAAAAGCTTAGCATATGAGTCTAGCGCTCTAACCAGGCTGAGCTACCCCGCCATCATGATTTATTGATTTGAACTTGTTTTTAAAGTTAATGTAGGTCGTTTAAATATCAGGCCTGACCAGAGTCCTCTAAGCGCCGCTTGGAGTTGCATGTAGGATTAGTATGATCAAGACCAGTAATTGCACTACGCAGTCTGAACCTAAGACAATCGGAGTGGTAATGGGCAGGTTCCAGCCATTCCACCTAAGCCATCTATCAAGCCTTGAGAGGGATCTTGAAGGCGTGGATAAGCTTATAATCCTAGTTTCAGACCTGCCACGGCTTAATTATAGGCGCGCGCCGAAGTTTTTCTCGGCTAAGGAGAACCCGTTCAGCTATGGCGAGAGGAAGGAGATGATAGCCGGAGCGCTCGAAGAAGACGCCCACATAAGCAGTGATAAGTTTTCAATACAGCCATTCACAAAGTATTTGCTTGGACTGCACAGAAAAGACAATGACCAAAATACCTATCTTGTCGCCAGCCATGAGAAATTATCCAAGTATCTCAAGATAGTGTTAAAGAGGAAAGGCAGGCAAGTAAAGACCTATGGCAGTGAACGTGAGGTCGGGATACATGCATCGGAAATCAGGTCGCTGCTAAGAGATGGAAGATCCTGGGAGCACCTTGTCCCTCAGGCTACAGCAGAAGTCATACACAGGAAAACCGGGCGCTTGCCATAATTTGATTTGACCCACTTTTGCGACTTATGAATGAAGGTTTATAATTGAGTTTGGCTACTTATAGAGTTACCACATCCCAATGGCCTTGGTAGTGTAACGGCTCGCATAGGAGACTGTGGATCTCTTGGACCGGGTTCGACTCCCGGCCGAGGCCCTTTAAGCTTATTTCAGATGATTGGTTCCTTAAGCGATTCCGTGGAGGGAGTTTTGACTGATATGAAAGTTTTGCGCGGGAGATTTTTTACCTCTGAAATTTAGGTCAGAATGGATAGCTTTAATATGCTTTCTGGAGTTTGGGATGGAGGAATGGAACAGAGCTGCCCGAGTTTGGTTTAAATACCTTATTACACTACAAGTAGTGTTGGGTATTGCTGGAGAGCACAACATGTTGTATATGGGCGATTTATATGGAAGAGAACAAGAATGAGGCTAAAGCAGTAGAGAAAAGTGAGACTTTGAAGACGGAGCAGGTAGTCCTGCCCCATGAGACGCTGGACTTCTTTAGGGGAGATGAGATACGGGCTAGGGTGTTCTTTGAGAAATATGCACTCAAGGATGAGTCAGGAAAGCCGATTGAAAAGCTCCCTTCGGAGATGTGGGATAGGGTTGCCCGGGAGATAGCCGGAGTCGAGGCATCGGATGACAAGAAAAGGGAATGGGCGGAAAAATTCAGATGGCTTCTTGGAGATTTTAGATTTCTGCCAGGAGGCAGGATACTTTTTGGGGCGGGACAGGCAAGAAGGTCGACGCTCTTGAATTGCTACGTTGTGCCCATAAAAGACGACACACTGGAGGCGATATTCGATTGGTGCAAGGAAGCCGGAAGGACTTATAGTTATGGAGGGGGAGTAGGCACTGATATAAGCGTCCTTAGGCCCGCTAAGGCTCCGGTCAACAATTCTGCGATAGTGTCCAGCGGAGCGGTGTCGTTCATGAACCTATTTAGTGAGACAACGCACACCATAGGGCAAAATGGACGTCGTGGAGCGCTCATGATAACAATGAGCGTTGACCACCCTGACATAATGCAGTTCATAACAGTGAAGAGGAATCTTGCCAATGTAAGGTATGCAAACATAAGCGTGAGGATAACTGACGAATTCATGAATGCGGTAAGGGAGAATAAGGAGTTCACCCTAAGATTCGAGAACAAGGTAGTTGGGAGGATAGAGAGGACGGCTAAGGCGCTAGACATATGGAATGAGCTGGTGAGGTCTGCAAGGGACTGGGCAGAACCGGGACTTATCTTCTGGGACACTGTAAAGAGATACTCCCCTAGCGAGTACAATGGAATGGACGTCGTAAGCACGAACCCGTGCTCGGAGCAGCCGCTGCAGCCATATGGCGCTTGCGACCTTGGAAGCATAAATCTCTCTGCTTTTGTGCAGAATCCTTTCAGCGATGGGGCTGCGCTGGACTGGCAGGCTTTGGAGAAGACAGTCAGGTATGCGGTAAGATTCCTTGATGATGTGCTTGATTACAACAGCGACAGGCATCCTCTAAAGGAACAGGCAGATGCAGGAAGAAAGAGTAGGAGAATAGGCGTAGGCATAACGGGGCTCGGGGACATGCTCGTAAAGCTCAAGGTAAAATATGACAGCGACAGCGCGCTTGCTTACATAGACGATCTATTCAATAGGATAAAATACATATCATACGATGAGAGCTCGAACATAGCAAAGGAGAAGGGGTCCTTCCCACTATTTGACGCTGAAAAGCACCTCTCGATGGAGTTCATAAAGGGACTGCAGAAGGAGCTCAGGGAGAACATAGCAACAAAGGGGCTAAGGAATGTAGCCATACTGACTGTCCCTCCTACGGGAAGCATATCCGTGCTTGCCGGAACATCAAGCGGCATAGAGCCGATATTCGCCTTCAGTTACACTAGAAGGTCTGAATCCCTAAGCCAGGAGTATTTTAAGGTGTACCATCCGCTTGCTATGGAGTACATGAAGCTGTTCAATGTGGCTGATGAAGGGGAGCTTCCAGAATTTTTCGTGCCCGCACATAAGATAAAGGCGGAGTTCAGGGTAAGGATGCAGGGAACGATACAAAAACACATAGACAGCGCGATATCGTCTACTGTTAACCTCCCTAGAGAGGCCACGGTTGAAGAGGTCAGCGAAATATACTTCAAAGCTTGGGAAGCTGGATGCAAGGGGATAACAGTTTATAGAGAGGGCTCAAGAGAGGGCATACTGATAACTGACGATGAACAGCAAAGAAGGCTAACTGCCCCTGACACAACTGCAGAAGAGGCCAAGAACGAGGAATGGAGGAGGGACAGGCTGCTTACCGGGCAGACGATGAAGGTTAAGATGCCAAACGGGGCTCTCTATGTGACAGCCAACTTCGATTCAGTGTCAATGAGGGAGGTCTTCATAAACCTCGGCAAGAGCGGAGAGGACGAGAAGAGCTACACCGAGGCCATAGGCCGGTTGGTAAGCAAGTATCTGCAACTTGGCGGGAGCGTTGAAGAGGTAGTCGCGAGCCTAAAAGGCATAAAGTCAAGCTCATCCATAGTCTGGGACAGGGGAATGAAAGTTTACAGCGTACCTGATGGGATAGCAAAGGCTTTGGAGATAATGGCAGGGATAGTTACGCCATCCACTGCTGCTGCGCTGCTCAAGCCAGAACAGGAAAAGGATGAGATAGCCAAGACCAGCATGGGCAAGCAGATGCCCATTCCGGCTAGCGTACATGAAGGAAAGAAGATAAACCCTGAAAAGTGCCCGCAGTGCAAGGAGATGTCACTGGTGAATGAGAATGGGTGCATCATTTGCAGGGAATGCGGATATACGAAGTGTGAGTAACCGGCTGGTTACTTTGCCCTCTTTTTTGAGGACTTTCGAAACATACGTATGTGCTTCCTGAACTCGTCAGGAGAATCGAAGTTGTTGTAGACGCTTGCGAATCTTATGTAGGCCACAGGGTCTATGCTAAAGAGTTCCCTGACTACCATGTCCCCTATCTTTCTGCTCTCTATCTCCTTGGTGCCTTTTGCGCGTATCCTTGACTCTATCTTTTCCACTATCTGCTCCATACGCTCCCGGCTTATGTTACGCTTCTGGCCCGCAATAACTATTCCGTGAAGTATCTTGTTCCTGTCAAACGGCTCCCGTGTATTGTCCTTCTTGATCACTATTATCTCTTCAAGGTCCACTTTTTCATAGGTAGTGAACCTCTTTCCGCAGGATTCGCATTCCCTCCTCCTTCTTATGCTTGCTCCGTTTAGCACCTCCCTTGAGTCAAGAACCTCGGTGTTGCTGCTTTTGCAAAATGGGCATCTCATCAGAAATCAGCTCGAGACTGCCACCCGCAAGGTTCCATAAATGGTGCTTGGGAAATTAGTGTAGGCGCTTGTATAGTTAACTATCAAATAGCCAGAGAATATCTGTCCGACTGTGCCAGAATACTGGGTGCTGTTTGACCAGCAAGGTATGCTGAAAGTGTAATTTGATCCTATCGGCATGGATATCGAATTGTACGGGGTAATCTGGTTGGCATCGTACATGTTGTTGAAGGACTCTGGATTTACACAGCCTAAGGCAGTTACAGTTATCGGATACTGAGTGGTCTGTATGAGATTTACGAATAGCACGCCATTTGAAGCCAAATAGAATGCGGGGCATGCAAATCCAGCAGGCATGAGGCACGTCTGCAGTTGTGACGGGGCCGAATTTATTATCTGGAAAAGTGCCACTAGAACTATTGCAATTATCAAAATGGCCCAACCATAGGTGGTCAGGTATTCCATGGCGCTTTGAAGCTTTATGGCCATGTTAATATCTAGTCAGATTAAACTATATAAATGCCGTTGGCTATGGGGTAACGTAATTGCTGTACCAATTACTGGTATATATCGCATTTGTGGCTGTACCACTGTCGCCTTTGCCAAACGGCCCGGTGCCAGAATAATCGTTGGTGTTTCCGTTTAATGGCCACCAACCCACCAGATTCTGCAAGGTTATTGGTGCCCCACCTATGCCTTTTACGTAAAGCTCTTGTATCACATTGGAGGAGAGCGATGTATTGTAGACCTGCACGTTTGATATGTTGCCATAATAATAAAGGTTAAAACCGGATACGGGTTGGACCCCGATAAGATTGTTGCTGCTTGTAACTATTGAGCCTATAGAATTGCTGGTTAAGATTGCCCCATCCACATATACGGATCCGGTGCCCGTTGAAGAGAATACTCCTACAATTTGGTGCCAGGAATTGTCATTGACCAGTTTCGGTGAGATTATAGAACCTAACGGTGTCCATATGGTCGGATGGCCATCATATAAGTATAATTGATACCCGCTTGTCCGTCCGTCGCCCGCGGTCCAAATTATCTCATTGCCGGTGTATGCCGTCTTTATCCATGCGGCGACGGTATACTGATTCCCAGAATCGATCAGCGCAGAATAAGGTATGCTAACATTACCATTTCCATTTAGCTGCATCACAAACTCTGGAAGCAGGGACGTGCCGGAGCAGGAGAGGGATGCACTTCCGAACTGGCTTCGCAGAACCGTGCACATTCCTGGCTGCTGCTTTGCGGTCCAAAAAATTGGATTGAATACGTTTAGCTCTGCAAGCAGAATTATTACTACGGCTATGATAAGTAAAGCCCAGCCATAAGTGGTCAGGTATTCAAGCGCCGCCTGCGACTTCATGGTTAGATATTGCTGTCTAATTATATAAAGGCTGTTAGGGCCCAATTTATGGTTGCGCGTAGTTGTTGTACCAGTTGTCTGTGAATATCACATTCGCGGAGGTTCCAGTATTGCCATATCCAGAATAGTCGACGGAATCCCCATTCAATGGCCACCATCCCACCAAATAGCGCAGGTCTATTGGTGAACCGCCTATTCCTTCAAGGTAAAGACTATTTATCTGGTTTGCAGATAGTGATGTGTTGTAGATTTGAACATTAGCAAGATGGCCGTTGTATGAATCCCAATTATTTGAACCGGGATAATTGTAGTCACCCATTACAATGTTAGATATACTGATACTTCCTATTGTGCCTGATTGCTGTGTTGCAACGGCATTTTCATAAGCTATTGCGATGACTGGACTTATTGTTATTGCATAAAATGCCCAAGTATGTGGGCTGGGATAAACCAGCGAAGTACTTCCAGCAGAAGTGCAAAGGTTTGATTGCCCTGCTGTTATCCATAACCCGCTATAGCCAGAGCATGACGCACCACCTGATCCAGATAGATGAAGATAGGTACAGGCATTGGCGCTGGTACATGCGGGACTGTTATCTGCCCAGAAAGTTATAGTTATCTGACTTGTTATTGGCTGGCTACCTACTGAAGCTTCTATTGCAGAATCGATTGTAGCACTTTGTTGTGAAAAACTCGCAGTAAACTCTGGGATTAGCGACTTTCCAGTGCAATGAAGCGTGGCGCCGCCGAGCTGTATTCTTAGTATGGTACAGGATCCCGGTGACTGCTTTGCTGCCCAGAAATTTGGATTGAATACATTAAGTTGAATCATTACAATAAATACGACGGCTATTATAAGAATGGCCCAGATATAAGTATTTAAGTATTCTAATGCCGCTTGAAGCTTCATGATTTATTTTTAGGATTAGCATATATAAGGCTAGTGTATTATTTAATTTGAAAACAGTCATGTGAGGCAATTTATTTTTAGAGATTTGGATTTTACCCAAAAATAGGGACGAACCAGTTTACTAGTCTTTGAAAATGCACCAGTATTATAAATCTTCAGGGACCTTTAAACAGTATGCCGACATTAATGCGCAAAAAAAATAAAAAAAATGAAATCCGGCACAATGAAAAATTGAGGGCTATCGCAATTGCCATTATTGTAATTGCACTACTTTTAATATTAAAACCGACAAATATTGATAATACAAATACAAACCTAACTACGCTAACTAACAGAACAAATGCATTATATGGGATCCCTAATCCTAATTCATATGTGTTATTTATGAATATGGGACCAAATTCAAATAAAAGCCAAGGCGTATTGTATTATTTTGCTAGCGAATATGGGCTAAACTTTACTTCACCAGTAATGGCAGGGAACACCGAACCGCCTTTTGATTATCCATTAATCCCGCCGCCATATCTCAATAATACTTCTGCGCCTGTGGCAATGCTGGTATCTGTATCTGAATATTCAAACGCAAGCTCCATACAGTATCCTAGGCACTTGAATGGAACAATCTATTTTTATAATGATAATTATTTTGCCACAAAAAACAGCTATAATTTTAGTGTGCAGGCCACTACAGAAGACATACGCATGCAAAATGCAACGGCGTACATAACTACGCTTTCGCCAGCTTATGTCAATCTTGAACTAAATCAGCTTAATATAATATATAAGAATTATTTGGTCGCCGTGGCAGTGTTTGGAATAAGAAACAAGTATAATGAAAATTACACGCTAAACATTGGGAAAAATATTTATTATAGATTACAGAACGTCTGATGTATTGGGCCGAGCTAACCGTATGATATCAAATTTATTACAAATGCCGCAATTATTCTGAGATACTTAATTCGGCCAGGTAGATGCAGGATAATTATAATTATTGGATTTCAGTAATGTGAATAAGTGCTTTGCAATCATACGCGTATAGTTAGTGTTATATGTACCTAGCTCGCCCCAGGCATATACAGATACTACATAATCATTGTACATGAATGCCACTTGGCTTTGCTCAAGACTTTTATATACTGGGAAGATCTTAGTTGAGAAAGACGGTGCTGCACTTATGTTTATGCTGCTAGAGTAGGGAGTCAAGAATCCGGATAGATATTCTGACAATGAGTTTGAATATAACCCAGTCGCATTCACAGCAGTGCCATTGCTAATATAATAAACTCTTACCGGACTATAGGTTATAGTACCAAGCCTATTGCTATAGTTAAGTACATTTAAATGATGTGTATAATTGTAAGATTCACCGAGCGAATCCCTTAGAAGTTGCAGGTATCTTGACGTCGAATTGCTAATATCTTTTGACTTCCATAGGACTATAGTCACAGCAAGAGGTGAATTTGCGTACAAGTACGCGCTTGGTATAGATACGTTGTAGCTATATGCAGATGCCGTGGATGAATAATTTATTATTTCGTCCATAAAATTCATCCCATAAGCGGTGCTTATACCTAAATTAGGCGGCGTTGATATTAGTTCGGCATAAGATTGCACGAATAAGTCGGAATCTGGTACTCCAAAAAGTACACTTGAACTGTTTATCAGTGCGTTTGCACTATAACTTTTAATTGTTGTGTTTGGAGTTAAGTTTTGTGCCGAGGAGTTGCTTGTAATTGTTGTTAACGCCGTTGATTTTGGATAGGAACTGTTACTATTATAATTTGAGCGATTAGATCCAATATACAAAAATGCAGATATTGCTACTAAAATAACGATTGCGGCCATAAATAATAGTTTATGGCTGACTTTCGGTTGCTGTTCGGTTATAGTAGGCGCAGGAGTTGAAGGGGCTGGTTCTGGATTAACTACGATTTTGTCAGTGGTAACCGTTTCCTTGTTTTGCTCACTCTCCGGCTGCGTTTTAATATCTGTTTGGAACATCACGGAAATAACCATTTAAGACATATTCTTTTGTAATTTAATTTTAAAAGGAACTTAACAAACTTTAAACCTTTCTGTCTGCTAATTGCGCAGTCAATTTTGCGCTCAGATGAATGTGTCGTTCTGGAGAAGGTCCGCATAATGCAGGGCTATGTTTCTGACATAACTCTGGTTGTACTGACCGATAGGATTTATGGCGTACACAGATACTACATACTGGCCATATCCGACAGTCTCTTGGGTCTGTATAAGGTCGCCATACACTGGATATACAACACATGAAAATAGGTGAGGTATTGTCATGTTAACCCCCGATTTAAAAGGCAATAGACTTGCCGCGATGTAGGTGGACAGGGAGGTGTTTGCAGCTATTATTTTTGAGGCATTTGTGCCATTTACTTGGATAAGGGTTCCATTTTCCAAGAAATATATTGTCGGATAACTGTAATTTATGCTGCCCTCATGATTGCTGTAGTTAAGTATGTTGAGGTGGTTTGAATAGTTGTAGCCTTCACCCATACTGTTGTGCAGTAGGCCTAAATAACGTGACGTTGCATTGCTGTCCGTTCCGTACTTCCACACATATACAATGACGGATAATGGATAATTACCCTTGAAATCGCTAGCATGAACAACATAATTGAATGGTGATGTTGGTGCAGAGTAGTTGATTATTGGTTCGGTGAATCCCATACCATATGACCTGCTTTCAAAAAGCAGCGTGCCTTCAGTGGTGTAATTGTTGTGGTGTGGTGGTGGTGATTCACTGAAGTTGTATGAGAGCGCGAATGAAGAGGTATTAGGTATGCCGAAAAGGGCATTTGACCTATTTACTAGGGTGCTAAAATGCAATATGGGCTTTACTACAAAAGTAATGGTTGTTGGAAGTGTCGATATTGTTGTGGGTGTAGTGGTTTGTGTAGAGCTTGCCCGTTGCGTAGTGGCATAAGAATAGATGAATGCTGCCACCACAAGCACTGCAACTATCAAGATAGATATCATTAGGAGATGGGATTTTTTGCTTGATGGTTCGGACGGAAGCTGCTGCGCGGGCGCACTTTCGGACAGACCTGGAGCTGAGGTGGGTATTTGTTGTTCGGGACTTAATTGCGCAATCATCTTTCCACCTCATGTTACCAAGTATCCGTTAACCACATAATCATCAACAGGTGCAGTGTTTATGTCGTAGAGAGTGAAGTTGCCTTTGATTATCTTTATACTGGATACGACAATGTTCTGATTTGTAAGTGGATTGAATAGGTGATCTCCAATTTTCAGGTTTGCTGCATGAACATCTGTTCCGTTGACTATGAGTTGTTCGTTGGCGTCGACCTTCAGGTTTCCGTTGATTATGTACTCGGTTGTGGTATTGTGGAAATCACTTGAGATCACTATTGTTGGCTCGAGCGTTTTTGTGAGCATATTGTAACCTAGCACAAGCGTGCCCGTGCTCACGCTGCTTACAGGTTCGGTCGAACCGTCGGCGAGAGTTATCTGTGAAGCACCGGCAGTAGACGCGCAGCTATCTTCTCCTGCAGTTGTATCTTTGTCAATAAGGTATCCGTTAGCTATGTAATTGTTTATGGGAGACCCTAATAGATCGTATACTGTTCCTCCGATGTTAGTAACATTTATGTCAGTTATAACTATACTTTTGTTGATGAGTGGGTTGAATAGACTATCGCCGACCTTTGCACTGCGTGCCCTCGCCCAGACGCCGTTTATCAGCATTATCTCGCTTCCGTCCACCTTCAAGTTGTGGTTAAAGACATAAGTGTTGTTCGAAACTAGACTGAACACTCCTGAAACTAATGACGGCTGCAGGGAGTGCGTGACGAGGTTGTAAGAGAGTATCGTTGTGCCCGCCGTTATCTGGTCTGCAGGTATTGTAGTGCCATCTGCAAGCGTGATGTTGGCGCTGCCGTAGACCGATCCGCTGCATCCAGTTGCCGAAGATGCGGCGTTGGTGGCTGCGTTGGTTGCGGAGTTGGTCGCGGAGTTGGTTCCAGCATTGGTTGCGCCGTTGGTGGCTCCGTTGGTGGCGGCATTTGTTGAAACAGTTGAGGTAGACGTAGAGGTAGAAGTGGATGTGGAGGATGTAGAAGTGGAGGTTGATGTCGACGTTGATGATGCAGCGTTTGTAGCGGCGTTTGTTGCAGCGTTTGTTGCAGCATTTGTTGCAGCGTTTGTAGATACAGTAGTAGTGGACTGCTCAGTAGTTGTTGATGTTGCGACTTCTGGTGAGTAATAGGAGTTGTACCAAGAACTTACATATTGTGAATTAGATGTTGTCGCGCCATTGTCTCCATTTCCTGAATAGTCGGTCGTATTTCCATTTAGCGGCCACCATCCTACAAGATGCTGAAGATTTACGGGCATGCCTCCGATTCCTTCTAGGTATAAGGACTGTATGGATGCAGCGGAAAGTGTCGTGTTGTACACTTGGACGTTTGAAAGATATCCGTTGAGGTTACCGCCCTGACCTGTCCCACTTGCAAATCCGAGGGTTAGCGGGTTAGTAGAGGGAGATATCGGGCCATTAACTATTGATATTGAAGATGCCCGTAAAGCCCCATTCAAGTATAATGAGATTGTATTGGTCGAGCTGCTGTAGGTTACAGCACCAAAGTAGAGCACGTTTGCCTGAATAATATAATTGGCCTGCAGGTATCCTGATCCGGAAGATGTAGTTAAACTGCCACCAAAGTAAGGATAATTGTAATACATGCTGTATTCGTCAGTTCCCGAAATGGCCGCTTTTGAGAGTATGCGCTGGTTGACTGAAGGATTTGTTAGCTCAAACCATGCTGTTATGGTCATTGAGTTGGGATTTAGCAGGTTGGTATTTGGCACGTTGACCGAGCTTTGGCCGTTCAGTTGTGTAACGAACTGCGGCAAGCCGTTGGTGCATCCGGAGCCGAATGTTGCACCGCCATAGACATTCCTTGATACGCTGCATGACCCTGGAGGCATTTTTGGCGTAAGATAGGCAGAATTGAATATGTTGAGACGTATCATTGACACGAGGACTATCGCTATTACCAAAACCACCCAACCATAGGTTGTTAGATATTCTATGGCGCTCTGGTGCTTCATGCTACTTTGGCGCTTCATGTTAATAATTGAAAATATAAAGATAGATATAGCTTATGCATTACTGGAAATGACGGGCACGGCAGTTATTAATACTTATGCAATGAGTATATACTGTCGTTTTGGTGTTTTATATGACGCAGGAAAGACCTTTTGACCTTATAAATAAGTCCATAGGACAGCAGGTAATGATCAGGCTCAAGAATGGGATAGATATACGCGGAAAAGTGGTCTCTTTCGATGCACATATGAACATAGTGATAGAGGGTGCGGAGGAGCTTGATGAAGGAACGCTCAAGACCAAGCTCGGAACCATACTTCTTCGCGGAGGTAACATACTTTTCCTGTCTCCTGTCTGAAAAGGTGGGCTCCTGGCGCAACGGTAGCGCGCCTGCATGGCATGCAGGAGGTTGCGGGTTCGAATAAACTATGTTTCGAAAATCCCGCGGAGTCCACTATCATTTTTCTTTGCTAGCCAAGCTGCGCTTGCCTTTTTCCTGTATAGAAGATATAAATAGGAGTTAATTTCCAATCTTTTGGGGAGAGTTTGTTGCATCATGGTGAAACCGTACACCACATCCCAAGCGACATAGTGCGCTCCGGGGAGAGCATAGTGCTTAGGGATAGACATTTGCTAAATGGGAGGACCGAGGTCAGCGGCCAGTATGAGCTTGCCATGAAAGAACTGCTACTTGATATGAGGATTGCGCCAGTATGGTATGAAGCAATCACCTTCGACATAACGAAGACACATAGAATTGGCGTTGACAAGATAGACTATGGGACTTGGTCGCCTAGGGACATCGACCAGGCCAAGCTTGATGCGCTTAAGAGAGATTTCATTGCCAGGGGCCAGTTAGACCCGATAATAGTAAAACGGATAGAATCAGCGCAGACGAAAACAGACGGAGAGCATTCGGGCAGAGGCAAAGGGCAGATAACCGAACTAATTGAAAGTGATAAATACGAGGTAGTGGATGGAAATTACAGCCTGAAGGCTGCGAAGGAGCTTGGGTGGAAGACGGTGCTTGCATATGTAAGAAAGTTTAGCCCGCAACAAGAAGGCAAGATAAAGAGCACGATTAGAAGGTTTGAACAGGAATCAGATGCTGCACGGGAAGAGGAATTCCTCAGGCAGCTGCGCGCTGGAGGACGTCACACTTATCCTCCAGACATTATCACCCCGTTCTTCGTAAATGGAAAACAGGCGATTATAGAGCTCCATTCAGAAGATGATTTTAGCATAGGCAGGGCCGGCAGTTTCAGAGAGCTGCATGGCGACCGTTTCTACTATATACTAGTCACAGGATATGAGATCAGTCCGAGAAACCATTACGAGGAAGTGGGTATGTATGGCAGATATCCTGACAAGGTAGATGAGCTGTGGCGCATGCCCAAGATAAGGATGGGCAAAGGAGCCGTGCCAAATCAGAGCGATGTGGCGTTATGGAAGCATCATATGAGGGAAGCGTTAAAGGATTTCATAAATAACCGGGTAGATGACGTCCATGTGAAGATTGAGAGCGATGGAAGGAGCAGGATAGATATAAACATTGAGGATTTTGACAAGAAGGCCGAGCTGATAAAGGTTAGGAGAGAATGATTTTCGGGTGGTCTGATGCTAAAGCAGGTTACGGAGAACAAAGAGCCCATTCTCATTGGAAATGAGCTAATAGACGCACATTGCCATCTGGACATGTTTCCTGATCCTGAGATAATAAAAAAGGACTCTAAGTTTGGCGGTTTAAGTACCATAATAACCGCTGGAGGCAGCAGGGCGTCAAGCCTAGCTGCCATAAGGATAGCTGACGGTGAAATGGTATTTGCGGTCATAGGGATCGATCCGCAAAGCGCAGCTACAGACGAAGACTTTATAGATGATATAACCGGCTTCGTAAAGGCTAACAAGAAGATCATTGGAATAGGCGAAATAGGTCTAGATTACAAAGTAGGGCCTGAAAAGGCGCTCCAAAAACGCGTTTTCGAGCGCCAGATAGAACTGGCAAAGTCACTTGACATGCCGATAGTTGTCCATTCGCGTGGGGCGATTGCGGATGTGATTGAGATTGTTAAGAGGCACGCGGTTAGTAAAGCGATGTTTCACTTCTTTGAGGGGGATGAGACCGTGGCCAAAGAGCTTGCAGGGCTTGGTTATCTTATATCGATACCGCCAACGGAGTCATCGAGGAGGAAAAGGGTTATAAATGCACTTAACATAAGTAACATATCAGTTGAGACGGACTCGCCGGTAGTGGGAAAGAGCCCGCTTGACGTCATAAGGACTGTGGAGTGGATATCCGAGCTCAAGGGATTGCCATTCAATGAAACGTCGGCGCGGATAACGGAAAACGTTAAAAAGCTCTTTTCCCTATGATAAGCTGTTGGGCCCGTAGCTCAGCTTGGATAGAGCAGCACCCTTCTAAGGTGATGGTCGCGGGTTCAAATCCCGTCGGGCCCGGTTGTGTGGTTTACATGGAAGCTAACAAGGAATTTGACGCGAAGATCGTGCAAATAAAGCAGCAGATAGACATGCTACTTAATGACAACAGCGTCCCAAGGAACGTGAAGAGCGCTCTTAGCGATGCGAGGAAGGCATTGGATCAGCCAGAAGCAGGGTATTCTGTTAGGTCTTCGGCTGCAACTTACAAGATAGACGAGATAAGCAACGACATAAACCTGCCGCCATATGCAAGGACCGTAGTCTGGAACCTGCTTAGCGATCTTGAATCAATAAAGGAGTGAAGGCCATTTTGCCACTTAAATAGCATTGGCCTATATTCTGATTAACTATTTTACACGCTTTTTTGTGGCAATTTTATAAAGATAGCCAGTTTAATATTCTGGGGGCTGCGGTGACTTCTTATGGCTAATGATGAACTCGTCAAAGAACTTGCAAGGAGGCTCGCCGGAATAGCCATAGTGAGCTCGGAGATTACTGATTGGGACCTTGCAGGAGTGGACCTCGAGTCCATCATCGCACATGCGCGCGACAGATTTGGGTCTGAAGAGGGCATGCAGGTACTTACAAAGGAGATGCTAATCGACCTGATGAAGGACAATGAGGAATATCCAGAGCAAGAGAAGGTCGAGATAATACGGTCACCGGACTTCAAGCCTGCGGCAAGAGAGATGAAGGAGGACTTTGAGATAAGGAATGTTGCCACGGAGAAGACCTATGGAAAGGTATCTGACTTTGCGGACCTGTTCAATGACAGGCTTCGTAGGATAAAGGCAATAATATCAGACAGCAACAGCAGCAGGGTGGCAGGCATGGCGCACAGCATAGAGAGCATAAAGCAGTACGCTGGAGGAAGGGAGGTAGTCATAGCCGGGATGGTTTATGAGAAGAGGATAACACAGAAAGGGCATGTACTGCTAAGGCTTGAGGATGAGACAGGTACTGCAAACGTACTTTTCTACAAACCGCAGAAGGATGCAGCAGCGCAGTATAATGAGCTGTTTGGCAGCGCATTGAAGATAGTAAGTGATGAGGTTGTCGCGGTTCGTGGTAAGATATCGGGACCTTTTGTAATAGCCAATTCGCTTATTTATCCAGACATACCAATCAGGCAGCGCAAAAGAACAGAGGAGGATTTTGGTATAGCATTCATGTCGGATGTGCATGTGGGCAGCAAGCTCTTCATGCAGAAGCAGTTTGACAGGTTCCTTGAATGGGTGAATGGAAAATACGATTACAAGAAGGAGATTGCGGGAAAGCTCAAGTACATCGTGGTGAGCGGAGATTTAGTGGATGGAATAGGGGTGTATCCGAACCAGGAGAAAGAGCTTGCTATAGATGATATATACAAACAATATTCGGAGATGTTCACTCTCTTTTCCAAGGTTCCAGAGTATATACACGTATTTTTACTTACTGGAAACCATGATGCAGTGCAAAGAGCCGAGCCGCAGCCGACTCTTCCGCAGGAATTCTACAAGGACTTTAAGCTCAGCAACATACATTTGGTGTCAAACCCAGGATACGTGACCCTAAATGGCATGAGGATACTTGGATACCATGGCACTTCTCTAGATTCGGTCATACAAGGGATACCAGGATGCAGCTATTCAAAGCCCGAAGGAGCGATGCTAGAAGTTCTCAAGAGAAGGCATCTCTCGCCGATATATGGCGATAACCCGATAGTTCCATCAAAGAACGACTCGATGGTAATCGACAAAGTACCTGACATAATGCACATGGGCCACCTGCATAAAAACGGATATGCTGAGTATCATGGAACGCTCATAGTCAACAGCGGGACATGGCAGGCAAGGACCGGGTTCCAGGTGAGGATGGGACATATACCTACGCCTGCGATGCTGCCGGTGCACGATGCGAAGAGGGGAGAGATGTCGATTGTTGACTTCAATAATTCATTTAGTTGATGGTGCTTATGGAAATTGAGGAATACTTTGGTTCTCTGGCCGTGGAATTCGACAAGGCTTACTCTATTGCAAAATCCGCCAGAGCCAAGGGAATCGACCCTAAAGAGGAGGTTGAGATATTCCCGGCGCCTGACCTTCCAAGCAGGGTGGAGGGGCTGATAAACATGCAGGGCCTTGCGGATATGATAAGGAAACTTTCAAAAGGACAGTCAAGGAGCAAGCTTGCCTTCAACGTGGTCGAGGAGATGTGCAAGAACAGCAGGTTTGACAATCTGGAGACCGTGAAGAGGATAGAGCTTGCTGTCAGGGTTGGCGCAGCCATATTGACAGAGGGAGTTCTAGTAGCACCTACCGAAGGGATAACAGGCATAAGGAGATACAGGAATCCAGATGGCACGGATTACATATCAGTACTCTATGCCGGCCCAATAAGAGGCGCAGGAGGCACTGCGGCTGCATTGTCTGTCGCGCTTGCTGATTATGCAAGAAGAATATTCAACATAGGCCAGTACAAGCCCGGGCTTGAAGACGTCGAGAGATATCTTGAGGAGGCTGAGCTTTACCACACCAGATGCGCAAGACTCCAGTACAAACCACCAGATGATGACTTAAGGACCATAGTAAGCAATTGCCCAGTGTGCGTTGACGGGGTGCCTTCGGAGGTCATTGAAGTGGGAGTGCATGCGAATCTCAAGAGGATAGGTTACGATGGCAAGGAGATCCCGATATCAAACCGTGTGAGGGGCGGCGTGCCGCTGGTTCTGTGCGAAGGAATAGCCCAGAAGGCCAAGAAGCTGCTTAAGGAAGTCAAGCCGTTCGGTCTTGATTGGGAGTGGCTTAATGGCATCATAAAAGTGGATATAAAGAAGTCGGATCCGTCCCAGAAGGATGGCCCGGGATTCCTTGATGAGCTTGTAGCTGGCAGGCCCATACTTGGATATCCTAACCATGTTGGGGGATTCAGACTCAGATATGGGAGAAGCAGGTTCACTGGAATAGCATCGAAAGGATTCAGCCCTGCGACAATGATAATTGCCGGCGAATTCATAGCCATAGGAACGCAGCTCAAGATGGATTCTGCAGGGAAGGGGTGCGTGGCGGTCCCTGTGGACTCGCTAGAGGGACCATTTGTTAAGCTAAAGAGCGGAGAATCGCTAAGAATAAACGACGCAAAGACTGCGATGAGGTACAAGGATGATGTTGAGAAGATACTCTCCCTTGGAGATATGCTGATAACATTCGGGGACTTCAGGAAATCGAATTCGATGCTAAAACCGACCAGTTATGTTGAAGAATTATGGGAAGCGCAGCTGAGGAAAGCCGGATTTGACGGCGATTTAGATCATGCCAAAATCGGGTTTGACCTGGCCTACGGTCTTTCGCTGCGGTATTCTGTGCCCATACATCCCAAATTCCTGTTTGAATTCCAAGCAGTTGACAGGAATGCCATAGTGGAACTTGCAATGCATATGATAAGGAACTCGAAAGCTTATGGCAACTCCATAGATGACCTGGAAAAAATCGAGATGCAGGGTAGCGAGGCCATATGCAGAACTTTGGATCTTCTGAATGTGCCGCACAAAACATCAAAAGAGATGATACTTGTGGAAAGGGATTCTGCAAAGAGCCTTTTGTGCTCACTTGGATTTGTGGATTCGGATAGGAAGAGCCTGAAGATAAACGAGCTTGTAGTTGACAATTATGGCATTGCCGGATCTGCAGATACGCTCGCGCTTCTCAACAGCATCTCTGCCTTCAGGATACCGAAAAGGTCTACATACATAGCGGCAAGGATAGGAAGGCCCGAGAAGGCGAAGGAGAGATTGATGAAACCTGCGCCGAATGTGCTCTTTCCTCTTGGCGCGGCTGGTGGCAGAGACAGGAACGTCTCTTCGGCATATTCTGCAGTATCAAAGAAGTTCAGTGGAAATATAGAGATGGAAATTGCAAGATATAGGTGCTCAAGCTGCAAGAGAATAATGTCTTCGCAATTCTGCAAGGACTGCAATCAGAGGACGCATGTTGAGAGGATATGCCCAAACTGCAAAGCGGTGATATCAGGACCGAAGTGCGAGAGGTGCAACATGGAAACAGTAGCCTTCGAAAAAAGATCAGTAGACCTTGCAAAGATCATGACCGAGGCTATGAAGAATCTCCAGATAAACAAGTTGCCTCCTGTGATAAAGGGGGTGAAGGGGATGATGAGCAGCGAAAAGACGATAGAACCCATAGAGAAGGGGATACTCAGATCACTTCGTGGAGTATACATATTCAAGGATGGAACTGCAAGGTTCGATGCGACAGACGTTCCGATAACGCACTTTTATCCGGAAGAGATAGGCGTCGGCATTGAAAAGCTGCGCAGTCTTGGATATACCAAGGATTATATGGGAAACGATCTTACAAGCGAATCGCAGCTTGTTGAGTTGAGGCATCAGGACGTCATAGTAAACAGGAGGTGCTCCGATTACCTGTTCAGGGTATCGAAGTTTGTTGACGACTCTCTTGAAAAGATATATGGCTTGGAGCCGTTCTACAATGCGCAAGATGCAAAGGATATGGTGGGAAAGCTTGTGATAACGCTTTCGCCGCACACATCATGCGGGGTTCTTGGCAGGATAATAGGCTTTACCGATGCCAATATAGGATTCGCCCACCCTTATACGATATCGGCAAGGAGAAGGAATTGCGACGGAGATGAGGACACGACGATGCTGCTGCTTGATGCACTCATAAACTTCTCTAGGGACTACCTACCACATACGGTCGGAGGTACAATGGATACGCCGCTTATACTGACAATAAACGTGAAGCCGGAAGAGGTCGACGACGAGGTCCACGTTATGGAGACCGTAAATAGTTATCCGCTAGAGTTTTATGAGAAGACCTACTTGAACTCCCCGCCATCAGAAGTGAAGATCAGCTCTGTTGAGGACAGGCTCAACACCAAAGATATTTATCAGGGATTAATTTTTAGCCATGCGTCATCTGCAGGAGCGCTATCTGCGTCGCCCAGAAGAAGCACGTACACCAAGCTAAAGACGATGCAGGAGAAGCTGGATGCAGAGTTCGCACTGATGGAAAAACTTGAGTCTGTAGAGATAGCCGACGCGGCAAGGAAAGTCATAATCAGCCACTTCATACCAGACCTGATAGGCAACCTACACTCTTTCTCAAAGCAGAGATTCAGATGCGCTGTGTGCAATGCAAACTACAGGCGGGTGCCACTCTCAGGAGTATGCCAGCGCGACCAGGGCAAGCTGCTGCTTACGATATCCAAGGGGGGAATAGAGAAATACCTTACTGTTGCGATAAATCTTGCCGAAAAGTATGGTCTGGACAATTACATAAGGCAGAGACTTTACCTCATAAAGGATGAGATAAACGAGATATTCGTTGGGAATGAGCTAGAGGCATCCGGAACGAGTGATAAGCAGCAGTTCAGCCTGCTCAAGTTCGTATGAGTTCTATGTGACTATCTCGCAGGCGTCCTTCGTAACTATGAGCGTCTTCTCGGACTGGGCCACCATTCCGTTTCCCTTTTCCACAAGAACTGGGAATGTGTCTAGATTTCCTATTGTTATCAGCTCCGCCACCGCCTTCCTTGCCCTGAATTCCTGTCCCATCTGCTTTATCATCCAGCGCATTGCAAAAGGATACGTGCTGAACTCCCTTTCTATTATTGCCTGTGCCTCTCTTGCATCCGTAGACCTTGGGGTATTGTCGCTTGCAAGCTGAAATATCTGAAGAAAGCTGCCGTCTGTGACGGAGCCTATGCCGGTTGTGATGAATGGTTCTATTGCTATTACGCTGCCTTCCTCAAGAGCTGTGTTGTCACCGTTTGCAAAATTAGGTATGAAGACGTTTGCATGGAGGTCTTCCTGGCTAATTCCATGACCGCCGAGATTCCTTATCACCTTGAACCCTGACTGCTTTGCCGTCTTCTCTATCTCTGCGCCTATCTCAGTTACCTTCCTGCCTGCCTTCACCATGCTTATGGCATTTTCAAGTGCCTTTTCACTCGCATCGACAAGGCTAGAATATTCGCTATCCAAGCATACTGTAACGGCGCAATCGGTGAGATACGTGTCCTTACGCGCACCAAGATCCACCTTTATCACGTCTTTCTCCCCTATGATGCGCGCGTCGTCGAACTCTGGCGTGTAGTGCGCAGCCTGTTCATTTGTTGAGAGATTGACGGGGAATGCATGTTTGCACCCTTTGTCGGCTATGAATTTCTCTATCTGCTCGGCGGCGTCTATAAGCCTGCGGCCAGGTTTAATCACAGTCCTAGCATATAATAGCGCATCTTTTGATACTCTTCCTGCTGACTTAAGCTTTTCGTAATCGTACTCCATAATATCATATCAATTATATTGCGAAGGTATCAAAGTCTTTTCTGCGACCCAGTGTTCTTGAGCTCATCCTCGCTGAACCCAAGCTCTTTGAGTATTTTCAATGTTGCTGGAAGAACCTGGTGGTTTATGTAATAATCGGGGTCATAGGTCTTTGCTGTGTCCTCTATCTCGGCCTTTTCAGATATAGAATCCCCGTTCTTTGTTATCACATACCCTATTGTCGCGTTGTCCAGCTCGTCCTTTCTCTTCACTCCGTCTGCAAGTGCCTTCTTTGCGGCATGCAGCTCCGGCGACTTTGAGTCGTAACTGTCTATCTTCTTCTTTATCTGAGTGTATATTACAAGGTCCTTGAGATTGACGTTGCCATCGCGCAAATCCTTCACCACGTCCTTGACTATTGCCATGGCCTTCTCTTTGCTTCCATCCTTGAGTATTGCCTCGAGAACTTTACGCTGCGTCTCTCTTGATATGTTGGACCAATCCCTCCTGACAAGCTCGAATCCTTTTATCTTTATCCTGCCGGACTCTGATAGTAGGGCGTACTTCTTCTTCGCCCCTGCCTCGGATTTTCCTTTCTTTCCGACGAACACGCCGCGGACGTAGAAGTCTTCAAGCTCGAGTTCCATCGCTCCGGGTAGCTTCTTGTTTATGGATGTCATGAAATTATGCGCGTCTTCCTTGGACTTGCTCTGCATTAGCAGAAATACGCTATCGGTGTCCGCATATATCACCTTGAACCCTGCTGATTCTGCTTCCTTTATCGTGTTTGATATAGTCTCCCTTCCGAACGCAGTGACGCTTGCCGCACAATCCCGTGAATACCAGCGCGACCTTGCATATCCCAGATAACCGTAAAACGAATTTGCAAGTATTTTCAGCGCCTGCGATCTTGCCGCAAGATACTTGTTATCTGGCTCCTTTTTGTACTTCTTCTTCACCTCTGATCTCTCTGAGATTAGAAGCTCAAGAACCTTGGGGACTATTCCCTGCGGTGACTTGAGGAAACGCGATCCTTCTGGAGAGACATAAACATCCCCTTCCTGCTTGGTCAGTGTTGATGGATCTATATTGTTTGCTATGATTATGGACGGATAGAGGCCCCTGAAGTCGAATACAGTTATCCTATCATATATCCCAGCTTCCGGCGTCTTCACATATGCGCCCTCTATGGGATTCGCATTCCTTGCATAGATATCGCTATCGCTTGGCTTGTTTGATATTATTTCCTTGTTCCACGTTGCATATTTCATGAGCAAATACTCTACAAGCTGTCCTGTTGTGGATATGGATGTTTCTGCAAGCGTTGTTCCGGCGACCTTGGCGACCTCTACTTCTAGAGGCATGAAGAAATGGTAAAGAGCATTAAGCGATATAGAATCGCTAAGGGAGTACTCGGCGAGGTTCTCGAGGTCGGCTTTGGTGCCGTCCCATTGCTGCCAGATGTTCTTCTTGTCAACAGTTATCTTAGTATCTCCAGTTATTGCTCTGTAAACATCGTAAAGGGTGAATCGGGTTATCTTGAGGAGCGTTTCTGAAGCTCCGACTATTGAGACGAATCTAGCCACATTGTATACGTCAAGATTTATCCTTCCAGGTATCTTTACTGCCTTTATCAGGCCGTGGTTCTCCTCCTTAGCTTCCTCACCATACCGTGTTATGTCAAAATGTATTCCTAGCTTCTTGGATCGCTTCATAAGATATGGTACATCGAAATTTGATGAATTGTATCCTGCTATTATGTCAGGGTCATTTCGCTTTATTATCTCCACAAACTTAAGTATCATGCTCTTCTCATCAGGACAGTATGTAATGAATGGCTTGTCTATCTTTTTTGTGGTTAGCACCCCGCGCTGCGTGTCTGTTTCGTAGCTGATCATTATGCATGGATCTATATCTGGTCTTGGAGCTATATTTGGGTTGTAGGTCTCTATGTCAAAGCATAAGTGAGTGAGCTTTGGCTCGATATTCTTATGCACTATCTCGTCTATTATCAGCTCGCCTTTGTCCTCATGCGCCTTGACGGCGACTCCGGAGAGTGGAGATATGTGCTTATCTATAAGATATCTCTTCCAGAACAGTATATCGTATTCGTACCTTTGACCGAACTCGGAGAGGTGCTCGCTTAGCCTGGGTATACTGCGGGTGTTGTTTGCGGATATCCTTATCAGATTCTCCTGCTTGCCCCGAATTGACATCTGCATCTTCTCAGCAGAATGTATTACTACGTTCTCGCCTTCGCTCACTATCTTCATTTGGGATATTGTTGATGGATCTATATCCTTGTTGAAAGGATTAAGGTAAAAATATGGGTAAAAATTAGGATCTAGGAGTCTGTAGACCTTATCCCCTGACTTAAGCGACATGCGTATTATGCTCCTGTCCCCAAAGGAGACGTAGTCTATATCTACTATTACGCCCTCTAACTCGATGTGATCCATGAATACTCAACTGTATGATTAGCGGGCCCGTCTATGAATTTAGGCAGAACTGCCTGAGCTGCCTTCCTGCAGCTTTGTTCTAGACATAGGCAATGGGGCTATGAATCCCATCGAATATGCGATAAGGGTTCCCCTTGATCCGCACTCAAAGGTTATTATGTTAAGAACATCCTCTGCGAACTTGAGAGGCAGTGTCTTCTTTGACGTCCAAGTCTTCTGCACATCGTCGGCTACTGCCTTTTCCTCCTTTGAAGAGACCTTTCCGGTTATTGTGAGCTTGCCCACTTCTTTTGAGGCTGTCTCCCCCTCGTAGAATGCTGAGAATGTGAAATCAACGTGAACATTTTCCTTATCAACCGTGACTCCATCAAATGCTACATTGAACTTCATGTTTGATATGAGCTCCTTGCTCCCTCTTGTTGCTTCTATCTTGCTAACATCTATGTTAGTTATCATAAAATCACTGTTTCTATTATGCGAAATAGCATTTATAATCCTTTCCGAAACGACGTAATCATAATGTAGTTTAAGGTTGTTGTACAATCATTATTGTGGGCATGTGGCGTAACTTGGATAGCGCACCTGGCTTCGGACCAGGGGGTTGCGGGTTCAAATCCCGTCATGCCCGCTGAGCATTGGGCATGTAGTGTAACCTGGATAGCACGGCAGCTTCCGGAGCTGCTAGTTGCGGGTTCAAATCCCGCCATGCCCGCTTGTTATGTTTAAATAATGAAAAACAATCTTGGGAAGAAATAATTGACTATTATCCTTGCAGACTCAAAAATTATTACCGCGGCTATCAGGTAAGTGAGCACGGAAGTATTGAGTCGGCGCTTGAGGCGCGATCCGGCTATTATTCCGGGTATGCCGCCCAGAGCTAGAAGGCCAGTTATTGGAAGGCTTACATTGCCAAGGGAAATCTGAACTATGGTGGCTGCTAGGAGTATTACGAAGCCCTCGAATATCGCTAGGTCCACAGCAGTGTGGGGCTGCATGTCTAAAAAGAGCAGTATCGAGGCTATGGCAAGAGATCCAGTAGATATTCCTGTGACGCCGGCGATAAGACCTATGTAAATACCTATCGTAGCGGCTTTTATCCTGAAAACCAGGTCCATCTTTGGATCTTTTTTAACTTTTGATTTACCATATATGTTGGCTTGGAAGACCACTAGGGCAGCTGCGATTAGCAATATTGCTGCCATGAACAGCTGGAAGGCTGCAAACGAGGTTGCTGTCTTGGTGAAGAATGCGCCTATCGCCGCAAAGGGGACGCCAGTTATTGCTATAGTAAATGCGTAGGTGCTGTATAATGACTTCCTGAGCCAGTTGTGAAGACTGCCTATTGATTTTGTTATACTTCCCTGCGTCGTGGATGTGCCTATTGCGACTGAATGGCTTATGATGCCGCTGTAGTCGAGGTAAAGTATAGGGGTCATCAGCGCCCCCGAGCCCACGCTCGTAAGGCCCACAAGCATGCTCACCACGAAACCCAGCGCGATTAGACCAATCATCGTGATTGGGTCCAGCATATAATCATAATGTACTTTAATGTAGCAACATTAATATATATGTCATACCTGCGACTTCTGCGGAGGTTTCCTGTTAAAAAGATAGAGCGCCAGTAGCATGAGAATTATCAGTACGACTATAATCATGACCAAAAGATAGGAGCCGCCAGACAAATTTTGCTGCGGCGGCGGAGGTGTAGGACTCGCGCCGGAACTAGAATTTGAAGTCTGCACCTGCAGGGTAGTTGGTGATGACGTTTGTGGTACGGCGGGATTTACCGCGCGGTAGATAACAGACATGTTCGAATTTATGTTGTACAGTGCGCCTCCGACGCAATATGCATTATCACCCTCAACTGCGCAGCTCATTCCTGATGCAGGATATGGATAACTTGATGTAGGCGACCAGTTACCTATTCCAGAGGAGCCCAGCGTGGCAGTATATGTTGCAGCAGTGTTGTTGCGTATGCCGTTATATGCGTTGCCAACCCAACCTCCCGTGCAGAATACGCTGCTGCTAATTGTAAAGCAGGTGAGTCCCGAAGTTGCATTGGGGTATTGGGTGGTTATAACCCATCCGGACACGCCGGCTTGGGACAGCGGCGCATAATAACTTGATGACGTGAGGTTTGCTCCAAGAGAACCCGCAATGCAGTATAGGTAGTTACTATTAACTACGCAGGAGTTGGAATTTATTTTGGTGGGATAGGGATTGGTTGATATCCATCTGCCAATTCCGCCCTTGCTTAGACTTGCAAAGTATACCGAATTTGTAAAACCTAGGGGGCTTGCGCCTCCGACGCAGTAGATATATCCGTTATACACATTGCAGCTCTGCATGGACGTAAGTATGGGATAGGATGTCGTGTTAGACCAGTTGCCTATTCCAGATGATCCGATACGTGCATATACGCTTCTGTTGGATACTGTCTCGCCTGCAAATCCACCTATGCAGTACAGGTAGCCCTGGAATGCAACGCATGAGTTGCCAGTAACCTTGAACGGATATGGAGTAGAAGTGGACCAGTTTCCTATTCCAGAGGAGGTTATCTGCGCAAAATATGTGCTGTTTGTCAGAACAGTGCCATTAAACCCCCCTATGCAGTAGATGTATGAATTATACGCGGCGCAGGCCTCTCCGGACACGTTGGTAGGATATGCCGTGGTGTTTGAATAGTGGCTCAGGTATAATCCCGGTGATGCATGTGCAGACTGAATTAATAGAGAGATGACAAGCAGGTAGAGAGTAGCCATCATCGCCTTCAATAAATCACTTGAGCATGTTGTCGACTGCTGGCATGCCTTCGAGCATGTGGTCCTTTTCTATCTGCTGATAGAGCATGTACATTATTCCTACAGTAAGTAGTACGCCCATGCCGCTGCCTATGGCGCCGGTAAGGGTTGCAAGTGCTGCAAGTAGTGCAACGAATATGCTTCCTAGCACAGTTATTGACGGAATGTACTTGTTTAGCACGCTCTCTATTATCCTTGGATCCCTTCTAAATCCAGGTATTTGCCATCCTATGCTTTGCAGCTGGTCGGCCACGTTCTTCGGGCTCTGGCCGGTCATCTCTATCCAGAAGCTCCCGAACACCACGCAGAGCAGGACAAGTACCAGCGTGTAAGTTATTATGTGCACCCACTCTGGCACAAGAACAAACCCTCCCCATGGAAGATCAAGTGTGCTTGTGCCTGTAAGAAGGTATGAAACGTAGGGACCGTAGCCGCCGATGCCGTAAGGCGCGGAATATGGAAGAGGGAAGTTGGGGGAGATTAGATACAGAATGCCACCAGTTAGCGTTGTAGATACTCCTCCCGCGGAGGTGGGTATCTTCTGGTAAAGCGCTATGAAATGGGCGATTGCTGCAAAGGATCCCGTAGTTCCGGCTAGGAATTGGAACCATACGGTCATGGAGACTACAAGTGAGGTCGTAAGTATGACCGGAAGAACACTGACATACAGGAAAGGTATAGGTAACCTTCCGCCTACACCCCTGAACTGACTGAATGCAAGTGGCAGTTCCACCTTCATGTCATAGGCATATATGCTGATGAACATGACGATTATTGCAAAGAACAGCGGTCCGAAGGCAAGCAGCGCGTTTGGAAGCGCCGATGCGCCTCCGGCAGAGAGCGCGGCGGCGGCTTCAGGTATGAGTATGTTTACAGTGCCTCCGATTATAGAGTACGCTACGCCTCCCGCTATGAACAGATTTATTCCTGAGGTAAGGCCGTACTTTACCATCGCTTCGTCCAGGAAGATCACCACTATGGCACTTAGAGCAAGCTGGAGAACGACTATTCCGAAATAGCTTGGACCTATTAGCGGGACGTACCCGGTCGCCGTGAATATTGTGGCTTCGACTATTGCTATGAGTATTGCAGCCGATTTCTGTATGCTCTGGAACTTGCCTTTCTGCTGCGGGTCGTTGGTGTCGATATTTATGAGCCCGGTGCCCTGGATTAGCTGCAGGACTATGCTGGAGAGCACTATCGGCCCTATACCAACGGTTATTAGCGTCCCGGTCCTTGCGGCGAATATTATGTTGATCAGCTGGAGCACAGGCTGCTGCAGGGTCTTTATGTTAACACCTATTGCTGGTGTGCTAAACATTGCAAAGTAGACTGCCATTATTATTGCAGTCCATTTAAGCTTGTCCCTAAATGAGAGCGGAGTGGCCGGTCCTTTAACCTGCGGTATGACGTTGGCTATCGAATCGGCAATTGAGTCTACTATTCCCATTTATATCCTCTTTTTGTAAAGGGCTATCACTATTGTATAGGTGCCATCCTTGTTCGTGGTGAAGTGCACATCAGATGACCTCCCGGTGGACTTCGCGAAGCCAGACATGACCGCAGCAGGCATCGCAATGAAGGCCTGTAACGAATTATAGCTTTCATATCTCAATTTTATAATGGTTTTGATGCCTTTCTTTTCCACGCCTGCGTCCTTTGCACCGAAGTAGTTTGCTAGATTTGATGCCAGGCTGTCGGGTTTTGCATCTTCCTGGATCTCACCTATGCGCTCGCCGGATATGATCATCAGCTTCGTTATCTGCTCGGATATACGCGAATCCATCAATGGCAGGTATGCAAGAACGCGATAGTACTCGTTTTTCAGCTTGTGGTACCTGCTTCTTGTCAGTGCCAGGGCTATTGCTCGTGTAGTGTTATTTATGCCGTTTCCTGCAAATTCGGGTTTCTTGCTCGATGGAGAGGCCTCGAACATGCACTTTTCTGCGCCATTATACACGCATCTTTTCTCATACGCATTAACGTGCACGCCTGTTGACGTTGAAAGATAGCCGGATATGACGCCTGCCTCGTATAAATGTACGCCCTTTCCCATACTGGGCAGGTTTTTCGACGCGTTTGGCCTGGATGTTATTATGACCTTTTCCTTTAGCGGGTAATACAGTGAATCGTGCAGTCCTATCCTGTCCAGTATTGCATTAAGCGGGGTCGTTGGCCCGAGTTTTAGTGTGAGCGCTCTTCCGACAGAGAAGCCAAATCCATAGCCCATCAGGGCAAGGCCGCCAGTTGCGCCGTAGATGAGATTCTCTATGTCGGTGCCGTTGAGGGCCTTCTCCTTGCTGTTAATTACCATCTCAACTAGCAGGTCCTCAAGGTCATATGATGCGGCTTGCTGTATCTTGCTCATTGCCTGCTTCTTTGCCCGCCGCGGCTTTCTTTTCACTGATGGCCTTTGGGCCTTTTTCTTTATTTTTGCTACTGGCATATGCCTTCCTTTTCCTCTCTATAGTAAATTTTACACAAAGACTTATATTATCTCTTTAGGCCCAAATATTGTATGGACTTCATTGCCCTTGTCCTACGGCTTGTGCTTGACACCTCAGCCTCATGGGTAAGGATGTTCATAGCTCTTGGGATTTCAGTGCTTATTAGCATTGTTGTGGGCATCTATGCCGCCGTTTCCCCAAAGGCTGAGAAAATAATACTTCCAATAGTGGACATACTGCAGACCATACCCATACTTGCCTTCTTTCCTTTCGCGCTGTTCGTCTTTGTAGTAATACTTCCGGGGTACATAGGCATCAATGCGGCAGTAATATTCTTGATCGTAACAAGCATGGTATGGAACATAATATTCGGAGTTTATGAATCGATAAAGACCATACCCCGTGAGTTTCTGGAAGTTTCCGACCTGTACGACTTTGACAGGTTTGAGAGGCTAAAGAAGATATACATACCTGCAGCGCTGCCCAGGATAGTCGAGCAGTCGATACTTTCGTGGTCAATAGGGCTGTTTTATCTTGTCACTAGTGAGATATTTTCTGTTGGTGCTTCGAATGAGCAAGTTAAGTACGGAATAGGAGTTGCGTTTGCCAGCCTGGCATATCAGGGCGCGGGCCCATATCTTACCGGAATAGCCGTATTTGTGGCGTTTGTAATTGCAACAAGATTCCTGTTCTTTAGGCCGCTTGAGGATTACTCAACAAGGCACATTAGGAGCCAGCAGAAGGTGCAGCAGGGCAATGCACCGAGATATGAACGGGTTCTGCTAGGATGGGTATCAAGGAGAATATCGAGCGCGCCAATGATAATAAAATCCAATAGGATAGTAAAGGGAAGAAAGCATATAAGCAGAGTGCCAGTGGTGGAAGAGCGCAGGGATTTGAAGATGCTTGGATATGCGGTTGTTGTGCTTCTTATTGCTGGCGCACTCTATACGTTTGCTTCCAATCCGGTGCTGCTTGGTTATGAGGCGCAGGTGCTTCCCGCTCTTGCCGCATCATTTGCGCGTGTGTGGCTAGCATTTGCAATAATGCTTGCAGTATCGGTGCCTCTGTGCGTATACCTAATATTCATGTCAAAGCGCGGACGTGAGTACATGCTCCTTTTCCAGATAGTTGCGTCGATACCGGCTACGATATTGCTCCCAGCCATAGCTGTGACTATAAAACAGGGAGAATTGGTGGCGATGGTAGTTTTCATACTTAGCGGGATATGGTATCTTATATTCAGCATAATGGCAAGCGTGAAGACCATGCCGCAGAATGTCTTTGAGGTGAGAAGAATCTTCGGCGTGAAGGGCAAGAATGCATGGAAGAATATATACCTAAAGGCGATACTTCCCGGGCTTGTCACAGGAGCGCTTACGGGCATAGCTGCAGAATGGAATGCAAGCATAGTTGCAGAATACTTCACCACGTCAGGGGTTACGGGCACTACAAATGTTGTGAGCAGCGTTGGTGTGGGACTGGGCAAGCTGCTTGACCTCTCGCTCGCCCCCGGAGGACAGGGGATAGGACTTATGATGGTCGCTCTTTTAAATCTTGTAGTGATGATATTGTTAGTGAATACATTCGTTTGGAAGAGGCTTTACAATAAGGTAACGAAAGTATATGCGGGCTGAGCACATGAAGATGATAACGCTAGAAAAGGTCTCATTTCTATTCAAAAACAGCAACCTAGAGATAATAGACAGCATATCATTCCAGACCAACAAAGGGGAATTCATATCTGTTGTGGGGCCCTCCGGGTGCGGAAAGAGTACGCTTCTTAGGATAATAGCTGGGCTCATAACACCAACCTCCGGCAGGGTGTTATTCG
Source organism: Microcaldota archaeon (assembly GCA_021802765.1). Classification (GTDB taxonomy): domain Archaea; phylum Micrarchaeota; class Micrarchaeia; order Micrarchaeales; family CABMGC01; genus JAJZNA01. The sequence goes on along the minus strand of JAJZRI010000004.1, from coordinate 16,520 downwards.
GGAATAAGGAGATAACTGAGCCCAATAGGAAGATAGCATTTGTCTTCCAGGATTTCGCGCTGCTGCCGTGGCTTACCAATCAAGATAATGTGAAGATCGGCCTATCCAGGTCTGAGATGAGCGACGAAGCCAAGGACAAGAAGGCTTCTGAGCTGCTTGACCGGTTCGGACTGAGCGGCTTTGAGGAGTATTACCCGAATGCACTTAGCGGCGGCATGAAGCAGCGGGTGGGAATAGCAAGGTCCATAGCCTCTGATCCGCAGGTCCTTCTAATGGACGAGCCGTTTAGCTCGCTTGATGAACTGACCGCAAACTCGCTCAGATCAGACATCATATACATGCTGGAAAACAAGAACATATCTGTAAACGCAGTAATAATGGTTACGCATAACGTGGAGGAGGCTGTAGAGCTGTCGGACAAGATAGTTGTGCTATCCGATAAACCTTCACGCGTGAAGGAGATAATAAAAGTGAATGGAACGCGGCCTAGGGACAAAAGATCAAAACAGTTTGCAGATTACGTTGACAGGATATATTCGGTGCTTGCACAGGACTAGCCCTGTCGAAGCTTCTTCCAGTAGTCCGTATCAGGATCATAGCTCATCAGCTTTCCGCGCACTCCCCACCTTATGAAGAGGTTCTTGAGCAGCATGTCGTTCGTTGCTTCATCGCCGTGGAGGATTATTCCCCTGTCCCGGAGCGTCTCGAAGAGCTCCTTTGTGGAAATCTCCCCATCGCCCATTACTTTTAGGGCAGACTTGAATGGCTCCACCTTGGAGAGCTTCTCGTGTATGATCTTCGAAAAGTTTGAAAATGTGACCTTTGATCCTGCTTCGGTAAGCCTAAGTTCGGAGTCGTCTATTAAGACCAGTCCCAGAAGCTTGCATGCCTCTATTAGAGGCAGAAGGTCGTCGACGTGCTCCTCGGCTTCCTCCGCAAGTTCGGACATGCCGATGTGACCCTTGTGTTGTTTCATTATGTTTATTATGCCTCTTACTCTACCAATACCGGTACCTAGAGGAAAAAGATCTTCCATACCGATTTATATGATAGAATAAAGCTTTTAATTATATGTTTTGTTCAACGACAAACGCTTAGGAGACGGGCTTGCGGATTGATTTTCCATAAATCTGCAAAAATGAGCTGCACAGAGATAGTTATATCACCATCAAGGCTTAAGATGTTTTTGTTGTAGAGCAGATTTAAATACCAGAAGTCTTAAGGGTAAATTGTGGGAGATAGGATGTCTGATACAGATAAGGGAGCTTACAACATACTCGTCGTGTCAGAGATTAACGGAGCAAAGAAGTCAATGTATGAAAACGGACTTATAGGACTTGCCCACTACATAAGGAACCTTCCTGAAGTAGACCGGCCGAACCTATTTGTAGTAAATGGTGGGCTTCTTCCAGAGATGCCGGTTAACCGTGGAGGGGAAAGGAACAAGGACCAGCTTAGAATGGTGGTTGAAGGAGTCACCAATATAGAGGGAGCCGCCGCCGTAATGAAACCACATATGGAGAGACTACTAAATGCGCTTGCGGAAAGCTCTGAATTTATATACGTGATGGGAAGAGCCGACCAGAAGAATATCGACACGATAAAGCTGGATCTGAGCAATCTCTATCTTGATGGAGTCAGGGGCATACTCAAAGATAAGGATGACGAGAAGTCGTATCCTTTTGAACCCAAAATCAACGCAGTAGATATGGATATAGAGAGCAGAAAGGCCATAGTAGAGTCTCTTAAGAGGGCGGAGACCGATCTCATCAAAAGAATCTCCGAGGCCTCGGACGAAGTGCAAGCAGCAAAGTTCAAAGAAGATCTCAAGAATGTAACGCTCAACATGCGGCTTAACAGGGAGGAGCTAAAGGAGTTTGAGGAGAGAAAAGACCTCCTGAACATACTTAACCAGCTTGTGCTTGCAAACACCCCAAGGGAGGTCATAAGCAACAAAGTTGAACAGGCAAAGAAGGAGATGAACAAGACAAATGACCTGATGAAGGAGGCGGCGAGCGGAACTCCGGAGTATGAACGGCTTGAGAAGGAGGCCAAGAGGCTCGGAAATCGGGTTAGGGCGCTAATGAAGAGATATAACGAGAGCGCGGATGGGGAGACGGCAAGGGATCTGCTTGCAAGGCATGCAAGGATTTACAAGTTCACAGGCAATATTCCACTTCCAAAGAATGCTAACGAAGTAATAGACCTTCTCGCAAAATCATACTACATGTCTAACCTCAAGGATGCATTGGGAAGGAAACGGGAGGTCACAATACAGGAGAGCTCACTGCAAGTTTACGAAAAGAAGCTAAATGGATTGGAATTCAATGTGGTTGTTACAGATGGACTTGGTGGGACGGATGCCTACAAAGTAAACAGCAACGCCCAGTTCCTCAAGACCGCTTTCATAGTCACACGCTCGCTAAAAGAGAAGTCGACTTTGGATTCTGCCCAGTTGAATGTGTTCATACGCGGAAGGAACATGTTTACATCGTTTGCAATGGATCCGTGGACGGATCAGAAAAACACAGTTGCAGTTGCATTATCGCAGGGGCCATTCCTCGATGTGCAGAAGAACACGCTTGCATACCTCAATAACATAAGGACTGACGAGACCAGGCTGGTACCTCGTGGAGTCGTTGATTCAAGCGCAAGCATCATAAAGATACTTCCTGACGGAAGCGTACTGCACGAGACGCTAAAGGGCAAGAGGCTAAATGATGAAAGGATAAGGGATGACATTAAAGAAGCAGGCGCACTTAAGGGGCTTATCGCAAAGTTCAAGGGAGGCGTAAAGGTAGACACTGGCGCAGAGGATCTTGGAGCCGTGAAGGCTGAGAATGCGCTTCTTGCAAAGGCAGTTATAAGGTCTAGGAGACCTTCGGAGGTGAAGGATAGGGAGTTAACTCACGCCACAGAAGGATTGCTCAGGGGACTTGCGCCAGGAGCTGATGATAGAGTTCCTGAGGAGGCAATGAGACTTAGCGTTGTGGAGTTCACTGACGTGCATATAGGGAACCATGGAAACTTAGAGATGCTTAAGGCAGCCGCAAAGGACGCGCTTGCTAGAAAACCCAATCTTCTTGTGCTAGACGGAGATAACATAGAGGGTAATCTGAGGAATTATAAGTACACGGCAAGACCCGAGAATGATGTCTCGATAGTAGAGGAATATGAGAAATGGCTAAAGGACAAAGGCTACAAATCGGCAAAGGTGAATGCCGAAGTGCTGGGCGCGCTCAAGAAGCTGCGCAGCAATGCTATATCTAACATAGATAACCAGCCAAAGGTGTTCGTTGATGCGATAAGCGATCTGGTCTTTGACGTGATATCGCGGGGAGGAATGATCGCGATAGTCTCTGGAAACCACTACAACAAGACACATGGTGATTCACAGCATGACGAAGCTTCGATACTTGCTGCGCACATAGAGATGATGCTAGATGGCGCAGTAAAATCTGGCAGCAAGTCAATACCTGCAGACTGGAGAAGGCAGCTAAAGAAGGGTAGCGGAAGCGACATAGCGGCGGAGACGTTTATGATAAATGGACTTGATGTTGAGATAAGGCATGGACTTGCTCAGGATGACGCAAAAGTAGCACAAGCCATGACAAGCAAGAGAAGCAATGCCTCTTTGGTCATAACCGGGCATCTTCACTCAATAAGGGAGGTCAACAACAATAATACTGAAGTAGTGCAGGGACCCACGATGCAGGCCACAAATACAGATCCATTCGTAAAGACGATTCAAGTTCCAGTATCTCCTACAAATATATTTACAGGATATCTGCATCTGGACATAGGCGTCAAGGATGGCGAGATTTCAGAGCTCACATATGAACCGCGCCTTAGGTCGCAGCTCAATGTCAAGGATGAGCTATTCACACAGTTCCTAAGGGATAGGAGGACGTACGACATACCGCTGCAGGGAGATAAGGTTTCGCAGCCTCAAAAGAAGGCTGCAATGAAGGCAAGGAACTGATTATTTCTTTTTTCTCCTAGGAGGAACGGATATCTTTCCAAGATAGTAATAGATTAGTCCTAGGTTTATAAGTGTCATTGCACTTATTATCCAGACCTGGTAGCCGTCTATGGCGGAGACTATTCCTATTGCGTCAAATGTATTGACTCCCAGGAATAACAAAACGGATTCAAGAAGCGGAAATGTGCACGCGCAGCTTGCCACCAGGCCGCCTATCGATGGCGCTATGACTCCTTCTATGCCACCTATCGCACCGATCCTGCGAGATGCTATTGAGGATAACATTGTGAATACGCTTATGGAAAAGAGGATGCCAGAAGTTGCAACTAGCGCATAGATGATGTAGATGGGCATCAGCACTAGGAAGATCCCGTGATTATTTGATGCTATCAGGTACCTGAACAGGTAGAAGAAGGCGGCCGAACTGGCAAGGGCCAGTAGAAGATACTTCAAATTGGAGTATATCCTCAGCGCAGTAAGGAGCCTTGCACTCTTTAGTCGCATTTATATTCACTTGTACGAAGCCTCAAGCGCATTTATAGCAGGGAGCGAGCAGACACTGGCAGTGTTGTTTATTGACTTGCATATTGCAGCGACGTATACATCAGCGGCGGCGTATTCTCCATATGCGAATTGATCGGATGGGTTTGCAAGCTGCGCAAACACCTGGCCGTGCGTCATGTAGGTGAGTGGTAGAGTGCTCCCGCTTGGTGTCGTATTTCCAAACACCTCGGCATCTGCGCCGGAGAAGAGGTAATTACCCCATATAGTGTATGGTGTGCCTTGAAATGCGGTAGTCTTGTTGTTGCTCAAATTAAGTATGTAATCAAATGCGGCAGAATATGCGGTGTTGTTCTGGGCATTGATGTTTGCCTTTATTTGGGGCATGGAATTCAGAGCAAAGCCGCCAGTTATTGGATGCGTATCCTCTATCGACATAAAATTCAGCGTACTGCTCGAATAGTAATTTCCAAGAGAATCGGATGAGCCGTTGTAGTTTACTTTGTTCCAGTAGAGCGTAGGCAAATCACCGTCTCCAAGGGAGGAATATCCCGTGAACAGCTGCGAAAAACTCCCAAATCTTGACAGTGCAAGAGCCATTGCCCATCTGTTTTCGCCGCAGAACACACAGGTTATTGAGCCGAAATACAAAACAGTTGCCTTTCCGTCATTAAGGTTAAATGGTGTTATCTTTGCGGAGCTAAGAAACACAGGGTCGGATAGGGTTCCGTTGAGATACATCTCTCCGGCCTTCTCGAAGTACGCATTTGGCGCATTGTTTATTATTGAAAGGGATGAACCGTTGAGCGGATTGTCTATCCCTGCCAGAGTACCAGTATGCCCAGCATTTACCTGCTGCGGAGCTGATGAAGACTGGTTTGAGGCTTTGAATGCTATGGGTGCAAGTGTGTAGAGTATCACAAGAGATGACATAAGTGCCAGGACTGCCAGTACGAATGCGCTGTATGATACAATCTTCAATACATGCAGCTGATCGGTTTTTATGGATCTCTTTGAAGGCATAAGGATCAAGTACTAGATGTTCCTTAGATTATTTAAAATGTTGCAAACGTTTCGCAAAGTGCATGAAATAAATATGGCTTTGGATAAATACTTTATTATGGGGAATGAATCTAGAAAGAAAGCCCGCCTTAGTGCTGCGGACGTGATGGGTCTGATAGACTATACTAATCTAAGGGCATTTAGTACAGATGAACAGATAAAGGAGCTTGTTAACCGGGCAGCAAGGCTTGGAACATACGCGGTGTGTATATTGCCAGAACACGCCCTGCTTGCAAGGAATGAGATAGAGCGCGGCAAGTTGAATCTCAAACTTGCCGTCACTGTAGACTACCCGTTAGGAGGGGGCTTAGAGGATGGAAGGATTGGAGAGATAAAATCGCTTATTGGAATTGCAGACGAAATTGACGCTATGATGCGAATCGGCGCCCTTAAATCAAGAAGGTTTAAAGAAGTGGAGAATGACATGGTTGCACTTACCCAGATGGCACATTCTGGTGACATGAGGATCAAGATGATAATTGAAACAGCGTATCTTACCGAAAAGGAAAAATTGAGGGCCTGTGAAATGGCCCTTGAAGCCGGAGTCGATTTCATCAAGACAAGTAGTGGATATGCTGAGAAGGATTATACTGTGCGGATGGGAAATACAAGCACAGGAGCGACGGTGGATGATGTGAAGCTTATAGCAGCAGTTAGCAAAAGAATGAAAAAGGATAGCGTAGGAATAAAGGCTTCTGGAGGGATACGCAGCGCGGGGCAGATACTAGATCTTCTGCGGGCATCGGGCAGGAAGGCTGAGCCGGGAAGCTTTCGAATAGGTGCAAGCTCCATAGACAATATATACGATGAATTGAATATGCGGTGATATTGTGGCTTTGAAAAGGTGCGAGTGGTCAGGATCCGATCCCATTTATATAAAGTACCATGACAAAGAGTGGGGTGTGCCGTTGCACTCTGATGGCAGGTTATTTGAATTCTTGATGCTTGATGGAATGCAGGCGGGCCTGAGCTGGCTCACAGTGCTCAGGAAGAGGGAGAATTACAGGAAGGCATTTGACGGTTTTGATCCAATCAAGATATCTAGATATGGAAATGAACGAGTCGGGTCACTGATGCACGACTCCGGCATAATAAGAAACAGGCTAAAGATAAATGCAGCAATAAACAATGCAAAGGCATTCATGAGAGTAAAGGAGGAATTTGGCAGCTTTGATGATTACATATGGAGTTTTGTCGGAGGAAAACCCATAATCAATAAATGGCCAGTGCTAAATATGATACCTGCGAACAGCATTGAGTCTGACAGGATGAGCAAAGACCTCAGGTCACGGGGATTCTCTTTTGTTGGAAGCACCATATGCTACGCATTCATGCAGGCAGCAGGAATGGTAAATGATCACGTGACATATTGCTTTAGGTATAAGGAACTGACAAAACACCTATGAAAATGTAAATATATACTTATTTTATTGAATATTCAACTTTTTATTGAAAAAAAGCAAATATTTATATATTTGTTTGGATATAAGTTAGAATATGGTAACCGAAGAGCGCATAGCTATAAAGCAAGTGAACAGGCCTCAGAAGGAGAGCGTTGACACGCTTGTCACATGGTTCTGCGAGTCGCTGGACTTGTCTGACAAGGACAGCCTGGAGCCGACCATGCTCAAGGAGATAATAGATAAGAGCATAAAAGGCAATGGAGTAACCAGCATGGAGCTAAAGGTGAGGCTCGGGACCCCTAGGACGACAATCATATACCACCTAAACAGGATGATATACTCAGGCATAGTGGTTAGGAAGGGAAGGAAGTATTACCTAAGGTCCACAGATATGGCTAGCACGCTTGAGGAACTTCAGGCAGATATGCAACGAGAATTCATGAGAATGATCGAATTTGCGCAGAAAATGGATGCGATGTTTGAATCTGATATTTATGGCAGAAAAAGAGCAAGAAAATAATGATGCACACGTTGCAAAGGATGATGGCAAGGATGAGCTGGCAGAGGTAAGGGATAGGCTGCTTAGGCTTGCTGCGGAGTTTGACAATTACAAGAAGAGAATGGCAAAGGACCTAGAAAATTCGCGCGAGATAGGCAGATCGGAGGTGATCTCTAAGGTGTTGCCTACGGTAGACGAGTTTGAGCTGGCCATGAAGGCATTTGGAAAGGGAAGCGATAATGAGAAAGGAATAGGGCTCATTTTTTCAAACCTAATGTCAACGCTGAAAGGATTCGGACTTACGGAAATAAGGGTTGATGGCAAGTTCGACCCGTACAGGCACGAAATAGTGCTCACGCGAAACGACGGGAAGGAGGATGGGGAAATAATAGAGGTTGTAAGAAAAGGATACATGCTTAACAACATTATGCTTAGGCCCGCTTCGGTCATAGTATCGAAGGCGGAGCATGAAGAGGAAAAACAAAAAGGTGAATGAATATGGCAAAAATAATAGGAATAGATTTAGGAACTTCGAACTCTGCGGCTGCTGTGCTTGAAGGAGGACGGCCGGTGCTCGTCCCTAGTGCGGAGGGCACATCAGTTTACGGAAAGTCATTTCCAAGCTTCGTGGCTTTCACAAAGGATGGTGACAGGCTTGTTGGAGAGCCAGCAAAGAGACAGGCAGTGGCAAATGCGGAAGGTACGGTAAATGCATTCAAGAGGAAGATGGGCACAGATTACAAGTACAAGATATATGGGAAGGATTACACGCCACAAGAACTATCGGCAATGCTTCTTCAGAAGATAAAGAAGGATGCAGAAGCCTTCCTTGGCGAAGAGGTAAAGAAGGCAGTAATAACTGTGCCGGCATACTTCAATGACAACCAAAGGCAGGCAACAAAGGATGCTGGAGAAATTGCCGGGCTTGAGGTTGTAAGGCTTGTTAATGAACCTACGGCTGCTGCGCTTGCTTATGGGCTTGATAAGGCAGGAAAGGACATGAAAGTGCTTGTTTACGACTTTGGAGGAGGAACGCTTGACGTTACCATAATGGAGTTTGGCAACGGCGTATTCGAAGTAAAATCGACTAACGGGGATACGCAGCTTGGAGGTACAGACATGGACAACTCACTTGTCTCTTTCCTATTAAGTGAAATAAAGAAGAGCTCCGGAGTGGATGTCTCAAAGGACAAGCAGGGCGTGCAGAGAATACGCGAGGCTGGGGAGAAGGCAAAGATAGAGTTATCCACCACACTGGCAAGCGAGATAAGCCTGCCGTTCCTTACGATGGGACCTGGAAACGCTCCTGTGCACTTCACTTATAAGCTAACACGAGCAAAGCTTGAGGAGATAGTCCTGCCAATAGTGGAAAGGACTACAAAGCCGGTCATACAGGCTCTCAAGGACGCCGGACTCGAGCCTGGACAGGTGGACAAGGTTATACTCGTTGGCGGACCGACAAGGATGCCAATAGTACAGAGATATGTAGAGCAGCTTCTTGGCAAGAAGATAGAGCGCGGCGTGGATCCGATGGAGGCAGTGGCATTTGGAGCGGCAATACAGGCAGGAGTGCTTACTGGAGAGGTAAAGGATATAGTTCTGCTGGATGTGACTCCGCTCTCCCTTGGAATAGAGACTCTTGGTGGCCTTATGACCAAGATAATAGAGAAAAATACCACTATTCCGATAAAGAAGACTCAGACCTTCACTACGGCGCAGGACAACCAACCGGCTGTTGACATACATATATTGCAGGGGGAAAGGCCCAGGTCTGGAGACAATGTGGAACTTGGTCGATTTGAGCTTACAGGCATACCGCCTGCAGCTAGGGGAACCCCACAGATAGAAGTTACATTCGATATAGATGCAAACGGGATCCTGCACGTAAGCGCAAAGGACAAGGCTACAGGAAAGGAACAGAAAATGGAGGTAATCGCGCCTAACAAGATGAAGAGAGAGGATATTGACAGGATGGTCAAGGAGGCCGAAGCGCATGCCGAAGAGGACAAGGTGAATCTTGAGAATGCACAGCTAAGAAACGAAGCCGAAAGTCTGGTCTACACTACTGATAAGACCCTTAAGGAGTACAAGGAGAAGATACCCAAGGAGGTCTACGACAAGGTAGAGAAAGCCAGGGCAGAAGTCGACGAGATCCTGAAAGGCGAGGATTACGTTAAGATGAAGATCGCGCTTGACGGCCTCAAGGAAGCTGCGCAGGAGATAGGATCGAGCATGTACGGCAAGGATGGCGCAGGAGCGGCAAATTCTTCTGGATCTGAAGGCCCTAGCGGACCGGAAAGTGGCGGGGAAGACAAGAATGGCGCAAATACAGGAACATGACGTGTCTTAGATGGTAGATTACTATTCAATATTAGGAGTTCCAAAAAATGCCAGTGCCGACCAGATAAAGAAGGCATATAGGGAACTTGCCCTGAAGTACCATCCGGACAAAAATAAGAGCAAAGAGGCTGAAGAGAAGTTTAAGGAGATAAACGCCGCCTACGCGGTCTTGAGCAATCCTGAAAAAAGAAGGGAATACGATGCGTATGGTCCAGAAGGATTCGGCAGGAAGTTCAGCCAGGAGGACATATTCCGCGGGTTCAACTTTGAAGACATATTCCAGGACATGCAGAGCAACATGTATTCCAACCTCGGAGGTGAAGGATTTGGGGGTTTTGGAGGGGAGGCGCAGGGTGTAAACATAAATCTCTCGTTTGACGACATAGAAAGGGGCGTCGAACGTGAATTTGAGGTGCAAAGATACAAAACATGTGGGAATTGCGGTGGAAGCGGCGGAGAACCGGGATCCAGGGAGGTGCGATGCCCGGCATGCAATGGAACGGGAATGCGCCATGTGAGGCAGAATACATTTCTTGGAAGCTTTGAGATGATGACCACGTGCGATAGGTGCATGGGCAGGAAGAAGATCTTTGAAAAGGCTTGCCATGTGTGCAGGGGCAATGGAAAGATACTTGTTACTGAAAGGTTTAGGATTAAGGCAGAAAAATCGGATAATGCAGGTAAGGATAATAGGAGGAGGTTTGGTGTTTTCTAAAAATACTGCTTACTTGTTGAAGTAGATATTTCCAACATATGCGGGATTGTATATGGAATTGTTGTTTATCCCGGGTATGCTTGACGTATTTGCATATAGGGAGAGATTGCACTCTGAAGGGTTGTAGGCCCACGTCTCATTTATTACCCATAAATTGTAACTGTTTACTGCAGCTATTCCTTCTGGAGTTGGTATTATTACATAGGTATTGTGCGGTATGCTTGCACATGTGGGGATAAACATGCCCCCGTAGGCGCCGTTATCATACAGCGATATGACGGTATTTTTAGGGTAGCCAAGATAATATGCTAGATATCCTGGCGCTTCTGCAGTTGTAAGTACGCTAGCTCCGCTAAGGTTCGCTGTGCTTAGGCTGTGGGCCGCCTGTTTTATGAAGGCCATTGTGTTGTGATTATAGATATAGTAGAAATAATTGATTGGAAGGGATGTTGACAGCAGGAATATGAAGATGATAGCGGCAATGGCGACCCTCTGTTTCTTTGTCAGATCGCTTATATGATTCTTGCCCCATACAAATTCAGAAAGTGCAAATCCCATAACCAGCAGTATTGGAACGGCTGCAACAACTGTAAATCGCATCAGCTTGTATATGGGGAAATAATGTGTGATACTCATACTTCCGAATTCCATGTAGCCTATTATGAATGCGGCAATAATAAGAGTGAACCGGGACCTTTTTCTGCCATCTACGAGAAGGTATATCCCAAGAAGCACGGCAACGTAGCCGAAGAACCCAACATCATTTGCCCAAAGTTGATTAATTGAAAACAGGTGCTGCATTACGGACTGCGGATTTATGACGGTGCCTGTGGAATTTGTTATAAATGGAATTATGCCATATGGGAAATAGCCATCTATATAGTAGGTTAGGCTTGGATTTGTATAGAAGATCTGGTCTGGACCCCCGGCGGCGCTGTAATAGTTGTTGGTCATATTAAGTTCAAAGAATGGGTTGCCATTTGCAATTGTCATATTAACATATCCCAATAAAGCTATTGCAGTCGCAACTCCAAGAAATACATATAAGATTTTAAATTCTATTATGGCAGTGCGTTTTTTAATCGACTGGTATGCGGAATCTGCAACAAAATAGAACCCATAGAACAGCAGATAAAGATATGCTAGTGGATTTGCAAGTGTTGCTAGGAATGCAAGAAATCCGGCGATCCAGTAATCAATGCTGCTTGATTTATTCATGCCTTTTACGAAAAAAAGAAGGGATGCGGTGAGGAAAAGGGCCATTGGCAGCATTGGATCTGGAGAAGTGTTAAAGTGTATTATTAGAGGGTAGAACGAGAACAGAAACGCAGCAAGCAGCCCTCCTTTTTCATTGCCAAGCTCTTTCCCTATAAGGTAAATGAGCGGTATTATGATAAGATAGGATATTAGGGCCCAAGCACCTGCGCCTAGGTCCGTATATCCAAATATACCAACAAATAAGGCAAGTGGTAGGTCCATGAGAAGTCGTATTGAGAAGATGTTTATGCTTTCGCTAAAGGTGCCTGACAATATCGAAGGAATGTACTGCGTGTATGAGGCATCGTCGCCGTAAAAACTCATCCCTTTGAATAACAGTAGCGATAGAACAAGTCCAAAGAGGAATATTGCTGCTAGGGCTATTTTGTTAAATGATGGTGTTTTCACTTTGTTTTTGCCTGGCAGAATATCAACTATTATTTGGGGTTATTAATGATTTAAGCGGTACGGTAAATATCCTGCCATTCATTCCGGAAAGAATAGCATAATTCTTTGTTATTATGGGCTGGGATGCTAAATGCGGCAGACCTATGTACTTCTGATTTATTATATTGCCATTGGTTGCATTCAGTATTATAATCATGCCTCCATCCGTAATCGCTATCAGATAATGGCCAAGGAACACATTCGGATTTCCTTCCTCCTGGCCCGTTTGTGTAGCCCAGAGCACTTTTCCAGTAGATATGTTGACAGCAAATAAATATCCAAGATAATTTGAATCGGAGTACGCAGTGCCATTCCATAAAGTTATTGGAGATAAGGTGTTCTGGGTGTAGTTAAGACCATAGTACATCGAAGGGATGTTCTCCATTGCACGGTGACTATATTGCACATACTTTGTCTCATTTAATTTCCATATTGTGTTTCCTGTGGATGAGTTAAGGGCCACCAAGGTAGGATTGCTGTAGTCGCTTTGATAAAGATAAGCAGCAACTATCGTTCCGTTTGAGAATGCCGCGCAGATATCATTGAGACCGGCGCCTGCATTTAAGAAACGCGTTTGCCAAATAATTTTTCCAGAATCTATTTTCACTGCAAATAGTCTTTCGTCAGAGGTTATGTTCATTGGCACGCCAGATATGTTCCTACTGAAAGAATTAAACCCATACACGCTTGCATATCCTGCGCCGAAATACGCAGTGCCGTTTACTAACAGTGGTGAAGAAAGTAAATCCGGAAGATATGTATTTATAGTATTAACTACTACCCCGGTTGAAGCATTATATATGGTTGCAACACCCATTCCGGGCTCTATTATGAGACCATTGTAATATGCAGGAGTTGCAAGGTCTGTTCCTGTTGGAGACCCGCCCCCGTTCGCATCATTCCATATGACCTTTCCAGTAGTCATGTTTATTCCTACTATTGCTTCTGCAGTATTGTAATATTGCGGAGGCACCTCTCCGTTGTTGCTCACTCCCACCACTATTAGCCCCTTTGCAGTTATCGGCTGGGTCATTATCTGATTTGGAAAAGTATCCTTCCACAAAAGAACGCCAGTGCTCATGTCTATTGCAGATACCGTACCATTTGTCAGATCGTATCTACTCTGCTGGAGTTGGGTAAGATTGCCCATGGTAGTTACATATAGAACGTTGTTGTAGATGGTAGGTGTACCATATATGGCCGCATGTACGCTTATATTTAGGGGAGCGATAGAACTATTTATAAAATAGGTATGAGTTGGACCGGCATCGTATTGCACTACAGGATACCCTAGGGTAATGGTTGATGTACTAATGGAATGCAGATAGACCACGTAGCCGAATACAAATAGAAGCAAAGCGGAAGCAACAATTATCAAGTTCCATTGCACTGCTTTTTGCGTTTTTATTTTGCTGGGCATTATTAAAACCTGATCACAGACATATCTGGTTGGTATTTTTATATTAATTTTTTGCGGCTTTTCTTTTGGCCTTTGGTTCCTTATTTTGCTTGCGTGAAATATGCTTGACTGCAAGTAAAATGTATATTATTGCAATGACGAGAGAAAGGATTATTAGTTCCTTTTTGGAATTGAGATCTAATTTATATAATATACTTTCGAATTGTGATGGGCAAGTAGATTTTGAATTGTATATGAATGCAAAGTGGCTTATTGCAGAGATATTATCTGATCCGCACATCATAAGATTGTGTATTTGAATCGCCTCTGAGAAGGGAGTGCCGGAAGATGAGAATACTGAAAATGGATATTTATATCCGTTATTTAGGGTAAGATTGTATAAGGTTACGCCTAACGCGTCATTTATTGATATCCCTGAATGATTCGCAGCTGTTGGTGTAAGGGTTACGTTGTATAATGAAATCCCTTTGGAGTTGTTTATCATTATCCCATTTCCATTTATTTTGCAATCCCTAATAAGGATGTTGCTTGAATTTTCTATCAATATGCCACTTACAGTATCATTAATGGACCAATTATTGCAATTTATTTGGATGTCATTTCCAGATATAACAATGCCCGTGTTGCATGGCGCATTGACAAGTTGGGGAAGTGCTGGTTCTGCAAGAGGACGAAGATTAGAAGCCATCTGGTATTCTCCAGGATTGCTTACGGTTATGTAATTTATGTTTTGCGCGGACATGTTGTATGGCACTGCACAAAATCCAATCCCAATACTAAAAGAAGGCGTTGTAGAGTCCTGTATGAAAGAACCCAGACCAGGTATTGTTCCTTGCGCTGTCATAATTGATGAATTAAGTCCTATTGCAAGCTTTTCTGTATAATTTATCAGATAAGTAAGAGAACCATTAAGATTTTGGTAATAATTTTTATTTGGAAAGGTAAATGCCCTGTAAAGTATAGAGTGGGGCCCTATTCCTCCTGAAACTGGATTTAGCACAAATTCCAAAGGAGAATACCTATATAAATAGTCGGTAAAGTTCCAATTTGCATCGGATGGAGGTATACTTACAATATAACGTATTTTTACTATGTTGCTGAAATTGTCAGGTATAATATTCCAGTTAAATGTGGGGTATATCGGCTGTATGTATATGGGCGTAAGATTTACGTCTCTTGTTATGTTTAACCGATACATAACTAGTTGATCGAAAGCTAAAAATGAATAATCTACTGCATAAGGATTAAAATTTATTATTGAATTGTTAGTTATAAAATATTGCACTACTGGCAATATTTTCCATCCTTCAAGCTGGCCGTAGTTCACATGTGAGAAGTTTTCAAATATCTGACTTCCATTCATATTGTAAGCCCCAAATGGAATGGTTTTTTGTAGATCTTTGAACTTTTGTGGAAAGCCCCTAATGTAAAACCCACCCATTTGCAGTTCGGTGTCGTTATAGTCCACAGTATGATTAATTAGCGGGAATACATATGAGAATCCGGCCACCCTATGCCCAAATAGCTTTGTGGAATTGAAACCGTTTGGTGCAAATACATTTATCCTCAGATAATGCCCTATGATAACGTTAGAGCCTTGTTTTACATTTATTTTTGTCGAGTTAATTGAATTGCCCATCAAGTAGAGGCTCGAGCCATTACCGACATACACTGTAGGATTTTTTAAAGTGCAATTGTATATTCCGGCGGATGTGGCTAGGTCTCCTGCAATTATGGATTGTGTGTTTGAGATTAATTGCCCTGAAAGGCATTCTAGGGAGATGTTGTACGTGTTACTTGCAAATATTATCCTCGCTCCAGATAAGCATGAATTGTTAGGATAAATGTATAAAGTATTCGAAAGATTCATTACGCCACCGCATCTCATCTGTATCGACTTGGCATTGATTACAGGAACGACTAACACTAATAAGAACAGGAACAGAATGAGCTGTTGGAATTTAATACCCATTTTATCAGCCAATTTACGAACGTATTTGTATTCTACAAGTATTTATAGAGTTTTGCTTTAAACATATTGTATAGTCGGTTTTAATAATGAGATATGGATTGCAAAAAAAAGCAGAAATAATAGATTACTTAATAATTATTGTTATATTGGTGGCTTTTAGGCCAGCTGGAGGGCAGGTAAATATATTTAACACGAATGCACGGGCCTTGCCAACCCTAAATGTGACTGAAGTGCGTGCAATAGCAAATAGTCCAGACTATACGGTGATTTACACAGAGAAAAATGCTACATTTTTACAGCAGCTTAGAGGATTAGGCTATGTTGAGTCATCCTCTTCATTATTTAATTTTACTGGAACACTTAACAATTTCACCACCTTCCCTAAGACCATAGCCATAATTGTGTTTCTTATGGATAACAGCAGTTCTGCTTCTGAAGCGGTAAATAGCATGATATTTAGCAATAATGCAAATCAATCAGTGCAATGGTATATGGCAAATAACAAATCCCCTTCGAATTACAGCCAGTATGGGAATACAAAAATATATACTGTCAGATCCATAGCTGTATTCAATACTAGTGTAATAAAATCTCCAAATTTCATAATGCCATTGCCAGATTATCAATATACTAGCATATTTTCATATGGAAATCTTGTTGGCACAGTAATAACAGACGGATACACTAACAATCTAAATAATACAATATCCACCAAGGTTGCAGAAACCTTGCTAAGCAAAGCCGAATCAAGATAGCATTCAAATATGCGGGCGATGCAAGGCTCTAAGTGTAAGTTATAGTAAATGTTGCTATCCTTTCGACCTGCGTTCCGTAGTTAGGTATGGTATAGTTGAGCCAGAGGTACCCAGAGAACTGGGATCCGAGCGTTCCTTTGGCCAGACTGCCTCCGACCTGGTAGCAG
>JAJZRI010000017.1 GCA_021802765.1 Microcaldota archaeon | reverse complement strand
GGTAAGTCGAATTATAGAACGTAAAGGTCGGCGTGTTAGGATAGACATCGATTGCATTGGATGCCATGTATTTAAGGTTGGAGAAGTTTCCGAACCTCTGCAGCGCGACTATCAGTCCCCATCTTGTTATGGCGCAATATGGACAGTAGTCCGCACCTATGTAGACGACCATCGGCTTTGTGCCATTGTAGAGAACCGAGGAATTAATCTTGAACGGTGGATTTGAGACTGCCCCGGCCCCTATCTTGTTGCTTACGCTGCTTGGGACATTCATCTTTGAGAGGAACGATTGAGACACCTGCGCGCCCACCTGGCCGTCAAGACCGCTTGCGCTCTTCTGCGAGAAAAATGATGTGTACGCAAGCGCTGCAACCGCTATTATTACTACAAAGACCGCAAAGTAGAGGATTTTCTTTTCCATAGGACCAACGATATGAAGACCTTATGCATAAAATGTTTTTAAAGGTTGGGATTGATGAATATCTTGTGCTTTGATGATATACGCAATAGTTACGTCGCTCGACAGGAACCACCTTTTGGCAAGTCCAAGCGAGGAGGTCGACCTGCAGGGACTAATCGGAAAGAAGGTCCAGTACGTTGACAAGAACGAGAAGGTCTGGCCTGGAAAAGTGGTGTCCGCAGAGGATCCCTTCGTTATAGTGGAGTTTGAGCAGTTTCCTTCAGGATTAGGTCAGGGGCAGATGCTTGAGATCCTAGATCAAGAGAGCTAGAATCCCAAGTCACCTCCACAGTGAATTAAGGCAGCATTACTTGCCGCAGAGTATCTCTAACATGCTTATTGCCGCTATACGCTCCGCAGTCTCCTTGAAGTCATTTTCAGACCCCTTTTTGTTTCTCGAGAACTCCTCCATCAGTCCAATGACCTCGTCTCTGGACTCTGGAAATTGCACCGCATATTCCTCGAGACCGCTTGCGATCTCCGTAAGGTCCCCACCCGCCGGCAACATCGCCATCCTAGCCATTGTTTTTTGGTCCATCCCATTCCCCATATCTATTCTTGGTTTTTTCATATATAAACCTTTTGTGCTATTTTCGGCGATATACACATGTCACACAAAAATGCGCAGGTTATGTTTTAATGGCATGGGGTTTCAGTCGTAGAAGACATTTACCAAAAACCGCAATGCCTTTTTACGACGTAATTTGACTAAAGGATGGACTGACCCTGCGTTGGAAGCTTCCGGTCAAGTCGCTGGTTGACGACATTTATCAGGTTGAGCATCTTCATCTCCCTCTGCTCTGATATTCTCAGATAGATCTGGTCCTTTGTGCCTTTAGCAACGATTATGTAAACGTCTCCGGTGTCGAACCTACCTGTCCTGCCCCTGCGCTGAATGTTCCTTATCTCATTTGGTATTGGTTCATAGAATATAACCACATTGACTCCGGGTATGTCCATTCCTTCCTCACCTATTGAGCTTGCCACCAGCACATCGAAAGCTCCGTCACGAAAGTCCTGAACCACCTTCTTTTGCGTCTCCTGCGTCACTCCTTCCTTCTTGCCGACAAATGACATTGCGCGAATGCCCCTGCCATTTATCCACTCGACAAGCATCTTTACGGTTGAGCGATACTGCGCAAAGAGCATGACCTTCTTTCCCTTGTGCTCCCCAAGTATCCTGAGCACCGCATCAACTTTGGGATGCTCCTCCCTCATCTTCATTGAAGTCATGGCATACTCCCTTGCAGCCAGCATTCCCCTGCTCTTTAGCAATGATTCAAGGCTCCTGCTCTTCTTCTCCCTGTCATAGAGCGAATCGACGTAACTAAGAAAAGGTTCTATGCCCTCCGAGAGAACAAGGTCCTGGGCGTGAGAGGCGTTGAGCAGCTTTGAGTATGCGGCCATGGCAGCCATGCGATAATTTGGCGCCTGTATCTTGCTTATCTGATTGCCCAGGTCTATGAGCCTTCCTTTAGGAAGGTAATCGGTGTTGAAGCGCATCAATCCTAGGCTGTTGAGCGTGCTTATGCTTGCATCTATCTCTGGCTTAAGGCTCTCTGAGATGTCCTTTATGCGCCCGCTTAGGTCTACATAGACTATGTGGAGATGCTTTTGCATGACGTATTTGGCGACGTCGCCATCGCTTGAGACCCTAACCTCTATGTGCCTTATTCCCAGCGCATTAACAAGCGCATTGATCCTCTCCTTCTTGCTCCCTGGAGACGCGGTAAGGCCAACTATTAGTATGTCGCGCACAGTGCATTCATTGGCCAGATATGTGTATGCGTACTTTCCAACTGCCCTATGGCACTCATCGAATATTACGGCCCCGAAGGCCTCGAGCGAGAAGTTGCCGCTCTTGAGATCGTTGGCGACGGTCTGAGGCGTAGCTATTATCACCTTCGCCTTGTTCTCCAGACCGCTTCTCTCGCTCTTGCTTATGGATCCGGTAAGCAGGAGGATATCGTCCCTGGAGACCTTTAGCATCTTGGTTAGGACGTTGTAGTGCTGCTCTGTGAGCGGCTTTGTCGGGGCAAGCAGCATTGCCCTTTTTCCAGAGGCAAGCGCTTTGGCTATTATGCTTGTGCCTATGAAGGTCTTTCCAAGGCCCGTAGGCAGTACTACAAGAGTGTTTCCATTCCTGTGCACCGACTCGATTATGCTTAGCTGGTACTCCCTGAATTCTATCCCGTCAAGATTTATGTAGTCTGCAGCGCCGCCAAGCTTTAGCCATCTTCCATCTACAGGCATGATTACCATTATTCACTTCATGCTCAAGATAATAAACCTGACTGAAAGTAGGAGAGCAAAATTGACAATAAGCTCGTAAATATTGGAAAAAAACATAGCGCGTATATATGATAAAATTAATAATAAACTTATAGGTAATGACAATGGTGGTTGTTAGAGACATGGCAGCAGTGAAATCTGCCTTTGTAAGGAGCGCCATGAAAGGCGAACCAGATTTTCTGGTAGTGCGAGCGCAGGGGCTTGCAAAAGAGCACCCGGACGTATCTCCAAAGGCCTTGATTGAAGCCGCTTACATGAACCACGATAAGGCAGAGCAGTATCTGAACAACGTTGAAGTTTTTGGCAGGTTGATGAGAAACTATGGGGAGGTTGTTGGACAGAGAGCGTGGCTCCAGTTTGCAGAGGGAGTGCTTGCCGGATCTGTTCCAAGCGTATTCCAACTGCATCGCAATTGAAAATAGAGCACGTGTTTGATGCTTGCAGACGAAATATGCCACGCAAATTACTTGCAGAGGTTTTTGAACTAGATAGTAATATATTCCTTACATATCCTAGAATAGCTATCGTGCGAGTGTAGTCTAGCCTGGTAGGACTTTGGCTTGCCAAGTCAATGGCCCGGGTTCAAATCCCGGCACTCGCATTTTTTCTTGTCGACTGAGGCGGGTTTAATGCGTATCCGCTTTATATAAATACTTTTGCTTACATATAGAATCATGTCATATCCCGAAATATGTTCCTCACGACAAAGGAACATATCTTCTTCAGAGACATTCAAGTCATGAAGAAGTTGAATTTGAGGCAACTGAGATGGATAATACGACAATGCCGCATAGACGAAATG
>JAJZRI010000016.1 GCA_021802765.1 Microcaldota archaeon | reverse complement strand
TCTATTAGCCCCATTTTTTTCACCTTCTAATGAACATGTTAGACCTGGCTGAAACGTGGGTCTCTTCGGCGGAATCGCGCATTCCTGATCCCGTGAGCTTGATGAATACATCGTCAAGCGTTGGCAAATGGACATTTATCGAGGCTACTGTGAGCTTCTTTTTCTCAAGTGCTGCAAGTATTTCTGGCAGCACTTTTGCGTCCCATTTTTCCAGGGCAGCGTCTAGCTTGTCCCCTTTCACGTTAGGGCTTAATTTGAAATGACCCTTTAATAGTGCCGATGCCTGTTGCGCCTGAGATTCGTTTTCAAATATTATTTCAAGTATCCTTCCTGCGCCTACCATCTTCTTAAGCTCAGATGCTGTGCCTATGGCCCTTATTTTCCCATGATCTATTATGGCTATCCTATCGCAAAGTGCATCAGCTTCCTCAAGATACTGGGTTGTTAGTATTATGGTCACGCCTATCTTTGTGAGGTCACGGATATGCCCCCACATACTGACCCTATTTTGTATGTCAAGTCCCGTCGTAGGTTCGTCCAATATTAGTAGCCTTGGATCCTGTATCATCGCCCTGACCAGGGTTAAACGTCTCTGCATCCCTCCTGAAAACGTACCGGATTGCCTCTCAGAAAAGTTGCTCAAGTCAGCTTCATTGAGAGCTTCATCTATCTTTCCGGCTATTTCACCTTTTGGTACATGATAGAGTTCGGCGAAAATCTCCAAATTATCCCTCGCAGAAAGGTCTCCATCAACAACAGTCTCCTGCGTCATAAGACCCATCATCTTCTTTACCTTGTCACCCCCAGTAGATATGTCAATCCCGTCAACTTTTATTGCGCCAGAAGTTGGTTTAAGAAGACCCAATATCAGGTTTATCGTGGTTGTCTTGCCTGCGCCGTTGGGGCCCAGGATTCCGAATATCTCCCCAGATTTTATCTCCAGGCTTATTCCGTCGACAGCTGTGAAGTCGCCGAACTTCTTGACCAGGTGCTTTATCTCTAATATATTATTGGTCATTGAACTCCTCCTTCACAAGCCTCTTGAGCTGGGATATCATGGCAAAGAATATTCTGTTCTTGTCCTTTACCACCCCTTCTCCGCGTTTTGTTATGGTGAACACCTTCTTTGCCTTCCTGCCGCTCATCTGGGTGCTGCTACGTATATAGCCGCCCTTCTCTAGAGCTGATGTCATGTTGTATATGTCGTTCTTTGTTATTGTGCTGTGCATATTTCTGTCGTGAAACGGCTTTAGGGACTTGAGTATCCCAAGCAGCTGGTACGGATAGGTCCTGTGCTTCTTTATGTAGCTAAGTATCATTATCTTGACTATCCCCCGTTGTAAGTCCTTATCGTAGGGCATCTTATTATCGACCATGTCAGCACTAGTTTAGATTTAAACTAAATTATATCTTAGTGAGTAGGTTATAAAAGGATGACTGTTAATGACCACCTCAAAATTTGATTTAAATAATATGTACCCCATATTATAGCGGGTAGCATGCCTAGGGTAAGCGTAATCGTACCTACAATAGAAGAGGAGAGCGTCTTTGGCCTAGTGAGGTCTCTTCGCAAGGCACTGGGCAAGGATGCGGAGATAATAATAGTCGATAAAAGCAGCGAGAAGTATTACAGGAGGCTTAAGTCAACAGGTGCAACTGTGCTCAGGCAGCATGATCGTGGAGTTGAGAAGGCCATAATGCAGGGGCTGCGCCATGCGCATGGAGAGATACTTGCAAGCATAGACGCGGATGAGACACACGACGTAAGCGGAATAGTTGACGGCATAAGGATGATAGGCAATGGAAAGGCGGATCTCGTGCTTGGGAATAGGATGAATGACATAGAGGACGGGGCTATGGGCGCCTATCTAAAGGTTGGGAACTTTGGCTTGAGCTGGTTGTTTAGCAAGCTTTACGGAACAGATGTGCACGACGTGCTTACCGGGCTATTCGTGATGAGGAGAGAGGCGTTTGAGAAGATACGTGACATCGACCCTTACAGGGCCGGCATAGCCTTCTTTGCAATCGAACTCGCCAAGCTTGGATATCGGGTAAGGGAAGTCGACATAAGATATTATAAGAGGAGGCTTGGAACATCTAAACTGACAAGGTCAAAGTTCATTTATGGTGTTAATGTGGCATCGCATCTGGTAAGGCAGCTTAGGGACTACAGCCCGCTACTGATATTCGGGGGGCTGGGAGTCATTGCAGGAGTGATAGGATTACTGATAGGATTTGGGGTGCTTGTCAATTTTCTCAACACCGGCACGTTCACGCAGACAGGAAGGGCGCTTCTTGCATTCATGCTCGTCGTGCTGGGCTTCCTGCTGATAGTTGCAGGCCTTATACTGGACATGCTGCTTGAGATAGAGAAGAAGTTAACTAAGAGGTAGCCGCCTTTCCGTTCTCCCTGTATTTTATGCTGATGAGAAATAGCGCCAGTGTGCATGCATGTACGCCTGTGCAGAAGAGGCATATGTTTCCTATCATGTACTCTGCAAGTATGAAGTACGCAACGAAGACAAGTCCTATGCTGCTTAGAAGAAGCATCTCGTCCTTTCCAAAATATTTCTCTATTGCTATTATCTCCGCGACGAAGAAGACAAGGCCGAGCACGGCATTTGGCACTCCGAGTATCGTGGAGTACTTGCTGTTAAGGACGTTCGAGCAGTTTATGATCCCCTTGTCCGGACAGTCGAGGGGAAGAATAGAGGTGTAGCGGAGTATGACGAGATATATGCTTATCAGCAAGCCTATTATCGCTATTATCAGTGCTACCTTCTTTGCGTTCAATCAACCATCCCTTATGCCAGAGTCTTGAGCAGCTTTGCAATGTAGGGCTGCGAACAGACGCTCTGTGGCGTCATGTTGGTTGCGCGGCATATCTCTGCAGTATATACGTCAGCCATGCCCACTATTGTCTGGGACATTGACGAATTTACATCGGTAAGGTTTGACGCAATCTCACTCCAGTTGTATCCATCAAGCACCTGCGGGGTCGCTGGTGCGCCGTCCTGTATTGAGAGGTTTGCGAAATCGACGAATGGTATGCCGCCTTTTGGATCATAAGTTGAGATGAGAAGGTTCTGGAAGCTTGTCGGCGTCTGCAGTGTCTGCTGCTCGTTCCTTGCCACAGTCTCAACTGCCTGGAACTGCACGTAATTGCTCTGGTAAGTCGAATTATAGAACGTAAAGGTCGGCGTGTTAGGATAGACATCGGTTGCATTGGATGCCATGTATTTAAGGTTGGAGAAGTTTCCGAACCTCTGCAGCGCGACTATCAGTCCCCATCTTGTTATGGCGCAGTATGGACAGTAGTCCGCACCTATGTAGACGACCATCGGCTTTGTGCCATTGTAGAGAACCGAGGAATTAATCTTGAATGGTGGATTTGAGACTGCCCCGGCCCCTATCTTGTTGCTTACGCTGCTTGGGACATTCATCTTTGAGAGGAACGATTGAGGCACCTGCGTGCCTACCTGGCCATCAAGACCGCTTGCGCTCTTCTGCGAGGAAAATGATGTGTACGCAAGCGCTGCGACCGCTATTATTACCACAAAGATCGCAAGGTAGAGGATTTTCTTTTCCATAGGACCAACGATATGAA
>JAJZRI010000009.1 GCA_021802765.1 Microcaldota archaeon | reverse complement strand
GCACTGCAAAGGTGAAGGCAGGATTCCAAGGAGCTCCGGGGCGTGAAGAGAAAGTAACCGTAGCCATGCGACCCTATGGCGTCTTTGGAGTTATCGCGCCGTTCAATTTCCCAATATCAATATCCGTAGGGATGAGCACAGGCGCATTGGTAGCTGGAAACACAGTGGTATTCAAGCCATCGTCTACGGACAACATGACGATGCTTAGCGGCATAGAGATCTATGAGGTGTTTAGGGATGCCGGTGTTCCGGCCGGAGTATTCAATTATGTTACCGGACCGGGATCCGAGGTAGGAGATGAGCTTGCAATAAATCCGATGGTCGGTGGGATAGCATTCACAGGGTCAAAATCAACAGGGATAGGCATGGTAAAGAAGTCCTACGACGCAGGCCTGCTCAAGCCCTTCATAGTTGAGATGGGGGGAAAGAATCCAGTAATAGTCTCAAAATACGCGAACCTTGATTATGCAGTTTCTGGAATTGCAAGCGCGGCGTTCGGATTCTGTGGCCAGAAATGCAGTGCAACGTCCAGGGCATATGTTCATGAATCGGTAAAGGAGCAGTTCATAAGCAAGCTCCTTGACAAGGTCAGGACATTCAAGGTCGGCAATCCGCTCCTAAAAGACAACTATATGGGACCGCTTATAAGCGAATCGGCATTAGGCAAGTACAAGAGCGCTGTTCAGGAAGCGGCAAAGAATGGGCGTGTGATATTCGGAGGAAAGAGCATTGACACAGGACTAGGCGGGACCTACGTGGAACCAACAATAATGGAGGGAGACCACAAAAATGTGCTCTTCCATGAAGAGCTCTTCGTGCCGTTCCTTTCAATATCCACATACAAGAGGTTTGATGAGGCTCTGTCCATGGCAAATGATGTGCCTTACGGATTGACAGCAGGACTTTATAGCGAAAAGAAGGCAGAAATCAAGGAATTTGTTAGGACCATAAAGTCAGGAACAGTATACATCAACAGGGAAACAAGTTCCAGCACCGGGGCCATAGTCGGTCTGCAGACGTTCGTTGGATGGAAGGGCAGCGCACTGACAGGGAAAGGGAGCGGGAGCAGATTCTATCTGCAGCAGTTCATGAGGGAGCAGAGTCAGACGCTTGTTAGATGAATTGGTATTCTATGCTTGATTTCTTTCTGGGGAAACCGGTTTACGAGAAGAGGACGGTCAGTTATGGGAAGAAGCGTTTTAAGGTCGAGGTAGCAGACTCGGTTAGGAAAAGGATGAAAGGATTGATGGGTCGCGCCGGCCTTCCAAGGGATGGCGGCATGCTCTTCATATTCGGAGCCCAGGGAAGATACGGATTTTGGATGGCAGGGATGAAGTTTAGCATAGATATAATCTGGCTTGATAAAGAAGGCACCGTAGTCCATATTGCAAGAAACGCGGCGCCGTGCACGTCTATGATAGGGTGCAAGACGGTAATGCCAGGGAAGGATGCGATATATGTTCTTGAACTTGGAGCAGGAACGGCAAAGAAGCTCGGGATAAAAGTAGGGAGCAGATTTTCTCTCTGATAGACTTAGTGAATCCTTTTAAACTTGATTAAAGATAGAATATTTGATATTGACAGAAGATTTTTATGGCAGTGGTGGAGAAAGTGCTCGGGGTAAGCCTACCAAACGAGGTGGAAAGGGCTTTGAAAGAGGTGGAGAACAGGCTGACTTCGTTCAAAGTGTCAGATTTTGTGAATAGGGATCTCTTTGATCCTTCAGTGCATCTGCTCAACAAGCAGGGCAAGCTGCTTAGGCCGTCGCTTTTGCTTCTTGGATCACATCTAGTGGACAGAAACCCTTCTGATTACATAGACCTTGCAGTTGCAGCAGAGATGCTACATGTGGCATCACTTATACACGATGACATAATAGACAGGGACCATGAAAGGAGAGACTTGAAGGCGGTGCATGAGCAGTATGGTCGCGAGGCCGCGCTGCTGGCTGGGGACGCCCTTGTTGCGAAGGCAGTTGCTATTTCATCCAAATATGGAGAGAATGTACTAAGTGCGATGGCAAAGGCGAGCGTTGACATGTGCGCAGGAGAGATTCTCGATTACAACCTGCAGAAGAGCAATAAGATGCCAAGCGTCTCTGAATGCATAAACGTAGACATGCTAAAGAGCGCCTCGCTTATAGCGACGTGCTGCAACATAGCCGCGATTCATTCGGGCAGCCCAAGAGCAAAGGAGATGCATGTATTCGGCCAGGACCTTGGAATTGCATTCCAGATAAGAGATGATATTATAGACTACGGAGAATGGGCTGAGAAGGGGAGGAAGGGCGTGCTCATACCCAACATAGTCTCGAGTCTGGAGAGCGAGGAAGGCCTTGCGAGCAGTGAAGCGTTATCCAAGGCAGTGGCAATCAATTCTAAGTACGTGAAAGACGCAATGGATAGGCTTGGAGAGGGAGCTGCAGCAGAATCGATGAAAGGTTATGCAGGATTGGTGATGATAAAGTCTTAGATGCTTATTATGGAAGGCGTTGGGTTTTACAAGCATGGCGGGCCAGAGGTTTTGAAGAGGATAGATGCTCCTGATCCAATACCAGGGAATAGGGACGTAGTCATCAGGAGCATCGCTACATCGGTAAACAGGGTAGACATACTCTCACGAGTAGGATACCACGGACTTGAGATTGAGATGCCGCATTTTCCTGGAAGTGACATAATAGGGATAGTGGAGAAAGTAGGCAGAGATGTGGATAGCGTCTCAGTTGGAGAGAAGGTGACGGCAAATAATACTTATGGATGCGGAAGGTGCCAGGCATGCAGGTCCGGCGATGCAACGCTATGCGCAGATTGGAAGATGATGGGGCTTGATGTCAACGGAGCTTACGCGAGCATGGTAAAGATACCGGCATCGTCAATATTTAGGCCGCCAAGGAGGTTCTCCGATTACGAGATTGCCTCGATGTCGCACAACATGACGGTAGTTTGGAGGGCGCTTAGGACGATTGGCAAGAGCAGTGAAGGAGAGGTAGTCGTGGTAAGGGGTGCTTCAGGCAACGCAGGTATCTTTGCTACGATGATTGCAAAGGCGCTAAAGATGAAGGTGATTGCACTCTCTAGAAACAGTGAAAAAAGAAGGAGACTAAGACAACTTGGGGCAAATCTGGCTCTTAATCCAGAGGATAGCAAAGAGCATTTGAAGAAAGCCGTATTTGACTTTACTGACGGAAAGGGAGCAGATATGGTAATTGAGTCGTTCGGCGCAACGGCAGGGGAGTCTATAGGATGGCTCAGACCTGGTGGAAAGGCAGTAGTATTTGGTTCGATTGCAGGCACGCAGGCCAAAGTAAGCATACCATCTTTATATCTTAATGGAGCAAGCATACTTGGCACGCACAATGCAAGTACAAAGGACTTCTCAGAAGCCTTCGAATTTGCAGTTAAGCACAACATAAGGCCGATAATAGCCAGGATAATGGAGATATCGCAGGCGGGAAGGGCACAGACCATGCTTGAGCAGGCCGAGCCGTTTGGCAAGATAATATTGAAACATGGGTGAACTTATGAAGATGACAAGGGAGGATTTTGCATATTTCATACTGCCGGTATTGCTCTGGCCGATAGTGTTCATAGTATTGAGGAGCAAGTTCGTTTACGCGATGCTTGTGGCTGCGCTGTGCCTTGCAGCATTTACGCTTTATGGATATAGGGACAGAATAAAGTTCAGCTATAGGAAGGCTAACTATGCATCGATACTTCTGCTTGGAATAATAGGCAGCGTGGTCCTATACCTAGCCTTTCTGATAGGGTACTATGCTACCGTTCTGCTTGGGCTTAGCAGCTACGTATCTTCCATATACACAATGCTCTATTCGCAGGGAACAGCTCTTGCAATTGCACCTATCCTCATACTGATAGGAATATCTGAGGAGATATACTGGAGAGGGGGTTTGCAGGGATACATAAGGAAGAATTCGAAGATGTTCTCCAATAAGGCATGGCTTGGATCGGCCCTGTGGTATGGCGCCGTGCACCTTCTTACATTGAATCCGATTCTCGCGCTGTCGGCATTTGTTGTGGGAATTATAACTGGCCTTATAGCAGAAAGGTATGGTATTTTAGTATCTTCCGTAACACATATTATATGGCTAATAGCCATAGTGCTCGTAATACCTATAGGGATTTGATGGCAAAAAAGCGCTCTAAAAAAGTAAGCAGCAGGAAAGCTCCAAGGAAGACTGAGAGGAAAATCCCATTCAATATCAGATATTACATAGAGGAGATGTTCGAGCCGACAATAATGTACTGCGGATTCTCTGCGCTGGTTGGAGTCGTAGGGGCACTGCATTACGGCCATGCAGTGGCATTGTACGGGATTCTTGCCATAATAGGAGTGATGCTTGCACAGATGTCAATAAACCTAATAGATGATTATGAGGATTACACGTCCGGACTTGACCTGGATACGGTAAAAACCAAGTTCAGCGGCGGAAGCGCCCTCATAGTTGACAGGAAGGTAGAGCCGAGGAATGTGCTTCTGATGGGGGTCGTTGCATTCTTGATAGCTGCGACCATTGGGCTTTATCTCATAAGCATATATCCTATACTAATTCCCATAGTGCTAATAGGTGCAGCAACAATACTGTTTTATGCCCGGTTCTTCTCTAAGGTACCTTATGCATCTGAGCCGCTAACCGCCATCAACTTCTTCCTAGTCGCAATGGGAGCATACATTGCAGCTGGAGGCCCGCTGATGAGCGCAAAGCTGTTTGCTTTTGCCGCCCTTGCCATAGGATTCCAGGTTGGCATCGCTGTCGTAGTCAACTTCCTTCCGGACAGAGATGCGGACAGGAAACATGGCAGGAGGAATGCCATAGTTATGATGAGCAGCAACAGGGGCATTGCACTGCTCTATCTGGTCTTCGAATACGTCTCTTTCACGTTAGTTACCATGGGTGTGCTAATGAGGTTCATCCCTCTTGCATGCCTATTGATACTTGTGACTTTGCCGATGATTGCAAGCGTATTCAAGGGGATGTTTGAATATAAGGATCCAAAGAGCTATGAGAAGACAATGGCAACGGCAGCGCTTGCGGAATTTGCATTCATCGTACTTCTTGCTATCGGCTTTATACTCTAAGCCATAATCCAGCTACTTCTCTGCAGATGCTATGAATGCTATGCCTGAAGGGAGGTTCCTTATCCTGACATTTTTAAAGCCTGCAGAGGCCATCAGCCTTGCTAGCTTCTTCTTGTCGAATTCCTTTATTGTGCGTACGAGCCACGCATAGGTGTCACCCTCCACAAAAGATCCGACAAATAGCATCACTTTTGAGTATGCACGAAAGAATGCGCCCTGGATAAGGTCATCTGGAGCTGCCATATCAAGAAGCACCATCCTGCCTCCCGGCTTGAGGAGCCGGTAGGACTCTGCAAGGAATTTCTGCAGACCCTTCTTCTCATCTTTGGAATTTACAAAACTGCGCAGCGCGAATCCGGAAGTTATGACATCAAATGAGCCGTCCCTGTGCCGTATACTAAACGCGCTGCCAAGCTCGTTCTTTATGTTCCGTATGCCCATCTTTGAGAACTTGATTTCTGCAAGATCTAGCATGTCCTTATTGAAGTCATAAGCGACCACTTTAACGACCTTTCCCTTGGAAGCTGCCGATCTGCTCACGGCTATTGCCAGATCCCCAGTCCCAGATGCGACATCAAGTATATCGTATCTCATTTTCGGAAGAAGCGACTCTTTAGCCGCTTCTCGCCGCCATAGTTTATCGAAGTTGAAGCTGAAGAGATGATTCATGAAGTCATAATTCTGGTATATCTTTGAAAACATACGGTTTATCTCGGTTGCCATGCTCCCACTGCTTTGTCATTTTTGATACTGTATAATTTAAATAGGCTATGATAAATACTTAATCGTGCCAAGGTGGCAGAA
The DNA here is from genome assembly GCA_021802765.1 of Microcaldota archaeon. GTDB lineage: Archaea > Micrarchaeota > Micrarchaeia > Micrarchaeales > CABMGC01 > JAJZNA01. Next base: position 20,133 of record JAJZRI010000009.1, on the reverse strand, counting down.
TCCGGTAACGCGTACGCCTGGAAATATTTCCTGTAAGCGTATGGTCCTCACGGGCCATTTGGGTTCAAATAAGCAGGTGTTAACGCACCTGCCTTGAAAATCCCAACCTTGGCGTATACTTAAGCCGCCATATCTGCCGGCCAAGAATGTCGGCAAGGGGACTGTAGAAAGTATTAAATATAACCCTGTTTCATATATGCTATGGACTTAAAGCATACCCTCAATGGGCATTTCTTTTCGGCATCTGGTTATGTTTTGGCACTATTAAACTACATAGCGCCAGCCAGTCATATCGCATGATTTTATATTGGTGAGACTATGGATGGATTTAGGACAAAGGGGGAACCTAAGATTTCTAGGATCAAGGCAAATGAGGCTGCAGAGCTTAAGGGAGTCATGAGACACCCGGAGAGGGACAACGCATTCATAGCCGACGTATACCAGCGGCTCGATAGGGCCATGGGCGGTGGGGTGATTGTGTTCAGCGGCGCAGCAATACACCTAATATCGGCAGACAGGAAAGTAAGCGACATAGACGTCTTCGTGCAGGAAAGAAAGCTCTTTCTAAACGAGATGCTGCAGAAGAGACTTGAAAAGGAGGGCTTCACCATATCGGTGCTCAATGGCAACAAGATATACGCAGTAGTGGACAACAAATCAGGCATAAAGGTCGAGACTGCAAACAGCAGCCTCAAGGTGGACAACAAGATACTTACGGACCACAGGGATATATGCAGGATACTTGGCTGCAAGGAGGACACAGATACGCTAGTCGGCTTTTCAGCAAGCACCATAATGGGAAGCAGCATATATATGCCAATAACAAACAACAGTGGAGAAGTAGTGAACCTGCGACTTCCAGATCCTGTGCACCAGATAGGGCTCAAGTACAACCTTCTAAGGCTAAGGGGAGGAACCAAAGACATAGAAGATATGAGGAAGATAATGAGCTACTATTTTGGAAGCTTTGATTCTTTCGTGCAAAGCGGCGGAGTGGAAAAGCTCAGGAGTGTTGGCGAATTCCTCGGACAGAATTTCGAGAACAGGATACTTGAGATACTTAGGGGATAATCTTGGGGCGACAGGACCGGATAGACAAAGCGCTACGGCACGTGAGGCTTCTTCTTGCAAAGAAACTTCCAAAAGAGATGCATTATCATGACATAAAACATACTTTGGACGTTTATACTGTCGCTATGAGATACGGGCGTATGGAGAAGCTTGGCAGTGATGACGTGGAGCTGCTGGGCATAGCAGGCATCTTCCATGACACGGGATATATCTATAGATATGAAAAGAACGAACCTGAAGGCGCAATGGTTGCTGAGAGTTACATGAGGAAAGAGGGATTTCGCGAGGAGGAGATACGCAAGGTCAAGGCGCTAATAATGGCAACGCAGATGCCGCAGAGGCCAAGGGGCCTGATGCAGCAGATAATGTGCGACGCGGATCTTGACAGCCTGGGAAGGGATGATTTCATAAGGAGAGGAAATATGCTTAGAAAGGAGCTTGAAGGAAGGAGAAAAAAGCCTTTCTCTGAGGACGAATGGAACAGCATACAGATAGATTTTATTAAAAGCCATAAATACTTTACAAAGTCGGCAAGGAAGCTACGCAATGCCGGAAAGAGAAGGAATATTGCAAGGCTAAGACAGATGCTTAAAAAGAGGTAGAATATCTGATTATTGGCAGTGACCAGAAAGCCTTAAAAACCTTATATCTATAATACTATAGAGTTGCCGTACAATGTACGGAGACTTATTTCCTTAAGACTTTAAGGAAATTGCAATATTTATACCATTATTGCGTGTTTTATTGGCCAAAGAAAACGACGAACAAAATGCAAAGCCTCAGGAGCAGAAGAAGGCAGCTAGCACCAGCATAGTCAGGATATCCGGAAAGGATATCGACGGAGACTTGAACATACCTGCTGCACTGATGCAGATAAAGGGCATCGGATACAATATGGCCAATGCTATTTCTCTGGGAATAGAGAGCATCTACAAGATACCTAGAAAGACAACCATAGGATCACTCGAAGAGGACGGAATAGAGAAGATAGAGGAGATGCTAAAGGATCCTAAGAAGGCAAACATGCCAAAATACATGCTCAACAGACAAAACGACAGGGACACTGGAGAGAACCTGCATCTGGTAGGAACAGACCTGGTGGTCAAGGTAAGGCAAGATATAGAGAATGACATAAAGATTCAAACTTATAGGGGATTCAGGCACAGGTGGGGACAGAAGGTCCGCGGCCAGAAGACGAGGTCCACAGGAAGAACTGGAGCGACAGTCGGAGTCACCAAGAAGGCGGCTGAAGCGGCACAGAAGGCAAGCCAGGCGCCTGCAAAACCTGCCGGGGCAGCCGCACCTGCAGCAGAGGCAAAGAAGTGAGCTGAATGGGAGATCCAAAGAGGATAAGGAAGAAGTTCGTACGATCAAAGCTTATGTGGAATGCCGCAAGAATTGCGCGCGACCACGAGCTTAAGGAGAAGTACGGGCTCAAGAATCTCAGGGAGCTCTGGAAGGCCACCACCGAGGTCAGCAGGATAAGGATGAATGCTAGGGAGGTACTATCCAACCGTTCGACCCAAGGAGTAGGAAATGCAATGATAGCAAGGCTAGCCAGATATAACATAGTAGCCAAGGATGCGAAGATAGATGACCTTTTGGGAATAACTCCAGATGTAATACTAAACAGGAGACTTCAGTCAATAGTCTTCAAGAATGGACTGGCCAGGACGCCAAAGCAGGCAAGGCAGCTCATAGCGCACGGATTCATATCGATAAACGGAAGAAAAGTAAAGTCTGCAGGATACCTGGTAAAGGCCGAGGAGGAGACACATATCGGATATTACAGGCCGATAAACATCAACCCTGCTGAGCCAGAGGCAAATCCAAAGGAGAATAAAGCAGAGGTACCTGAGGCGCCGAAAGTTGACGAGAAGAAGGTGGAATGATTATGGCTGGAAAGAAAAAGACCGAAGGAAAGTCAGCAAAACAGCAGCCGCAGCAAAAAGAATCGCAGAAGGAGAATATTTCATATGAGAATGCAGCTATAGAGGCCCAGCAGAAGTACGTGCCAAAGGCAATCAGATGGGGAGTGGCACACATATACTCATCAAAGAACAACACAATAATAACGCTAACTGACCTTTCAGGGTCAGAAACAATAGCTACCGGAAGCGGAGGCATGGTAGTAAGCGCGGATCACGAGGAGGGATCTCCTTATGCAGGAATGCAAGCCGCATACAAGGTAGCTGCTGCGGCTATAGAGAAGGGAGTTACGAACATAAACATAAAGATAAGGGCACCGGGAGGCCATGGATCTAAAATCCCTGGATCTGGTGCGCAGGCAGTCGTCAGGGCGCTTGCAAGGAGCGGCATAAAGATAGGCAGCATAGAAGATGTCACTCCGATGCCGACAGACACGACTAAGAGGCCGGGCGGAAGGAGAGGAAGGAGAGTCTAATCTTACCATAAGCTCTTTCCTTACTTTATTGTGCGGCAGAAAGGCTTGAACTTGTCTTTAGTCTAACCTGGTCAGTCACTTGAGCAGCGCGCCGCCGTCAACTACCATCTGGGAACCAGTCATATACGAAGACATATCGGATGCGAGAAAGAGAACGGCCCTAGCTATGTCATCCGGATCGCCCATCCTTCCCATAGGTATACGCGATTGGAATTCTTTCATCACAAGGTTCATATCTATCTTCTGATCCGTTGCAGACTGCATTGCCTGCACGCCTGGAGTGAGTATCCCCCCAGGGGCTACTGCATTCACCCATATATTGAATGGGGCAAGTTCTAGCGCAACGTTCTTGGTAAAGCCCCATACGCCGTGCTTTGATGCGTCGTAATGGGCAAGGCCTATTGATGACGGATGCAAGGCATCTATTGAGGTTATGTTGATTATCCGACCGCCATTGCCGCGCTTCTTCATCTCTTCAGAGCAGTACTTGGTACATAGAAATACTCCGACGAGATTGGTGTCTATGACCTTTTGAAAATCCGTAAGTTGCATGTGGGAAACGGGCATTGACGGGAATATGCCGGCGTTATTGACCAGGATATCCACTGCCCCATACTTTGATATGGCGGCTTTAACCATCGCTTTCACATCATCTTCCTTTGACACATCAACTTGCACGGCAAGAGCCCTAAATCCTTTGCCAGAAAGTTCGTTTGCTGTCGCTTCGGCTTCATGCATGTGCAGGGATGCGACAACGACGTTTGCGCCTGCCTCTGCAAGACGGTAAGCTATTCCCTTGCCTATGCCGACTGCGCCAGTAACTATGGCAGTTTTTCCATCGAGTCGAATGAGCTCATTGACAGGCCTGGCATCCACAATTATCACAATAGGATATTGGCGCCAGGATATATACGCATTGTGCTCTCTAGATGCCGATTATCTCTACTGACTTGACCCTTGAACGCATCCCCCGCACTATCCTTATCGATGACTTACTGACTTTGAAGTGAGCTGCAAGCAGCTCGATGAGACGCACGTTTGCCGCATTCTCGCGCGGCATGGCGTCTATTTTTACACGATAATTGCCATCGCTGCCATCCACTGAAGGCTTCCTTGAGTTTGGCACAACTTTTACACTAATAAGCATCTTTCACAACTCATGGGTGCAGGAACGAGGCCGCATTGCCGGCAAGGGAGATGATGGGCTGCGGATATATGCCGAAGACTAGGGTAATTGCGACGCATAGAAAGATGGCAAGTGCAAGCGGTTTGCTCATGTACATTGGCCGGCCACCCGATTTCTCAGTGTACATGGCCATTATTGCGCGGATATAATAGAAGATGGAGATTATGCTATTAATTATCCCTATGATTGCAAGCCAGAGAAGGTTGGCATTTATCGCACTAAAGAAGAGAAGGAACTTGCCTATGAATCCGGTGGTGAATGGCAGGCCGATTAGGGACAACATAAAAAGTGCCATTGCGAATGCAGCATACCTGTTTTCCCCGTTCAGGCCTATCATCTCGTCTATGTGCAGCTTGTTGTTCTTCTCCAGCATCGCTACAATTCCCATCAGGCCTATGAATATGAACATGTGTGCAAATATCTGGTATAGACTTGCCTCGACGCCCTGCTGAGTTGATGCCGCTATGCCTATCAGTATGTATCCGGCCTGGGATATCGAGGAATAGGCCAGCATCCTCTTGGTGTTCTTCTGCACAAGCGCCACAATGTTTCCATAGGTCATCGTGAGCACCGAAAGGATGGCTATGAGCATGAAGAGCTGCTTGTCCGATATGAATACGAGTATGAATATCTGCATCAGAGCTATCAGACCCACCTTCTTGTTCATTCCGCCCAGCATGCCTGTGATGTAGGCAGGCGAGCCGGAGTAGATGTCCGGAATCAAGACATTGAACGGGAAGATAGACGCCTCGAATCCTAGCGCAGATATGAAGAGGATGCCTGCAAAAGCAGCTACTGCGGCTCCGGAGTACGAGGATAGGGCGAAACTGCCGCTATCACCGTATAGGAGAACTATCGCAAACGATAGTACGGATATGGCTATGGCAGCCATTATGAACAGCTTTGCAGCGGCCTCTATGCTCCTCCTTGAAAGCAGTATTGAGAATACCATAGGTATAGTGGATAGCTCAAGGCCAATGAATATAGTTATTGTCGAAGTGGCTGCTGAGACCAGATACATGCCAAGGAGCGCGAAGTTGGCCACTATGGCAAAATCTGAATAGTTATCCGAGTAGCTGAATGCAATAAGGTTCACTATGAAGAAACCGGCAGTAAATATCGCAAATAGGAATGTTGAAAATGCATTTATGGAGAAGACATTGGCGACTACTCCAGAATATCCTGAGGTTAAAAGCAGGCCTATAGAAATTAGCAGCATGATAGGAAAGACCATATTTATCGTGAACTGGCTGCTTTTGTCGTCAAAAAGCCGAAAGACCAGGTTGAAGAGTGTCATGATTACGGCAAGCGCCATGAAAAGGTATTGATAGATCAGACAATCACCAGGTAGTAGAATGAAGCCAGCATTATCAGCAGGCCGATTATGAATATTATGGCATAGTAGTTTATGTTTCCAACTGAGGCTTTTCGCAACTCGCCGCCGGTGCCCAGCACAAGTGAGCCTATCCTATCATAGAAACTGCTCAGGCGCTGGTCGAACTCAGACACGCCGGAAGAGAACCCAGATGTTATCACAGCTATCAGATCATAGAAAAGGTTGACGATCGGACCGGTATAGATTATCCTTCCAAGGTAGCCTATGCCTATCTTTATTGAATTTTTGTAGTATGTGAAATAGCCCAGAGCGGCTCCGAAGGCTATTATGACAAGATACATCACGCTATCTGTTGCGCTAAATGGCATTGAATTGCCCAGGGATAGATATGACAGGGCGCCTCCATATCCCAGAAATCCGGTTATTGAGAAGAATAGTCCGGAAGCTGCCAGAGTCAGCACGGCAAGGGCGGCTATTGGGTAGATCATGTTCTTGCTTGCCGATACGTAATTGCCCGCAAGCACCTGGGAGCGCTTTCCTGATCGTGACAGATATGAGAACCATCTCACTATGTAAAAGCTCGTCAGAAGGGATATTCCAGCCAGTAGCAGCCGTACATACTCGTTTCCTATTGCAAGACTTATGCCCTCGTTGGCAAAGAAGCCCGAGAATGGGATAAACCCAGCAAGTGATAGCACTCCGAAGAGTGTGGAGATGTAGAGCATTCTGTTTGCATTTAGCCCATATATCTCGTTTATGTCCTCCTTGCCGCTTGCTTCCATGGCCACTCCGGAAGAGAAGAACAGTAGGGCCTTATAGAAGCTCTGCACGAAGAAGAAGAATATTGCAGGAAGAACCGCACCGACGCTAAGTGCAAGCATCATTATTGATAGCTCTTGTATGGTGGAGTAAGCTATCACTTTCTTTATGTGCATCTCCCTTGAAGCTGCAAGGGTTGCCAGCACGAGAGTTATTGCACTTGATGCGAAGAGTAGATCACCAACTGCGCCAATCCTGAAGAGAGGATAAAGTAGAATCACTGTAAAGACCCCTGCCTTTACCATTGTTGATGAATGGAGATATGCCGATACGGGGGTCGGCCCTTCCATCGCATCTATAAGCCATTCGTGGAATGGAAACTGCGCAGACTTTGTCAATACCGCAAAAAGTAGCAGCAAGGAACCAGAATACAATGCTACAGACACGTGAGCTATCTGGGTGGCTGCGATAATCTGAGCGAACTCAAGCGTGCCAAACGCGTTCCAGAACAGGGCTATCGAAGCTATTAAGGCCAGATCCCCCATGAATATTATTGTCAGCGCCTTACGTGCGGCCCTATTTGCCGAGTTCTTGTGATAGAGGAAGCCTATTAGCAGGTAGCTCGTCAGACTCAAAAACTCCCAGGCTATGAAGAGCACTACAAAGTTGCCGCTCACCGCAAAGGTGGCCATCGCAGTCTCGAAGGCTAGCATCTCGACGTAGAAGCGCCTCTGCTCGAAAACCGACCTTATGTAACCTGAAGAGTACACCAGGACCAATAGTCCGATTAGTATGACGAGCGATAGCAAGAGGAAGTTTAGCGGCGTGACGGCTATCGTAAGATCAATTCCGAAGCTGCCAATACTAAACCAATTTACCGAAGTTGTCCCGTAACTTACAAGAGGCATCAGCATTAGAGCGACAGCCCCGGCGGCGATGGCAACATACTTCATCTTTGCGATGTCCCTGATGAACGATATCGCAACTATTCCAAGAAGCAATGGCAGTATTACTATGAGCGCTAGCATTTTATTACCACTTCAGTTTTGATAGCTTTGTGACATCGAACTCTATCCTGTTGTGCTTCATGTACATGTAGAAGGATATAACGGTTATTACTTCAGCGGCTGCGACTGCGAATATGGAAAAGAGCATAATTACCGCATCCGGATTCGGCTTGGATGAATACGAGAAGATTCCGACAAGGAGCACTATACTGGCCGCAAATATCAGCTCGACTGAAAGCATTATGACTATCAGGTGCCGATCTGAAGCTATGCCTGCGAGACCTATTGCCAGCAGCGAAGCAGCAAGTAAATACAGATAGATCAATGGAACCATTCAAACCAACAATCTTGTGAATTTACGCAGAACCAAGACCCCGCTTATCGAAACGGAGAAGAGCAATACAAGTATAATGTAGAGCATGGCGTACGAATTCGCGAAGGCGTGCGATGCTGCGCTTAGGAATCCCGAAGGCGACGGCCCATTTTGGGAAGGGACGTGGACAAGCATTGATGCAGAGAGTCCTACTGAGAGCACGATCGAGAGTGCAAGTAGCCACCTTATGCTTATTAGATTCGCGCCCTTCTCCTCTGTTGCCACTGCAACTATCAGATAAGTTGAAAGGCCTCCGACAAAGATCAGCATCTGAAGAACCGCTATTAGCGTCTGGCCCAGAAGTAAGAATATTAGGGAACTAGAAACGAACACGATGGCAAGGGACAGCACCGCATGTATCAGCCTCCTTTGCAGGAATATGGATATGGCGGCGATTACGGCAAGCGCTGCAAGCGCGGCAAATACATAGGTGTCCAATATCATGCTTATTCCAGTTCTTCTGGCCTGGTTACAAGATCCCTTTTGTCGTAAGCCTCGTAATCATAGCTCTTAGTGAGGGTAAGGCATTTTGGAGGGCAGACCTCTTCGCACAGGGCGCAGAAAAGGCATCGTTCATGGCCTACCTGCGGCATCAGCTTATCTCCCTTGTCAGTAAGGACCTTAACCATTGTTATAGTATTGTTAGGGCAAATTATTGCGCATGCAGAGCAGTTTATGCATGTATCCATGTCAAGCCTGAGCCTGCCCCTGTAACTGTCTGGAAGCGATTCTCTATGCTCAGGAAACTCGGTGGTGTATCTCTTCTCCAGAAGCGCGGCTTTTAGGGTCTTTGCAAGAGGGGAAATCATGGAGGATCACTTTACAAACAATAGGTATGTGATTACAATATTTATTAATGAGAGAGGTATAAGAAAGACCCAACCGAGCCTCAGGGCGCGATCCATCCTCATCCTGAACGTTGTGGCCCTGACTATTATGATAGAAAATGATATCAAAAGCGCCTTTATCACAAGCATGAAGAATGGCGGTATGAATGCTGGCCCGTTCCACCCGCCGAAGAAGAGTATTGCCATTATGACACTGCCGAGGAACATCCGAGCATAGTCGAGAAAGAGGGCAAGTGCATATGAAGGCGCGCTGACATCGGTAAGCCACCCTGCTATGAGCTCAGAGTCGGCTTCCCTTAGATCAAATGGAGGTCTCTCAAATTCCGCTAGCATTGATATATAGAATATTATAAATCCTATTGGCATCAGGAATGCCAGGTAATGTAGCCCGGCCTGCATTCCTACTATTGAACTGAGATTGTAGCCGCCCGACATTGCGGCTATGGCTGCTATCACAAGGAGTATCGGTATCTCGTATCCGAGAAGCACAAGCACGGATCTCTGCGCGCTTATTTCCGCAAATTTGTTGCCGCTTGAGAAAGCGGCAGTGAATATTAGAAGTGGGAAGAAAGACATTATCGTGAATATTATCAGAAGTCCAAAGCCCAGATTGGTCGCCTGCAGAGTCGGCGAATAGGGTATAAGGAGGATTATGAATATGGAGAGCGCCAGAAGCAGAGGCAGCGACGCCGAGAACAGCATCCTGTCCGCATTTGCAGGTATTACGTCTTCCTTTGCAAGCAGTTTCACAAGGTCGGCAAGATTCTGCAAAAGGCCCCACATGCCCACATATGTTGGCCCGTGTCGATTTTGCACCCGGGCGATTATTTTTCGCTCAAGCCATCCGACAGTGTAGCCGAATATGGAGAAGGTTATTGATACTACCACTAAGTATAGGACTATGCCGACCAGGTTGCTTACGATGTTTCCTGAGCCCATCCAGTAGGGTATATTGAAGAAGCTATTTGCGGCGGTGACGTTCATGCTATCTATCCACGCATCCCATCACCAGGTCCAGGCTTCCAAGCGTACTGAAGAGATCAGCGAACCTGCCCCCCTTAGCCAGATGATTTATAGCAGCCAGATTTATGAAGTTTGGCGACCTTATCGAGAGCCTATAAGGTTTCTGCGGGTCGGCGACCAGATACATCATGCATTCGCCCCTTGGCAGCTCCCTGTTGACAATGCTTATCCTGTTTACGGGATTTGGGCTCCTGAGCTTTATCGGCAGGCCCTTCGCATCGCCTTCCGGAAGCAACTTTATGGCTGAACGTATCAGTCGTATGCTCTCTTGGATCTCGAGCATCCTAACCTTATATCTTGCAAAGTTGTCTCCCTCCTGCAGCACCTTTGGGGTGAATTGGAGCTTTGAATAGACATAATATGGATTGTTTCGCCTGACATCGTAATTGACTCCGGACGCCCTAAGCACGGGGCCAGTCACTCCAAGCTGCTTTGCATCCTCACGTGTAAGCACGCCTACGCCCTTGGTCCTCTCGATGAACACAGGATTCTTCTCAAGATAATTTACATACTCTGGTATGCGCTTTTCCATGTAGTTCATGGTCTGCAGCACGTGATCCTCGAAATCAGCCGGAAGATCCTCACGCAGACCGCCAAGGCGCATGTTTACATAGAACATCCTCGAACCTGCAGCTTCCTGCAGCAGATCCAGTATTATATCCCTGTCCTTGAAAGCCCACATGAATCCGGTGAACATCTGTCCGAGGTCATTGCAGAAGAAACCTACGCTTAGCAGATGACTTGCTATCCTCTGCAGCTCGAGGAGTATTACGCGCACGTACTGGGCGCGCTCGCTGACAGTTATGTTCATGGCGGCCTCAACGGTTGCAACATATGCCTCATCGTACGACATCGGTGCCATATAGTCTAGCTTCTCGGTGTAGGGAGGGATCTGCATGTACATCCTAGTCTCGGCCAGCTTCTCCACGCCGCGATGCAGCATGCCTATGTGCGGCTCTATGTTTACCACAGTGTCACCATCGACATCAACTACTAGTCGTATTACCCCGTGTGTACTTGGATGGACCGGGCCTACGTTTATCCTGACTATGCTCATTTTATTTCATCTTTTGTCTTATATTGGGCGCCCCATGTGAAACTCTTCCTAAGGGGGAATTCTGTACCGTCCCATTTTTCGAGAAGAAGTCGTGGCGCGTGCCTTCCTTTTATCTCTATGCCAAACATTTCTGAAAGTTCCCGCTCGTACCAATCGGCAGACTTGTGTATGTTGATTACAGTAGGGAGCCATAGATCGGATGGGTCAAGACTTACTTCAATGACTTCGTCCTTTGATGACTCGAAGTTCCTTAGCAGGTATATCGCATCAATATGGTCGGCATAGTCTACGGCAGTTATCTTAATTAGATAGTCAAAGCCTTCGGACTTCATCCTGCTTACAGTGGACATCAGATTCTCTCTCTCAATCTTCAATACTACCACCAACTTTCTTCTGCAGCTTCATCAACGCCGCAAATAGATTCTCGGGCCTTGGAGGGCATCCGGCCACGAACACATCTACCGGAAGCACCTCATCTATGCCCTTTATTATGTTATAGCTCTCCCACCATGGCCCACCGCACGTGGCGCATTCGCCAAATGCCACCACATATCGCGGCTTGGACATCTGTTCGTAGAGCCGCTTGACCTCAGGGACCATTGATTTTGTGACCCAACCTGCAACTATCATGACATCGCACTGCCTTGGAGTTCCCCTAAATAGGAGATATCCCTTACGCTCTGCGTCTATGCGCGCGGCGCCAAAGTCCATGAGTTCTACCGCGCAGCACGCCAAACCGAATTGCATTGGCCAGAGCGAGTTCTTCCTTGACCAGTTTACAATGCCTTTTGTAAGGGGAAATGCCTTTGTAAGCTCCGAGAGCTTTGCAAAAACTGCATTAGGCTTTATCTCCTGGTCTTTGAGGGATTCGTATACAAGCTTGTCCATCTCCTTCTTTGCGTCCATGAATTCTGCGCTGTTATTCTCGTTCTCTTCTACCATATAATCATGCCATCTTAGCTATGAGCAGGGTTATTCCCTCGAGCAGTGCCGCAACCACGAGCAAGCCAAGGATGGCGATGCTTGGAATCTCAGGCACGGTCTTTGCTACAGGCGCCCAGACCAGAACTATCGCCGTTATTATCTCAAATGCTATGAACATCGAAAAGTAATGCAGATACTCATTCATTATGCTTATCCTGCTGCCAGTGCTCTCCTCGCCGCTCTCGTAGGATGAATCCTTCACGCTGTTTCTTTTTGTGTTACGCCTCAGGGTTCTTGAGGTGATTATCAAAGATATGGGAGTGAGTATTGAAAATGCAATGAATATCAGTATTGCTAGTATGGTCGCGTCCATCAGATTAGATAGCGCGAGATAAGTTAATATTATTTGCGTGGTTAGAGGTAATTGGAGCGGGCTAGTTTAATTATGGAACTTTCTCAGAAGGCAAAAGAGGCAATCAAAAAAGGGTCTGTAAAGATAAGGGTTGTAAGGAGCGGCATGTTTCAGCAGCTTACGTTCACTGTGAAGAAGATAGATATGGGAAACGTAAACTATTTCGTGCTTTCGACCGATAGGCAAGTAGACGTATCAGAGCTTATGAAGATAGCCGAGGAGATAGGGCTGCCTGTAGTCGCGCAGAATGGAAGGGCTTTTCCCAAAGGCACTTCGGCAGTTGATTTTGCTGGAGTGTAAAAATAGTATATGCTTGGGCTACTTCCTAACTTTTAGCATGGCTTGCGCAGATCCCATCCTTTAGGTGAGCTCTGCAGGTAGGCCTGCCACACAATCTGCACGCTTTATCGGCCACCTTTGAACAGATATGGCAAAGGCTCTTTATTTCGGACATCATACCATCTCAATCGAGCTCAAGCACGCCCCTATAGAGTTCGCGGGCCTTCTCAAGGGAGAGCGGTTTCATCCCCTTGCTCTTTGAATACTTGCACTGGTACTTTATGTAAGAAGAATTTACCTTGGTGTCGGGATTTATCTGTTTGCACCGCTCTATGAACTCGATTATTATGGACGCAGCCTCCTCTTCGCTTAGACCCTTTATGTTTGTAAGATATGGAGCCAGTATGAGATTTACGGTCCTGTGCCTTACGTCTCCTATCGGATTTGATAATATCTTTTCTATCCATCTATAGCTCCCCTCTCTTATCTCTACTCGCGTGTTTATCTTTGGCAGCTTCACGCCTTTCGACTCCGCTATTATGCGCTTGGGAAGATCAGATAGAGGTATCGGCAGCTTCCTTCGTACCTCTGCCGCTATGGCCTTCTCGATAAGACCCATTGCATTTTCCTTGTCAAGATAAACCAGGCCCTTTCCCAGTTCCTGCTTCACAAGACTAAGCCCTTGATCTCCGGATGAGAACGTGAGGAAGCTAGGAAGACTTATTATGAAGCGTCCATCTGAGTAGCTCATGCGCAGATCCAGTTCAGCCATTAACTTTATCATGTTGGGCAGCGTGTCCGATTCCAATGCTGATCTTGCACGCTTTGCCTCGGAGCGCACATACCTATCAAGGTGGATTTGGTTGCCTATCGCACTTATTATCATCCTTGAATATACATAGCTTAGGACATAAGCTTTCTTTATATCGACCATATTTAGCCTTGAATGGGATATCTCCGCACGGTTGAGATCCTCCTCCACCCTGAGCTTGCCCATACTTATTAGATTATCATCTATCGAGCCCGCCGACTGAGCTATTATCTCTCTGGCCTCCTTTGAGAATGGGTATCTGTAGGCGAAATCCAGATCGTGAGTGTCCTGCATGGTTAACAGATATTCACTTAAATATAATATAGATTGCTCATAGCCTGCAAAAGGTTTAAGTAGTTAAGGCGAGGATATAATCTGATTTTATGGCGGATGATGATCAGACTGCACCTTGGGACGATAGCACTGATGTCTTTGTAAGAGACATGGAATCCGAAATAAATGACAAATACAAGGTGAGCCTTAGGGAGCTACTCTCAGATCCCAGAAAATACCAGGATCTAGTCGGGGTATCAGACATTGTTGAGAAGATAAGGAACGATGTTGAGTCGTATTTTACAGATCTGCTCGGCGGCCTGCAGACAGAGGAGGAGGAGTTCACTAGGCAGCTTGAAGTTATAGACGCGCTTCATACGCAGATAGGACAGGCAATAAGCAGCAAAGCAGGTATAGGGAGGGTGCCTTTCGTAAAGCCTGCATCTATGGATGTTGGAGACCAGGCAGTGGAGACAATATATCTGGACAATTATGACGGGCAGGCAGACATGCTTGTAACAAAACTGATAAATGGTGCAAATTACATATTGGATCTATCTTCAAGCTATAGGAAATACGCGATAGGCAACTGGTTCTTCTCAGGCAGCAAGAACTGCCTCCTGTCTGTGCAGATGCCAGACAGCAGAATACTTATGGTAGAAAATTCAATGGACACGATAATGGCAGCCCTTGATAACGCAACCGAATTTTTCACCACAGGATAATCACGGAGTTTTGAATGAAGAGAGTAATAGTCATAACTGGAACTCCCGCCTCTGGAAAGAGTACCCTGGCCAGACGTCTGGCAAAGAAGCTTGGAAATTCAGAGCTTATAGAGGCAAACGAAATCGTAAAGAATCTCCATCTTTACAGGAAAAAATCAGCAGAAGGAGAGATAATCGCAGACATGAAAGGATTGCGGAACGAACTGGAGAGAAGAATAAGGATCAGCAAGGCAGAATTCGTAATAATAGAGGGTCATCTTCTGTGCGATATCAAGATACGGGGGGCCATCGCAATAGTAATTAGGGAGCACCTTAAGACGCTACTTGACAGGATGAGAAAGAGAGGCTATAGCGCAAAGAAGACTGAGGGGAACATAGTATCGGAGGCCATAGACTACTGTGGAGTAAATTCCCTTGCAAATTATAAATCTGTTAATGAAGTAATGGGAGGCAGTAAGGCCCTGACTCAAATAATTGGGATAATAAGAGGAAGGAAACGGGGGGAGGAGATAGACATGCTTGGGGAACTCAACGGCATGGCAAAACTTCTTGGAAAGAAGGTTATCTGATTATATGAATATTTTCCTCTGCAGCTCTGCGTAAAGAAGTATTGCGTAATCAGGGGCGACTTTGTTGACAAATATCTTTGCATTCCTTAGATTTATGTCCTTGTGGACAAGAACAGCTTTTGGAAGATTTCTCAGTGCCTCCTCTACGGTAGCCACATCGGTCTTCTCAAGGGAATACAGGTCAGTGCCATTCATTACAAAACCAAGAGACTTGGAATGCTTTTTCATGAATGCCGCCGTCGCACCCTGAATGAAGGCGCTTGGTCCCCTTACCATCCTTGACCTGATTTGCTGCTTTGGGGCTGCCATGAATATTATTCCTTCTCTTTCCGAAATGAATTGGGTTACGAAATAGGCATTGAATCCGTTCTGTTCAAGATGCCGCAGTATCTGCCCGCTTACCTTCCTCAGTTGCGGGTAGATCACGTCTTCGCTCTTGTCCGGAACTCTTGAAACTATCAGGAATGTGTCCAAGCCCGCTTCCTTGGACAAGTTTGACACAATCTTCCTTGCATTAGAATCCGAAAATCCATGTCCATAGAAGAGTTTTATGTCTGGTTTTTGCACAAATTCGCGTGCAATTATGACAAGCCTTCCAAGGGACTCTAAAGAAACTCCTGCGGCCACATTCCTGTCAGAATCGACAGGATCGATAACGACAAATTGGGAATTGAACCTCTTTGATGCCATGCTGCCGTCTGACTCCCGCTTTGACTTGGGCTCTATCAGAACCGGCAGCTTGAATTTTGAGGCGGCCTGGAGGAATCCCATCAATGACCCGTAATTATGTATCATCAATTCACAAAGGTATCCTGAAAACCCGTTTGTCTTTACCTCTGCCCCATATATCCCGTGGGCTTTGAGAAGATACTTAAGAAGGCGCACTTCGTCCCTTTGCCTCTTGCTTAAGTTAGAGTTTATGAATTCTGTGTGCAGTGGCGTGCGGTCTACCGTTGTGCCCATCTGGCTTACATCATCTATCTTGAATGCGGGAACTATGTCTGCCTTTATGCCCAGGGAATCTAGGTAAAGTCGCAGGTATGGATGCTCTGCATATTTTATCTCAAATTTGCCTTTTCTGCCCTTGAGAAGTGCCTTGCCGTACTCAAGGCCCTGCTTTACTGCCTTTTCGCGATCCATTTTCTTGTCAAAGAGCATGAAGATATCTACGTCTGCGGTTCCCTTCAGGTTGGTTCCGCGTGCCATTGATCCTGCGACCCTTAGTGTCACGTCCTTTGGAACGATACTGGCAAGTGCGCCCATAAGCTCATTTACACGGTATGTTATGTCTGCAATCTCCGAATCGCTAGGCTTTATGTCCTTAAGCACCCTGTCGAATATTTTATCAAGGGATCCGTTGCCCGTCTTGCCCATGTTAAGATTTATGAGGCATAAGATATAAATAGAGTTAATCAGTCTATCTCTATACGGGCTCGTAGCGCAGCAGTAGCGCGTTTCGTTCGCAACGAAAAGGCCGCGGGTGCGAATCCCGCCGAGTCCATTTTCGCTTTACGAGGAAGTAGGGTATGAATCCCACAGAACCAGATTTCTATCTCTGCGATTTGATAAAAATATAGGTATTTGCAAATTCTGTAAGGGCAGGTAGTATTCGAAGGTAATTTAATCTTTTAGCGAGTAATATGCGCTGATGGAAATAGAAATAACAACCCATGCAAAAGAACGCATGAGAAAGTATAATGTTTCAACTACATTAGTAGTTTCTACAATAGAACATCCTACTAGTACTATGGAGGGATACAATAATAGAACGATTTACCAAAAGAAACTTAATGGACATATATTACGAGTAATAGTTGAAGAGTCATAACAGTATACAAGGCAAGAAGTGTAAGGTATGAAATACAAATATGATGCAAAAACTGATATTCTTCTGATAGGGTTAAGTAAAGGTAAGCCAGATTTTGGAGAACAAAGCGAGAATATCATAACTCACTATACAAAGAAAGGTCTGCCAATAGAAATAGAGATACTGGATGCCAGCAAAACTGTTGCCAAAGTCGTAGAAGCAATTAAGAAGAAAGGTGTAGCCTTAGCCATTTACTAGCCTAATAGGATTTTGAAGGAAGTATTTGATAAAATGGAAATGGAACGCGCAGAATCTACAAGAACACTTATACACGAAGCTCGTATCTGCATCAGAAGGGCAGACTATCTCGAAGCACAGTCTGAGGAAAATCCGATATATAGGAAGTTCGCTGTAATTCAACGCGCACTGGCACGGGATATGCTTGGCGATGCTTCTAGTTTCCTTGAAGTCCAAAAACCAAAATCCGCAAGAATTTTGCGCAAAGCATCTTACACTCAAGGTTATAAGTCTCTAGATGATTACGAAAGAACCGGATTTACAACAACACCTGAAGAGCTTAGAGCTGCGTTGGAGAAATTAAGGAGGGAAAACCATAAACTGTTTTCTCAATTTTAAATACTGTTAAATAATGGTGTTTGATGTCGAATACCATTAGACAATACTGTTTGTACATCGTACTCGAATGCAGAAGACCGCCGAGTCCATTTTCGCTTTACGAGGAAACATGGTACGAACCCCGCCCAAACATATATCAAGAATAAAAGATAGTGGCTATTTAGAACCTCATTTTGTAATCTATTAAGTAAACATAAATGTTTATATATCTGTATGCCATAATATACTTATGGAAACTGAAGTAATTAGTATTAGAGTAAGGCGTGGTACTATTGGGCAGCTCAAGAAGGCAGGCATAAATCCTAAAGAATATGTAGAGGATATTGCATGGAAGGCAAATGCAAAAAAAGTCTTACTCGAATTGAAAGAGATTATTAAAACTTCAAAACCATCAAAAGCAGGATTTGCGGTGAAATCGATAAGAGAGGATAGAAATGAGGCTCATTGACAGCTCAGTTATTGTCAAGTACTTTTCAGAAGAGCCTGGATGGGAGGATGTGGAGACGTATCTCTACGAGCCCATAAGTATAGAACTTTCCATGATAGAGCTAGGTAGTGCACTTCTGAAAAAAGTCCGTAAGGATGAGCTTGATTATAAGAAGGCAGTTGAGATTCTTGAGAGGTATCCAGATACCTTCAGGTTTATAGAAGAAAAAAAACATACTAGTAAGGCATTTGAAATCGCTAAGAAATACAGTGCATCAATATATGATGCTATGTTCATAGCTGCGGCGCTAAAGAATAATTACGAGTTAGTAACCTGCGATATGAACCAAGCAGAGCTTGCTAAGAAAGCCGGAGTCAAGACAATAGAATGCTAGTTAATATTCAAGTGCAATCAAATACCATTAAACACCATTATCTAAGGCATTTGTACATTGTACTCAATGACAGACGTCCGTCGAGTCCATTTTCGCTTTACGAGAAAGCATGGTATGAATCCACACAGAACCAGATTTCTATCTCTGCGATTTGATAAAAATACAGGTATTTGCAAATGCGTAAGCGCAGTTAGTATTTGAAGGTAATTTAAAAATTGACGTTTTTCGGATGATGAGGACAAAGATTAATACAGTATATGTAAGGATTAACTACTATGCTAATCATCACTCTTCTTGTGCTTGCTAAATAGAAGCTTATAACCAATTCCGCTTGCCAACTGTAATATTCCGCCTATGAATATTGGTAGTGGCAGTGCAAACTCCATAAGATATCCGCTTAAGCCTGAACTGAGCTGCCCTGCTCTTGATGCAACTCCCTGTATGCTCGTGGCTGTGCCATAATCCTCAATGTCGACTCCCCTGACATTTACTGCTGTCCTGCTTGGACTTCCAAAACCTGACATAACCCCCCTTAGCAGGTAAAGCAGAGCAGCAATAATCAATGTGGGGGAAAATGCCATTGCAAACAAAAGAGCTCCTGAAAGAAGTCGGGTATAAGATGCAACATTTATCATGTCCATGCGGTTTGCGATCTTTGAAGAGAGATAAGAACCCAAAGCAACTGCCAGATACAAGGCAGTAAAGATAATACCTATATCTAATGACGTAGCTCCGTAAGAAAGAGCAAGCCACAACGGAAGTAGAGGTATGACAAGGCCCACCCCCATCCCTCCCAGGGCATTTATTACAATAATTCTTGCCGAATATCTCATACTGCTACTTTTCATCACCTTTGTCGTTTTCTTCGGTCTCTTTTCTTCCGTAAGCATACTAATCGATGCCAATGATGCAACAAGCATGACTGATGAAACAAGGAAGAGTAGTCTGTATGCGCCTAGCGTCCCTATGAAACCGCTAAGCGGAGAGACGCTTGCAAAGAGCATGCTACCCCCTATCGAGGCTATCGAGCCAACAAGAGTTATGTGTGAATAGCGCCTTATTCTATCCTTCTGATCGCTATAGTTGTTAGCTATGAATGCGTTTGTCCCTGGAGAGAATGCGCCTCTCATCCCACCTGCCCCTCCCCCAATGCCTGCGATCACCATGCCTGCCATTATGTATGGCGTAGTAGAAGATAAACCTATGATCAATGCACCTACCAGAGCTACAAACTCAGAACAGAGCAGCTCAATCCTGTATCCATATCGGTCTCCTATCATCCCTAGACTGATTGTGAGAAAAACCATGAATAGCATTGCTATTGCAGCAACAATCCCTATCTCTATTATCCGAATATGCAGCTCCGCCAGATAAAGCGAAAATGCAAGGCTCATATATATTATGGCAACGCTCCTGAACGCTCTTGAATATAGTAGATACTTGAACCGTTTATCAGTATCATTAACTACCATAAGATTACCATATGGATGTATTTTGCTTGGCACCAATATAAATATATGCAAGCAGGACCGAACTCAGAAAATAAAGAATCATGCTGCGTATCTGACGTTAACCGGCCAGGCGTTTCCGATTAACTTTTCCAAAAGTCTTGGTGTACAGTCTTTTTAGAAGGATTGAGCCAAAACACTGGGCGTGCGTGTTTGTGTTTGTTTGCACTGTATCTCTTTATATTTCTGAAATGCCATAGTATGTGTGCGGATACGCAGACGTTCATTTCCGAAAATATAGTCTACTGCGTGCAAAATGGATAGAAAAATAGGTGTCAAAAGCTTGGGCCATCCTCTTTGAAAA
>JAJZRI010000003.1 GCA_021802765.1 Microcaldota archaeon | reverse complement strand
GATATTAAACTACCCACGCCTAAAGGCGTGGGATTTCCATCAAGTTAATTTCCTTTGTCTTTGATTATTGTCTTCTCTGACATATCTTCTAACTATGGCCTCAGTGACATTACTCACTGATCTGTAAAAGTAACCTCTGCCCCAGAAATGTCCGCCCCAGCATCTCTTTTTTACTTCAGGGTGCGCTCTGAACATATGGTATGAACTTGCACCCTTCAACAATCCAATTGCATGCGCAACTGAAAGATAAGGAGGTATCTTTGCGACGACATGCACATGATCTTCCATTACTCCAATTTCTACTATTTCTATACTGTACTTTAGTGCAGTATATCGGATTGCGGTCTCGCAATCTTTCCACGATGACTCTTCTGCAAGTACATCGAATCTGTACTTTGTCACCCACTGCAAGTGATATTCACTTGCGCCTATCGATCTCGCATTGTGAGCGAGAGACTTATATTCGTTTTCATAATTTATACTAACCATTGATTCACTTCGGCGCGACGAACATCACGTCGCGTCAAGTACTTTTACTGAGGAAAAGTTTTTGGGCTTTTCATCCAACATACCTAAAGGTAAGGGATTTCAAAGCCCATTAGAAAACATTAAAAGGTTGCTTTGATGTTCTTGCCGAAAGTAAGCTTTAATAATCAGGCAAGGCACAGTGTCTTTGATTTGCATGACATTCAAAGGATACGCAAAGAAGGTTTGGAAGGAGATGAACACCGAATGGAATATGCCGGCCAAGGATAAGCTTGCCGGATCTGCGGGGTTTTCTACTGCAATGGGCATCTCGGTCGGACTGCTAGCTGAACTATCAACGCTGGGAAATGGGCTGGTCCTTGGGGCAGAAGCCGCAGGCTTTTCGCTTGGAGGAAGCTTGGTATATCACGCGGTTGGAAAAGCGGTCACGGAGATCAAGAAGCTTAAAAGAAATTAAAGCGCAAGCTTTCCAGGCATAAAAAGAGACTTGGTTGAAAGCTTGGGGTATTAGGCAGAGTGCTATTGCATTAAGCCCCATTTTTCACTAAATTTTCAACACGTAATTTCAAGTTTTGTTGAATTTGAAACGGCGGCTTACGTAATGGTTTTTGTTTGCTCCCACCGGGATTTGAACCCGGGTTGCGGGGTTGAAAGCCCCGCGTCCTTGGCCGAGCTAGACGATAGGAGCGCAAGCGTTTATACCCATATTCCATTGCACAGCATTATGCCGTATGTGGCATAGTTGACCATATCCATAAGTGTATCCTCTATCTTCTCGTCCGCCACCTGCGCGACGTTTCCATCCTTCATGAGGTTGGATACACGCTCTATCTTGTCATTTATGCGCACTATGATGCCTATTACTCCGTATCTGAGTATGTTTAAGGTGCCGTAGTCCCTGTTCTTTGCTACGCCTATCCTAAAAGAGGCGTCGAGTATCGTATTTACATCGCGCTTGTATTTTGAGCTGAGCAGTTGCAGGGCCCCGTTTCTTATCTTGTAGAAGACTCCAGCGTTGGACGGTGAGGGCTTTGCGCCTGCCATTATTTCTTTGAAGTATTCCTGGAGGGCCTCGCTTGCATCTGATGGGGAATAGCCGTCGCTAGGGTCTATGCCGTCATATAGCGCCTGCTTGAAGTTGTCGTCCCACATGATAACCATCGACGATACGAAACTCTTGAATATGGCTGGTTTCAATTTATAATCCTACCGCTTTGCATCTCGTTTATTTGCAGCGGTGGCGGCTGTGGGAGGTATTTTAATATTAAACGCAGATAAGTCTCTTGATTTCATGATACTATCCGACTTCGATCTTGAGGGTCTGATCAAGGAAAAGAGGCTTGTTATAAAACCGTTTGAGAAGGAGATAATAAGGGAGAACGGACTTGACCTAAGACTTACTGATGAAGTTGCCAGACATAATATGAAGAGAGACAGTAAGTTCCTGATAGACCCTTCGAATCCTGATACGCTCAAGGGCGAGTATGTGGTTGAGAGGTGCCCAAAAGGAGTGGTGATAGAACCCGGCACGCAGGTCCTGCTATCCACTATGGAGTTCATAGGGCTTCCTGACAATCTAGTTGGATTTGTAGAGCTTAGGAGCACTTGGGCAAGGCACGGATTATTCATGCCGCCTACGATAATAGATGCCGGATTTGCCGGGACGGTCACGCTCGAGGTATTCAACAGCAGCAGATTCCCAATACTACTACGACCCAAAGTCAGGTTCGCTCATGTGATATTTGCTACGACCCTAAATAGGGTTAGGAATGCGTATAAAGGAACTTACCTGAACCAGAGAGGAATAAAACTTCCAAAGAAATTGTAAGCTAATGCCAAAGTGGCATTAGCCTTGCGCCATTGCGCCAAAAAAGTCCGCTTACCTTGCCAGATCGTCCACTTCCTCCTTCCTTGCCTCCTGGGAGGTTGTGAGAGGTGATGACACGAGCACTACGTCACTGACGTTCTTTACGTTCTTGTAGAGTATGCTCTTGTTCTTCAACACGAGTTTCGAGTCGCCCTTGGCTGTCTTCCAAGGAACCATCAAAAGCCTGCTGAGTTCTCCTCTTTCAAGGTCAATTATTATGTCCTGGACTTCTCCAAGGTATTGGCCAGCATCGCTGTATATATCCATACGATATATTTCTGAGAGTTTCATGATATTCGCCCTGATAATATAGATGGATAAGCATTTATAAATCTTGGTAGCCGTCGGTGAGACTTCCACTTATCGCACTTGAGCCGAAGCTTAGGCTTAAAAGTTTGCTTGGGCATTTATACTTGTGCCCAAATCTGTTGAGAATGCGGTAATGGACAGCTTTGAAGTGGTAAAGGATAATTACCTAAAATTCCTGCTGATATACCTATTCATGGGCGTTGTAAGCGTTGTTGTTGTGCTCGTTTTTGCCGTTATCGTTTTTCTTGGCCTCTCGGGGGGCTTGTCAATTGGAAATATCTGGCTGATTGCAGTAACTGTGGCTGCTGGGCTGATAATATTGCTGCTTATGTCGCCTTTGTGGGCTGGAGCGTATTATTCTATGGTGCTCCAAGGCCTTGGCGCAAAGAGGGTTTCAATATTTGATGCGCTTGGAGCTGCAAGAAGGAGATACTCTAGCCTGCTACTTGTGATGTTCTTGCAAATGGTAATCTATTTGGTCATCTTTGGCGCGATATTATCACCTTTGATAGGCCCGGTGTTTGGACTGATGAAGGTCAGTGGAAGCACTTCTATTGCGTCAGCGATTGCAGGGCAGATACTTAAGCTACTCCTCATTGGCACTTTGGTGTTTGTTGGCCTCCTGATAGGAGCGCTTGTGCTGGTGCCGCTACTTTACGAAGCCACAGCTTTAGTCATGATTGAGGACCTGGGCGGCGTTGATGCAATCAGAAGAAGTATCGAGATAGGAAGGGAGAACTTCTGGAAGATTGTCTGGCTCATGACCGTGTTCGGATTGGTTGTTGGGATGATATATGTGGTGGAGTGGATAGTCACCGCGGCATTTGGAGTAACGGGCCCGGTCCTTGGTGTTGTTGTTGGAGCGGTTCTCTCGGTTCTGGTTGCCTCGTTTATAGCTGCGTGGTCGTACGCCCTGCAGATAGTCTTCTATCGTGAATTTGTGGGGGGAAGAAAGCGTTTGGGGCTTGCAAAAGGCAGGTAACTGATGATCGATGTTTGATGCAATTTGCGCTGCTGTTCTTACGGTTGCATCCAGTCTATTTCGTAATACTCGTTCTCGCTTCCCTTGAGCCTTATCTGTTTTACATGGTAATACGTGACCGCAGTCTCCCTGTCGGTTATTGCAAGTATTAGATCTAGCTTCATTTCCCGTGCGGCGTTTATTGCAGAGGCGAATTCACTTCCACCTATATACTCCTCTTCGCTCAGGGACAGCATGGCATATTTGGGCTGCTCTGTTTCTGGGCTGTCTGCATCGCCCCCATGCCTGTGATAGAGGACATAATCTATCTGCGTCTTCCTGCTCTTTGTGGCGCCTGGGACTGCAAGTATGAATGTCTTCCTCACCGAATGTGCAACCCTTATTACGCGCGCCCATTCGGAGATGAGCAGCTTGGACTCCTTTGGAAAGACGTGTATTACGTGCTTTGAATGAGTCCAGGAAGAGCCATCGCTTTGCATCGGCCTTGCGCCGGGGAAGTATACCCTGAAATGCGTTCCAAACTTGAAGCCCGTCTTTATCACGTACCCTCGGTCCCTCCAATCAGAGTATACACCGTAAAGTTTCTCGAAATCACTCCTTCTTGAAATGGCGAGCCTTAGTGCCTCTTTATCGGTTGTGTTCTGCAATGAGAGTATGCCTTTCGAGGCTAGAAAGAGCGTCTCGTATATGTCTAGTTTGTTGAGCTTGCCGCGATCCGAGGCCTTGTAGGAGCCAAACTGTCCGAACCAGAGCTCGTCATAGATCCTCCTGCCATTTTCTGCGTCGTCGACTATAGTCATAAGTTCTGATTTGAAGAACGTTCCCGAAAGCTTCATTTCAGGCAGCTTAAGCGGCGTGCTGGGATACTCTTTTGGTTGGGCCTGCTGCCTGCCGCCGTGCTTGAATGGATCTTTTATTACAAGTCCGCGATCGCGCCAGTCCTTATAGGTGAAATATCTTGCAGCGAACTTCTCCTTCCTCCAGAATCTCGATGCGAGTTTATTGAATGATACCTCTTCGCCAGCCGCAGTGCATACCGCATTCCTAACATCAATAAGGTATAGCGCCTCCTCTGCGGAGAGTTCAATGCGTTGCTTCGAGTACCTGCCGAAATGGCCCTTCCTGAGAAGGTCCATGCTGGACTGGTCGGCAACGATCAGGTGGCCTTTGCTTTGCAGTATCTGTATCATGGTATAATTGCTCATTGAAGATTAATATTGGCTCCTGGACTTGTTACCTCTTGTGGAATGAGAGATAGTACATCGGTGCCACTAGCTCAATGAATGCCGCAATTCCTATGCTGATTATGAAAGAGAGTATAACGCCAAGAAATGGTATCGCCTGAAGTATCCTTGAAAGGAAAATGGCAATGGCAACAACAAGGTAGGCTATCACAATAGTGCCAAATATCCTAAACGGCTCCTTCTTTCCCAGATTGATGCTCATTTCAAGCGCCCTCTTTGCGTCCGTAGCATCGAGCACGATTATCGGCGGTCCGAGCCAGAGTAGAATAGAGGCTGCAATGTATAGGATGGCTAGCACTACAAGCATTATCACGAGCAGGCCGGAGAGATTGATGTATGATTGGCTGCTTATGGCCGTTCCAGACAGATACGGCTGTATTATCGTACTGTTTGCTAGAAGGAGAATTGGACCGATGGTTATAAGAAGCAGCGCCAGGAAGACCAAGGCAACGGCTATCTCGTAGACCAGAAGGTCCTTGTATCTCGAGAGCGCTACCTTGAATGAATGCCGCAGCGACGGCCTCTTTGGATACTTCCGTTGGTTGTAGCAGAGGTCGACATACATGCCCTTGACCAGAACGCCGGCAAGGAATACGAGCAGAAATATCAGGGCAAGCGTGGGGGCCACTCTTGTGAGAGCAAGTGCAATTCTTGAATACAGTTGATGATTTGATAGGACCGGGCCCGGTATTGCGCTGAGAAAGAGATGGCTTGCGGCATATGCGACGATGATGGCAAAGAGCGTGAGTATAAGGGCAGGGAATAGCAGCTTTGGATGCCTTTTGAGCGACTTGAGCGAATCGGTGACTATATTGAATATGTCCATGGTTCTCTTATGCCAACATCAATTAAAAAACTTTTCCAGGCAAATAAATCACGTAGTAGCGTGTTTTTATGTTCATTAAATCGTTCAAAGACGGGCTTGGCGTCATTGCGCATCCGGGAAAGGGAACCGAGAAGAAGATGGGTGTAAAGGAGGCGCTCTTGGCATACTATAAATTCGCTGTCGTGCCGATAGTCCTTACCATTCTGGCCTCCATAGTGGTCATGCTTACGCTTCCCGGGACCCTTGCCAATGCTCCGACTGCGTATCTTGTAAATAACTCGGTGCAATTGACTATTGATCTGTATAAGCAGTATCTCATAAGCCTGATAATAACTCCGCTGTTCATACCGCTTGTGCTTCTCATAATTGCTGGAATGATCCATGCAGTAGGCAAGGTGTTTGGCTTCTTTAAGGGCGGCTTTGCCAACACGTTTGCAGCGGTTGTATATGCGGAATTCTCATCAATGTTATTCTGGTTTGCCGTTACCCTTGGTGCGCTTGGCAGTATAATCTATCTCATAGCACTCATATATGGGATATATGTGCTTGTAGTTGGCCTTTCAAAGCAGCATGGAACCTCGATGACCAGCGCGTTCGTTGCGGGCCTTGTGGTCTTTATTGTGCTTGCAGTGATATTTACTGCATATGCGTCGGTCTATGCGGCGTCCCTGCAGGCGCCTGCCTAAGTTATGTATTTTTTGGTGCAACCAATAGCATAGTTCCATAGTTTTGGATATTTGATTTGGTTTAAAAGCTTTGATTTTGATATAGTATACGGGATTAAGATGGTACTAGATACCTTCAAAGATGGAATAGATGCAGTTTTGCATCCCGAAAGCATAAAGAAACCAGCTAAGACAGTTGGAGACGCACTGGCGTTGTATTACCAATTTTCAGTAATACCACTGGTGCTGCTCGTGGTTGTAGCTGCCGGCGCAGGATTTGCCCTGCAGGGAGTGATGGCAGCCACTGGGCTCGTAAGCGGCTTTTCAGGAAGCTGGACATGGATATTGGCGGCTGCTGCCGTTATGTACATGTGGGGGCTCGTACCTATAGGGTTGCTTGTCTTCAGCGTGGTCTTCCACTGGATAGGAAAGGGACTCAATGTTTACAAGGGAGGGTTTGAAGCCACTTTCACTGCGGCTGTGTATGGAATGTTCCTGCCCCTTGCTGTGCTCTGGCTGACAGTCCTGCCTGTGATAGGAGGACTCATTCAGCTCGTGGCTTTCATATGGAGCCTCTATGTGCTGGTTGTAGTGATGAGCAACGTGCACAAGAACACGCGGGTAGAGACCTTTGTGAACCTTGTAGCAACAGGATTTGTAGTTATGCTTGTGGCAAAGCTCGTAATGGGATGGGTTGCAATCGGCCTGCTTGGCGTTGTAATCGGACCAATAGTTGGAGCTCTTGTGACTACATTCCACGCGTCACTTCCTGTGGTAAGCGCTGTATAGAATTGCAGCGCCTTTTCTTTTCCTTTTCTTTTTTTCATTTTTGCTGCTTTTTTCTTTGTGCTGAATTTATATTATTGATCTGAAAAATAGGTTTGTGTAGGTTTCATGACTGGAGAGATCAAGATCAAGGATATTGATGGCATACGCGCCGCAAAGCAGTATAGAAAGGCTGTTGGATCGGCGCGTTCTGCAGTATACATAATATTCGCTTTAAGCCTGCTTACATTTGCTGCAATAGCCGCTATCGCAATGTACAAGGAAGGGGTGAATGCCTTTGTGGCGACTTTTGAATCGGTAAACTTGCGCTATTTCGCCCTGGCGCTTGGAATAATACTCTTCAGCTACACCATAAGATATCCGAAATGGTCGCTCTACCTTAGAAGGCTTGGCGTGCGAATACCTTTCTGGAGGAATTTTGCCATATACATGTCGATGTACTCAATGGACGTGACCCCGGGCAGGTGGGGCAGGGCGATAGTCTCCTATACGATGAACAGGCTTTCTGGAGTGCACTTCGCACGAACATTCCCCGCAGTAGTTGCGGACATATTCACTGATTTTTTGGGATTTGCTGTTATAACCGATGTTGCAGCGATTGCAGTAGGCCGATTCGTCTTCGTGGCGCTGCTAATCACGACGATTCTTATGGTGCCGTTCTTTTTTGTTTATGTCCAAACCCCATTCAATTATGTGAAAAGTAAATTCGTAAAGTACAGAAGGCGGTGGGGCGTGCTAAGGCGGCTTGATGCTGTCTTCTCTACGGCAACGCTCTACTTCAAGCATAACAAGAAGCTTGGATTTGGATCGTTCATCTACTCGATGGTGATTACAATACCCAGCATGTTCCTCAACGGCATGGCGTTATATGTCACAATACTTGCATTCGGGATCCCTCTTCATTTATCGCAGATACCAGTAATCATATTCATCTTCTCATCGTCGCTGGTGCTTGGGATGGTGACAGGCATACCCGGGACCCTTGGGGTTACTGATGTGGCTCTCATCGGCCAGCTTCAGATATTCTTTCCTGCGACGATAGACCTTTCTGCGGCTTCGGCAATAACCATCTTCTTTAGGATAGCAAGCGTGTGGTTCGTGCAGGGTTTCGGGCTTGTGGCGCTGATATACACTATGCGTTACTGGAAGGATTAGGAGAAGCGCTTAACCGACTCCTCTTCGGCAAAGCTCATCTGGGATGGCACGATCATGGATAATATCCTGCCTGAAAGGTCTCCGGCAAGGCCTGGGACCCTTGAGAATTCTATATATTTTATGGATTGGGACGCCCTTCCAATATCTGCAAGTATGAGGACCTTCTTTTCGGGGCCGAGCACGCCGCCCCTGTCAGCCATATTAATTATATGTGTGGCCTGCTCTATGGACATTGGGGCCGTTCCTGTTGGTTGGTTGAGGTCGAATAAGACGAGCGTATGCTCGCCGTTTGACAGGTTCTTTGCAATTACGTCAATAAATGAGGTCGGCTTGTAGTGCTCGCTCCAGAATGGCACCGTGGTTGTTGGACCAAACTTATAAATGTCAAGGCCACTCTCGCCTATGCCTGCCGAAAATATTGAGGACGAATGAAACACTCTTGACTCTATTCCGCGCCTTGCGGCCTCTTCCAGGATTATGTGGTGCGTGGTTGCTACCAGCGGGTCGCCTATAACAAGGATGGCGATATCGAACCTTGAAGCGTCTTTTATGGTGTCGCCCAACCTCTCCTCCATGTGGCTGCGACTTATCGGGATAATCTCCTTGCCCGTGTCTTCGCGTATATACTTAAGGCTCTCGCTGCTGGTTATTGATGTGTATGTATCGGCATATATTACCTGGGCGTTCTTTAGGAATTCTAGGGCCTTTACAGATATGTCCTTTGCATCGAGACCTATTCCTACAAGTGCAAGCACGAAAACAGTCCCTTAGTCCTTTATTCCGTCAGGTGTTATCTTTATCACTGCCTCTCCCTCCGGCATGTTGGGAGAGTCAACAAGCCTCACTATCCTCTTGTCCTCCTTCGACTTGCGCATATAGAGCCTGGTAGTGGCAGCATGCGCGACTATGTTTCCCCCCACCGGCGTGGTCGGATCGCCGAAGAGTATTGCGGGGTTGTCCATCACCTGGTTTGTGATGTACACCGCAAGATCATAGGTGTCGGCCAGCTTCTGGAGCTTGTGTATGTGCATGTTGAGCTTGCCCTGCCTCTCGTTTAGAGCGCCCCTTCCGACGTACTCTGACCTGAAGAGCGACATCAGCGAGTCTATCACTATAAGCTTCACGTTGCTCTCCCTGACGAGCTTGTCTGCGCGCTCTATGGCCAATATCTGCTGGTCTGAGGTTGTAGCCCTTACGACTAGTATGTTTTCTAGAGCGGACTTGGTATCCATCTCTGCGGCCTTTGCTATCTGCTCTATCCTGTCAGGCCTGAATGTGCCCTCTGTGTCTATGAATAGCGTCTTTCCCCCAAGGCCCCCCTGTTCTACGGGCCTTTGGACATTGACCGATAGCTGGAAGCCAAGCTGCGTCTTTCCGGAGGCGAACTTGCCGTAGGCCTCGGTTATGGCATTGGCCTCTACTCCACCACCAAGAAGCTCATCGAGGCTCTTTGCGCCAGTATGTATCCTTCCAAGGGACTTTCTCTTTGCATCGACCTCGGATGCCGTCTTGAACTCTAGAGTTGTTGCCTGCTTTGCGGCATCAACTGCCTGCTTTGCTGCATCCAGCTTCATTCCAGTAAGCTCTGCCAGCTCGTGTGGGGATGCTGTTGCTATCTTCTCTATAGTGTCATAGCCAAGCTGCTTGAGCTTTTCGGCGGTGGTCGGCCCGACTCCTGGAAGGTCTTCAAGTTCCTTTATGCCCTTTTCCTTTGCCATAATAATATTACACCTTTTTAATAATAAGGAAGCAGAGATATTACTCAACGAAAGAATATAAATCCCTTCTTGGGGGCAGTGCCTAACCGACTTTCAATCTATACACAAAAAAAGATTCGCAGCGCAGTTTGTCGAGGTAAATAAGAATAAAAAGGAAGAGGCCAGCAACACGCATAAATGCTTGTGCTGGCAAGGCGACCAGTTATACTCCTCCATGATAGAGAACTCGTAATTGTATATGAATAATTGGCTTTAAAAGGCTTACTAAATAGTGGAAGTAGAACGTCCTTTTTCCATGGATTTGGAAGTGTTGAGCCTTTATTATAGTCTTTTTAGGGCAGATATCTCGGCCTTGGCCCGTTCCTCTTTTGTCGTGGCAATCTTGCGCTTCTGGTCGCGCCTAATTCGTCGCAGCCTGTTGGCATCCACTGCGGCCATGACACCGAATGTCGCTGCTCCGCCGCTTGCTATAAGTGTAATGGCTGGAGAAGATGCGAGAAGCAGTGACGCCACGGTAACCGCTGCAGCCATGCCTGCAACTTTACCATCGAACCTTAGGAACAGGCGTTCCCAGTTTTCCGTGGTTTTTTGCGCCATCCCATTACAGATAGATCCTGTTTTTTGGGAGTATTTAAGCTGTTTCTACGAATTGCCATAAAACTGCCTGCAGGAATCTTTGGAAAAGACAAGAAGGCTTTTAAAATAGATGATTTATAAAGCATTTATGGCATCGCTTTTCACGCTTGATATAAGCGGGTCGCTGCTTGCTGTGGCTTTTGGAATAATCATCTTCTACCTTGGGCTGGGAATGTGGTGGTTCTTCATAGCAGTGCTTATTGATTTCCTTGTATTATCGGCTCTTGCAACGCATGCAAAGGAGGATGCAAAGAGCACCCTCAAAGGGTATGAAAAGACGCGCAGCTGGAAGAATGTAGTTGCAAACGGCCTGGTTCCTGTTATAATGGTTGTGCTCTACTTCGCATCGCAGACGTATTGGAGCCAGAGCCCACAGTACGACCAGATAATAATATTTGCATTTGTGGCTAGCGTGGCTGCAATAACTGCAGATAAATTCGCCAGTGAGTTTGGCGTGCTTGGAAACCAGGAACCAAAAGATATCCTGACAAGCAAGAAAGTCCGGCGCGGCACGTCTGGTGGCATAACCTGGTTTGGCAGCTTAGTTGGCCTTGCCGGAGCATTCCTTATAGGATTGACAGTATTTGCACTTGGCGGCTCGGTGGTAGTGTTTGCAGCCGTGGTTGTTGGAGGAGTATTCGGGAACCTTATAGACTCTTTGCTGGGCCATTTTGAGGAGATGAAGATAGGCAATAAGTATACCTCCAATCTCGTCTGCTCTGCGGCTGGCGCACTATTTTGCGGCGGCGTGCTCCTGCTTCTTCCGCTCAGCGTACTACTGTAAGCCAGGAGAGGTGCTTCTTGTCCCTTCCATGAACTACCTCAGAGTACTTGCTCTTTAGGAGCCGTGTTATTGGGCCAATAGAACCATCGCCAAGAATCCTTGAATCTATTGATGCTATTACCTCGACCTCTGCTGCGGTGCCCGTAAAGAATGCCTCGTCGCTTGTGTAAAGCTCCTCGCGCCTTATGTCTCTCTCCTGCACTGGTATCTTTAGGTCCTCTGCGAGCCTTATTATCGTGTCGCGAGTTATTCCGAGAAGTATGTCTGATGATTTCGGAGGCGTTATCAGGACGCCGTCCTGCACTACGAAGATGTTGTCACCAGGGCCTTCTGCGACAGTCTTGCCGTTATTTGAAAGGAGTATAGTCTCATCGTAGCCAGAGTCTTGGGCGTCCTTTGAGGCGAGTATGGAGTTTATGTAGTTGCCACTGGCCTTGGCCTCTGCCGGAAGTATTGCGGAGTTTATCCTCTGCCATGAGGAGACCTTGCACCTTAGTCCCTTCACGTGTTCGCCGTAGAGTCCTTTGTATGGCACAGCGGCTATTGCTACGCTCGTTGTTAGTCCGCGAACATTGAACCCTATGCCTATGGAGTTATAGAATCCAAATGGCCGTATATAACCTTCCTTGATGCCATTCTTTGAGACTGTCTCGAGTATCGCGCCCTCGAACTGCTTTGGAGTTATCTTGATTGGCATTGCATAGATCTTGGCGCTGTTAAAGAACCTCTTTGTGTGTTCCTTGAGTCTGAATACTGCGGGGCCATTGTATGTTTCGTAGAACCTTATCCCCTCGAATATGCCGCTGCCGTACTGCAGGGAGTGGGTTAGTATGCTGACCTTTGCGTCCTCGAACTTCACGAACTTTCCGTCAAACCACACATAAGAAGATATTGCCATTTTAACACAGAAGTATTTGACATTAAAAATATTAAAGGATTGGCTTTAAAGCATGCGCCGACCGGGATTTGAACCCGGGCTATTGCCTTGGGAAGGCAAAGTCCTACCAGGCTAGACTATCGGCGCGCAGTTCTATTCCTATCTTTAGCTTAATATATTTTCGCTGAAAACACTTTTTATGAAGTTGTTGCTTGCCGCACTTTTCGTGCTTGTTGTTGGAACGGCCAATGCGTACCAATACCTCACTGCTGGGGGATTCTTATACAACAACATAACCATCGGCAACAACATGAGTATAGTGTCTGGCATCGATTCGGGGGGACCCGTGCAGATGATCATACTAAAGTCGTCCAGTTTCAAGCGGTGGTTTTATGGATATCCGACGCAATTGCTTGTCAACGAGACTGTCGGGTCGGGTATATATGTAAAGAACCTGTCATCTGGAAGTTATGTGGTTATATTCAGTGTAAAGTATCCTGAGAATGTCTCGTCATTTTCATTTGGGGTGCACCGTGGGCTTGGCAAGATAATAACCGTGTCTGGCACATATAGATACCCAGTTTATTTGGGCAACTACAGCCTGGTTAACGTATCTTTGCTCACGGACAAGAACTTCAGAAGATTCCCCATATCTATAAACTTTTCCGGACAGTTGGGTTTCCTGAATGGTGACGGCAACTACGACTCAATGTACAACATATCGCTTAACCGTGGGGAACATTACTTTACCATATATTCGACCACGCCCACAGAAGCATTCCTGATTGTGAAGTCACAGAACCAGACGATAGATCCTCTTGGCGGATTCTTTAGCGGGCAGAATTATCCGGTTGGTGTTGTCAGTTATGGCGTATTCAATAAATCTGGGGCTTTGGAGCCTTATCCGATATCTACGGACGGAATAGTAGGCAATGCAAACATTTCAGATATTAGCGCACGTGACTTCAATCTCTCTGACAACAATTCGGCATTTGGCGCAAGCCTGCAGCTCAATATAGAGATGAACACTAAGGTAGGGGGTAAAAGTCAGGTGTTTTGGATGCAGAATGTTGTGGACTTCAATACCAGCCAGAAAAGCTATTACTTTGTAAGCAACATATGGAACAACACCTACCCAACGGCAAGCATGGAAAATAGAACTGTTGTCGGAAAGGGAAACCTCACTGTTTGCGGGGAATGTGGTAACCAGACCTTCTACGCATATTCTTACCCAGAATACCTGTTCAATTACTCCTTGCCATTCAATATAAAGCTGGTGATGCTTGAGAACCAGACTGCGAACGGCACACTGGCTTCTTTCGGATATCAGGTGCTAGAGAATGGCAGCTCCGGCGCCGGTCCGTTGGTGTTTTATGATCGTGTACTCTTTCCCGGCGCGGTAAATTCCACCTTCCTTGTCACTCCTTTTTACTTTACTCCAAGCATTGGCAACCTCAGCGGCAATTATTATGATGCGGAGCTGGTCTTCGGCGGCGAGTCGGGTGGTGCGCAGTCCTACTTCAGCAGGCTGGCAGCAACGGCCTGGATATATTATTATCAGAATGGCACCCTGGTGCCTTTCCCATCTGCGTATACGTTCGGTGAGGATACGGCAGAGACTGCGGCGAATTTAAGAACGGTTACTTCAGGATATGGCAACGGGGGCTTCATAACCACAGGCAGGCTTGATCCAAATGAACAGATAGTTGTGGATGGAAGGATAAATAGCACCGCGCAGAATATACAGAATGCGTCAAGCGTGGAGAGCCAACCTACTACCACAGTGCAGGGCGCTGGGCAGGGGGCATTATTGGACCGGATATCACAGATGAGCGCGCTCGTAAATTACATTGCAGTAGTGCTTATACTTCTCGCGCTGATCATGCTATTTAGAATGATAATAAGAAGAAGGTGAAGACTATCTTATGTAAGGGAAATTCTCTTTGTGCGGCGCTTCCTGGAGTTTTTGCGAGTCCTCTATCTCCTTTATCATCCTGTCGGTTTCCTTCTTTATCTTGTCGATGTTCTCGAGGTTTATGCTTATGCCGAGGATGTTTTTAATAGTTTCCAGGACGGCTCTTGCTGAATTTGCATCTATCTCCAGTGCTCCGGTTTCGCCCATTATGCATGCTGCGTGAATTTTGTGCTTCTTTGCAAAGGTGACTATCATACCTGCAGATCCCCATATGGCTCCGTTCGTCTGGCCGAAAAGCACCCCTTTCTTTGAAAGGGTGTCTTTGGTCTGTTTATCTGTAGCGACACCAAAGACTTTTGGGCTGTGTACATATTGCCCACCAGAGCTATAGCCGCCGATGGTGTAGAGCGTCTTCCCGCCGAGCTTCTTGAAGAATTTAACTATCGTCTCATTTATCTCATATTGACCTTCTGGTGTTGCGGCCTGTGTGTCGCCAAGAAGTATTATCACCGTGCCCTTCTTGGTATCCTTTGAATAGAACCGGTTGCTTATGAGCCGAGTGTAGCCGCTCTTGAGCATTATCGTCTGGTGTATGAAATGGGGCGAATATAGTGTTGCGAATCTTTTTGCTCCTAGTTCATTCCTTAGGTATTCTGCGACGAGGCTGCCGACACTGCCTATGCCTGGAAGACCCACTATCATAACGGGGGACCTGAACTTTGTGCTCTTCTTATAGTATATTTTTGTCCTGTTCATTGCGGCGCCTGTACTTTTATGCTCTTCATCGAGAACTCTAGGTTCTTGTGCTGCTCTAATATGTCCTGCGCGAATTTTATCTTCTCTTCTGCTTTAAGATAGCTTGAATCGGTAGCCATAAGGCGATATTTTGGTGCGCCCATATATAGCACCTCTACTCCTTTCTTCTCTATCTCCATCAGCGCTTCTTTGATTGAATTCAGTCCGGATTTTGTGTTGGTTGTAGTAAGATCGACACTATAGGCAACGGTGTACGTCCTTGGTTTTATTGTCTTTGCCACAAGGTCGTAGAGCGCCTGTTTGAACTCTTTTTCCTTTATGCTGGAAAGCGGGTCTTTGCCTTCAAATATGGCGTTTACTAGTTCATTGTAGGTCTTGGCGTGTTTTGAGAGTTCAAGCGTCAGTGCATCCTTTGCGGCCTCTTGTTTTGATGCGACAATTGCCTTGTTGACCATACCTTCCGCCCGCTTTTCAAGGCTATAGTCATTTATCTTGTCCTTCTTGTCCTTGCCAGTGGCTTTCTTTAGGGAGATGTCTACTGACCGCTTTTCTGGATCTACGAATATTACCTTAGCAACGTCCTGCTGTCCCTCCCTTATGAATTCATGTATGTTTTTAATCCAGCCTGAAGAGACTTCGGATATGGGGAGGTACGAATCCATATTGTATTCCGTAAGCCTGCAATATGCTCCGTGCGGCATTATTTTTGTTATTTTTATTATTACAAAGTCCCCCACGGCGGGGAGCTCTTTTGGTATTATCAATTGCTTACCTGCTTATTTCTATCTTCTTTTTGGTTCTCATTCCTACTACTTTCTCGCCGACGTTTTTGCAGGTCTGGCATTCGATCATTACTTTCTGCTTCTTTCCTAGTTTCTTTGGATGAATCTTTGGTTCAATGCTTCCAACATAACCTTTTATTGCGCGGTTGTGCCTCCTTGTTCCTAGGCTTGACCCCCTCTGGGACTTCTTGTTGTAGTTCTTAACAGTGTGCTTTGTGTGCTTGTTGCACTTTTGGCAGTAGGTCATTATTTCTTTGCTTATTTTCATATTCATCAACTTAATCTATCGTTTCTCCGAGTTTGTTTTCTACCATGAATTTTGCATCTGCGCGGTCGTATACATAAACTATTTCGTTTTGTTCGTACGGGCCTAGCTTGTTGCCTGACGGGGCAACTATTTGTGGTATTGTGCTTGATACCTTGAGTTTGGACGGTTTTGACTCGCCGCTGCTTTTGTTTATTATGTTTTTTATTTGTATATATAAATCTTCGTCTTCTGCGGGTAGCGGGCGTGGTAACTCCTTATTATAGGCAAGGTATACCAATATCTTCTGTGTTCTTCGCTCCCTTATTGTAGTATAAAGCTTGAATAGGTTTTTGTATTCGTCGCTATCTGGGGTGCTGAACGTCTTGAGTTTTTCATTTATTTTAAGGTAAAACTCTTTTGGAAGCGGGGCAATCTCCCCTGATTTTTGCTCTGATTTTAACAGGTTATTAAGTCCATTTACGCTTATGTCTGTATCCAAATTATCGCCACAGTTCAATTCCACTATTTTTATCTATTTACCGTCAGTCGTTTATTATTATATCTTTAAACAAATAGATACATATACATAATATAATAAAAGAATCACGAATAGTGGAATTGTGGGGTGCTACTGTTTGATAGCGAGGGAAGGATTTGAACCTCCGATCTCCGGGTTATGAGCCCGGCGGGCACTCCAGGCTACCCTACCTCGCTTCGGTTATTAATAAGAAACACTAAGATATAAAACCCAAACCCCGAAAGCAGCAAACCTGAAATACAACGGCGTTTAAAGGTTTAAATATTTGAACATGCATAATCATCTATTGGACCAAAAACAAGCAGCACGTACAAATTAACAAAAACCAACACGTATTTTGCTAAAAATTATAGTATTTATATACGAGTTCAAACACTATTAATAGTACATCCCAATAAAGGTGAAACCTTGCCCAAGACAACCAATACTCACAAGAAGACGTCCCCAAGACCTACTAGGAAGATCGCAAAGAAGCACGCCACGCACAGCAGGGCGGCAAAGCACCCAAAAACCCCACCAAAACCAAAGAAGCTTTCAAAAAAGGAGCAGGAAGTGGTGATAGCAAGAGAGAGGTTGATTGAGGAAACAAGGAGATCTGCATACCTTCTGGAGAACAAGAACTTCACCCAGCATATATCAAGTAATGTGGGAACGGTGGCACCCCAGATATTGAGAGAACTTGCAAAGAATTCAAAGACGGACGAGGAGATAGCATCTCAACTCAACATAAAAGTAAATGACATAAGGCGGTCATTGAACCTTATGAATGGATACAGCATAGTAAAGTATGATGTAAACAAGGACAGCAAAGGCTGGCTGATATTCAAATGGAAGATAAACAACGAGAAACTCGAATCTTACATAAACAAGATAGAGAGCGAGATGACAAAGACGAACGAGCCAAACCTCCCTGGCGACTGCAACGACTTTTTCATGTGCAAGAAATGCTATTCTGACCAAAAGGTCATATTGCCTTTCGACACGGCGTTTGAGTCTGGTTTTAACTGCGAGAGCTGCGGAAAGCCATATAC
This sequence comes from Microcaldota archaeon, assembly GCA_021802765.1. Classification (GTDB taxonomy): domain Archaea; phylum Micrarchaeota; class Micrarchaeia; order Micrarchaeales; family CABMGC01; genus JAJZNA01. The sequence goes on along the minus strand of JAJZRI010000003.1, from coordinate 79,299 downwards.
TATATTAAATAAGGAAGAGACCGTGGCACTCTTTCAGCAGACCGCAAAACAGTAAGCTAACCTGATACGGACGGGGCCAAACACCCCGCCAAAGCACAAAATGGTGGTAGTATGTCTGCTATAAAAACAACAACAGCACAAAAACTAACTTCTATTAAGTTTGTGGATATAGAGTCGCCATACTCGGCGCCAACCGAAGCCGAGATAAAAAGAAACATACGGTATGCGCGCGCCGCCGTAAGGGACTGCCTTCTAAAGGGAGAAACACCATATGCGTCTCACTTATTCTTCACACAAACAGGGATACTCGACGACAATATCGCCGAAGACCGGGAGCTTGGCATAAATGCAGGGAAATATATAATACAGAAACTAGGCGCAATTACCGTCGTGTATACCGATCTTGGCATATCAAAAGGAATGGAATTTGGAATTGGGCTTGCAAAGAAGGACGGACGGATGGTAGAGTTCAGATCCTTAGGCAAAGAATGGGAATCAATATTTCTAATACACGAAAATACTCATTCACAGAGCAGGTTATGGTAACTTAACTGGTTTTTCCTTCAGATTCTTAATAGACCCTGAAACACCAAAAGTATAGAATCCAACACGTTTTCCAGCGACATTCTTGATAAAAGATACGGCAAGCACGAGCTCGTCCTCAAATCCCCTATTCACTCTAATTACAATTCCAGTGTTCCCGCAGTCTACTATCCTTGGATTTGCCCTAACATACTCCACACCTCCCATTTCAACGCGCAAGACACCCAGAAATGCATCTAGCAATCCCTTATCAGAAAAGTCAAGAATCTCCGACGCACCTATCCTTACATACCTGCTCTTCTGCCTAATTATCATAAAACATCACCAACAAGTCCAAAATCACGTCTTCCGTCAAGGATAAGTCCGGACACTGCGGCAAGTTGCCGGCCAGAAAGAATTTCCATGCCGGAGCGGGCCATGGTAATTATTCTAACTTCTGCCCCGGCCTTTCTTGAAGCAAGCACAATCTTTCTTAGTCTTCCAAGTTCAGCTCCGCGCTCTGCCATCCCAACACTAAGCAGTCTGCCAACAGGCACATACACCTTTTTTTTGTACTCAACTACCCGCTCAAGCACCGCCTTAGTAAGATTCCCTCCAGCAAAGATTATACCTAAAACCTCAGGGCTGCGCACGCCGCTTATCAGCACGCCGGGGTCATCACTCATTATTATCTGCGGCTTTCCATTCTGTACGGGCCTTTCAAAAACAAATAGGTCCTTGCCCACTACAAATACCGTCTGGATTCCCAACCGCACCGCAAGCTCCCGGTCAATATCAAAAGAGACTATGTCCGAGCATTTCATCGGCACACCTAAAACCAAGCGCGATTACTGTCCGCTCCCCTGTGCCTCCTTGTAAAGTTCTGTAATCCTATCACTAAGCTGCTTCTCCTTGGCCTTCATTTCATTGAATTGTTTTGTTATTGACGTTATCCTGGTTTCTGAAAGTTCGGTTCTATCCTTTAGATCGGAAAGCGCCTTCTCCTTCGTGGTCTCGACTATGAGTCCACCCACGCTGATATACACCTTGCCCAAAGCCGCACTAACCTCCTCATTTGCCCTTTCAAACTCGACCTTCTGTGCCTTTAGCTGGTCAAGCTGTATGGCATACACCCTGAGCTGCTCCTGCAGCATCTGATAATCTCTCAAAAGCTTCTCCGCTTCCTGCTCGTTTTGCTGTGCCATACAATCACTTATATAAATTTAGAGTAATATGTAGTTATAAGCATTAATTATTTAACCCTATATTTACATCTGACAAGAGGCCCGGCATGGATCTTAACGAAGCATCTCTAATAGAGAATGAAATAACAATAAGGAACCTCAGGCTTACAAGCGAGGTTCTAGAAACCAGGCGGTCTGCTATCCGCTGGCTAGCCCTTTCTCTGGGAATAATAAATCCGGGCGAGTCAAGGCTGAGCTCGCTCGCAGTGCTCGACGCACTAGTTAATTTTCAGTTCATAAAGAACACAGACCCCACCGTAAAGGAGCTGATAGAGTACATAAACAAGAACTGGGAAGAGATAAATGAGAAGACACTAAGGTATCACCTGCTTAGAATGAAAAAAATGGGATATGTGGAGAACAACCTAGGCAAGTTTTACTTTAAACCGCCAAATACGGGAGACAGATTCGATGCAAACAACTGGGCAATAGGCATCTTCGAGTCAAATTACACGGACATTGCAGGCAAGGTGGGCCAGGTAATAAAGGATGTTAAGAGCAAAGCAGGTGTAGCGTGATGACTGAAATAAAAGAAAAGTATCTTTGGGGAGCATTCATATTTCTAGTCATAATCGGATCATTGTATCTTAGATATTATTACCAACCGCAGATATCAATATCTTTAAAGATACTCCCAACAAGCCACGTTTATCCCTACCAGATAGTCTCCATCCCAATATCTATTACCAACACTGGGGGCTCAACGATAAATAACATCTCAATGGGCGTTTATGTAAATGGAAACATAACACAGACATACAAAGCGTATCTACCGGCAGGAAAGCAGGCATTAGTGTACTACAACTTCACACCTAAAACTGCCAATCCCTACTCTATTTCAGTGATTGTAGACCCAAGCAAGCTCTACAACATACCAAATAGGCAGGCCGCACAGAATTCTACAGAAATCACACCACTCGTACCTCAAAAACCTGCTCCGTATTCTGACTTTCCAACCAACCCTCCAGGCGGGCAGGACATATTCTATATGAACCCACGCGGCTACATTGCAACACTCTACTTCGATAACTTCACAAAATATTTCTATCTCACAGGCTCAAACCAGGCAAACAACTTCCTATACCCTGCCCTAGACGTCTTTTCATCTTACATAAACCAGCTTGCAGTATCCCATGCCTATTATTCTAACTACAGCCTAACATCAATATGGGTAAATGGATATGTTACTCCGGCAGCCTTCGACGCCGCAGCAGAAGGAAAGGGAATAAACGTCACAAAGACCGGCAACGTGTCATTCATCGGGCTTGGTAACTCTACCACGATCTGCACCTGGTATTCTGGAGGATGGACAAAGCTTCTTGTTTCGCTTGGAGGAGACAACTGCACTTCATACACAAAGCCCACAAACAATACACTAAATCCAAACAACCTCTATTATACACTCAAGACAAGGAACTCATCAATTCTCAATTATTCTGGCTATGTAGATAATCTTTCATTTGCCGGAAGCATAACAGCAACGCAGAACGCACTATACTTCGAGAGTATTTCATACAACGGCGTCCCAGACAGCACATGCTACGGCAACATACTTAACCTCTCAAACACCTCATACTGCTTGCAGGCGCTTTACCAGGGCAACACAATACTAAACAAGATAAGCGCCCTCAAGGGCGAATACAACACGACTATTTGGTACATACCAACCCAGAACACGACTACGCAAGCATTCAACTATGCAATAAACATCTCAAAAGAATACTCATTCCCAGGCACAAAGGTAACTTATGTATCCGCATATGCAAACAAATGCGAGTTCGGCGCTGGCCTTCTGTGCAGCAATCCTGCATTTGCATCAAATGCCACAATTCTGAAAGTAAGCCTTAACATAACCAATCAGCTCAACAACACGATCACGATTAACAGCATCGGATGCGTGATGCTTGGCAACTTCACACCTTACAAAATAGGCACCGTTCTGCAGCATGCCAAGAGCGCGGCCGTGTCATTACCATGCTATAACTACGGCAAACAGATTAATTCATCAATTATACCCCTTGGCGTGCCCATGTCACTAAAACTCAACTATACATACAAAGGCGCAGCCAACACGACGTACGGATACGCAGACATACAGAAGTGAAATAATCTTTATGCAGACAGATCCATACAAATTATTTCTAACCAAATTTAGCGATTTTACAGAGATACAGAAGTTAGCCATCGCTCCGATAAGCCGCGGCGAAAACTGCATAATAACCGCCCCGACAGGGAGCGGCAAGACCGAAGCCACGATACTTCCAGCAATCAAAAGGATAATAGATGGAAAGGACAAGCACGGCATAGTGGTAATATACATAACCCCACTCAGAGCCCTTAATCGGGATCTGATAAAGCGTCTTGAATGGTTTGCAGCCGAGCTAGGCATAACCATATCCGTACGCCATGGTGATACAACACAGACGGAGAGAAGGCGGCAGGTCCTCAATCCGCCCCAAATGCTAATAACAACACCAGAGACAGTGCAGAACCTTCTAATGTCAAAGTCTCTTCGCGAGAGCCTCAAAAATCTAAAAATAGTCATAGTCGACGAGCTGCACGAGCTCTATTACAACAAGAGGGGGGCTCAGCTTAGCGTTGCCCTTGAGCGCCTATACGAAGTGTCCGGAAGCTACCAGCGCGTTGGCATAAGCGCGACAATTGGGGATATAGAAGAAGCGGCCAGGTTCCTATTCAATAAGTCACAATACACGGTCATCTCCTCACCAGTCAAAAAACAGCTTGACATAACAATAGAAATGCCCCAGAAGGCCGATAAAGATGACAAGGAGTTCAGACTATCGTTCGGCCTCGACCAACAGGCATATGCAAGAATAATACGCGTCTCTGAACTAATACGTGACTCGCAAGCTGCGATAATATTCGCCAACACAAGGCAGGCGGTCGAATCACTGGGAAGTAAGTTAATACACCTAGGCAAGAACGGAAGCTTTGGCAAGGTGGGCATACACCACAGTTCTATAGACAAGGAGGAGAGAATAACTATAGAGAACAAGTTCAAGGCCGGCGAGATCAAGGCAATAATCGCCACAAGCTCACTAGAACTTGGTATAGATATAGGCGCCATAGATCTTGTCGTCCAATACGGCTCTCCCAGGCAGGCTACCCGACTCATCCAGCGCGTCGGAAGGGGCGGTCACAAGGAGCTATCTAGGTCCACAGGAAGAATCATAGCCCACAACGAGTTAGACTGTCTCGAATCAATAGCCGTATCAGAGGCTGCGCTTTCACTCAAGCTCGAAAAGCATTCGGCGGAGACCAATGCGCTAGACGTTTTAGCTAATCAGATCTCCGCGATGGCAATGGAATATGGAGAAATCGAGGCCGCAAAGGCATTTTCGATAGTGAAGCGATCCTACATATATGATGGATTGGAGGCAACGACTTTTGAGAGGGTATGTAATCTGCTTTCCGATCTGCGCATAGTCAAGTGCGGCAATAAAAGCATATCCTCAGGACCCAGATGTAGGAAGTATTTCATAAATGCAATAAGCGTGATACCAGACTCCACGCGTTTTGTTGTCAAAGAGGCAATGGATAACAGGATAGTCTCCACACTGGATCAGGAGTTTGTCTATAATTACATCGATCAGGGATCCGTATTCATAACAAAGGGTCTTCCATGGAAAGCGATAAGCATAGAAGAAGATACAATATTCGTTGAACCAAGCGACGACATAACTGCCGCGGTCCCAGACTGGGAAGGAGAAGACATCCCCGTATCAAGCCAGATTGCCGCTAAAGTCTGGGATCTACTTTGGCAAGGAACATCTGGCATAAGTAGTACACTTACGCCAAGCACAGAGACGGAGATAAACGCGTTCATATCGGAAAATAACAAATACTTCTCAGCGCATCTGCAAACCGTTGCGATAGAAGAGCTAGACAACTGTGCAATAGCATATATGCCCCTTGGAAAACTTGCAAACGAGTTCATTGCACGGACGCTGTCGATAATAGCGTCGTCCCAGGCAGGCGGAAAGGTAAACGTCAGAGCCACCCCATACGCAATAATATTTGATTACAGCAGCATAGTAAGAAGGCCAGATACGGCAAACATGTTCAACACACTAAAGAACATAAATCTGCAGGAAAGGAACCTTGTGTTTGATTCAGACCTATTCAGGTACAAGTTCGTACAGGCCGCAAAACTATTCGGCGTTGCCGAAAAGAAAGCTGCGATAACAAAAAGCATGGTGAGCCGCCTTGTAAGCTTCTATGAGAACTCGCCAATATTCGAAGAAACTGCGCGTGACCTTTACAAGAACTATTTTGACATCGAAGTGACAAAAGGATTTATTGATGCCCTGCGCTCCGGCAGGATCAAGATAAGCCAGGTAAAAAAGACCCCGTCCCCAATGTCAAAAGCAGTACTGCTCTCAGTATTCAAGTATGGTGAACTTTTGTCATCACCAGAAAGAGGAAGTGTAATGGATAAGATGTTTGACAAGTTTGATGGTAAAGGCGTAAAGATGATATGCACTTTCTGCTCTCACATATTCAACGATAAGATACGCGTAAATGAGGGAAATAAGATACTCTGCCCCAGCTGTAAAAGTCCACTTATAGTCATATATCAGGACAGATATGGAGAACTGATAACCAAAAGGCTAAACCGTAAGTCATTTCGCGAGAAAGACAACAAGCTATATCGTGAGATGATGAAGGAGGCCAGCCTCATAGATGCATACGGATATAGAGCGATAGTCGCCCTTTCAGTTTATGGGATAGGGATAGAGACCGCCGCAAGGCTGCTAAAGTACATACGCAGTGACTACAAGATGTTCTTTGCAGACGTTATAGAAGCACAGAAAAATTTCATTAAAAACAGGAAATTCTGGAAGGTGGACTAGATAAAAATCCTTAGTGCTGCAGCGCGTCGGACTCAAGTAGAGCCGCACCAACAACTCGGCTTCCTGGCTCCACGTTCATCAACTTCACACCGCTCGCCGCCCGTCCAGTAACCCTAACTTCGCTTGCCTGGAATGTTATGCTGACTCCAAGTGAATTTATGAGAAGTATCCGCTCGTTACCGTGCAGATACATGCTCTTTGCAACCTTTCCTGTCTTTTGATTTGCCTTTATGTTTATCACACCACTCCCTCCGCGGCCCTGTAGCCGGTATTTGCCTACATCTGTAACTTTTCCGTAACCATTTTCCGTAACTGTAAATATGCTTCCGGACTCGTTCGCCGCGATTATGTTCTTTGCGATATCATCTCCTTTAAGCTTTATTCCGCGCACCCCCATTGCAGTCCTCCCTATATGCCTAAGTGCGCCCTCATCAAACTTAACCGCCTTTCCATTTCTTGTGGATATTATCAGGAATTTCTCTCCAGAATACATTATGACGTCCTCCACCCGGTCACCCTCTCTTATGTTTATCGCTCGCACTCCATTGGCCCGTGGTCTTGAGAACAGCACAGCTTTAACCTTCTTCACAAGACCCTTTGATGTAAGGAATGCTATTTTGGAGTTAGCGAATTCGTTTATATTGAATAAGTTGATTATCTTCTCGTCCTTCACATCAACAAGGTTCACTATCGCCTTCCCTTCAGAATATCTGCCGCTCTCAGGTATATTGTACGCCTTTATCCAGTAAGCACGCCCATGGTTTGTTATCCCTATCACGAAATCCTTGTTATTGCATGTAAGTATTGATTTTGCATAATCCCCTTCCTTAAGGTTTATTGATATTATTCCGCGCCCGCCTCGCGCCTGCTCCCTATAATTGCCAAGCCCCAATCTCTTTACGTATCCGTTGTTCGTTAGTATTATCGTGACCTTCTCATTGCTTATCGTGTCTTCATTTGCTATTTCTACATCATCTTCAGAATAAACTATCTCAGTCCTTCTCGCCCGTCCGAACTTTCTCTTCAACTCGACAGTCTCATCCTTTATTATTTTATCAACAACCTCTGGGTTGGCTATTATGTTGTTGTAATGAACTATCTTATCCTCAAGCGTCTTCTTTTCCTGGCTTAGAGAATTATTTTCTAGATGGGTGAGCCTACTTAGCTTCATGTCAAGTATTGCATTTGACTGCTTTTCCGTTAGCCCATATTCCTTAGTCAGTCTTATTCGCGCGTCGCCAACCTCCGAGCTGCCCTTTATTGTCGCTATTATCTTGTCTATTTGATCTATTGCAATGAGCAAGCCCTCTACAATATGCAGTCTGTCCTTTGCAACTCCAAGTTCAAACCTGCTCCTGTTGAGCACCACCTCCCTTCTATGCACGAGGAAGGTGTCTATTATCTGCAGTACATTCAGGCTCTTGAGACTCTTTCCTATCACCGCAAGGTTTATCAGGGGGAAAGTTACTTGTAGTTGGGTGTACTTGTAGAGCATGTTTAATATCTGATCACCGCTACCCTCCTCCTTATAATCTATTATGATTCGTATTCCATTTTTGTCGCTCTCATCCCTTATGTCCTTTAGGCCGACTATCTTCTTTTCCCTTGCAAGTTCGGCCATTGTCTGCATAAGGTTTGACTTGTTCACATTGTATGGTATCTCCTTTACGATTATCCTCTTGTTCTTCTCATCGATGTCTGCCTTGGCCTTTATGCTTAGCTGCCCCCTTCCGTACTTATATCCGTTATAGGCGTTCTGCGACATCACGGCAATTCCTCCAGTAGGGAAATCCGGACCCTTTATCACCCCTAGAATGTCATCTGCTGTAGCATCCTTCTTGTCTATTCTGAGCATCACCGCGTCACACACCTCCGCAAGATTATGCGGCGGCATGCTAGTTGCAACGCCAACAGCTATGCCCGTTGCACCGTTTACTAGAAGGTTTGGCGCCTTTGCCGGTAGGACAAGCGGCTCTTCCTCAGTGTCATCAAAATTCGGCACGAATTCGACAGTCTTCCTCTCTATGTCTTCTAGCATCTCCTCTGCAAGCCGCGTAAGCCGTACTTCTGTGTATCGCATTGCCGCTGGAGGGTCCCCATCGACCGAACCAAAGTTTCCCTGCCCCTCGACAAGCATGTGGTTCATTGAGAAGTCTTGTGCCAGTCGAGCCAACGCGTCGTATATTGCCGTATCCCCGTGCGGATGGAACTTACCTATGACTTCTCCGACCACCCTGGCGCTCTTCTTTGTTGGCTGGTCATGGAAATTCTTTATGTTATACATGGCATAAAGAATCCTCCTTTGCACTGGCTTGAGCCCGTCTCTGGCGTCAGGAATTGCCCTACTTATTATTACGCTCATGGCGTAGTCTATGTAGCTCGACTGCAACTCCTCCTCTAATGATACTGGCACAATCTCTTGCATAATTACACGTCCAGGGCCTTTACCTGTTCGGAATGCTCATGCAGGAACTTCCTCCTTGGCACCACGTCAATACCCATGAGTATCCTAAACAACTCCTCCGCCCGCGTGGCATCCTCTATTGTTATCCTCTTAAGCTTTCTGTTCGCCGGGTTCATTGTAGTCTCCCAAAGCTGATTCTCATTCATCTCTCCAAGTCCCTTGTATCTCTGAAGGCCGTCAATATCACCAAGTTCCTTCCTCTTTGCCGCAAGTTCATCGTCGCTGTAGCAGTAGTACTCCTGCTTACCCTTAGTCACCTTGTAAAGTGGAGGCATCGCGGCATAAACATAGCCGTTCTCTATTATCTTCTTCATGTACCTATAGAAGAACGTGAGCAGAAGTGTCCGTATGTGGCTTCCATCCACGTCAGCATCTGTCATTATTATTATTTTCTTGTACCTTATCGCTTCGGCATTGAAGGTCTCGTTTATCCCTGTTCCAAAAGCAGTTATCATTGTCTTTATTTCCGCGTTATCAAATATCTTGTCGATGCTCGCCTTTTCCACGTTAAGTATCTTTCCCCTAAGCGGCAATATCGCCTGAATATTCTTGTCCCTTCCCTGCTTACTCGATCCGCCGGCGCTCTGCCCTTCCACTATAAAAAGTTCAGTCTTCTCTGGGTCGTCTATTATGCAATCCGCAAGCTTTCCAGGCAGCACGGTCCCATCGAAGATGCTCTTCTTTCTCACCATCTCACGGGCTTTTCTAGCACTCTCCCTAGCAGTAGCAGCAAGCACTATTTTGTTAACTAATGACTTTGCATCTACGGGATGCTCTTCAAGATACTGCGAAAGATACTGGTATACTATTCCGTCAACAATTCCCTTTATATGAACGTTACCAAGTTTTTCCTTTGTCTGCCCCTCAAACTCTGGGTTCTGCATTAATACGCTTATTACTGCAGTAAGTCCTTCCCTTGTATCCTCCCCCACTATCTTTACATTGCCCTTTGCATTAAGCTTGTTGTCCTCTATGTAATTGAGCACAGCCCTTGTGATTGCTGCGTGAAATCCGGACAGGTGCGTCCCACCCTCCCCTGTCTTTATATTGTTTACGAACGGCTCTATCTTCTCTTCATACGAATCCGTGTACTGCAGAGCGAATTCAACAACGGTGGTGTCCTCCTGCTTTTTTGAGTAGATTATGCTAGATATTGCCGTCGCATCTTTGTTAATGTATTTTATGAAGTCCTTTATCCCTTCAGATGAAAAGAAGGTTTCCTCCTCGTGGCCACCAAACCTGTCGTCGATTAAAGTTATCCTTATGCCTGGATTGAGGAACGTTGTGTTCCTGAGCCTGTCCTTCAACAGCGCCGAGTCGAAAGTGAGGGTGCTAAATATCTCCTTGTCCGGCTTGAATTTTATCGTTGTCCCGCGCTCAGCCGTGTCGCCAAGCGTCTTTAGTTCTGATGTTGGGATTCCCTTTCCGAAGGTCTGCTTGTAAGCATGTCCATTGCGCTTCACATCCACTTCTGTATACTCGGAAAGCGCATTTACAACCGTGAGTCCTACTCCATGAAGCCCTCCAGATACTTTGTAAACGTCATTGTTGAATTTCGCTCCCTTGTGCAGTGTTGTCATTATCACTTCAAGTGCGCTTTTGTTGTACTTCTCCATGGTGTCTACTGGTATTCCCCTACCGTCATCGCTTACCTCTGCAATATCTCCATTCTCATCCTGCGTAAGCTTTACTGATATGTTCTTGCAAAATCCAGCTATTGCTTCATCAACCGCATTATCCACCACTTCGTATAGAAGGTGCAGCACTCCAGCGCTTCCAGTGGACCCGATATACATCCCAGGACGTTTTCTCACACCGAGAACTCCCTCAAGCACCACTATCTTTGATGCATTATAGCTTTCATTCTCCGGCTCCATACAAATACCACTGGTGAGTGATTATAACAGCAATTAAAGTAATATAAACCTTTTTGGAGCATTTTGTCGTCGTTAAAATGACGACGATAAGACGACATAAGAAAAACTTAATTAATTAGTTGTAACTACAGATTATCGATAAAATGTCCACAAAAAACATAATAATAATTGGCGCGGCAGGGCGCGACTTCCACACATTCAATACATTGTTTAAAGACAATCCAAATTACAATGTCGTCGCATTCACTGCGGCACAGATTCCTTATATAGCAAACAGGCAATATCCAAAGGAACTTAGCGGAAAGCTCTACCCAAAAGGAATCCCAATAAAGGACGAATCAGAGCTCCCAAAGCTTATAAAATCCGAAAAAGTCGACGTGTGCATAATAGCCTACAGCGATCTTGCATACAATGTACTGGGCAATAAGATAAGCATCGTAAACGCCTGCGGCGCGGATTTCTGGCTGATATCCCCAGATCACGCAATGATAAAATCATCAAAGCCAGTGATAGGCATATGTGGTGTAAGGACCGGTGTAGGCAAGAGTCAGACATCAAGATATGTGTCAAAAGTGATAAGAAAGGCAGGACTAAAAGCGGTTGTAGTAAGGCATCCAATGCCTTATGGGATACTAAAGGACGAGGTTGTGCAGAGATTCTCAAAACTCTCTGACCTGGATAAGAATAAAGCAACAATAGAAGAACGAGAGGATTATGAACCGCATATCAAGAACGGCTTTGTTGTTTATGCCGGCGTTGATTACGGCGCTATACTTAAGGCCGCAGAGAAGGAAGCAGACATAATAATATGGGATGGTGGCAACAACGACGCGCCATTCTACAAGACCGATATGCTCATAGTCGTCGCAGACCCGCTTAGAGCCGGAAACGAGCTCACATATTACCCAGGTGAGATAGTGGCGCGTATGGCGGACCTGCTCATAATAAACAAGGTCAACTCCGCAAGCAGTGAAGATATCAACAGAGTTAGGGAGTCGCTTAGGAGCATAAACACCAAAGCAAAGATACTTCTCGCGGATTCTTTGGTCACGGCAGACAATCCAAGGATAATAAAGGGAAGCAAGGTACTATTGATAGAAGATGGGCCAACGATAACTCACGGTAATATGAAGTTCGGCGCCGCAACCGTCGCTGCAAAGCAATTCGGGGCAGGAGAGACGGTCATAGCCAAGAAATATGCCGTCAGGTCGATAAAGGAGACCTTCCAGAAGTATCCTGCGCTTTATGATGAGCTCCCTGCAATGGGATACAGTCCGGCGCAGATAAAAGATCTAGAAGCAACAATAAATCTCGCCGAGTGCGATGTGGTTGTATCAGCCACCCCAACAGACCTAAGAAGGCTTGTAAATGCCAATAAGCCCATAGTCCAGATCTCCTACGAGCTCGCTCCAGAGACAAACGAGCTTGACAAGGCGCTGGAGAAGTTCATAAAAGGCATAAAAAGATAAACTGTGCTGTACAATTATACTTGCTCTGGGCCCATAACTCAGCTTGGTCAGAGTGGCTGGCTCTTAACCAGCAAGTCGTGGGTTCAAATCCCACTGGGCCCGCTAATAATCCTTAAATATGATTAAATGCAGCAATAGTTCGGTAATCTATGCCAACAGTGTCAAAAGAGACTACTAAAAGCAGGCATCACAGCGCAATAGGAGCACTAAAACTGGCGATACGTGATGAAGGCACCATTGCAAGGAATAAAATAAAAGGAACCGAACTTAAATGGAACGGCAATTTAAGGCCAGGGCTAAGGAAATTCCATAAATACAGTATTTGCGTCGACATAGACAGCAAGGCAGTCACGGCGCTCTACAACTTATCTACAGTATCGCACGGTGAAGGCATAAGGAAGCTATTCCCAATCAATTCTGATAAAGGCGAAAACAACATCCTGCAACGCATAATCTCCCCGATATATGCAATACCCTACAAGGAGAGTCTCAAATCATTCCATCCGTCAAATTCAAATCCACTGGATTATTATATAATCAATGGTGGCAACTGCATCACCAAATCGCTAATGACAATCGCAGTGCTGCAAAGATATCGCGAGGAAGGAAATATCGACGGCACCTTTGGAATAAGACACAGCTTCAACAAAAAGACCGGGGAAGGCCACGCCTGGGTGTCATACAGGGGGCCAGAAGGGATAACTATAGTTGATCCAACTCACGGCCTATTGGTCAAGCTCGGGGATAATGAAACCAACAAAATGATGGAATCATTCCTCATAAAGAACAACGGCTGGAACTACTTCGACGTCGGGGAATCTGTGAGCATGCTTCGTGATAAATCCATCTTCAACTCTTTCGTTGTAGGATATAGCCTAATAGGCACATATGCTATGCATATCGGTGCAATGAGCACGGTTGCAATCGCTGCAGTAGCATTACAGGCATCTAGCTTGATAAAGTACCGAAGGGATATCAAGCGGCAGACGGGCTAACAAAATAACAAAAAAACAATAATTATTGCCCGAATGCGGTTAGTATAAATACCTGAAAGAAGGCAATTTTAATGATTGTTATGGCCAGAAGACAACCAGCACACCGAGTAAATTCTGAGGCACCTTTCAAAAAGTACCCCCTAGAGGCAAGGCGAGCATTGCAAGAGGCTCACAGAAATCATAACAGACCCGCCCAAGCTGCCCAAGCCACTGAAATCAGAGAAGCATTACAAGCATTACAAAGGTCTATAGAATTCAAGATTGCCAGGAGCAAGATATAATCATGTCCTTTAATAGTAATACGCGTTCCAAATACGGGCCATTGGTTAGCAATAGTGATGTGCGCACTGATATAACAAAATCCGTGCAGTTGCTGCTGTCTGGGGCGCCATTGTTCATGCTCAACAAGACAGACAACGGATATGCTGATTTTAGAATTTCGAATAACTTTACTAGGCAGGAAACGTCAATACTTGCCTTCGATTCACATAGCGGCAAGTATTTCGTAGTTGATTGGATATTATACGACCTTGTAAAAGGTAGCGGAAAGAACAGCTCGCAGGCTGCAAGGGACGCTAAGATACTGCACTTTATAACTGATGGCGGCGAGTGTCCAGCCACGAATCCGCAGCTAATGGATAAAATAGGGGAACTACGCATGGAATACCTCTCAAGGATTGACGATCTAAAGGAACAGATGCGCTAACATCCAGGCGCCAAACTAACTAAAACGCCCATTTAAATGGAAAAGATATTCCACTATAACCGAAGCTTAATATAGCTTATCAATTCATAACTACTTGTAATTACGGGGATATCATGAATATAAGTGATCTAAAGGCAGGAGCGTCAGATGTAGAAGTTGAAGCCACAGTAGTAGAGAAGCAGGAGCCTAGGGAAGTCATCACAAAATACGGAAAGAGACTCAACGTAGCAAGCATAACTCTTAAGGATGACACCGGAACGATAGCCATGTCATTATGGGGCAAGGACATAGACACCGTTGCAGTTGGCGATAAGGTAAGGATAACCAAAGGATACGTTGGCGAGTTCAAGGGGACTCCACAATTATCAACAGGAAAGTATGGAAAGATAGAAGTAACTGCAAAAGGAGAAGGTGAAGTAGCCTCTTCAGACGACGAAGCAGCAGACTTTGAAGAGGAAGCTTAATCCTCTTCCCGTTTTCTTCCAATAATCAAGGAAGCATAGTGGGAACCATCATCGGACAGGATACTTTTTATCATACTCCTCTTCAATGAATGCCTTGTTATCTGTTGCAATACCTCCAGTAGGGTCGACTACAAATCTATTGCCATCGGAGACTACCTCAATCCACGCATGACCCTTTAACATTCCATACTGAAAACCATGCACGATATTTATTTCGCCAGAAATACGACCATCCTCCCGCAGCAGTTGCAACACTCCAGCAACACATGCTGATTGATGGCGGCAAACCCCACCGTGTAACCTGAAATAGCCTATCGGAGCGGATACAAACCACGGTTGGGCGCTCTTTTCATGGATCTTTATATTGTACCTTATCTTTCTCCCTACGCTACCAGCAACTTCATCAAGAATCGTTCCAATACCTTCTCTCTCCTCTGTTTTTTCCAACGCCTTTCTAGCAATCCTTTTTATGAATCTATTGTCTATGTCAACCAGTACCATTGCAGATCTGAATTTCCTAAGCCCAACCGGAACCGTACCATGGTTAATAACTGGAAATGCGCTTTCCTTCCTATACCTGCTCTTAAAATCCATAATGGCCAACTTAGCCATTTGGTGCATGGCAACAGCGTTCATAGCCAACTTAAGAGTCTTAGGTACCTGAACCTTCTGGGTTCGCATAGGCCATCCTCAATTATTCCTAATAATTGCAGAAAGAGTTTCAAGGAACTCTACGCGCGATCTGGTCATCTCAATCTCCTCATCCAAAGCCACTTTTTTGCCAAAGCTCCTTATCCTAAGCATGGTTAAATCATCTTCTGTCATCCCTTTTCTGATAAGATTCTTGCCAATATTCCTACTATTGTCATAAATTACTCCATCCTGCGAGGATATTTTTCTAATCTTCTTGCCTCTTCCTAAGAAATTCATGATCACAAACATCTCATTTTCTAAGCCTATTGTTACTCCCCTGAAATCATCAACCCCAACAAGTTTTCCACTAATAAATGAAGACGTCTTACCATCGAATGATTCAACAAAAACACGCTTGCCTATCGCTTCTCTCAAATCCTCCATGGTCTCCTTACCTATGATTGTAGAGGACTTCAATCCCAGCTTTTCAAAAGACATAAACTCACAAAGATATGGGCTTGCCGGTGATATAATAAACTTGTCTTTTAATATGCGCAAATCCTATTACTGTACCCGCCATGTGTCTGCATTATCTATTATCTCCGCTACCATTTATGGTTCCTTTTCTCTGTCTCTCTCTAAGTTTTTCTATATTCGCCACTGCAATCTCCTCTAATGAGTATCCCAGCTGGTCCGCGCTTCTTGCAATATACCACATCACATCCCCAAGCTCATACTTCCTTGCCTCTCTCTCAGATTCACCTATAATACCTCCCTTGTCGCGTATGGTCTTCTTTACACGCCCTGCATACTCTCCGGCTTCAGATGCAAGCCCCAGGGCAAGGTACTCGTCCTCCCTTTCTTTCGGGTAAATCGCAGTCTTCGCAGTCTCCTTTTGGTATTCGTCAAAATCCATAAAATCACTCAAAGATAATTCTGCCAGGCAAGACCTAGAAATCCACATTTAGAACATCGCCGACCTTCGGCGCAAAGGCGTTATAACCCTCAAGCCTAAGCTCTTCAGCAAGCAGTTCGGTGTTTTCGGGGCTTCCATGCACGCATATTACCGTCTCTGGATTGCTTCCCTTAACATAGTCATGAAGATCACTCTTTCCAGCGTGCGCGGAGAAGTCATAAGCCTCAAAAGGCGTCTTCACGCGAAACTTCCTACCATCAATGTCTAAGGGTAGCCCGCGCACAAGTTTATCTCCCCCGGTATTCTCTACTTGATATCCGGTTAGAAATATCTTCGAGTGTTTGTTTAGTTTCTGTATGTATTCGAGCACAGGTCCTCCATTAAGCATTCCAGAAGTTGTCAGTATCACACTCCCTCCTTCCAGGGCCGCGGACCTGTTTTTTGGATTCTCTATCCATAACGATCTGTCTATTGCCTCTCTAAGCAGCCTGCCGTTCTTTATGAATCCAGAATAATTCTCCACTATCTCTGTTGCAGCCTTGGCCATTCCGTCAATGTATGTTATGTCTATGAGATTGTACTTGCACATTAGCGCAAGCATCTCTTGGGATCTTCCCACAGCAAATACTGGCAGCAAGGCGACGCCACCATTATCTACTGTCTCCCTAATGCTATTTACCATGTCTTCTGCAAGTTTAATTCTTTCTGGATGGTCCTTCCCAGCATATGTTGACTCCATAATTAGTACGTCACTTTTTACTATGTCTGCCCCCTCCTCAAGCAACTGAGGTTCAAGCTTAAAGTCACCAGTGTAGGCTATCCTCCTATTGTCATTATGTCTTTCCACAACCGTGATTGAACTTCCGCATATGTGCCCGGCATCGTACATTGTTACAGAATAATCTCCAAAATCCCTTCCACGCCCATACTCGCACGGGGTATATCTATTCATCATGGTCTTAAGCTGGCTACCATTAACCTTCTCATGCTCATGCTTCTTCCTGTGAATCTTTATCGAGTCTTCAATAAGGAGCTCGGCAAGATCCATCGTCGGCGGAGTTGCAAACATCTCTGGGAACCCATCCTTGTATAGTACGGGGGCGCAGCCGCTGTGGTCAAGGTGGGCGTGGCTTATGAAGCACGCATCGACTTTTTCCACATGCATCGGGTACTCCGTCTTGCTCTCTACCTTTATCCCATAGTCAAAAAGGAGGCTCTTCTTATCTTCAACCAGAATTGCCGACCTGCCAACTTCTCCAGCTCCTCCAAGAAACTTTATCTTCAATTAACCACTCAACTAAAACAATTAGATAAGCAACTCTAATCCTTTTATATATACTTATGCAATAATCAGATTGATAGGAATGGCTGACGAGATAAATTTTATGGACCTAGCCTCTCTTCTCAGCATAGGCCCGGACACCACCCTAGAAAAACTCGGAAGCGCTATAAACGCGAGCATATTTGACGCATCAAATATGGCAGGCACACTAAAGCAGAAAGGCCTCATAGATTTCTCAGCATCGTATCCAGGCCCAAACACCGTAACTATAACAGACGCAGGAAAGGCGCTGATGGCAGAGTCGGAGTCCAAGGCTACCTCCCCGTATGATGATCTTGACGATGCCATACTTGTCCAGGTTTCTGGGGGGAAGCGAATGCCGATCGACCTTCAGAACACGCTCAATTTGAGGCCCAAGGATCTAGCACTTAGGATCTACAAGCTATACAAGCAGGGATATCTTACCTATGAGCTAAAGAGTGGTGGCGTCACAGTGATGCTTACTGATTCTGGATTCCTCAAGGCCAAGGCCGCCATTCCGCCGCAACCGCAGCAGCCAAATCCGCAGCAAACATCAGAACAACCAAAACAGAATGTTACCGAAGGTTCTATAGATATACACGAACTTTCCCACAAAAAGAGTGGAAATACAACAATCTACCTGCTTGCATTACTGCTTGTAATCATTATAGCTGCCGGGGTATACTATCTATATTACATAAGGTAATGCAATATGCCTCTACTTGATTATTTTGAAGGTAAGACGCTGCTAGACAAGTATGGCATCAGGAGCATAGAAAGCAGCTATGTCTCATCCTCCAAGGAAGCCCTCTCATTCGCCGGTAAGGACCACATAGTGCTCAAGCTGATATCTGACAAAGCGCTTCATAAGTCAAAAGCCGGCCTAGTAAAACTGGATCTAAATGGCGAAGACATAACCGTTGCATTCAAGGACCTAGAGCTTAAGGGAAAAGACCTTAAACCCTATAAGATTATTGCCCAGAAGATGTCAAAAGGCGGCGTCGAGATAATAGTGGGCGGAAGGACCGACCCGCAGTTTGGGAAGCTCATACTTATCGGCCTGGGCGGAATATATGTGGAGGTGTTCAGGGACTTTGCACTAAGGGTATGTCCGATAAACCGCAATGACGCCAAGGACATGATAGACCAATTAAAATCTAAGAATGTGGTAACATTCCAAGGCAAGGATACTGACATGATCATAGATCTTCTGCTAAGCGTATCAAAACTACTGGCAGAGAACGAGAAGGTCACCGAGCTCGACCTTAATCCGCTCATAATAAAAGAGGGTTCGTATGTCGCAGTAGACATCCGGATGATAACAGGTTGATGGAATGAAAAAGATGGACCTAAAACCAATGCTCAAACCGGCGTCCGTAGCCATAATAGGTGCATCAAGGGATCCTGACAAGGTTGGTCATGTCATACTTCAGAACTACCTAAATGGCGGTTATCCTGGAAGGATCTATGCTGTCAACAAGAGCGCAACTGAGATACTTGGAGTTAAATCGTATGTCAGTGTGCTTGACATAAAGGATACCCTGGATCTTGCCGTTATATGCGTTCCTGCGGCGTTTGTGCCAGACGTCCTTGACGAATGCGGCCGCGCCAAAGTTAAGACCGCCGTTGTCGTAAGCGGCGGATTTGCGGAGATAGGGGCCCAGGAGCTTCAGGACAGGCTTGTCGCCATTGCAAACAAATACAACATGCCCACTCTCGGCCCCAACTGCCTAGGAGTCATGGATCCAAGATCCAGGGTGGATACGCTCTTCCTTCCAACATACAAGTTGAGCAGGCCCTCGGTAGGTGGGGTCAGCTTTGTGTGCCAGAGCGGCGCAGTAGGCAGTACTGTGCTAGACCTAATATCTGGAGAGGGCTTCGGTCTGTCCAAATTTATATCCTATGGGAATGCCGCGCACGTAGACGAAGTAGACATACTCAATTATCTTATGGATGATCCAGAAACAAAAGTAATCATAATGTATATTGAAGGCATAAAGCGCGGCAAAGAGTTCATAGAAGTTGCAAAGAAGATAACAAAAACAAAGCCAGTAATAGTGTTAAAGGCGGGCCGCACTTCAGCCGGGCAGGCAGCAGCGCACTCACACACGGCAGCCTTGGCAGGAAATTACGAGTCGCACGAAGCCGTGTTTAGGCAATTTGGGTTCACTATAGCAGACGATTTGAGTGACCTTCTTAATTATGCTAAAACTCTCGAGAGCGAGCCGATGCCAAAAGGCGGGCGAGTTGCAATAATAACGAACGGCGGCGGGACCGGCGTGCTTACTGCGGATGCCATCGGCCTCTCCGGCTTGCTGCAACTTGCGGATCTTTCGGAAAAGAGCAAGACGGATCTCAAGAAAGTAATGCCCCCCCTGGTAAATCTTAGGATGCCATTAGACATTGTCGGAGACGCCGACGAGAAAAGATATGGCGATGCCCTAGACATTCTTAGCAAGGATGATGGAATTGATATGTTCATAGTCATAATGCTCTTTCAGACTCCAGGCGCAGACTCGCGGTCTGCCGCCAAACTTATAAGCTTCAAGGAGAGGATGGATAAGCCAATGATAGTACTCAGCATAGGTTCAGAGTACACAAGAATGCACAGGATAATGATGGAGAGCGCCGGCCTTCCTGTTTACGATTCGCCATCAGCAGCCGTAAGATCCCTCACCGAGCTCTTCAAGTACTCAAATTACAGGAATAGGCCCACACCAAAGACTTAACCGACAAGCCTGTCAAGCGCGCTCTTTACTATCTTATCTTTCGGCCCCTCTGTTCCGAGCAAATCCAGCAGCTCAACCGGTCCAATGCTTCCAACATCAGCTCCGCTTGCCTTTATTTTTTCAAGGAAGACTCCGATTCCATAATCCTTTACTGACATGTTTTCGAAGCCCGAACGTTCCTGCAGCGATGCAGACGCTGGCGCGTCTTCAGGAACAAGGCTACTTGATATCTCCACAATGGCCCTCTCAGCGTACCTTCGAGGTATGTCATTGATCTCCATCTCTGCGACGTCCTGTCCGTTACCCTTCCTGTCAAGAACCACCCTTATTACCGGTTTGCCTCCTGTCGATTTTATTATCGCATCGAGTCTCTCCTGTATATAATCAACTACGCTCCTCTTACCTATGCTCATTATGTCTATTTTTTCAAGCACGAATCGCCTGGAATTTATCCCCACAAATTCATGCTTCCCAGTTTTAGTGTCAAAAACGAAAAATCCCTTTCCATCCTGTTCACCGGCTTTAAGCTGCGTAAGCACCGTGCTGCCTGGTATAAGTAGCATCTTCCCATGCGCCTTCTCCTCAACCCTGTTGTGTATATGGCCGCTTACATAAAGATCAAATCCCTTCGGCAGTTCGGAAAGCTTCGTAAACTTTTCATTGAAGGGCAGCATTTCATATATGGATTCATGGAACATGAATATGTTGAATGCCCCGTCTATTGGTACTGGATTCTCCATTTCCAGCACCTCCTTAAACCTGTCATCGGCTATACCTCCTATCCCTCTTATTGCAATGCGTTCGCCATTTCCCTGTATTACTGCAGTTGCATTGCTTACGTCCACGACAAGTCCCGCAAGCCCAAGTATATCTACCGGATCAGCGGCTTCCTGGGCCCTTCGCTCATGCGTGCCGGGTATTGCTATTATGGGCAGATCCGTGAATATCTTCCCTTCCCCAATAAATTCGCTTACCCTAAACTTCCATTCCCGTCTTGAGAGATTCCTGAACAGGTTTATTGCCTCTGCAATCACGTCAGGTTTCGGTGCCCTATTATCAAATATGTCTCCAGGTATTATCAGCGCATCGGACATTTCAGCCGCCTTATTGAGGGCCTCTTCAGCCTGGAAGAAGGCGTCTTCCCTGAATCTCTCATAGCCAAGGTGAAAATCAGAAAGTATTGCTATCCTCATAATGCCGTATCCCTCTGAAGAGTCTTCTCGATGCTCTCCTTTATCTTCTCAGGAGGGTAGGCCAGCTTTATCAGTTTTGTGTGGCCTCGTATTCCTTTTCCAGACTCGTAAGACATTATTATACCCTGCATATCAAGGTCCGATATGAATTTCCTATACCACCTCGAACTCTTGGCTTCCTTCTGCAGCGACTGCGACACCGATACGTACTTCTGGTAAATATCTCCGCTAAATAGGTACTGCTCACCTTCATTGCTTAGTCTCTTGTATCTGCTTCCCTGCAGCGAAAGAAGTGCTATGGCATATACTATTAATCTCTGGTGTTCCGGAAGCGTGTTGATAATCTCATAAGCTATCTCCTCCTCCGCGAATTTTGCGGCTTCTGTAACCTCGTTCGGTCCAACAGCAGTCATCCCCTTCTCTTCAGCCAGTTCACCTGCTTTTGCAATTATCTTCAGTGCAAGCCTTGCATCACCACTGTCCTTTGCCGCAAGCGCTGCGGCAAGATTCACCGCCGCAGGATCCACAACCCCTTTCACAAAACCTTCAGATACCCTCTCCTTTACTATCTGCGAAAGTTCATTGGAGTTGTAGGGCGGGAACGCAATCTCGTTCTCGTCAAGCGTGGAGAGGCTCCTTGGGTCCAGCACCTCCTTGAAACTCACTTTGTTTGATACTCCCACTATTGTTATCCCGCCCGCCTTTATGTCACTGTTTGCCCTGGTAAGTGTGTACACTAAATCGTCAAGGTCCTTTATGCTATCTATCTCGTCGAGTACCACAACAAGTATCTTTCCATCCTCCTCTATCCAGTTTATTATGCGCTCATAGATATCCACTATCCCATACCCGCGCTTTGCATAAAGCGGCAGGTAGTCGCTGACTATCTTATGGAGTATCCTGTATCTGGAGTTGTACACCCTGCAATTAATGTATGTTATCCTGGCTTTTGATATCGGTAGCCCCTTCACTTTTTCTATGACGCTCTTTATACACGAGGTCTTTCCGGTCCCCGTCTTTCCATAAACAAAAACGTTCCTGCCCCGCTCGCCTTTTAGCGAAGGCGTCATGTATTTTGCTATATCCTGCATCTGCTTGTCTCTAAAAAGCAGGTTGTGCGGTATGTAGTGCGGCGATAGCACCTCCCTCTTCGAGAAGATCTTTGATTCCTTGAATATGTCATCAAAAAGTTCCGCCAAGTAACCACCGCATTAACCAGTTATCTTCTTTATTATCCTTATAAACTCTTCCCTTATTGCCGGGTCTTCTTCGACAGGTACGCGTCCTGCGTCACTAAGTTCCCCGAATTTTGCATTACTGCTTACTGTTCCAAGCAGGTCGCATTTCATCGCCTCCGCCACCTCCTTCCCCCCACGCGCAGTTCCATCGGACATCGTCTCCACAACTCCAAGAGTTGCAACTCCCAGCCTCTTTGCCATCATTCCAGAGCGTATGGTGTTCACTGCTGCTATGTGCTGCGGCGTAGTCACAAGCACGAATCCATCAAGGTCAAGGAGCTGTATTATTGAGAGGGGCGCATCGCTTGTTCCAGGGCTCAGGTCTATTATTAGATAATCTAGTTCTCCCCAGTCCGCATTGTCAAAGAACTCAAGAATCATCTTGCCTATCATAGGGCCACGCCATATTATGGGCTTCTTCTCGTCATCAACAAACATGGCCGTTGAAAGGACCTTTATCCCATCTTTTTCAACGGGCTTCAATGGGTACTCGTCCGAGAAAGTGCCAGTTATACCCAGGAACATGGTGAGATTTGGGCAGTCTATGTCTGCATCCAACAGGCCAACCTTGAATCCCATCGATCTGAGGGTATAGGCAAGATTCACCGATACAGTCGTCTTGCCAACACCACCCTTTGCACTGTACACTCCTATCTTGTGCTTTATGCCCTTTAGCTTCTCCTTTATGGCTTTTTTCTGCTCTATTACTTTAAGTATCGATGGATGCATTACATTAGGAATCTGGGGTCCGCCCTGTGTATCTTCAGACATAAGCTCACAGAGCATTAATGAAGCAGCAACATTATATCTTTTTGCAGGAAATTTATATAAGCTAGATAAAACCAATGGTGGACATATGGTGCAGCAACAAACCAGGGAGGGGCAGACCAAGCGCACCTCCTTTTCAAATAGATGCATAAATCTGATGCAGGACGCATCGCAGATAACCTATATCGCGCTACACGAGGCGAGGGAGCATGGAGAGCACGAAATGCTTAGGTCGGTACTTAAGTGCTATGAGGATGCCGCAAATAACCTAGATAGGACTGCACTCCATCTAAAATACGACACCAAATTCGAGGAGCACGAAGCCCTTCTTGAGAGTTTCAGGAGGATCATTGACGGAGAACAGTCCACAGAGCGTCTGCGCGACAATCTGCGCGCAGATACCTACGAGCTATCCAAATTTCTGGAAGAATTTGAAAAGAGGATAATCTCGGTAATAGACATGGCATACAAGTACTCTTCTCTTAAGCCAACTGCAGCGGCTTCAATCTCCAAGAACCTTACTATGCTTGCAGAGCACATAAAAGACGAGACGGAAGATGTGCTTCAGGCAATGTACGATCTCGGCATGCTTGACGAATAATTTTATCCTAAATCAGCCTGCAAAGCAAAAGTATATAATTATAGTCCGATAAGAATATTATCATAATCTTTCTCTTATTATAAAGTGAATTATATGTACCCAAACGTGCAAGCTTATGACAGAGGAGTGATGTTCAATCCTGATGGAAGGCTATTCCAAGTGGAGTACGCCAAGGAAGCTGTGAGGAAGGGCGCCACATCGATAGGCATAACGACATCAGATGCAGTCGTATTCGTTGCCCACAAGAACATATCAGAGCCTCTTGCTGTACCTTCAACTATACAGAAGGTATTCAGGGTGGACGCAAGGATAGGGGCCACGTACAGTGGAATGGTGGCTGACGGTCTGCACATAATAGATGCCGCTAGGGGCCAGACACAGAACCACAAACTAGTTTATGATGATGTAAAGTCTATAGAATCTCTTGCAAAAAACATATCTGCATACATGATGCAAGCCACCCAGTTCGGAGGCATGCGGCCATATGCGGTTTCGCTCCTTGTCGGAGGCATAGACGACGCGCCAAGACTCTACGAGATAGAGCCTGGGGCGTCCTTCCTCGGATACAAGGCCGATGCCATAGGGATCGGCAAGAAGGTTGCAACGGAGATGCTAATGAAGGAGTATAAGGACGATATGAACCTTCAGGACGCCATAAGTCTCGGCCTGAAGATATTAAAGAAGGTAAGTGAATCGACCATAACGGAAGAGAATGTCGATATAGGTTACATACAAGATGGAAAGGACTTCCTAATACTTACCCCAGACAAGCTCAAGACGTACATCTAATCTTCTACGGCTGATAGAATGTCAAAGACAGTAATAGCAAAGTACTCTGCGAACGGGGATCACTTCGAGATATTCGTAGACTCCGATCTAGCATATGACTATGTTACTGGGAAGCGCACCGATGCAATGTCCGCGCTTACTGTTGAAGAGGTCTTTTCTGACGCAAACAAAGGAGAGAAGCCTAGTCAGGAAAAGCTCAAGAAGGCCTTCCAGACAACAGATCTCCCAAAGATAGTCGAATACATACTCAAGCATGGAAACGTGCCAATAACTACAGAGCAGCACCGCAAGCTCACGGAGGAGAAGCGCAAGCAGATCGAGCAGATAATAGCGAGGAATTCCATAGACCCAAAGACCGGCGCTCCCCATCCGCTGCAGAGAATAGAGAATGCAATGCAGACGGCCAAGGTCACCATAGATCCGCTAAAGGGCGCGCAGGAGCAGGTTGACACTGTGGTCAAGAAGATCAATATGATATTACCGATAAAGTTCGCCACCGCAAAGATGGAGGTGGTGATTCCTGCCGAGTATGCCAACAGAAGCTTTGGGCTCCTAAAGCAGTACGGGCTTAAATCAGAGGAGTGGATGCCCGATGGCTCTCTTAAGGCAACTCTGGAATTCCCAGCAGGACTGCAGGGAGAATTCTTCGAGAAGCTCAACAACTTCACAAAAGGCAGCGCGCAGTCAAGAAACATGGTGTAAAAATGCAAAGAATAGTGGTTCCGGGAGAGAAACTTACAAGCACCCCGGTTAGAATAGAAAATACGATTTCGGACAAGAATGGCACATATACGTGCATAATGGGTTATTTTGACGAGGATAGGAAGTCCCTAATACCTCTCGAAGGCCTCTGGCAGCCGCGCTCCGGAGACAATGTCATAGGCGTGATTGAGGAAGACAAGGGCACGATGTACCTGATAAACCTCAAGGCTCCGTACAAAGGTCTTGCGCTTGCTAAGTTCGTCGACGCAGAACTCTCTGCTGGGGATGTTGTATCAGCCACAGTAAAGCAGCTCGAGAAGGGAGGCACGGTGATGCTGCTAAAGCCCACAAGGCTCAACGGCGGAAAGATAATGGCCGTAAGCCCATCAAGAACCCCAAGGATAATCGGCAAGGGCAACTCGATGCTAAAGCAGATAACCGAAGGTACAGGCACAACGATAGTCATCGGATTAAACGGCATAATATGGCTTCGTGGAGGCAAGATAGACCTCGCAACGACGGCCATACTTAAGATAGTCGAGGAGGCGCACACAACTGGCCTAACCGAGCGTATAAAGGTGCTGTTGTCAGGAAACAAGGTGTAAGAATGGGCGGAGGAGAAAAACCACAACTAATAATAAATGGGAAAAGGCTAGACGGAAGGGCCTCTGACGAGCTTAGGCCTCTTAAGATAGAGGTTGGAGCAGTGAAGAATGCTGTAGGATCTGCTTACATAGAATGGGGCAACAACAAGATACTTGCCGCAGTTTACGGCCCGAAGGAAGCGCTGCCAAAGCACGTCCAGGATCCGGAAAAGGCGATAATAAAATGCAGGTACCAGATGTCTCCGTTCTCTTCGCTCGAAGATCATGGAAGAACCGGGCCCAACAGGAGATCCACTGAGATATCAAAGGTTACAAAAGAGGTCTTCCAGAACGTGATGCTGCTTGAGCAATTCCCCGGAGCGGAGATGGACCTTTACATAGATGTCCTGCAGGCGGATGGCGGAACAAGGGCAGCAGGGATAACTGCGGCCGCAGTCGCGTTCGCGGCTTCCGGAATACCAATGACAGACATACCGTTTGCAGTCTCAGTAGGAAAGGTTGGAGACGAGCTTATACTCGACATGAATAAAATAGAAGACAATTACTCCGACGCAGATATGCCAGTGGCAATAAGCCCAAGGACTGGGGATATACTCCTATTACAGATGGATGGCAACATGACAAAAGAGGAAGTACGTCGCGGGCTAGAAATGATAAAGAAGGCCGGAGAGACTATTTCGAAGGTGCAGCGCGAGGCGTTAAGGGCGCCATATGAGAAGACCCTGGATAAATATAAAAAGTGATTTTCATGCAAATACGAACAGTAACTGGAGACTACATAAGAGATCTGCTTGCATCAGGTGCAAGGGAAGACGGAAGGGACATGCTCGACTACAGGAGGATAACGATAAAGAAGGGTGCCGTTCCAAATGCCGAAGGTTCGGCAGATGTAAATTTTGGAAACACAAGAGTGCTAGTGGGAGTAAAGCTCGGCGTCGGCGAACCTATGCCTGACAAGCCAAACGAGGGAAACCTAATAACTTCTGCAGAGCTGCTTCCTCTTGCATCAGAGTCCTTTGAGGCTGGTCCGCCATCCCCAGAGGCCATCGAGCTCGGAAGGGTGATAGATAGGGGGATAAGATCATCGGGCATGATAGATACCAAGGCACTCTTCATAGAGGAAGGCAAGGTCTGGGACCTATTCATAGATGTATACATACTCAATTACGACGGCAACCTCTTCGATGCTGGAACGCTTGCGGCTTCCACGGCTCTTTCCACAGCAAGGATGCCAAAGCTGGAGGGGGAGGAGGTAATACGCGAAGGAAACCTAGGTAAACTGAAGGTCAACAACATCGTCACGTCATGCACCTTCGCAAAGATTGCAGAGAATATAGTTCTTGATCCTGACGGCAATGAGGAAGCCTTCATGGATGCGCGCGTAACAATGGCTAATGACGAGAAGGTTATTAGGGCTATGCAAAAGGGACTCTCAGGGTCATTCGCACCGAAAGAGTTAGAAAACCTATTGGACATAACATTTGATAAGTCCAAGGAGCTCAGGAAGCACATCGAGAGCGCAAAAGAGTGATAATATGGCAAATTTTAACGTAAGATATGGAGTAAGCCTCAGGAAGAGGTTTCTTGCTGTAGGAGCCGACAAGCGCAAGAGGTACAAGTGCGATCTCTGCGGAAAGGTTGCAGTCAAGCGCGTCATGAATGGCATATGGCACTGCAGACACTGCGATTCCACATTCGCAGGAGGCGCATACACCTTCCATACCACTGCAGGAGAGACGGTAAGCAGGCTGCTTAACAGGTAAAAAGATGGCAAAGATAACTTATTCGCCGGCCGAAGAGCTCGTGATACACGAGATAGTCGAGGTCACAAAGGACGATCTGCTTAGGGAGAGGGTCACTCCGCAGGGAACAATGCCACTCTACTGGGTAAACGGATTCCTTTTCAGTTTCTCCTCGCTGCCAATGACTGACGAAGTCACAAAGGATTACCTAAAGGGAAGGCTGCACTGGCTCGAGCTACACTATGCAAAGATGGACAAGTACATGCCGATGCTAACGCTGGACGAGGAGGAATACAAGCAGAAGCTCAACATACGCGTTATAGAC
The DNA here is from genome assembly GCA_021802765.1 of Microcaldota archaeon. Taxonomy (GTDB): domain Archaea; phylum Micrarchaeota; class Micrarchaeia; order Micrarchaeales; family CABMGC01; genus JAJZNA01. Next base: position 51,140 of record JAJZRI010000003.1, on the reverse strand, counting down.
ACGAGCTTCTCGCACATACACCAGGAACTTGCCAAGTGGCTCAAGAATTATAATAAAAAATAGTGGATTTTATGTCATACGTATGTCTTCATTGCGGAAAGGAGGCCAAGTCTTTGGACAAGTTCATAAGGTGCCAGTATTGCGGATACAGGGTTCTCTCCAAGAAGAGATCCTCGCTTGCAAAAGAAGTATCCACAAACTGATCCTGACCTACCGCCAGAAAAACCTAGCAAGCGTTAATTTCCGTCGGATCGAAACCTAATCGTTATCCTATGCATGGCCCAGGCCATCCGAATCAATTGACAATACTATCCTTTACTCCGTATCTGAAACGACTATGCTCTCCGTTATCTTCCTTACCCTCTTGAAGGATACGCTGTTCTTTATGAAGTCTGTGCGCAAGTTGCTGCTGCGCATGAGACTCTCTGGATTATTGAGAAGCAGATGGGAGACCTCTCCATTCTCCATGTTAAGCATCACTCCCTTCACCTCTCCGAGCATCCTGCCTCCCAGCGTCAGAATCTTCTTGTTGTAAAGTTCGGATATGTTTACTGTCATATAATCATTCTATCTTGAATCTACTAATCTTCTTGGAAGCAAAAATTCTTATTATATACTCTTGCAGCATCTTCACCGAAGCATTCCCATCCTTGCGCACCTCAGCTAGTTCTCCAGGTTCAAAGAGCCCTTCCTTGTCCTGCATTATCCGTCTCAAATACTCGTCAGTCATAGAGTAATGAATCTTGCCGCATGCGGCACACTTGAACAGCGGGACTACCGGCGCTTCTGTTATCTCCATCGGGCTTGATAAGTCGAGAAGGCGCCGAAGTCCGATCTTGCCACAGGAGCTGCACTTCGCGTTCACTTTTATGCCGCGATAAGCTCCAACGAGAACAACGCGCCGCTCCTTTGACCCTAGATATTCAAGCAGACCTTTCTCATTATCAGTGCTCGCTATATGAACCTGGTTTAATACCTCTGAGTTGGAGCTAAATTCCGATATCAGTGTTCCATACTTTGTTCTTTCCGACAGGCAGAACCTACTCCGGCCATCCCTTTCGTAAGTGCTTGTAACGATCCGTCCATCGTCGCTAATCAGGAAGTCCAGAGCCATCAAAATCAGCGCCTTCCCTTTATGACATAATCTTTTATATCCTTCTTTATGACCTTGTCCCGGCTGTCCTTTTTCGCGTTCTTGACCGCATAGCTTGCTATCTTCTCCGCTTCGTTTTCGAGTATTTTTGCTATCTCCTCCGCCCCGCCGGCCGTAACACTGACGTCAAAGTGTTTCTTAACAAGCTTCCTTATAGCATCCCTGGAGATCCTTCCCACATAAATCAGCACTCAAGATCGTCATCATAAATCAGACAAGTTCTCGGTCATCACAAAGATATGATGTAGAAATAAGTATAAAACAGTTATAGGCTCATTCGACCTTGCTAAACAGAAGCCGCGGCTTGCTTATCTCAAACGATGCGGCTATTTTTTTTGCATCCCCGATTGGTCCCGGCTTCTCGCCGATCTGGGCAAGAAGCTCCTCAGAGGCGCAGGGCATGAATGGATAGAGCATTATCCCCAAAATGCGCGCTATGTTCGCGCATACGAACAAGACTTCGCGCGCAGCTTCGTTGTCACCCTCCTTCACCAGCTTCCAGGGCTCATTCTCCTGGAAATACCTATTACCCATGCTTGATATTTCCAGTATCTTGAGAATAGCAAAGTTCAACTGGCCCTCCTCAAGCAGCTTATCTGCCAAGTCAACAAGATCATGAATCTCTTTCATCAGCAGCGCCCCTTCACCAAGCCCAGTCTCAGCCAGTCTCCCGTCAAGCTTAGAATTTATGAATACAAATGTTCTGTTGACAAAATTACCCAGATTGCCGACGAGCTCGTTGTTTATCACATCCCTTAGCTTTGTCTCGGAGAAGTCGCCGTCCTGGAATGTGGATATCTCCTTCATCAAATAGTACCGGATAGGTTCGGCACCGTACTTCTTCACGAGCTCTATAGGGTCCACAACGTTTCCTATGCTCTTGCTCATCTTCTGGCCGTCTACAGTCACATATCCATGCACAAGTATCGACTTTGGCAGTTTTATTTTGGCGGACATGAGCATCGCAATCCAATAGATTGCATGAAACCTCAATATTCCTTTTCCAACCACGTGCATGTCTGCCGGCCAGTATTTATCAAACTCCTTTTGATCAGATGCAAAGCCCACTCCGGTAAGGTATGTTCCAAGCGCGTCGAACCACACATATATTATCTGGGACTCGTCACCAGGAACTTTGAGCCCCCATCCATGGGACCTGCTTATTGACCGTGAAATGCTAAAGTCGCTAAGCCCGGACTTTATGAAGTTCAGCATCTCGGTCTTCCTAAAGTCCGGTATTATCTTCACCTGGTCGCTCTCTATCAGCTCAAGCAGCCTGCCCTGATACTTAGAGAGTCTGAAGAAATAGTTCTCCTCCTCAACAAACTCCGGCTTCGTTTTGTGCTCCGGGCACAATCCTCCATCAAGCTCGTTTTCGGTATAGAACAGCTCACAACCAACACAATAAAGCCCTCCATACTTCTTTTTGTAGATGTCCCCCGCGCCATCGCACGCCTTCCAGAGCGCCTGCGCCACCTTCTTATGGCCCGGATCTATTGATGTCCTGACAAATGCATCATAATCAAGTTCTATCATTTCGGCAAGTTCCTTGAACCTGCCCGAGTTCTCCTCGCACAACTCAGCGGCAGACTTTCCAAGCTTCTCTGCAGCCAGCACTATCTTCAGGCTGTTCTCATCTCCCCCAGTGGTCATTTTAACCTGCTCCCCGCGCATCTTTCTGTGCCTTGCTATAACGTCCGCCTGCACAAATTCAAGCGCGTGCCCGATGTGCGGTTTCGCATTGACATACGGTATTGAGGTCGTTATGTAAAATTTAGGCAAAAAACCATCTGCGGGTTACTTCCACTATTCTATTATTTAGGGATAATTTTTATATTGTTCGCAGCGAGGGTATAAGGGTCTGCTTGTAGTGGTACTCATGGATAGTTTAGACGCCGTAGCCTCGGGGCAAATAGAAGACAGATTCACCGAATTCTTCAACTCGTACTACATAGACCAGATAAATGACATGTATGTAAGCTATCCAAAGAAGAGGAGCGTGCTCATAGACACAAAAGACCTGGAGAGATATGACGTCGATCTTGCAACTGAGCTGCAGGAGAATCCAGACGTTATAATGCCTATTGCAAGCTCGGCGCTTACAAAGCTAAGCCCCTCCGATCTAAAGGAGCCAGTATATGCGAGGTTCTTCGGATCAGAAGCCAACATGCCACTGATACAGGACGTCGGTTCGGAGCACATAAACAAGCTCCTGACCTTGGATTCGCTCGTGGTCAAGAGATCCGAGATAATACCGCGCGTGCAGGTCGCAAAGTTCAAGTGCACATTCTGCGGCAGCACCATCGAGACAAAGATAGACAAGGACGACGTGCCAGAGATATGCCCGCAGTGCAAAAGGCGGGCGCTCAAGCAGATAAACAACGAGTCAAAGTTCATAAACATGCAAAGGCTTGCAGTCCAGGATCCACTGGAGAGGCTAAGGGGCAGCACGCCAACATGGCACCTGGAGGTCGTGATAGACGACGACCTTGTCAACACCATAATACCTGGGGATAGGGTCTCGATAACCGGTATACTTAGGATCCGGCCAAGGAGGAATGCAAAGGGAAAGGAGGACAAGTCCCTCTTCACTCCATTCTTTGATACAGTATCTCTCAGGCCAAAGCAGAAGGAATTTGCAGAGCTAGACATTACTGGCGAAGACGAGGCTGCAATACTTGAGATGTCAAAGGATCCTAATATTTTCGACAAGATAACAAAATCCATCGCGCCGTCAATATATGGATACGATGAGATAAAAAGCGCCCTTGCGCTGCAGCTTTTCGGCGGAACTGCCGAAAAGAAGCTAATAGACGGCGGCGCCATAAGGAGCGACATCCACATAATGCTAATAGGGGATCCGGGAAGCGCTAAGACAAGGCTCCTGCAGGCCGTTACTGCCATAGTCCCAAAGGGAATATATGTCAGCGGAAAATCCACCACGTCTGCCGGTCTTACTGCATCTGCAGAACGCGATGAACTATCGGAAGGGGGATGGACTCTCAAGGCAGGTGCTCTGGTGCTGGGATCCGGCGGAGAAGTTAGCATAGACGAGTTCGACAAGATAAGCGAGGAGGACAAGTCCTCGCTCCTTGAGGCGCTAGAGTCCCAGACAATAAGCGTTGCTAAGGCAGGAATAGTCGCCAGATTCTCCGCAAAGACCTCCGTCCTAGCCGCTGCAAACCCCAAGTTCGGGAGGTTCGACAAGAATGCATATCCATCAGACCAATTCAACATCTCTCCAGCGCTTCTGTCAAGATTCGACCTCATATTCCCAATACAGGACATCATGGACGAGGAGCAGGACAAGTCAATAGCAAGGCATATACTGCTGCAGCATGAGTCTGCAGGAGCAAAGGTATCCGGCGCAACAAATTATGAGCAACCGCAGCTCCCGCCAATAACGCCGGAAATGCTCAGGAAGTACATAGCTTATGCAAAGAGGCACATAAATCCAAGGCTTACGCAGGAGGCGAGCAAGAGGATAGAGGATTACTATCTAAATCTCAGGTCAAAGGGAATGAGGACAGGATCCACACCCATCACCCCAAGGCAGATAGAGGGTCTTGTTAGGATGGCCGAGGCCAGCACGAAGTCCAGGCTCTCAAACAAGATAGAGCTCAAGGACGCCGAGCTTGCAATAGCCCTATTCCAGTACATGTTCAAGACCCTGGGAGTGGACAGCGCAGGAAACCTGGACATAGACCGGATAATGACCGGTTTCCCCAAGGAGAAGATAAGCAAGATGAACCAAATAGTTGCACTAATAAAGAAGCTCGATGAGGGATCCGGCGCGGACTACAAGCGCGTGCTTGATGATGCCGAGGCGCTGAACATAAGCAGGGTAGACACAACAAAATACGTCAACGAGCTTGAGAGGAGCGGGGACATCTATACGCCAAAGCCCGGAATACTTAAATTAGTGAAGCGCGAAGAGGAATAAACGGTGTTTTGCTGGATAGAAAGATAGAGGCAAGGCAGCTTGTCAACATAATAGTGCTATTTCTTGTGGTGCAATTCGGCGGCCTGCTAATAGCCATATACACAATGCCATCCATACTCTACTACGTGCAGGGCAACTCGGTCCAGATAAACTCGTTCGAAGGCGCATTCATATACCTTGTCTACATACTCGCTGCGACAGCAGCGCTACTGCTGCTCATGCGTTTCTATAGGAAGCCAGGCATCTTCAGGCTCATGGAGGCCGTAGTAATATTAATGGCCACGGGCTACGTGCTCTTCTCGGTCCTGAGCACTGCGCTGCCATCCGTAAGCCCAAACAGCCTGCTCATATTTGCCGCAGTCGTTACTGGCGCTCTTATAATAGCAAAGAACTTGCGTCCTGGACTTAGGAACTTCCTGGCCGTCTCGTCAAGCATTGGCGTCGGCATACTAATCGGATCCAACGGATTCTACCTGGCGTACTTCCTAATGCTGCTCATAACCATATACGACTATGTCGCCGTATTCATAACAAAACACATGCTAACAATGGCAAATGAGATCTCTTCCAAGAATCTAGCATTCCTTATAGGTTCTACGGATTACGAGGCCGTACCAAAGAAGTATCTTTCAAAGAAGGATCTTGCCGAGTATAAAAAGCAGGCCAAGCCAACAGACCCGCTAGTAAGGAACCTCGTCAAGAATGGCATATTCCCAGTAGTGTCGCAGGTTCAGCTCGGCACAGGCGACCTCGCACTGCCTCTAATGCTCTCCGTAAGCGCATACATCAGCTTCCTAAGCTACTTTGCAGCCATCATGATCGCCGTGGGCTCAGCCTTCGGGATGATATTCACCATGTATCTTCTCAAGAGGTACAAGGTGGCCCTTCCGGCCATACCCCCGCTCTTTGCCTTCTGCAACCTCTTCCTTGGCATAGTCTTTGCAATAAACAATGTGCAGGACTACAGGGCCTGGCTAGGTTTCATAATCATCGCCGCAGCGATAGTCCTAGCGCTGTTCAACCGGCTAAATTCATCGACAAACAAGCAGCAATGACACGGCACGATTCTCACTTGGTCTACCAAAGGCTTATATTTGTTTGATGCAATAGTGGTATACTAAATCTGTGATTTTATGATGGATTTCACCACAAAGAATTTCGAGGCGGAAGTTTTGAAGTCAAAGACCCCGGTGGTAGTTGATTTTTGGGCAGAATGGTGCGGACCTTGCAGGATTTTTTCACCAATAATAGACGAGGTCTCAAAGTCCTACGAGCCAAAAGTGAAGTTCGGCAAGCTTAATACCGATGAGAATACCGATATAGCTGCAAAGTACAACATAATGAGCATCCCAAGCGTGCTAGTCTTCGAGAATGGGGATGTCAAGGCGATGTCAGTCGGCGCGCTTCCAAAGGAGTCGTTCAAGAAGTGGCTTGACAAGAACCTCTGATTCTTGCTGATAAAGATGGCAGTGAAGACGCCGCAGGGATTTGTAGTCGACGTGCCAAGAGGCACGCGGGACTTCGGCCCTAATGAGGCAATGCACCTAAAGTATCTCATGCATGGCATCGAGGAGGCTTTCAAGAGGCACGGCTTTGCCCCGCTGATAACCCCTGCCATAGAGAATACTGAGACGCTTGGCGCCAAGGCCTACGGCGAAGAGCCAACCAAGGAGATGTACTTGATGGATGGCAAGGATACGGCCCTAAGGTTTGATTTTACAGTACCACTTGCAAGGTTCATGGCAATGAACAAGGACATACCATTTCCATTCAAGAGATATCAGATAGACAAGGTATGGAGAAGGGATGAGCCTCAGAGGCTCAGGTCAAGGGAATTCATGCAGGCTGACGTAGACATAATCGGCAGCTCGGACGTGGCAGCCGATGCGGAATGCATATCCACGACAATGGATGCCCTGGCCTCTGCCGGAGTGAAGAACTGCCTAATACTGGTGAACAGCAGGCCGCTCCTTGAGCTCGTACTCACCCATTTCAAGGTGGCAAAGGAAAAACTCGGGCCTGCAATGAGGATAATAGACAAGATGGAGAAGGTCGGCATCTCGGAAACCACAAACCAGCTCAAGGCAATAGGCATGCAGGATGACCAGGCCCAGATCATGCTCTCGTTCATAAAGGAGCAGATCAGTAATGAGGACAAGCTCAAGAAGACCGAGCTAGAAATAGAAAACTCAAAGGCCGAGGTGGACAAGGTCCGCTCGCTTCTTGGCATGCTGGAGAACTTCAGAGTCCAGGATGAGATACATCTTGACCTCTCGCTCGCCCGCGGGCTTGACTACTACACCGGATTCGTATGGGAGGTTATAATACAGACCGCCGAAGGAAGGCTGCCAACAATCGCAGCCGGCGGAAGGTACGACAACCTCATAGGCATGTACTCAAAATCAGCCACCCCTGCTGTTGGATCATCAATAGGAATCAGCCGCGTATTCGACATACTATATTCTGGCAATGGACCAAAGACATATGCAAAGGTATTCATTGCCCAGGTCGGATCGTTCAACCTAGAATACTGCATAGAGGCGGCAAGCAGGATGAGATCCGCAGGAATATATGTGGATATGGGGCTCACCGAGAAGGGCATATCCAAGCAGCTCGAGTATGCCAACGCCGCAGGCATACCCTACGTGGCAATAATCGGCGCCAAGGAGAAGGCTGAAGGCAAGCTCAAGCTAAAGAACATGTCTGACGGGACGGAAGAGCTTTTAGATATTGATGGTGCAATAGCTGCGCTTAAGAAGTGATATTCATGGCAAAAAGCGAAATGAGCGAGATAACAGAGAAGACAATATCAAAAGGCGGCATACTCACCAAGCTATATTTCGACATGCAAAGCGAGAAGCAAGAGGAACTCCAGCCATTGATGGTGGACCTGATAAACGTCAGGCTGCTAAAGAGCCCGGGAGTCGTATACGCTGCAGGAAGCATAGACGAGCCGATAAAACTAGAGGATGTATATTCAACAAATGCGATAGTCGATGTGTTATTCACTGACATAGGCGCGCTCATACAGGTCATATTCAGCTTCTCTCCGGTCGGTATCGAGGTGATAAGGCCAGAGGGCGACTTTGTTATAAAGTCAAGCCAGCTGCATGCGGTGCTCACAAGCCTCTCGCAGATGTCCATGGACTACTCAAAATACATACTTACAAAAGTTCTCAAGCCTGAAGATCTAGAGAAGGTAAACAAGGAGCTTCGGATAAGGGAGGAGATGGGCAAGAAGGCGATTAACGAAATATCATCTGATAAGGCCCCTAAGGAAGAACCTCTTCAGGATAAGTGACGGCCTATCCATATCGCCATAAGCCGAAAGGAACCTGTCCAACCCAAGCAAATTCATTACAGATACGATCTTTTCCATGCCCTTAGTCCCAAGGCTGGAGTACACTTTGTTTATCATATAATGCATACTAAGATCAAGGCCGTACGCCCTCCTAAATTCCCTCTCATAATCGGAGAGCGCCGTGCCATCATCCGCATTCCTGGCTATTGCATTAGCAGCCATAAGCGCTGCGCTACCGCCAAATATTATGCCACCTCCTGTAGTCGCTTTAACCTGACCGGCGGCATCTCCAATGAGCACAACGCGCCTCCCTTCATCTACTATACTTTTGCGCATGCGCATTGGTATCATCGATGCGCCATGGTCAACTGGCCTCCTGCTTCCTATGACTGAGGCTATCTGCTCAGTCTTTATCAGCCTATCGAATGCTGCGCGCGCATTTCCGTTCCCAGAGTACAGCCCAACACCAACCTCCAGCAGGTCCTTCCTGTTGGGGCATGTCCATCCAAAGAGCCCCGGATAATTCCTATTGTCGAAAAACAGTTCTACCATCCCACTTTCTGACGCCTCGACCTCGTACTCAGCCTTATATGTAACAGCAAACCTGCCAATCTCTCCGAAGCCAAAGTGTCTTGCCACTGAGGAGACTGCGCCGTCAGCTCCAACTACCACGCCCCTGCCTGCCAGTTCATCAAGAGCGTGCCCTGTAAGCCTCTTTCCGGTTACCACCTTCGCGCCGCTTGCCTGCGCCTGGTCATAGCATGCATCGCTGAGCTTCTTCCTGTCAAGTACTACGGCCATTGGCGATTTAGATCTGATCCTAAGCACTGACCTGCCAGCGTATATCTTTGCGCCATGCAACCTGTTCGTCTCGCACCCAGAATAATCTATTCCAAGCCTTGTAATGCCGCTAAGAGAAAGTATACCTGAAGCGCGAACAGGCACTCCCAGAACTCTCTTCTGGTCATAGACCGTCGGGCTAAATCCAAGCTCGCCCAACCTCCTGGCGGCTATCAAACCCGCCGTTCCAGCGCCAACAATTGAAATAGGAAACCGCATAAAAGCACAACGTTAATAATCCTTATTAATTATAGTCTATTCAAATAATCAATAATCCAATACGTATTAATTACTTTTTGTGATTGATTCTAATGTCTCTAATAATCCCACTTATAATAGGCACGCTTTCGATAGTCGTACCTGGATTCTTCCTTGCCTTAGCCCTATTGAAGAAGACCAAATTGCACATGTTTGAGATTGCGGTCATAGGCGTAATCTTTGGAATAATATTTCCACCTACGCTTATCTGGCTCGAATCCTATCTAATACCAATCTCACCAATATTCTCGTTTTCAAACACACTCTACAATGTCAATGTCGTTATACTTACAATTATAGGTATACTGCTATCCCTGCAGCAGGGCGCATTCAGTTCATTTAGGCCAAGCTTCTTTAGCGGAAGCGAAAGCGCAGTGAAGAAGCAGATAGAGAAGGACTACAGGAAGAGGATAGAATCACTCAGGTCCGCCATATCCGAGCTCGGGGCCGACATACGCATAATAGAGATGCATAAGGAAGAGGAGCTCAGCCTGCAACGGAAGCACCAGGACGAACTTGATCTCCTAGGCAGCGCCGGAGAAGAGGAGCGCCAAAAGATGATAGAGTCGCACAGGGACGAGGAGAGGCGACTTTTCGAGAAGCACGAGGCAGAGGAGAAGAATCTTATTTCAAGCGGCAAGGCCTCAACAATCACAGAGAAGCCAAAGAGCAATATGATCTGGTTTGCCCTGCTTGGCATAATGATCCTTGTCTTTGCTTCAAGGATGCTTAGCATAGCCCAGGCTCCGGTATACTTTGAATTCGACCCATATTTCGATATGATAAGCACCCAGTACATACTCACATACGGGCATCAGCTGCTCTACGATCATGCTGCATGGCCATCGCTTGTCAATGGGACGTATCATAGGGTGCAGCCTCTCATACCTTATATAGAGGCCTACTGGTACAACCTCGCAGGGGCAAACCCAAGCGCATCCACAATAAACACAACGCTTCTATCAAACGTAAGCAGCTGGTATCCTCCAATAACCGCGGCTCTTTTGGTCTTCGTAGTCTTCATGTTCATTTATCACGAATATGGGGAGTACCCTGCAATAATCGGCGCCGGCCTCGCCGCGGTGATGCCCGTGCTTCTCACGACATTCATAGCCGGCGAGCAGCTGCTTGAGCCGTGGGGCATATTTGCCCTATTCTTCTTCTATGCTGCCTACATCTTGGCTGTCAACAATCCCAAGGAGAATAGGTATGCGATACTTGCCGGAATAGCCTTTGCATCAAACTTTTTGGGCGCGCACTACTTTACCGTTCCCGCAGCCGTGCTCTCAGTCTACCTACTCTTCCAGGGCCTCGTAAACATCTTCAAGTCAGAGGATAACACCGACTTCTACAAGATGAATATCATCATGCTCGGCGTCATCGTGCTCTTCTACGCAGGATATGGCCCGTACAACGCAACGCTTGCCCAGGTAACCCCAGCAATCTTCGGCATACCGGTTATAGTTTCGTTCCCGATACTCGCGCTCCTTGCCGTTGCAGTAATAGAATATGTGCCTAAGATTGCAAAACAGCAAGGATACATAAAGGACCTCAACCTGCAGGTCTATTCCGTATGGCTGCTGGTCGTTGTGATACTTGGGATTCTAGCCATAATCTTTACCCCGCTGGGTCATCCGTTCCAGAAATACATTGCATTAAGCAAGCACTATACTACTCCCAGCTCGCCTCTCTTCATGACAGTCCAGGAATATGCACCAACAGGATTCTTCACATTTAATTTCGGACCAAGCGGATTTGGAATAATCGGGGACAGCATCGGCGGCGTAAGCCTGATAGTCTGGGCAGTGCTCATCGCATTTACCGCTCTCGAATTCATATCCATATACACCAGAAGCTCAAAGTCGAGCATACTCGCCGTTGCGGCAGTCTGGCCGCTTGCCTTTGCAGGCATGATAGAGGTGAAGTACATGCCGCACTTCGGCGTGGCATACATAATCGCCATCTGCGTAATACTCGGCGAGATCATGATGCATTACTCTGATGGATGGTCGGAGAGGATGAAGAACGCGCTCCTAATCGCCGCCGTGCTTATCCTGATAATAGAGGCCGCTCCAGTCATAATCCAGCTCGTATCTGCCGCATCAAATCCAAACTGTGCGACAATACAGAACCAGGGCAACGCACTCGGATCAGTGCTTTACTGCAATACTGTACCGAATTACTGGATAACTGCAACTAAATGGATGTCGGCAAACGTGGGGCCTTATGGGCCTAGAATCCTGGCGTGGTGGGACTATGGTGACTGGATAAACTGGTTCGGAAACAGCAACGCCGTTCTCAGGGGGGATAACTCCGTACCAACTGCAGACTATCAGGCTGCAGCCCATTACATATTCGGAGGAAGTGATGGTTTCAACACTACAGCGCTTTCAAGCTACATGAACGGCATACAGGCCAAGTACATACTATTCGATGACCAGCTGGTGCCAAAGTGGGGCGCCCTGGATTTCCTGGGATGCACCTATATCAACCAGACCGGGCTTCAGTTCGCGCTGGCGGCTGGCAAGCAGCAGGGCTCACCGTATGCTCTCGGAACCTCGCAATGCGAGATCAACCATGACCCGATATATCTGCTAATACCCCTTCCTTCGGCAAACGGCACAATAAGCGTAAACACTTACTGCACATTCCCGGGCAACACCACAACCGTCGCGGTTAGGGGAATACCTGTGCTAGGCGGAGCAACCCCTCTTAATCAGACCTACTGTGTTCCTTCGTCCTTCCTGCAATCTGGAAAGCCCACCTACCTGCTTTCCCCAACGGGCAACAAGACAAACGCGATAATAAGCACCGCATTCTATGGCGGCTCGGCAACCATATCCGGACAGCAGTTCATCTCGTTCCTGCTGCTCTACGCGCCAAACGGACCTAACCTCACAGTGACAGACGCGCCTTCGCTATTTTACAATTCAACATACTACCGCGGATTCTTCCTCGGCGACCTCGGAAAGGGATATTCCTTGGCATATCCGAGCAACTTCACAGGGATGAACTACATAAACGGAACCCACCAGATAATGATCTTCAAACTGAATAACTTCACCGGCACCCTCCCTACGGTAACGCCAAAGCCAAAGTTCGTAACCAACAATTACTCGATGCCAGGCTAAACTTGGCTATTTGATGTTTATGAAATTAATACTCCTACAGCCGTACCTTAACCTAAGGGGCGGAGTCGAAAGGGTCATACTAAAAGTGGCCCAGCACTATGGCGCAAGCATATACACCCTAGAATACGATAAGAATGCCACCTTCTCCGAGTTTGGCAATCTTGACATAAAACTCATAGGTCGCGACGTGCCTCTCTCAGACAAGCTGCCATACCGGGCCTCCCAGGGATTCAGGTACGGATATAACTTCTACAACATGAAGATAAAGGAGGATTATGACGTACTAAATTCCCACATCTCACCAAGCGAGTGGATAAGAAACAAGAATGAGCGCGTCCTTTGGTACTGCCACACCCCCCCAAGGGAGGTCTACGACCTGTATGAGACGAGGATGCAAAACAGGTCATATAAGGACAAGCTCGTCTATGCCGCGCTTGTCGGTACCTACAAGATGATAGCAAAGGGCATAACTAGCAAGATAGACGAGATAGCGACCAACAGCAACACGACAAATGAGCGCATAAAGAAGTACTACGGACGTGAGGCGACAGTTATAAATCCCGGCATAGATTACAAGGACTTCTCAAACAAGGAGTATGGGAACTACTTCCTATATCCCTCGCGTCTGGTTGTGAATAAGCGCCAGGACTATGCGATAATGGCATTTAGGAGCTTTGTGAAGAAGACCAAGGACCAGAAGCACAAGCTGATAATAGCAGGCACCCTATCAAAGGATCCAGAGCACCAGAAATACTTCGATAAACTCAAGAACATGGCGAAAGGGCTTAACGTCGTATTCAAGACCAACGTAAATGATGGCCAGTTAAAGGACCTTTATTCCAATTCAAAGGGCGTGCTGTTCTCCGCAATAAACGAGGATTATGGCTTCATACCTCTAGAAGCCATGGCAAGCTCAAAGCCGATAATCTCGGTCAACGAAGGCGGACCTAGGGAGACTGTGATCAACAACAAGACCGGATTTCTTGTAAACTCGCCATCCGAGATGGCGGAGAAGATGGCCCTATTGGCATCAAATACGCATCTCGCAGAGAGGATGGGCAAGCAGGGAAGAAAACTGGTTGAGCAAAAATACTCCTGGGATGCATTCTTCGAGCGCCTGGATCCGCTACTGCAAAAGACCGCCAAGAAATAGTGCCTCGGCGCGCCAAGTTGCTATGGCACTGCATCCGCAACTGCAATATGCAGAAAAAGTTTTTATACCAGGAAAGCGCAATATCCTCATTGATGGGGAATGGCAGTACTAGCGAATCCAAGATCTGAGAAGGATGCATTGAAGCTACTTCTCTCAATGCAGCTTCGCCCAGCCGATTCTCCGAACCTTGAAATCGCCGAACTTATGCGCAAGGAGCGTGAAAATACTGAAATTGCCAAGAAAGACGGGCCAGGATCCCCAAAATATGGAGAGATAAAGACCGTACCGGTAATCCTAACCACAACTACCACGACCGTTGAGGGAATAGGGCCGGTAAGCGAGGTACGCTACGGAATAATCACATTTGAGCCCACCAAGTCCGGCGCGGCAATGGAAAAGAGATCCGTATGGGGGGACAATCTGTCCGGTTTCATGACCTTTAGTGAATAGAACTTATCAGCTTCTTTAGCTTGGAGCTCTTGTACTTTGTCGACTTATATGCGCCAAGCCTGACTATCCTGCATCCAAGCTTATGCTGCGAAATGAATTTCCTAAGGTATTCCATGTCAACTTTCTGGTCATAGCCAAAAACCAGAAAATCAGGTCGCAACCGAAGCACCACTTTATAGATGTCATTCCATCTCCTTATCTTATCCCCAAGAATCGCCCTGTGAACGAACTTTAACGAACCAACTATCTCGAGCCTGGACTTCTCATCCACAAGCGCGCCACTGCCCTTTAGCTTTCTTATGCTGCTATCACGCGCCACAACAACAGTCAATTTTCCATACTTGCTCGCTCCCTTAAGATAACTTATATGTCCTGGGTGAAGTATATCAAAAGAACCGAATGCCAATGCCGTTTTGCTGCGCATACCTAAACGATTGATATCAAACAAATAAATAACTATATGGAAACCCAAGAAACCGAAAAGCAGCAAACATCACAAATTTTTCAATTTCAAAAACCGAAAGTAAACCGAAATACCAGTCAAACTATAAATATCTTGCCAGCCATAGCAGAATAGCAAATTCGGTGCCCACATGAGCAAGACTTTCGAAACAAAAGGAAAGATACTCGATATCCTCAAAGAGGGCGCCAAGACGCCCGCAGAGATCGGCCGCATCATAAAACTCTCTCCGTCGACAATAAGCCAGCACCTCAAGGAACTCAGGGAAGCCGGCAGGATAGAGGAATTCACTGATGAGCACTTTAAAAACATAAAATATTTCAGGCGTTCAGAGAACCCATCCATATTTGCCTCCAATGTCAATAAATTCGTGGCAGGTTTTGCGGTGCTAGCAGCATTGGCTCTTCTTGCAGCCTATTTCCATGGCAGCTATGGATCACCAAGTTCCGCCTCCGTACCGGTCAGCGTACTTCTAACCGACCCGCCACACGTTCCTAGCGGCACGCAGGCCCTTTTGGTATCGTACTCATCGCTGAAGGTTCTATTGTCAAATAATAGCGTCACATTCTGGAAGCAGATAAATACCTCTGGAACGGTCAATCTCCTATCTCTGGTAAACTTCAGCAAGAACCTTAGCTCATTCAATCTACCCGCTAACTCTATTGTAAAGAGGATGAGCATAAGGATATCTAATGCAACAATAACTGTCAACGGAACTAACTATCCAGTCATACTGACAAACAATAACATTTCAGTAAATGTATTCTACTCGTCCAAAAACACTAGCGCATACAATATCTTGCTTGACCTGTTCCCTACCGTATCTGCGGTGGTGAGCGGAAACCAGACAACATTTATCATGTCCCCATCCGCTACTGCCGCAACCGTGGTCAAACGTTACACAAATCAGGGCCCGGTTGGTGCAAATGGCGGACTTATCCAGCTAAGCGGCGGCGACGAGAATGCACTGCGCGCTTCAAGGGCCAACATAAGCATAACAAATGCATCGATAAGCGATCTGGGCAATGAAACCATAGTGTCTATAACTGTAAGTGACAACTCGAATTACAGCACAAGGCTCTTTAGGGCCACCGTATATGGAAACACGGCATACGAGCTAAATATAAATACCTCCAGAATGCCACTCGTCGTAGGGGCAGCAAAAATGCCAAGAGCGGTCAAACAACTATACCAGAATCAGGTCCTTGGGGACGTCATGAATTTCACCCACCGCAATTTCACACCAGAGGGAATTTCTGGTCAAGTTCGTGGTCTTATAAGCATGAGATTAAACAATGGCACAGCGCAGGCCCTGATGGAAAATTTGACCAATGATTCCGAATCGCGTGCGGCAATAGGAAACATAATCCGGCGCATGGGCCATGGGGATATGAGCGCCAATCTGTCAGGATATTTAGCCTCCGGTAATATAATTGATGACATTGCGTCAGCAAACTATGCTAGGATGCGATTATTGGAGTTCCATTCGGTAAGCTTCTTCATAAAAAGCAATGGCACCATGTCCCTGCCCGTTCCAATAGGGATAATCCAGGCAGGCAGCGAGCATAATGGCCTAGTCATGCCCGCGTCTATGTTCTCTGAATACAACTTAACTGCCGGCAAGACTGCCACGCTTAAATATTCCGGAACCATGCAGTTTGCCAACGGCAGGCTTGGGGTGCAATTCAAGCCCGGGCAACGGTACACAATAGTTGTGACCGGAGAGGCCGGAGCTTCAGCGTCAATAAACGTGACGGCATCGTAGATTCCGCCAGCGCCGCATAATTCAGAGCTGTCCTCGTAAAATCATCTTCAGAAACCTATAAAAATATTACCGGGCATATAATATGTGCAGATTTTGAATATCATAAGCATTAATCACGATATTTCTATTTGTAAAATTGAAAAAGGATGAGAATATGGCAGAAAATCAACTAGGTGGAAATCAGTACATGGTATTGCCGGAAGGAGCAAGCAGGCTTCTTGGAAAGGAGGCCCAGAGGACCAATATTGCAGTCGGATACGCAGTCGCGAGCATAGTAAAAACAACACTTGGCCCAAAGGGAATGGACAAGATGCTTGTCAGCGAGCTTGGAGACATAGTCATAACAAACGACGGCGCAACCATACTTGAAGAGATGAACGTTGAGCATCCGGTGGCAAAGATACTCGTTGAAGTGGCAAAGACCCAGGACAAGGAGGTTGGAGATGGAACAACATCTGCAGTAATAGTTGCCGGAGACCTTCTTAGGAACGCCGGAAATCTCTTGGACCAGGGCATCCCTCCAGCAGCGATAATAAAAGGGTACGAGATGGCGAGGGAGCGCGCAATCCAGGCCCTCAAGACGGCATCAAATCCAATAACCATAAAGGACACGGATAAGCTCGAGAAGATAGCCCAGATATCAATAGGATCAAAGAACATCGGAAGCGCAAACACCAAAAGCGCCCTTGTAAAGCTCGCCATACAGGCAATAGAGCAGGTTGCAGAGAAGCAAGACAACGGATATGTGATAGACAAGGACTTCATAAAGCTGGAGAAGAAGGAAGGGGGTAGCATAGATGACACCGAGTTCATAAACGGAGTGCTCGTTGACAAGGAGATGGCCCACCCAGGCATGCCAAAGTCAGTTAAGAACGCGAAGATCGCGCTTCTAGACGTGGCTCTTGAGATAGAGAAGACCGAGACAGATGCAAAGATAGAGATAACTTCGCCAGAGCAGATGCAAGCATTCCTCAATCAGGAGGAGAAGATGCTCAAGCAGATGGTCGAGAAGGTCACAAAGAGCAAGGCCAACGTCGTATTCGTACAGAAGGGCATAGATGATGTCGCCCAGCACTACCTCGCAAAGGCAGGCGTATCTGCGGTGAGGAGGGTAAAGAAGAGCGACATGGAGAAGCTTGCAAAGGCTACCGGCGCAAGGATGGTGACAAGCCTTGACGACCTCACTGACGCAGATCTTGGATTTGCAGGCCTAGTAGAGGAGAGGAAGATATCTGGAGAGCAGATGGTCTTCGTTGAGAAGTGCAAGGATCCAAAGAGCGTAACGATATTCATAAGGGGAGGCACAAAGCAGTCCACAGATGAGGTGGAGAGGGCCATAACCGATGTGCTAGGCGCGCTCACAAGCGCAGTGGAGGATGGCAGGTATGTGACTGGAGGCGGAAGCACCGAAGTCGAAGTCGCAATGAAGCTCAGGGACATGGCCACTGACATAGGCGGAAGGGAGCAGCTTGCAATACAGTCATTTGCCGACGCGCTCGAAGTCATACCAAAAGCCCTTGCAGACAGCGCAGGAATGGACCCTATAGACACACTGGTGCAGCTTCGCAGCAAGCACAAGGCGTCTTCAGGAAAGAACTTCGGGGTAGACGTATACTCAAATACAGTGGCGGACATGGACAAGCTTGGAGTAATAGAACCTCTCAAGGTGAAGTCACAGGCAATAACCAGCGCCACTGAGGCTACGGTCTCGATCCTAAGGATAGATGACATGATAAGCTCCAAGGGAAGCAGGCCACAGGGACCTCCTGGAGGAGGCATGCCAGGCGGCATGGGTGGAATGGAGGACTGAAAAAGAAAAAGCCCGGCATCGCAATGGTGGCTAAAATGGCCGTAAAATGCGGCCATTATACGTCATAATTCCGATAAAGAGCCACACTTTTATACCTTAGCATATATTATAGTATTCTTCACTGGAGTTAATATGACAAAGCTAATACTCGTAACAGGAACAGCGGGCGCAGGAAAGAGCACAATACTTGCCGAGCTCCCAAAGCTTGGCGGAGATAAGCTCAAGGTCATAAATCTTGGAACTGAGATGCTGGAGATAGCCCGGGAGAAGTTCAACATGACTGACAGGGACCAGCTCAGGGTAATAGATGACAAGACAACGATAGCGATAAGAAACGGCATAATGCAGAAGATAATCGACTCCAAGGAGGACGCACTAATAGACACCCACGCGTCGGTAAAGCAGGGAAGGAGATACAGGCCAGGATTCTCCATAGACGAGCTGCAGAAGATAAGGATAAGCGCAATAATCTACATAGATGCAACCTCCGAAGAGATACTCCAAAGAAGCCTAAGCGATCATTCAAGGAAGAGGGCCTACGACACGATCACGGAGATTGACGAGTGGAGAAGCGTCAATATCTCAATAATATCAACTTTTGCAGTCTACCTAAACATACCGATATACATAATCTACAATCAGGACGGCGCGCTCTTAAAGGCGGTTGAAGAGGTGCACAGGATAACAAAAGAGATAGTCGGAGGATGAATTTGAACCCAATAATAGCACTGATAGCAATAGCAATACTCTACGTCTCATTCTCGGTCTTCGCGCAGAGGAAGATAGCAAACTACAAGAGGATAAAGGAGATCAAGAAGGAGATGGACGCAAAGATGAAGGAGCTGCGGTCCTTCGAAAAGGACGTAAGCAAGGAGATAGTCGAGCTAAAGCAAAAAGAGATAACCGAGCTAGCATCTGAGAGCATGAAGCACCAGATAAAGCCAACACTGATAATACTCCCGATATTCTTCCTGCTCTTCTACGTGCTGCTTCCGATGTTCTTCCCGTCCGCGCTCACGGTTACGGTACTTTCATATACTCTTCCATACAAAACATTCTTCATAGCAGCATCCTTCGTTCTTGGAATGCTCAGCAGCATACTGCTTGCTGCATATGAGCGCGTAACGGCCAAGAAGCAGGCGGTTGCAAATACTGCTCAATAGGTGTTAATTTGCCAAAACCAATGCATAGATCAAGAAGCTTCAGGAGGCTGGACCGTGTCACGCCAAAGAACAGGCACGTGATTCACTACAAGCGCAGGGCCACGTCAATGCCGCACTGCGCCATATGCAAGAGCGAGCTCAATGGCATCTCCCTAAAGCCTAGGGGGAAGAGCACGTCAACCAACTCCAGGAAGTTCGGCGGAATCCTATGCTCGTCATGCACGGGCAAGGTCATAAAGCTTGCAAGCAGGATAGAACAGGGAGAGATGAAGCTCAACGACATAAGCATAGTGGACAGGCAGTTCGTCTTGCAGATGATATCCCACTGAAGTTGTCGGAATGATAATAGCTATATCCGGTCTGACCGGTTCAGGAAAGACCACCATAGGTGACACGGTTGCAAAGAAGCTTAGGATAAAGCACGTCTCAATGACGCACAAGAAGTTCATACCGGCCGGCAGGGAGCTTCTCAAGTTCTCCAAGAATGCAACTCCGCAGTTCGAGAGGTCGTTCGACCAGGAGATAATAAGGGAGGCAAGGATGGAGGACAGCGTCGTCACCACATGGCTGGGCCCCTGGCTCATAAAGGACGCCGTGGTAAAGGTCTGGCTGCATGCAAGCCTCGACACGCGTATCAAGAGGAAGATAAAGGAGCTTGGCAAGCCGCTTAGGCATGCAAGGCAGTACGTCATAGAGAAGGACAACACCAACAGGAGGAGGTACAAGAAGATATATGGAATAGACCTCGACAACAGGAGGGTATTCGATATAGATATAAACACTGACAAGGTAAGCATATCACAGGCAGCTGACCTCATAATCGCGCTTGTTAAAATAAAGACAAAAAAGAATGGTAGATAGAATGGCACTAATAGAAGAAGGAAGAGTCTGCATAAAGAAGCTTGGAAGGGACGCAGGTAGCAGGGCAGTAATAACCAAGGTGGTCGACGGCAGCTTTGTAAGGATAATAAGCTCCGTAAGGCCAAAGGAGAGGAAGTGCAACGTACAGCACCTCGAGTTCCTCTCAGAGAAGGTGTCATTAGGAGACAAGGACCAGCTCGCAAGGGTCCTTGAGATAGACAAGGCCAAGCTCAAGTCCTGATATCCTGGTTAGTCTTCCTAAGGAAAGTGTTAATTAATTTCACGTCCAATTCTTAGCGGGAGCTGGATGAAATTCATATACACTGATAAGATAAAGAGAATCATTGCAAGGGACAGCAAGGTAATAATGACAACGACGCGCGGGGACGTCCCATTCGTTGCATCCCACGGGGACGGCGACTTCGTCTATGACGTATCTGGAAACAAGTTCATCGACTTCTCATCCTTCATAAGCGTCTACAACTTCGGGGTCAATGCCTCAAAGCAGGCGCGCGATGCGGCAAAGAGGCAGATGGACAAATTGTCGCACGCCGCATTCACCGATTACTATGCAGAAGAGCCAGTAACATTCGCTGAGAACGTTCTCAAGATGTTCCCCGACGGATTTGGCAGGATCTTCTTCTCAAACTCAGGTACTGAGGCAAACGAGGCAGCCATAAAGTATGCAAAGATATTCACAAAGAGGCAGTACGTTATGGCCTTCTACGGCGCATTCCACGGAAGGACCATGGGCTCGCTCTCACTTACCGCTTCAAAGGTCGCTCACAGGGAGCACTTCGGCCCGTTCTCAGCAGCAGTGCACACTCCATATGCCTACTGCTACCGTTGCCCATTCGGCAAGGAGTATCCATCATGCGGCATGGCGTGCGTGGACTACATAAAGAAGTACACGCTTGGCAGGGAAGTATCAGGCAAGGAGGTCGCTGCAATGTTCGTAGAGCCTGTGCAGGGGGAGGGCGGATACATAGTCCCTCCAAAAGAATTTATACTTGGGATAAAGGAGATAGCACAGGACAACGGAATGCTCTTCGTCTCAGACGAGGTGCAGGCAGGATATTTCAGGGCCGGAAAGTTCCTCGCCCTTGACAATTTTGGCGTGAAGGCCGATATCTATACGATGGCCAAGGCCGTCGGCGCAGGCCTGCCTATGGGGATCACGGTTGTAAGGAAGTCACTGGGCGACGTGCCGGAAGGCGCCCACTCAAATACTTTCGGCGGAAATCTTGTGGCAGTGGCCGCCGCGGATGCGCAGCTCAAGTACGTTATGAAGAACAAGGCCTCAATAGAGGACCAGGCAAGAAGGAAGGGCAGGTATATGCTGGCCAGGCTCGAAGAGATGAAGGAGAAGTACGAGATAGTCGGCGACGTGCGCGGCCTGGGCATGATGATTGCAATAGAGTTCGTAAAGGACAAGAAGTCAAAGGATCCGTCGCCTAAGGGGCGTGATGATGTAACGGTTGAGGCATTCAACAACGGCCTGCTCATGCTCCCAACCGGGTTCTCCTCGCTAAGGATAATTCCCCCTATAACAATCAATCAGAAGAACCTCGAGGAGGGTATGGACATACTTGAGGATGCCATAAAGAAGGTAAACTTTGGCATGCAAAAACAAAAATCCTAGATGCGATAAGGCAGGTCCAAGACAAGCGCAAGTTAAGCATTAGTCCTTCTTTGAAGTCTGCGGCTTGATCTTTGCCATATCCTCTTTCTTTATCGCGAGCCTGACTGCGCCAGTGCCTATTGGTATCTGCTTGCCTACGAGTATGTTCTCGGTGACTCCGCGCATTGAATCCACCTCGCCGAATGCAGCAGCATGGATCAGGTGCTTGAGCGTCTCTTCGTACGCTGCCCTTGCAAAGACAGACTTCTTCTCTCCGCTTAGTCCATGCCTGCCGACTCCCTTTATGGTCCCGCTTGCGGTCATGGCATCTGCGATTAGGTTAAGGTGCCTTTCATCCACCGAGATCTTCTGCTCCTTGAGCGTCTTCTTGAGCTCAAGTGCAAGTGAATTCCTTGCGGCCTCTATTCCAAAGAGCCTGTAGATTGCGAAAACGTCATTGGTCGTGGTCCTTGTCCTGTCCACGCCCTCCACCTGCATTATCCCTTCTATGTTGCTTCCTGCCGATACCAGGTAGAACTCTCCAGTCTTGTCATCCCTCCTTATCGTTCCTTTTCCTGCGCCGTCAACTCCGCTCACAAGCATCTTCATCAGGTTTATCGTTGCCGCGCGTATCTCCTTTAGGTTCCTTGTGTGCATGCTTATTACTATGCCGTTGTCTTCGACCACGGAGTCCAGGTTCAGGGCCTTGTCTATCTTGCCTGCCACATGCTTTATCGTTACGCCTTCCGATTCAAGTTCCTGCTTGTCGAGCACGACCTTTATCTTTCCCTTTGTGAAGTTCTCAAGAACCCTCTTTGCGATGCTTCCCATCCTTACCTCGTTTATGCTCTTTAGCACCTCCGTTGCCCTGTCAAAGTTCTTTCCTATCTTCTCATCGAGATAGATGTACGTTATCGGCGTGGATGGCTTCTTCTTAGCGTCAACTAGCTCGATGATCCTCGGCAGTCCGGAAGTCGATATCGTTGATTCTATACCTGCAAGGTGGAATGACCTAAGGATCATCTGCGTTCCAGGCTCTCCGACCGACTGGGCGGCTATTATGCCCACCGGCTCGCCATATTCGACCAGATACTTTGAAACTTCCTTGTCTTTTGCCATAAATATCACTCCTTCTCCTCAGCATCGAGCTTCTGGAACTGCACAAAGATCGGGTTTACCATGTCCCCTCCATAGACCGTCTGGATCAGGTTGTTGTTCGCATCCCTAACGCTGTAGTCAGAGTCTACGCAGTAGTCCTGCAGTGCATTTGAAAGCCTTCTGTAAAGGTAACCGGACCTTGCCGTAAGCAGCGCCTTGTAGACTTCAGAGCTCCTTGAACCTACCGCGTGCATGAAGAGGTCGGTTGGCGCAAGGCCTGAATAGTATGATGTGGCCACAAAGCCCCTCGCCCCTGGCCTTACGTCTCCAGGCTCTATGTGCGGAAGCACTCTGTTCGTGTAGTATCCTCTCTTGATCCTTCCTCCGCTCAGGGTTGCCTGCTGTCCGAGGAACATCGTCATCTGCTCTATGTTAAGCACGCTTCCCCTAGATCCTGACCTGGTCATCTCAACTGCGGCATTGTCTTCAGAGGTCTCGTATCTAAGCAGCGTCTCTCCTGCCTTGTCCCTTACCAGGTTGAGCTCTGCTATTATCATCCTCTCAAGCGACTGCCTTAGCGTATATCCTATGAGCGGCTCAAGCTTCCTCGTCTTGTACTGCGAGATCAGCGCCTCTATCTTTCCGAATGTCTCCTGCAGCAGCCTCACCCTCTCCACTTCGAGCTTGCTGCTTGTAGTGTATTCCTTTACTCCCACAGTCACTCCCATCAATGTGACATAGGCGTCAGCCACCTTTGCTGACTTGAATATGAACTCCTTTAGCACCTCGTATCCATAGTCCTTGCCTATCTTGACCAGAAGCTTGTTGTCCCCTCTTCCGAAGGTCTCCTTTGTCACCACTCCATTCACGAGCTTTCCGTCCTTTATCACGAAAGGCGACTTGGCGGATTTTCCGGTGAAGTTGAGCCCCTTAGGCAAAAGAACGCTGAAGATGTCCCTGCCCCGGTATAGCCCATCCTTTGTAGGCTCGGGCAGCTCGTACACCTTTGCTATTGAAAGCATGTACACCGCCTGCTCCTTTGTAAGATAATTGTCCTCCTTTGTCATCAGGTACATTCCAGTTATTCCGTCCTCGTTGTTGGTTATTATCGCATCTCCGTCCCTTGGTGAGAAGATCTGGTACTGCGGGCTCATAAGATATGATGCCTCTGCCTGCGCCTCAAGGTTCTGCGGCACGTGGAGGTTCATTTCGTCTCCGTCGAAGTCTGCATTGTAAGGCGGCGTCACGCAGTAGTTCATCCTGAATGTCCTTCCGCTCAGAACCTTTGCCTTGTGCGACATTATCGATACCCTGTGAAGCGAAGGCTGCCTGTTGAAGAGCGTTACGTCGCCGTCCATCAGCTGCCTCTCCATCACGTCTCCAGGCTGAAGGTCCTTTATCAGCTCCTCCCTGTTGAGGTCTATGACCCTCTTCCTCTTTCCGTCCTTGGATATGACATTTATTATCATCGGGTATTCTGTCCTGAGCAGCAGCTCCTTGGCCTTCTCCAGGTTCCACATGGTCACATAGAAAGGCACCGTGAGTTTTGATGCTATCTCCAGCGGCACTCCGACCTCGTCAAGGTTTATGTTCGGGTCTACGCTGATTACTGTTCTTGCGGAGTAGTTGACCCTCTTTCCGCTCAGATTGTACCTGAATCTTCCCTCCTTGCCCTTGAGCCTCTGAGCGAGCGTCTTAAGCGCCCTTCCGCTCCTGTGCCTTGCCGGAGGTATGCTTGCCGTCTCATTGTTGAAGTATGTGGTCACATGATACTGCAAAAGCTCCCATAGGTCGTCTATGATTATCTGTGGCGCGCCTGCGTTCAGGTTCTGTTCGAGCCTCAAGTTTATACGCATTATATCCACAAGCTTGTGGGTGAGGTCGTCCTCGCTCCTCTCTCCACTCTCCAAGGTGATTGAAGGCCTCACATTTACTGGAGGCACAAGAAGCACGCTCAGAACGAGCCACTCAGGCCTGCTTGCGATCGAGTCTACTCCAAGCACGCCAAGGTCCTCGACGCTTATCGCTGCAAGGAGATCCCTTATCTCATCAGGCTTGAGCTTGTAGTCGTCAACATAGAAGTATGTCGGAGCCGAGAACTTGAGCTTGCCTTTCGGCGTGCCGCACCTCTCGCACTTCTTCATGTTCTTGAGCCTCTTGAGCATAGGTAAGGATCCGGCCTCCACCTTCTCTTCAATGGCCTCTGTAGCAACCTCCTCAACCTTGTCAAGTTTTGCAAGCGCATTCTTGTACTCGTCTATGTGCTCGTCGCTAAGGAGCAGCTTATGGCAGCTCTTACACGTCGATTGAAGTATCATATACACTATCTTTGAGAACTCGGAGTGCAGAACCGGCCTTACCAATTCAATTCTTCCAAAATGCCCCGGGCAGGACTTGGCCCTAGCTCCGCATGTCTTGCAGAGCAGCCCTGGGTCTATTACGCCCATCCGCTGGTCGAGCAGCCCTCCCTCTATAGGATAGCCGTCCTCGTTATAGGTATCCGGCACCGTGAGCTTGACTACGCTTATCTTCTTAGCGTCATCAGGGCTTACTATCCCGAATTTTATGCTCTCTATTACCTCTGTCTGCATGATCATCACTCGTTAAGCTTTATGCTCGTCATTATGTGCAGCGACTTGATCTCGTCAAGCAGCACCTTGAAGGCATAGCTTATTTCAACTTCGACGAAGTTGCTTCCCTTTGTCAGAGGGCATATCATCGTCTTCTTTATATGATCGTAATATCCTAGCATTCCGCAGTCCTTGCATACCAGTACGACTGCCTTGTCGCTCTGGTCAAGCAGACGCTCCTTCAAAAGAAGGCTTGCCCCGTACCCTATGAGTGCGTCACGTTCCATCTCTCCGAACCTTAGCGCTCCCTGCCTTGCCTTTCCTTCCGTAGGCTGGTGGGTGAGTATCTGCACTTTGCCCCTGCTCCTTACCTGTATCTTGTTGCTGACCATGTGGTAGAGCCTGTTGTAGTATACCACTCCGTTGAATATCTGCGACCTGAAAGGAATGCCTGTCATTCCGTCGTAGAGCACCTCGTTGCCGTACCTGTCAAATCCATGCTGCTCGAGCACCTTTCCGTAGCTCTCTATCCTGTCCGAGCCCTTCTCTGCAAATGCCGTCCCGTCGACTATCTCTCCATTGACTGCTCCCGCTTTTCCTCCCAGGGTCTCAAGCAGGTGTCCAAAAGTAAGCCTTGTAGGTATCGAGTGCGGATTGAGCAGCAGGTCAGGCACTATTCCTTCAGCGGTAAACGGCATGTCTTCAGGAGGCACTATCAAGGCAACCACTCCTTTCTGTCCGTGCCTGCTTGCGAACTTGTCGCCATTCTCAGGGATCCTCAGGCTCCTTATCCTCACCTTAACTATCTTTGTCGCACCTGTCGACTCAGTAAATATGACGCTGTCTACAACTCCCTTCTCCCCTGTCTTAAGCACTGCAGTATCATCCCTCATCTTCTCCTCGAGCCCTCCTGCGCCCAGGTTCTCCTCAAGGAATCTTGGCGGGGCGACCTTTCCTATGAGTGCGTCGCCTTCCTGCACTTCCAGCTCCGGCTCTATTATTCCGTCCTCGCTGAGCTTTGAGTAGACGTGCTCTCCCATGTATCCATCCGCAGTAGGTGGAGGCACCTTGAACTTGTCCCTCTGGCCTCCAGGATATCTCCTCTCCTCGTCGACATAGGTCTTGTAGAACATGCTCCTTCCAAGTCCCCTGTCTACCGCAGCCCGATTGAGCACTATGGCATCTGCCATATTGTATCCATAATATGTTGAAAGCGCAACGACGAAGTTCTGTCCGCTAGGGTGGTTTGTCATCTTCACCGTGTCGTATGCCGCAGTTGTGACCACTGGCTTTTGAGGATAGAAGAGAATGTATGCCCGGGAATCGAATCTCTGGTTGAAGTTTGAAGCGTAAAGTCCCTGCGCCTGCTTTGTGAAGTTTGCAAGCATCGCGTGCCTTGCAAGCGAGTTATGCTCAGGATATGGTGAGGTGTTTATCGTGAATCCGAATATCGACGATATGTCTACCTCAAGGTGCGTGTGCTTTGGAGTTATCTCCTTCTCGCTAAGGGCTATAAGCATGTTCTCCTCCTCCTCAGCATCAAGGTACTCTACTATCCCGTTCCTTAGGAGGTAGTTGAAGTTTATCTCCCTGCTCTTGAGCTTCTCTATTATTTCTGGGGTCAGCTTTGGCTTTCCGTTCTCAAGTATTATATAGGGCTTTCTTATTCTTCCCCTGTCCGTGTTTATGTTTACAGAATTCAGCTTCTCATTGTATGAGACATTCACTTCTCCAGAAAGCATTCCCTTCCTTCTTCCACTGCGTATCTCGTTGACAAGAGAGAGCGGCTCTGCTACCGTGCCGACTACTCGCCCATTTATGTATACGTAAGCTTTTGGAATATCTTTTGCCATGAACATCACAATTTCTCTATCTTCCCGAGCTCCTTTATCCTCTGCTCTGTCGAGGCTTCATCTGCGCCTACTGTTATCTTTGCCATTGCCGCAAGATACTTGGTAAGTCCTACCTCCTGTCCTTCAGGGGTCTCCGAAGGGCATATCTTGCCCCACTGGGTTCCATGAACATCCCTTGCCTTGAAGTGCGGGTGCTTCTTGGCCAGCGGCGACTTCACCCTCCTAAGATGCGTATATGTGCTTATCAGGTTTGTTCTATCCAGCACCTGCGACACTCCAGTCTGGCCTGCAACCCATGTTCCTGTTCCCATGGCATATGCGATCCTTTCAGTTATTGTGTCAGGATTGATTATCGACTGTATGCTGAGCTTTCTTCCTCTTGCGCTCGTCCTTTCTATCTGGTACTTTACCTCCTTTGTGAAGAACCTGAATGCATATGCGAAGAGCTCCTCCATGAGCTCACCAGAGTACTTTACTCTCTTGTTGCCATAGTGGTCCTTGTCGTCCTCCTTGGCCAGATTGTTCCCTATTATCGTAGCCTTCCTTGCCATCTGTATCAGGTACTTGCCCTTCTCAAAGCGGTCCTCCGCTCCTTCCCCTATGTGTGGAAGGAGATAATTGTCTATCTGCGTCTCGGCCCTCTTCTGCTGATATTCCTTCGCCTGGCCCGGAGCTGAGAGCTTTCCGAGCTCTATGAGCGCCTCGTTGACCGAGAAGTCCTTGCTCTCGGCGACCTCGGTGTTTAGCATGATGTCGTTCTTGAATGATAAAAGGTCGCCAGCATAGTTCATCATGTCCGCCTGCTTGAGGCCCAGCGCCCTTAGTATAAGCATGAAGTTTAGGCTCTTTGGAACTGTCGGGAAATCTACAGTGAATATGCCGTTCTGCGCCCTTGTGACAACGCACCTTGCCCTGAATCCAGGTGCAGTTGAGAATACTACGCTTGCTATCTTGTCCCCTGTCTTCTTCCTCGTAGTGATTATCCTGTTTGCCGCAACATCCTCAAGGCCTATAAGCACCCTCTCCACTCCCTTGACTATGAAGTAGCCCCCAGGATCCTCGGCATCTTCTCCGTTCTCTATCATCTGCGGCTTTGTGAGCGTCTTCATGTAGCATAGGTTGCTCCTAACCATGATAGGAAGCTCGCCGACAAAGACCTCACCGAAGGAAGCGGACTTCTCTATGCCTCTTATTATCGGCACTACCTCTATGAATATCGGCGCAGAATATGATAAGTTCCTAAGCCTTGTTTCGTTAGGCATTATCGGCCTTCTTGATCCGTCTGCCTCTATTACTGATGCCTTCTCAAGCCTAATCTTCCCGAGCTTGAGTGCGAAACCTTCCACGCTAGGCTCTATGAGGTTCTGCCTGTTTATTACCGACTGAATCCCGGAATCTAGCAGCCTGTTGTAGCTCTCTATCTGGTGCGTGACTAGGGAATTCGATTCTAAGTAAGATTCAAGTAATATGTTGCTCATTAAACCACAATTTATCCTTCAACTACAACTCTGTAGTATGGGATTTCGCGCTTTCCTTCGCGCCTGTAGATCTTTATTACCTGCCCTGTCTTCGCGCCAAGCTTCACCGCCTGCGGATCAGTATCAAATATCTTTGGAAGACCTTCCAGCGTCATGCCCATCGAATCAAGAAGCGTTTTGACCTCTTTCTCGCTCATCAATTCGTGCACCGGTACGAGTTCATGATCGCTCTTCGTGGTCATAAAACACCCAAAATAAGCACTAGCAAAGGGAATTCCAATATTCCTTAGAAAATGAACATTTATAAGGTTTTTTGCAAGAGGAAGGGCTGTGTGGTAAAAGCCTCTCTTCAGCCTCTTCAGCCAAGTAGCAATAATGCTGCATTCAAAGACAACCCAACCATATGTAGAAGTTGAGCTGGTAAGCACCCAAGGCAACACCACTTATTAGAAACCTGGTTCGTCGCAAGCTCGACCTTCTGCCCGAAGTAAACGTATAGCTAGGCGGAATTAACTGTCGCTATTTTATAACAGTTCTACCAATAGGATACTATGGAAGGATCCGGCCCGCAGCAAGTGACAGAGGATGCAACCTCACCGCTAAATGTGCTTCTCAACGAGCTCATGGGCAAGAAGGTGCTCGTCAAGACAAGGGGTGGGCCTGGAATAAGAGACCAGATACTCGAAGAGGGAACTTATCCTGGCATACTTGTTGGGGCAGACAACAACTTCATAAAACTCGAATATAACATTACCACTTTTGTCAACGGCGCCGAGACGAACCTCAAGCAGCACATCCTGATAAATATGGCTTACGTAATAACTGTGGAAGAGCATAAGCAAAAGGAATTCTGAACTTTCTACTAAAGCAGGAATGAGCAAGAACCAGATGCGACCGCCGGGATTTGAACCCGGGTTCTTGACTTGGAAGGCCAAAGTCCTACCAGGCTAGACTACGGTCGCAAATGCAGATATATAATAAATACAACTCTTTTTAATCGCTTCGCAATGCATAAATAAATTGATACACCAGCTATACACATCGCTTGGTGGCAAAATATGGCAGAGGATTTCAAGGTTGATGCTTATTCTGTTGAAGGCAACGTGAATTACGATGATCTTGTCACAAGATTTGGCGTGCAGTTAATAGATGATGCGCTCAAGGACCGGATAAAGAAGGACGCTGGCTCTCTGCATTACATGCTCAGGCGCGGAATCTTCTTTGCAAACAGGGACCTCAACTGGCTCCTTGACAAGTACGAGAAGGGCGAGAAGTTCTACGTATACACTGGAATAGCACCATCCGGAAGCATGACAATAGCCCACCTTCTTCCATTCATAATGGCTCAGTGGCTGCAGGAAAAGTTCGATGCAGAGGTGCTAATACAGATACCTGACGAGGAGAAGTTCCTTGCAAAAAGGGACATGAAGCTCACGCTAGAGAAGACGCACGAACTTGCGTACCAGGACGCACTTGACATAGCGGCTCTTGGCTTTGACCCAGATAAGACAAAGATGTTCCTCAATACAGAGTACGCATCAAAGATATACAAGCAGGCCGTTCGCGTATCCAAGTATCTCACGTTCTCGATAGTAAAGGATGCGTTCGGGTTTGGCAACGACACAAACATAGGAACGCTTTTCTACACCAGCACGCAGGCCGTTCCAGCATTCCTAAAATCCGTGGAGATGGGAAAGAACGTCCCCTGCCTTATACCCCTTGGCATCGATCAGGACGTGCACTTCAGGGTCGCAAGGAATGCCATAGACAAGCTTGGATACTACAAGCCTGCCATAATTCATTCAAAGTTCCTCCCTTCTCTAAAAGGCGGTCCAAAGATGTCATCAAGCGATCCGGACAACACGATATACCTAAGCGATGCGCCAGATGTAGTCACAAAGAAGGTCAACAAGGCAATAACAGGCCAGCAGTCAACAATAGAGCTGCAGAAAAAGTTCGGAGGGGATCCGGACAAGTGCGCCGTATGCCAGTACAACAAGTATCTCTTCGAGCCGGACGACAAAAAGCTGGAGGCGATATTTGAAGGTGAGAGGAAGGGCACTTTGCTAGCAGGAGAGCACAAGAAGGACCTGGCAAGCAAGATAAACAAATTCCTTGAAGACCACAACAAAAAGAAGGAGAAGCTAAGGGGCAGTCTCGACTCGTTCATGCTAATCTCATGAGCATGCAATCCGAATAAATACTTATTCTGCTCACTTACTAACGGTAAAATGCTAACTCTTGGAGTAGAGAGCAGTGCGCACACTTTCGGCATAGGCATAGTCGACGACGGGAAGATACTTGCAAATGAGAAGTCAATGTATAAGATCGGCACTACCGGAATGATACCAAAGAAGGTCGCCGAGTTCCATGTCGAAAACTCCGCATCTGTCCTTGAGAGGGCGCTTGCAAGGGCAGGCGTAAAAGCCTCTGAGATAGGGGGGATAGCCTACACGCGCGGCCCCGGCATAGGCAGCTGCCTTCAGGTCGGCCAGACCGTCGCAAAGACGCTGGCGCAGAGGCTTGGCATCCCAATAGTGCCCGTTAATCACGGCATAGGCCACATAGAGATAGGGCGGCTGCAGAGCGGACTTAAGGATCCGATCGTACTCTACGTAAGCGGAGGCAATTCACAGATACTCAAATTATCAAAGGGAAAGAAAAGGCACTATAATGTCCTCGGTGAGACCTTCGACATAGGCATCGGAAACATGCTTGACAACTTCGCAAGAGGTGCCGGTCTTGATCCTGCCTGGGGCTCAACCGTCGAGAAGGCCGCCATGGGCGGCAAATACCTCCCAATGCCTTACACCGTAAAGGGCATGGACTTCTCCTTCACAGGGCTACTTACTCACTCGATAAAACAGATAAAGGGCCACAGGATAAGGGACATTTGCTATTCGATACAGGAGACCTCTTTCTCGATGCTGTGCGAGGCGCTTGAGCGGGCGCTGCTAGTCTCAAACAGCAATGAGATCTGCGTATGTGGCGGCGTGGCACAGAACACGCGTCTCAAGGCCATGTTAAGCATGATAGCCCAGGATCACGGGGCAAAGATAGGCTATGCGGCCAACGAATTCAATGCAGACAACGGCGCGATGATAGCCTTCGTCGGGGAGAGGATGCTCTTGGCAGGGATCCATTCAAAGATAATCGATTGCGACATAGAGCAAAGATACAGGATTGATCAGGCCATGGTGGTATGAGATGCTGGAAAAATTTTCCGAGGGAGCGGAGGCGGTAATCTATCTGGCAAGGCTTTATGGGAAGGATGTCCTGATAAAGCACCGCGAGCCGAAAAGATACCGCGTACGTGAACTTGACGAATCGATAAGGATTGCGCGCACAAAGAAAGAAGCAAAGATGACGGTGAAGGCGCATGAAAGCGGGGCGAGAGTGCCCCAGGTAGTTGCAGTAGGGAGCAGTGCAATATACATGGAGCATCTCCACGGAAAGCTCCTCAAGGACATAAGGATAACCAAAGATGCCGCAAGGCTCGTTGGAAAACAACTCGCGATACTGCACAACTCAGGGATAGTCCACGGAGATTTTACTCCGGCGAACATAATCACGGACGGAAAAAAAGTCTACGTGATAGATTTTGGTCTCTCCGAGCCATCCAGCGCAAGCGAGGAGCGCGCACTTGACCTCCTCCTCATGAAAAGACAGATGACCAAAGCGCTCTACTCTGCGTTTGCGTCATCTTACTCCAGGAATGCAAAATCAAGCAAAGAGACGCTAAGCCGGCTTGAAGCGATAGAAGAGCGCGGAAGATACCAGACAAGGACGCTTGCCTAATCTAGTCATCCTTGCGAAATATGTCCTCTATCTTGTCCCTAATCTCAAGATCCTTGTCAAGGTCGCTCTCATAAGCCTTATACCTTAGGAGCACATCTGCGCAGTCGTGCATATGTGATAGAAGTGCATAATCCAGCGCGCTTAGCCTGTTGCCATCTCTTGTATCCTTCTCTGCGCCAGCCTTAAGCAGAATCTCCGTTATCTCAGGATTAATCATCGCCGCGCGCATCAGGATTGTCAGCCCATCAGGATATTTCTCATTTAGCGGTGCCTTATTCTCGGCAAGCAGCCTGACATGGTTGGTGTCATTCAAGGTGACTGCGTGCATGAGGGCATCCCATCCCGTATTGTCCCTTGCTCTTATAGAGACCCCCTGCTCCAAGAGGAATCTTGACATATCAAGATGCTTGTGGTACATTGAAAGTATAAGCAGCGTATGGCCGGAATCATTTGTAGCCGTGACATCTGCCCCATCTACAATTGCCCTTCTTGCAGCCTCAACATCTCCTTTTACAACCGCCGCAGCCAGCACTTTGTCAAGTTCGCTAAATCTAACTGCCATGCCATCAGAAAAACTAGGGATTTTCTCATTTAAATTTCTTTGCAGCGGCCCAAATCAGGTGCCATACTCCCACTGGGAGAGGTATCTTTGCTGCTTATCGCTTAGCTTGTCTATCTTTATGCCCAGCGCCTTTAGCTTTATTGATGCGATCATCCTGTCTATCTCGTCAGGTATCTTGTACACCTTGTTCTCCAGCGATCCAGAGTTCTCAAGCACGTATTTTGCAGAGAGTGCTTGGTTGCAAAAGCTCAGGTCCATGACTTCGCTAGGATGCCCTTCCGCTGCTCCAAGGTTTACTAGCCGGCCCTCTGCAAGCAGGTATAGCCTTCTGCCATTTGGCAGGGTATACTCTTCCAGGCTGCTCCTTATCTCTCTTCTCTTCTTCGCCATCTCCCTTAGTGCCTTGACGTCAACTTCGACGTCAAAATGCCCTGTGTTGCACAGTATCGCCCCATCCTTCATCTTTTTCATGTGCTTTCCTACGATTATGTCTATGTCTCCAGTCGCAGTAACGAATATGTCCCCGACCCCTGCGGCCTGGTCCATTGTCATCACGTCAAATCCATCCATGTTCGCCTCGAGCGCCTTGAATGGATCCACCTCGGTGATTATTACTCTCGCACCGACGCCGCGCAGCCTCATCGCAACGCCACGGCCAACCCATCCGTATCCTCCTACCACTGCAATCTTTCCTGGTATGAATATGTTAGTCGCGCGTATTATTCCGTCGACAGTGCTCTGACCCGTCCCATACCTGTTGTCGAAAAGATACTTTGTGTTTGCATTGTTTACCGCTATTATCGGATACTTGAGCACGCCGTCCTTTTCCATTGCCTTTATCCTGTGTATGCCCGATGTGGTCTCCTCAGTCCCCCCTACCGCGCTCACATCCGCTTTCTTTGAATGTGCAAGGGTGTGAAGGTCCGCTCCGTCATCGATTATTATATCCGGGTCAAAGTCGAGCACCTTACTTATGCTTTCATTATACTGCGCCACGCTCTCGCCTTTCCACGCATATACGCGCACGCCATCCTTCACAAGAGCTGCGGCTATGTCGTCCTGCGTTGAGAGAGGATTCCCTGCTCCCAGGGCAAGCTCGGCGCCGCCTGCCTTGAGGCAGCGCATAAGCATTCCAGTCTCCTTGGTCACATGAAGAAGAGCAGATATCCTCTTTCCCTTGAATGGCTTAGTCTTAAGGAAATCCTTCCTTACCTCCTCAAGCGCAGGCATGTGCATTGCTGCCCATTCAAGCTGAAGGTTCCCTTTAGGGGCCAGCGTAATGTCTTTTATCTTGTAATCCACAGAATCTCCGCGGAGCTGCACCGGATCAGAGTTCTCCTACTCTTCTCTTCTGCGCGCGCTTTATCCTTCGCCTTCTCTTCTTTAGCCATTTCCAGCGCATTCTTCCTTTCTTTTTCCATTTCCTAGGTATGCTTCCCAGAACAGCACCACAGCTATTAACAGTAATAAATTTATAAAACCGATGCTCCTTATTTGGATGCGAGCCGGGCCTATTGCGACATTGAGCATCCTGTGTCAATAATATATACTTTATCTGAACAATGCTAATCGTGCTTATATGGATTCAAAAGCGATATTGATTTATGTTGCGCTGCTTGCTCTCGTGCTCGTGCTTGCCTTCATCGTACTTCCACCGCCCAGCAGCAAGGCCACAACAGCGCCGACCACGCTGGCTCAGCCGACAACCACTCTTTCAAATGCAACTTCCAACAGCAGTCAGACAACCATCCTCCCGATAAACAATTACTCGTCATGCATATCCCCAACCAACAATGCAAGCATCTTCAACGGCAACTTCTCCACAGGCACATACGCTGGATGGACTTCGCAAGGCCTCGGCTTTGGCACAGTGCCAACGAACCTGACCTATGCAAACTCCCAGCACGCCTATTACTCGGTTCCGTGGACCGGCGCAGGAACGAACTTCTTTGCGACAAATTTCAAGGGAGGTCTCCAGGTCGTCGGAGGCAACCTCACGTCCGAAGCATTCCTTGTGACGGAGCCGTACCTCAACTTCAAGATAATCTCCCCGCAGAGCAGCCAGCTTTATGTGCAGGTTCTGCACAACGGCGTTCCCACAATAACCACCTACTTCAATACGTTCACGGCAACGCAGCAGGGAGGCAACTCCACAAGCACCTTCGTCAATGCCAGCATAAACCTCCTCCCGCTCATCTGCCAGCACGCACAGATAAGAGTATTCGCAGGCACGACCATCGTGAGCGGAGGCGCCAACCTCAATTACATGGCAGTCACCGGATTCTACATGAGCAAGAAGCCTATCTCTACGCGTGGAGTGATAGTCAACCAGTCGGTTAACCTCACCAGCTGATCATGATGCTCCTGGTATACAACACCCTTTCAAGGTCCAAGGAGGAGTTCAGGCCCCTTGAGGGCAAGAAGGTGCACATGTTCGTTTGCGGCCAGACCGTCTACGATGATGCGCATCTCGGACACGCCAAGAACTATATAAATTTCGACGTAGTGGCAAGGTGGCTGCGGTGCAGCGGATACGATGTCAAATACATACAGAACATAACGGACATCGATGACAAGATAATAAAGAGGGCGCAGGAGGAAGGCACCGACCCAATAGAGCTTGCAAGGAGGTTTGAGACGCGGTTCATGGAGGACATGGAGGCAATAGGCGTCAGGAAGGGCGTGGACCAGTATCCAAGGTCGCACGACTATATCGCCGAGATGGTTTTTCAGATACAGCTTCTGCTGGATAAGGGATATGCGTATGTTATAGACGACGACGTATACTACGATGTCTCCAAATTCCAGGATTACACTAAGCTCTCGGGAATGCGTCTTGATGAGCTAGAGAAGCACAGGATAGAGCCGCGGGAGGGAAAGAGGAACAGCTACGATTTCTCCCTATGGAAGGCCGCAAAGGAGTCCGAGCCCAGCTGGAGGATAGAACTAACTGTTGATGGCAAGGTCCGAAGCCTCAATGGCAGGCCGGGATGGCACATAGAGGACACTGCCATAACGCATGCGATCTTCGGGAAGCAGTACGATCTGCACGGGGGCGCAATAGAGCTGATCTTCCCGCACCACACAAACGAGATAGCCCAGGCCGAGGCCGCATTCGGCGTGAAGCCCTTCGTTAAGTACTGGATGCATTCCGGTATAATGCTCATAAAAGGCGAGAAGATGTCAAAGAGCCTCAAGAACTTCATCCGCATAAGGGAGCTCCTCAAGAGGTACGATGCAGAGGCGCTAAGGCTACTTGTCATCTCTACCCACTATAGGAAGGACTTCGGCTACACGGAGGAGTTCATAAAGAAAGCCGCAGCAAGGATGAACTACCTCTATGCGTCGCTTAGCATATTCTACAACATGAATGAGACTAGTGATGAGGCCGTGCCAGAAGAGATAGGCAAAATGGCAACCGATCTGGACAGTGGATTCGCCCAGGCGATGGACGACGACTTCAACACTCCTCTTGCCCTGACCAGGCTCTCTGCTGCAATAGACTTCCTGCGGACATACGCACAGGCAAACAGGGAGATAGGCAAGGCTGCAAAGGATCTTGCAGTGGAATCTGTAATCAATAACGCGCAAGTCCTTGGAATACTCGGCAAGGACTCCTACAAGCACAAGCTCGCACCAGAAGCCGCAAACCTGATAAGGGATAGAGAGAGATTAAGGAAGGAAGGGAAATTCAATGAGGCAGATGCGATAAGGGAGAAGCTAAGATTAGAGCATTCAATATCCTTGGAGGACAGCGAGTACGGCACCATCTGGTACAGCACACTGCAGTCCTAATCCGCCTGCTTGACCTCTGCCTGCTGCGGCTGTGCGGCTTCCACAGTCGCCCTCCCGCCGCGCTTCCTTTGCCTGTCCGTCTTGGCATTTGCAAAAAGCACAAGCAGATCCTCTTCCTTGGGCACCTCCATCCAGGCTTTTATGTAAGCGGATATATTCTTTAGTGGCCTGGAATACCTGTCAGTGAACGAGTAGCTACCTTCTTCGTGCTTGAGCATGCCGACCATAACCCCGAAGTCAAGATACCTCTTCCATGTGGCTACTGGCAATTCGCCGCTGCAATCCTTGAGCCTAAGGCTGCCCTTCTTCTTCACCTCGCACAGCGCGCGTGAGAACCTGTAGGCCTTTGTGTCATTGTCGAAGTAAATCTTGGCAATGTCCCTGACGTTGGGATCCTTTAGCTTCTCCTTGAGTGGGGCATCCTCATACTCCCAGTATCTGATCGCCATAAGTATGGTAATCTCAAGAAACGAATTTAACCTTTACTGAAGAGACGTGCTAGCTGCATGGTCATATGTTGCCGGGGTTCCCGCCGCCAAGAATGCCTCCAAGCCCTCCCCTGCCCTGCGTCTGCCTCTTCACTGATGACTTAACCATGTCGTCGGTTATTCCCTCAGGCAGCTTCCCTCCGTTCATGTAATCATACAGTACGAATCTGTAGACATTCGAGATCAGATAGCTCATCATGGCGCCGAATACTATGAGCGCGATGCCAAGTACCACAAGCAAGCCAAGCGTGAACAGTCCAAGGATCACCATCGCTATGCCCGCAACTATGAATATGAGAGAGTATAGCTCGGAGTAGATGAGTCCTCCAAAGGTCTTGCCGAAATTCTTTATTATGAAATTTGTGCTCTCCTTGAGAGTGTCTATCGGACCCATCTTCTTGTCCACTATCACCGGTATCGCAAACGCAGTGGCAGCGCCCATTGCCATTGAGGCCGCAAGCCCGAAGATTGCTGCTCCCACATAGCCAAGTCTCTGCTCTATTACCCGTATTATCATAGTGACTATCGATTCGAATACGGCCCATTCAAAGATCTGCACAAAATATCCAGAAGCCTTGGAGAATGCCCCAGCAAATCCTATTGGCGTCTTGGTGCCAAAGCTCCTGAAGGCTATCAGCATGGCAACGAGTATGTATGTCGATGTGAAATAGACTATTATATAGTATATGACCAGCCAAGCAACGAATGGCACAGAGCTCCCGGCGCCGAATAGGAAGAGCGATGCGAATATCGCTATGGTCTCGACCAGTAGGACTATTGCGGCTACGATCGGGAAGACCATTAGCTTCTTGTCTTCAAAGATCAGTTTTCTTACGGCCCCGCCAAGCTTCCAGCCTGCAGTAATATTTTCAAACATGACTCCACCTGCAAATACTATTAACTGATTATCAAACTAATTTATAATCCTGCATTTACCGCAACCAAGATGAGTGTTTTTAAGTTTTTGCAGTCATATCATATCGGTTTTATGGTACTTTTAGAGATAGGCATAGTTGTCGTAGTTCTCGTCGCACTCTTCTTTGTGATGATGTACAACGGCTTTGTGCAGAAGAGGAACAGGGTCCAGGACGCCTGGGCGCAGATAGACGTGCAGCTAAAGAGGAGATACGACCTGATACCAAACCTTATCAATACTGTCAAGGGCTATGCAGGATATGAGAAGAGAGTGCTTACACAGGTAACCGCTCTGAGAAGCTCGATAATTACCGGATCTGTGCAGCAGAAGGCAGATGCCAACAACCAGCTCAGCCAGGCGCTCAAGAGCATCTTTGCCGTAGCAGAGAACTATCCTGACCTCAAGGCCTCGCAGAACTTCCAGATGCTCCAGCAGGAGCTTGAGAGCACGGAGGACAAGATCGCATTCGTAAGGACATCCTACAACGACTACGTGCTTGACTACAACAACGCGATACAGACCTTTCCAGGCAATGTCTTTGCCGGAACGTTCAACTTCGCAAAGCAGGACTTCTTCCAGGCGCCTCCAGAAGCATCTAAGCCTGTGAATGTCGACTTTAGCGATCTCAATGCGGATGGGGCTTCGAAGGGCCAGAAAGGCAAGTCCAAGTAAACTGTGATAAGTGATGGCAAGCTTCTTCGATGAGATATCTAGGAACAGGCTCAAGTCGATACTGCTAATGTGCATATTCTCAGCGCTGTTCTTCTTCATAATCTACTTCTTCGTCCTGGTAATGGGCGGAGGGCCGTTTGCAATAGCCCTGGGCGGAATAATAGTCATAGCCTATGCGGCCTTCTCATACTTCGCAGGCAGCGCCGTTGTGCTTAAGGTATCCGGTGCAAAGCCAGCAGACAAGAGCCAGTACCCAACGCTGTATGCCGCTGTAGAGGGGCTTGCAGCCGCCTCGCAGATACCAATGCCGCTGGTCTACATAATAAACGATCCAAATCCAAATGCATTTGCCACGGGCAGGGACAAGAAGCACGCATCTGTTGCAGTGACATCCGGCCTACTCTCAATGATGAACAAGGACGAGCTCCAGGGAGTCATAGCGCATGAGATGTCCCACATATACAACAACGATATCCAGTTCATGATGCTTGCAATCGTATTTGCAGGGGCCATAGGCCTTGCCGCAGCGATCATACGCAACATGTTCTTCTTCGGAGGCCTTGGCGGGAATCGCAGAGGCAATGGCGGACTGATACTGATCATAGGCCTTGCGCTAAGCATAATCGCGCCGATAGTTGCGATGATGATAAGGCTTGCAATATCCAGGAGGAGGGAGTACATGGCCGACGCCAACGGCGCAAGGATAACAAGGGATCCTCAGTCCCTTGCCAGCGCGCTAAAGAAGATAGAGGGCTTCACCGCAAATCCACAGACCCCGCCCATGAAGAATGCAAATGACGTGACCTCGTCG
Organism: Microcaldota archaeon; assembly: GCA_021802765.1. Lineage (GTDB taxonomy): Archaea > Micrarchaeota > Micrarchaeia > Micrarchaeales > CABMGC01 > JAJZNA01. The sequence goes on along the minus strand of JAJZRI010000003.1, from coordinate 11,190 downwards.
CTCTACTTCTCCAATCCATTCAAGGCAAGTTCGATATCTAATCTGTTCTCGACGCACCCGCCTACCGCAGAAAGGATAAAGCGCCTGGAGGCAATGTACTAAAAACGAGTAAAGTCCAAGTGCGCTTACATATCAAAGACTACGGTAACGACATCCTTGTCAAGGACCTTGTGCTCCCTGCCGACGCGCTGATTTGAGAACTTGGAGCTCGGGCCGCTTATCAGCGCATACTTTATGTTCTTGACGAGCTTGGTGTTTATCTTCCTCACAACATCTACAACCGTCGCGCCCTTGTTAAGCACCAAAGGCTTGTCAAAGTCCGGCTCCCCGTCCCGGGGCTTGAGATAGATCCTTATCAGTTCAAGGCCTGCAAAGACCGTGCCCTTGAGGTCCTCTATGTTGCCGGCCATCTTAGCACTTATCGGGGTCACCCTCATCCCGGTTCTTGTCTCTATTTCTTTCTTTACCGATTCCATCTTCCTTTTGTCAACGGTATCTATCTTGTTTAGGGCTACTGCGCCCCTTATGTAGACGCAGTTGTCAGCGACATAATCAAGCAGTTGCTGGTCGTTGGTGTCTGCGTAGAATATGACTTCGCCGTTGAATATCTTGAACTCGTTGAGTATGCTCTGCACAACGTCCTTGTCAGGTATCCTATGTCCGTTGCCCTCTATATTCAATCCCCCCGCAAGCCCCTTCTCGAGCCTCATGTTGGGTCTTTTTTGGTTGAGCCTTATGTTAAGCATCTCTAGCTCCTCCATGAGCTGGTAGAGCTGCTGGTAATTGTTTATGTCTATTACGAAAAGCACAAGGTCAGCGACGCGTATCACGCTTATTATCTTCATGCTGCCTCCCTTTCCCACGTGCGCGCCCTGGATAAGCCCCGGCAGGTCGAGTATCTGTATCTTTGCTCCGCTGTATTCAAGCATCCCCGGGATCACGTCAAGTGTTGTGAAGGCATAATCTGCAACCCTTGACTCCACGCCGGTGAGCACATGCAGGAGCGAGGACTTGCCGGCGTTAGGAAAGCCAACAAGCGCTACTGTCGCATTCCCGGACTTCCTCACAGCATAGCCGGTGCCCGCCTTCCTGCCCTGGCTCTCGATCTCCCTCTTTATCCCGGCGATCTTTGCCCTTAGCATCCCCAGGTACTTGTTAGTGGCCTTGTTGTACTTTGTCTTTGAATACTGCTCCTTGAGCTCGTCTATCTTCCTAAGCCCCTGCTCCTTGTCTACCAACTTGCTACACCCGGATTCACTCATCTTGGTCATACTAAGATTTTAATTCTTATCCGCACGATAAACTACTGGGGTGCAGCAAATGATCGATATCCTAGTCGGTGGTTTCTATGGTGATGAGGGGAAAGGGAAGGTGGCTTCGTATCTTGCCCTCAAGGATCTTCCAGAGATGGCAGTAAGGACTGGAAGCGTAAATGCCGGCCATACCGCAGTGCACGAAGGCAAGACCTACAAGCTCAGGTCCATACCTACGGCATTCCTAAGCAAGAAGACAAAGCTTGTCATACCCCCAGGAGCCCTGATAAGGCGCGAGATGATACTCAAGGAGATGGAGGAGACTGGCACTACTGACAGGATAATGATCGACGGCCACACCGCGGTAATAACTGCACTAGAGGCAGAGGAGGAGCAGAAGAACGCACTTCTTAGCAATGAAGTTGGCAGCACTAAGCAAGGGGTAGGAGCGGCGGAGGCAAAGAGAATACTAAGGAGCCTCAAGCTCGCCAAGGACTATCCCGAGCTCTCAAGGTTCATAGCCGATGTGCCTTCGGAGGTCATAAACTGCGTCGAGAATGACGGCAAGGTGCAGGTGGAGGGCAGCCAAGGCCACTTCCTAAGCCTATACCATGGCGAATATCCTTATGTCACAAGCAGGAACACCACATCCTCAGGCATACTCAGCGAGGTTGGAGTGGGACCAAAGTACGTTGACAACATAATAGTCATATTCAAGTCTTTCATAACAAGGGTCGGCGGAGGCCCGCTCAACAGGGAGATCAAGCCGGAAGAGGCAAAGGAGCTGGGCATGGCAGAGTTCGGCACTGTCACCGGCAGGCAGAGGAGAGTCGCCCCATTCGATGCAGACCTTGCAAAGTCTGTGGTCAAGATAAGCTCCGCAAACCAGGTGGCAATAACCAAGATGGACACCCTGTTCAAAGGTGCAGCAGGAGTGCGCAATTTCGATGATCTTCCAGGCGAGGCAAAGGTCTGGATAGGGGACATAGAACAGAAGCTAAGGGTGCCAGTAACCCTGATAGGCACTGGCGCAGATGCATCAGACATGATTGACAGGAGGGCGGAGCTTTTGTGAGGAATAATTTGAAGCGGTAAGTCCATGAAACCAAGGAAGCTTGACGTATCATATTCGCAAACTGACCAGATATCCCCAATAGGCACAAGATACACCACTCCAATGTCTAAGATATTCAATGATGACAGCTACATCCAGGCCCTGCTTGACGTGGAGGCGGAGAATGCAAAGGCCCTCTCAGAATTCTATCCCAAAAAGGTGCCAAAGTCCGCAGCATCAAGGATAAAATCGATAGCAAATACCAGAAAGGTCACCCCAAGGGAGGTGAGAAAGATCGAGGCCGAGAAGACGCACCATGAAATGGGCGCCCTGATTAGCCTCGCGGCAAAGAAGGCCGGACCTGCCGGCCGTTACGTTCACTTCGCAATGACATCGGCAGATGCGATAGAGACCGCAAAGGCTATGCAGACCAAAAGGGCCCTTGACCTGCTCATAAAGACGGCCTCGCAGGCGCGCGATGCCTGCCTGAAGGCGGCCTTTGAATGGAAATCAATCCCTGCAATAACAAGGACCCACGGGCAGCATGCAATACCTGCAGCATTTGGCCTCCCATTCGCATTCTTCGGATACTCCCTGCAAAAGAGCATAGACAGGCTCAAGTCAGACAGGGAGAACTATGTCGAGGGAAAGCTCTCCGGAGTCATAGGCACATACGATGTCCATACGAGCGAAGGCATGGATGGCATGGCTATCGAGGCCAAGGTCCTATCAAGCCTCAAGATAAAGAAGTCGGAGATGACGATGCAGACCCCTCCAAGGGAGGACCTTGCATACATCATATCCGATCTTGCAGTGCTCTGCGGCAGGCTTGCGACAATCGCCTCTTACATAAAGACGCTGAAGAGGACCGAGGTCCAGGAGCTCGTCGAGATGCCCGAGGAGGGATCGATAGGAAGCTCGGCAATGCCGCACAAGAGCATACACGGCAATCCGTTCATAGAGGAGAGGTGCATCTCCATAGGCAGGGTGGCAAGAGGCCACGCGCTGACCGCCCTGGAATCGATGGCAACAGAGGACTTCAGGGACCTCACCGCATCGCTCTCCGACAGGATTGCACTTCCAGAGTCATTCATACTGTCCGATTATTCCTGCATGCTCGTAAAGAACCTTATCGAGCGCTCCTCGCCCCTGGAGGAGAACATAAGGAGAAATCTAAACCACACAAAGGGCGTCACCGCATCGCAGCTTGTAATGAGCAAGCTCATAGAGAAGGGAATGCCAAGGCACAAGGCAAGGCAGCTCTCGGCCAATGCGGCCCAGCGCTCTCTTGCAAGCGGCATGGACTATCTAGAGAGCCTAATTGGCGAGAGGGAGATATCCAGACTCGTCTCAAAAGAGGAGCTAAAGCTCCTTTGCGATCCAAGGTCGAACATGGGCAAGTCAGTTGAGATAATAGAAAGAATAGTTAGGAAATACAAAGGAATGAGGTAAAGAAGTAATCATGACCCCTTCGGCATGAACTTAGACATCTGCTTTCTCACGTCCCTGTTGTTCTTGAGCATGTCAGCCATCTTCTTCATCTTGTTGAAGTCAGCTATCAGCTCCTTCACATCCTTCTCGCTCACGCCGCTTCCCTTCGCAATCCTTGCTATGCGTCCAGGATCCTTGAGCTGCTTCTCACCAAGCCTCTCCTCCCTGGTCATCGATCCTATTATGTTCTCGTACTTCTTCAGCTTGGATTCTCCCGTCTCAACGGCCTCCTTTGGCACGTCGGCAAGGCCCATCATCCCGAGCACGTTCTTCATGGGCCCCATCTTGGACATGGCCTTCATCTGCTTGTAGAAGCTCTCGAAGTTGAGCTCCTCGGAATTCACATCCTCGGCCTTTAGGTCCGAGTTCTTTATCGCCTCGTTCACGTGCGCAAGAAGCCCCTCGAGGTCCGGCACGCCCAGAAGCCTTCCAACGAACTTCTTTGAGTCATAAAGCTCCAGCGCGTTGAGCTTCTCCCCTGTTCCGGTGAACATCACGCGCACAGATGCTGCATTGACCGCGCTAAGCGCCCCGCCTCCCTTACCGGATCCGTCGAGCTTTGTGACTATGACACCGGTAAGCCCTATCGCCCTGTTGAACTCTGCGGCCTGCCGCCCCGCCACCTGTCCTATATCTGCATTTATTACAAGAAGCTTCTCATCTGGCTTGAACTGGTTGTTTATCAGCTTGAGCTCCTTTATCAATTCCTCATCCATTCCGCTCCTTCCGCTCGAGTCGCATATTATGACCTTCTTGCCCCTGAGCGCAATCATGCCTTCCCGTACTATTTTCGCAACGTCCTTCTCATTCTTCATGCCGAAGAATCCTGCTCCTGCCTGCTTTGCAAGAGTCTCGAGCTGCTCGTAAGCCGCAGGCCTTGATACATCGCAGCATATCAGCCCAACTCCAAGGCCGCGATCCTGGTAGAACTTTGCAAGCTTTGCAGATGTTGTGGTCTTGCCCGATCCATAGATTCCCGCAAGCAGTATCTTCTTCGGCCTTATCTCGGGCTCATAGCTCTCCCCCATGAGCCTGCTGAGCTCCTCGTAGACTAGGTTGGTTATGTAATCCTTGTGGCTGACCCCTTCAGGCATCTTGCTCTTCAGCGCCGCCTCCTCTATCTTCTTGGTGAGCGCGAAGACCAGCTCAACCTCAACGTCCGCGGATATAAGCGCCTTCTGGAGCTCCTTGTTGAACTCCTTTATCGCCTTTGCGTCTATTATCGTTGCTCCGCTAAGCCTTGCAATAGCCTTCCTAAGCCCTTCTCCAAGGTCCATATGTCATCAGCAGATACCATACGCAAATATGTCTTATTAATGTGTCTGGTGGCATCGTAAAACCGTGCAGAAAGATTAGGAGACAGAGCATAAGGATTAAAATATCTTGGATATAAGATTATGCTGTGGGCTCATAGCTCAGCCTGGTTAGAGCGCTGGTCTTATATCTCTTTTTCAAAAGAAAGAGCAGGAAAGCCAGATGTCGTGAGTTCAAATCTCACTGGGCCCATGCTTTTTTCTAAGGGCAAAGCATCAAGGAGCAGGATATCCTCCGGAATATGTTATGTTTACTGCAGTGCCTCCGTTTCCATATCCGGAGTAATCAGCAGTATCCCCATTGAGTGGCCACCATCCCACCAGATTCTGCAGCGCTATCGGATCGCCTCCCAGCCCTGCCATGTACATCTGATCCAGGTAGTTCATCCCAAGCGGCGTATTGTAGAGCTGCACGTTCGTAACATAGCCATTGAACGGATACACCGCCTTGCTCGGCCATATGTCTGCGCCTATCGTGGTCGCATTGACTGATGTGAAGGGCCGCGGAGTCACCGTGCTATTCGAGAATACCTTGTTGTCAACGAAAACTGTAGCGTTGCCTGTTGCCTGATTGTATTCAGCCACAACGAACTCCCAGGCGTTTGCGCTCACCAAGGTATAATTGTTCGCTTTAGGCCACTTGACATAAGAACCATTTACCCAGAGCGGTCCGCAAGCGCCATTGTTGCCGCCATACCCGAACAGGCCTATCCCAGAGCTTGGCCCAGGCATGGTGTTGAATATTCCCTGGCAATTGGTGTTTGAAGGGCCGAACCAGTAAACCCACGCAGAGAGCGTGAAGCCCGGATCCTGCCAAGATTGCGGGGCGTAGAAGTTTATAGGCGAAGAGACTATCACATAGCTTGGATATGAGATTTTGCCCTTACCCTTTCCTTCAGAGCTGTTGTATCCCGATGCTATTAAAGTTCCGAAGTTTGACGCTGTCTGGGGTGCGTAATTCTTGCACACTCCCTCTAGATTTGCAGATCCGCTTGCTCCGGTCCCATATCTTACCACCATGCATGATCCAGGCGCTGCCTTTGGGTTTAGGTTTATCGATCCATCCATATAAAAGAAGAAGAATATCAGTGCTGCAACTATCAGCAGCATCCATCCATAGCTGATAATGTATTCAAGTGCCATCTGCAGCTCGGTCTTTTTGCTCTTCTGTCCCTTCGGTACTGCCCTCCTGCGCCTGGTAACCATATGAGATATATGGTAGTCTGGCAAAGAATATTAAGATTAGCATCAGTTCTGGTCGCTGCGCCCGACAAAATTGTATCTTCCCTTCCTGGAACGCTGCTCACGTCCATGCGAGTCCCTTCCGCGGAATCCCCCATGCCCTTCCCTTCTTCCTCCGCCGAACTCCCGCCTGTTGTTATGCCTAAAGTCCCTCCTCCCGCCTCCCTGTCCGCCGAAGCCCCTATTTCCACGGAAGTCGCCTCCTCCCCTTCTTTCAGCGAAAGGAAGCTGGATATCCTTGAAACGACTCAAATCGAGGTTGAGATGGCTCATCTTCACGTTTGCCATCACGCTTGTGTCCTGCATAAGCCCTCTCTGGTCGAAGCCATAAAGCGTGAATGCGCGACCATCCTTTCCCATACGTGCGGACCTGCCAACCCTGTGCACATATATGCGCGGGTCGTCAGGAGCGTCGAAGTTTATAATATCAGATATGTCCGGTATGTCAAGACCACGCGCCGCAAGGTTTGTTGATATCAGGAAAGTGGCATGCTGCTTGAATGCGCGCAGTGAGCTCTCCCTCTTCGCCTGAGTGAGCCCGCCATGCATCACTATCGCATCGAACTTATTGTCCACAAGGAATCTGTGCACGAAGTCAGCCTCTCGCTGCGTCGATGTGAATATTATGCATTTCTTAGGCTTGAACCTGTCTATGTATGCAAGGAGCGCAGAGAATTTCATCTTTCCGTTGGCATCGTAGAAGTAGTGAGTTATGGTCGTGACTGTCAGGTCCTCCTCAGCACCGACAGTGAGCCTCACAGCATCATGCTTCATGTGCCTCTTTGCAATGTCCGCTATTTCGCGAGGCATGGTTGCCGAAAGCAGCAGCGTCTGCTTCTCGCGCGGAGCAAGAGACATTATGTGCTCTATGTCCTCTATGAATCCCATGTCGAGCATCATATCGGCTTCATCAAGTACGAAGACGCTTATCTTGCTCAGGTTAAGCGCTCCCCTCTCAACAAGGTCTATTATCCTTCCTGGAGTCCCTATTACTATATCCGCGCCGCGCCTAAGTGCCTGAACCTGCACCATTATCGATGCGCCACCGTACACTATTGCCGTGCGCAGGCCTGTCCTGTTGCCAAACTTTTCGGCTACGGAGTTGACCTGCAAGGCCAGCTCCCTTGTCGGCACTATTATTATTGACTGCGGATGGCCGCGAGGCTCAAGCATCTGAGATATCGGTATGAGAAATGCGCCGGTCTTGCCGCTTCCGGTCTTCGACCTCACTATGAGGTCCTTGTGGTTTAGAACCACAGGTATCGCCTGCTCCTGGACCTCGGTCATCTGCTGGAAATTCATTGCCCTAAGGGCCTCAAGCAATCCGTGCTTTAGGTTAAGTTCCTTAAATTCTTTCAATTAATCTACCTTCCGTAAAATACGTAGAAGTCAGTAATATATCAAACATACAGGTTAAAATGGCTTTGTATCGCCGTAGCAAAGTACCGAATCTTGCCTTTCTGTGCTTAATAGTCTTCTTGAGGCTTCCTTAAGTGTGTACTTTGGTTTTCATCCAAGGAGCTATAAGTGCAAATATCTAAATAACTTACTCCAAGACACCCACCATAGCAACAATTAACGTGTTGCATTTGTCGCCAAGAATTTAAAAGTTGTTTTCTGCATCATCCAGCGAAGGAAGCTTCCTGTCCTTCTCAGTGATTATTGGATCCTTCACTGGCCATTTTATACCTATCTTTGGATCATCCCAAATTATCCCACGCTGCATTCTTGGCGAATATTCATTCGTTACTTTGTACAAAACCCTCGTTCTATCCTTCAGTGCTACAAATCCGTGGGCAAAACCGGGCGGTATGAAGAGTTCCTGCCCGTTTTTTCCGGAAAGCCTGACGCCAATCCATTTTCCATATGTCTTACTGCCTTTTCTTATATCAACTGCCACATCAAATATCTCCCCGTTAAGTACTTTGACAATCTTACCCTGCTCATTAGGCTTCAGCTGGTAATGCAGACCCCTTAGTACTCCTTTCTTCGAAACAGAAATGTTATCCTGCTTAAAATAATAGTTTATGTCGTTCCGGGAAAACTCCGAAAACTTGTATGACTCCTCAAAAGATCCCCTAGCGTCTACGAAATCCTTAGGCGTCACAAGCATCAACCCATTTAGCTTCAATAGTTTAAATGCGAAGGTCACATTATCAAAAACATTATATGTCATAAACCTTCAAATATTATATCTTTCATTATATTTTCATGGAAAAGCTGCTTGTAATAGGTTCCAGCGGACTTCTCGGCCAAAGACTCACCGATCTTGGAAAGGACAAATATGAAATACTAGGCACTCACAACAAACACTCACCTGAAAAAGAATCAGTGCATCTTGATGTAACGAACAAAGAGAATGTCATAAGTGTGGTGCAGAGGTTCAAACCTGATGTAATAATAGATACCCATCACCTACCAAATGCTGATTATTGTGAAACTCACCAGCGCGATGCCTGGCGCATAAATGTGGAAGGTACGAAAAACGTTGCCGAAGTTGCTGGCATGTACAGTTGCAAATATGTGTTTATCTCAACAGACAATGTATACGATGGTGAAAAAATAAAACAATACACCGAAAAGGATAAGGCGCACCCAATAAACTACTATGGGAAAACAAAGCTAATGGCGGAGCGAGTGATAGAGACCCTCAATAACGATTTTATAATTGCAAGGACTGCAGTACTCTTCGGCCCACACAAAGGCAGCATAGTGGCAAAGTTGCCCTTTCCTAACTGGCTTATTCAGGAACTGAGGCACAACAAGGAAGTAAGGGTTGTGAGAGACCAATACAACAATCCCACATACGCCGACAGCCTTTCGGAGTTCTTATTCGCCTTGCTGAAGAAAAGCAGAAGCGGCACGTTCAATGTGGTAGGCAAAGAAAACCTGAACAGATACGATTTTTCTATCAAAATAGCAGACATATTCGGGTTGAACAAGAAATTGATAAGGCAGATAAATTCGGCAGAGCTAAACCAGCCGGCAAAGCGGCCAAAGAAGCTTGCGCTTGACATATCAAAAGCGGAGAGGGCAACTGGGTTAGTGGGGCTTTCAATAGAGGACTCGCTCAAGAAGTTTAAGGCGTCATTATGAGAATACTAATTACTGGGGGACTCGGATTCATAGGGTCTAATTTTATAAATTATTGGATGAAGGCGCATTCTGATATGATAGTAAACTTGGACAAGGTCACGTACGCTGCTGACTACAAAAACGTCGAGAGTGTCTCAAAGATGTCAAACTATACTTTTGTGCGTGGGGACATAGCAGACAAAAACATAGTCAACAAGGTTGCAAAAGATGTGGATCTGATAATAAACTTCGCAGCAGAGACACATGTTGACAACTCCATATCAAATCAGTCGCCGTTTCTAAGGTCCAATATAATGGGTACGCATGTCCTTCTTGAAGCCGCCAGAAAATATGATATAAGGATACACCACATATCCACGGATGAAGTTTACGGACCAACCAACCTAAACTCCAAGAAAAAGTTTGATGAAAATTCCAGATACAACCCAAAGAATCCATACTCTGCCACAAAAGCCGCTGCGGATCACCTTGTAAACTCATACTTCAATACTTATGGGATCAAGTCAACAATATCTAATTGCGGGAATAATTATGGCCCGCACCAGCACGTAGAGAAGCTAATCCCTAAAACAATAGTTAACACACTGAAGAACGAAACGGTTCCGGTTTATGGCTCCGGAGCACAGGCGAGGGACTGGATCTATGTCGGCGATCACTGCCGCGCTATAGACGCAATAATAAACTACGGCAAAATCGGCGAAACCTATATCGTATCTGGTGGCAATGAGCTAAGAAACATTGATTTGATAAGAAAAATAATAAATAGTTTGGGCAAAGATCCGTCCAGCGTTATTAAATTTGTAAAGGATCGACCAGGCCATGATGTTCGATACGCGCTTAGTAGCTCGAAAATAACTCGCGAACTGGGCTGGAAACCCGAAGTGCCTTTTGAGATAGGTTTAGAGCTAACAATAAATTATTATAGAAATAAATTAGATAGGAGCGTGAATATATGAATGGCATAATACTTGCAGGTGGAAATGGTACTAGATTATATCCTCTTACTAAGGTTACAAACAAACATCTTCTTCCCGTATACAATAAACCCATGATATTCTACCCGATAGAATTTCTTAAGAAATGTGGATTAAATAACATAACACTTGTGGTAGGGAAAGAACATGCCGGAGCATTTGCAGAGCTACTTGGTGATGGCAGCGAATACGATGTAAATATTACATACAAAGTACAGGAAGAAGCTAAAAGGTACCTTCCTATTTTGTGTTTTTTTAGCTAATTTAGCAACCCTAACTCTCCCTCAAAATTTATCTCAAGAATTTTTTGTGGGGGCTTATCCTGTTCATAATACCTTTTTATTACCGTCGAACACATAACTTGTTGATATAAAAACATATTTTGCCCCGACCGCCGCGCCAGCCTCTGCTATATTTTAAGTTCTATCAACATTCACGGTCCAACATTCTTCACGGTTCAGTTCGCAATAATCAACGTTATGTAATGTATGAGTATCAATTATCACATCTGGCTTTATTTTCTGTGCAAGTTTTATTACAGAACTCCGATCCGTAACATCAAGATGAAATATGCCATTTCCTACTATTTTATGAGTTTCATAAGTTCCATAAACTTCATATTCAGCTACACCGCGATCATAAAATTTGCTTACAAGTAGCCGCTGGCGCCTACAACTAAAACCTTTCCATATAAATATAATATGTAATACAAATATTAATGATACGATGTCACACCTTAAAGGCGTAATATTGGCTGGCGGTTCTGG
>JAJZRI010000015.1 GCA_021802765.1 Microcaldota archaeon | reverse complement strand
CTTCAGCGAGTACTTGCAGTATCTCATAGTGAATGGCAGTCTGCCAAATGTTGCTAAGGGATCTGCAGCAGCCAACACTCTGCAGAGGATGATGGGCAATGCGACTCTTGCATCCTACAATGCCGTTGTCTCCTCTGCAACCGGATTTGGTTCAAAAAGCATAACAGTCTACGAATCAAAGCCTTACATTTATCAGAAAAATCCATATTCAATAGCTATAAAGTATAACGAATATGTAAATATCAACGCTTCAACTGGATCGTTTGCATTTGCCATTCCTGTAAATGTTTCAATACCGCTAAATGGCACTCCAGACCTGTTTTACGCGCAGCAGGGAATATACCGGACAATAAGGCCGGGGAACCTAAATGGGCTAGTCTCACTCATAGGGAATTCATACGCGAGCTCGGGAAATACTCTTGGATATGTTTACGGAACCATCTACGTGCTTCCGTATTCTTCAACGTGTGCAAGCATTATAAGCCAGATTGGCACGCCGCCTTACAACTCCCAGCTGATAATAGCCGACTCAAATCAGGTTGCAATAAGCGGATGCACTTCATATGGCGGATTCATATCAAGCAATGCAATACCTGCGCAGGCCATGCCGTACTTATCAACTACTTCGACCGTGTTCAATTATCTTCAAACCGGCCAGCATGTGCTTCTTTATGGGCCAAGTCTTGCCATACTAAACATTACTAACCTGATAGACAATGTAAGCTCTGGATCCTATTTCTCCTCGCCCTTCGCCCCTAGCTTTTCTCAAAGAGCTTCTGGAAATATACAACAGCAGTCATCATCAGGAATATTTACTCTTTCAGGCATAGCAAGAAGGCAGGCCGCGCAGTTCAACGGTGCAACTAGCAACATAATCACATCACCAATTCCTACTTCCATATCGACTCTTACTGTCAATGTATGGGTGTATCCAACCAATTCTGCCGGTGATAGGGGAATAGTTGGACAAGGGGATAGCGGCACAAACAGTTGGGAACTGAAGACATTTGGTGGAAGCGGCTATGATTTTGCGCTATATGGTACTTTGGATGGTTCATTCACGCCAATCAATCTAAATCAATGGCAGATGCTTACTGCGACGTACAATTTCGGAATGCTCAAGTTGTACGTAAATGGCAAAATGGTAAATTCCTATTCTGTTTCCGGATCACCATCCCTGCAGACAAATCTTCCATTATATTTCGGTGTTGCTCCAGGCGATACGGCCCCCATAAATTTCAACGGCCTCATATCAAATGCCCAGATATACAACGGATTGCTCTCAAACATGCAAATTTATAATTTATACCAGCAGGGCATCGAGGCTCTTCCAGCGTCAAACACTGGGCTTCTTGCTTGGTGGCCACTCAACGGCAATCCAAATGACTATTCTGGGGAAGGCTACAACGGCGGCGCAAACCAGGTGACCTACGGCCTATTGCCATACTACACTCGCGATAGCGCGCTAGGCGGAAATGCTACGACTACTGTCAGTGCAATACCTGGTCTTGGAAACTGCAACACCGCTGCGCAATGCAACAGCAACTCTCTGCAACACCTTTACCTTAGCAATGCGCCGTTAAGTCTTGGAAGTTCTAGTATTACCGCAGCGCAGTTCAACGGTCAGAACAGCTATGAAAGCATTTCTTCATCCAAACTTGGCCTTAGTGCCGGAAGCCAGTTAACAATAACTGCCTGGGTCTATCCTACAAATTCCAACGAAGGCGCCATAATATCTCAAACATCTCCAGGCATATTATTTTCTATGTCGTCCACCCAGATTAATTTCTGGGCAAATGTCAATAATGCGCAAAGTACAATTACTTATGCCGTACCACAGAACAACTGGGTGTTTATGGCCGTCACCTATAGCGATTCTAGCGGTGCTGTTACTTACTATGTTAACGGAATACCTGTTGGTACTGGATCGCTTGCCACAAACCAAATGTCCGCATCTACCCAGTCATATCTTGGAACCAATGCAGACTCAAATCGCTTTTTAGGCGGAGATTTGGCAAATGTTCAATTTTACAATTCTGTTCTATCCTCTAGCGCTATAAAGTCGCTATATCTTGGGGGAATGTCCGCGTCACCCTTATTATCTAATGTGATAGGCTGGTGGCCCCTCAATGGAAATGCAAATGACTATTCTGGCGGCGGGAGCAACGGCGTTCCTACAAATGTCGCATATCAATATGTTGGTCAGTCTATTGCCAGCAGTGCCAGTACATCCAATGTTGTGCCAATAATGCCGCCTCTAGGCGAATCTGTAAATGGCGGATGGCAAACATTTGGATTTGGTTCACCACCATGAAATAAACTTATTTGTTAGATCCGGCACTATTGATCTAATTTAAAAAAAACAAATTAACTGCGCGCATTACCGTGTTCAAGCTCCTCCGCCAAGGGAGGCGAAGAGCCCGCTCATGACTCCTGAAACTACGAAGAACACTATCAGGCCTATTATTATGAATACTGGCAGGTACCGCACCCCTTTTATCGTGCTACCGGTGGATATCGTTGAGACTATGAATGCCCCGAATCCGGTTATTATGAATATGTCTACAAGCGAGAAGATGTAGTAGGCGCCCGGGCTTATCTGCGGCTTTGAGAGCTTTATGAAGGATGCCCCTGCAGCCCCAGCAGTGTTTAGTGCTCCGCCGCCTCCGCCTATCTGCGACCATACCTTTGTGGTCACAACTATCATCTGGTTGGTCAGGCCGTAGAGCGCAGGTGCCCCTATAAGCGCCGCGAAGGCTATGAATATCGTGTACATGAAGAGCTGACCTGAGACCTCCTTTTGCACTATCTGCTGGTTGCGCAGATCCTTTCCGATCTGGTTGAGAAGGTCCGCAAGCCCTCCCCCGTACTGCTCAGCCTCTATTATGACTCTCACGGTCCTCTTGAGCGTGGTGGACCTGTACTTGTTTGCCAGCTGCCTGAAAGCGTTCGCCATGGTGTCCCCAGAGTATATCTGCCTGCCGAAGATGTTGATATCGTCACCGAAGTACTTGAACTCAGGCTTTACGGCAAGTATCATTGCCCTTGACAGAGACACACCGCTCCTCATGTTTGCTGCGGTGAGCTGCAGATAATCCGGAAGTATTGTTTCAACGAAGTCCTTCCTTCCCTCTATCTTGAGCTCAAGGTAGGAGTACAGCGCCCCCTCGTAGAAGACGCTTAGCATCATGCCTGCAAGAACTGCAAGTGCCGCTTCGAAGTGCAAAAATCCGTATGCCACCAGCGATCCGACTATTATGATAAAGACCCATCCGACTATGGCTATCTGCAGGAAGTCGTTTACGCTCATCTTCATTCCGGAAAGGTCGAGCTCTCCAGAGATGAACCTCGAGACGTTCCTTCCCACGAGCCTTTCGAATACTATCGTTGCCATATCATCACGTAGCGAATGCCGGCCTGGACGAGGAGACCATCTTCAGGAATACGAACTGGAGCGCGGCCATCACGAATACCGCAAGCACAAGCGTATTGTTGTTTACCGGGAATATGCTTATGAAGGTTGACATTATCGATGCTACTGCAAGACCCATGCTCGGGAATATGACACCAAAGAGCATGTAGAACATGGCTATTGCATTTAGCCTCTGTCCGTATCTCCTGAGATCTATAACTCTTTCTTGGCTAACGTCGTTTATGACCTCCTGTATTGCGGTCACGACATCCGAACCCACCTTTATGCTGGTTCCTGCCTGTAGCATCACTCTCTTGAACGTGGGCGACTGGCTCTTGGCGCTGACCTCCTCTATCGCCTCCTCCATAGGCATGCCAAGCTGCACCCTGTCTATTATCCTCTTGAACTCCTTGCTCGCCGAGCCGTAGCCTACGCTTACCGTAGCCATGGCATTGAAGAGCGGCAATCCAGAGCGCATGCTGACTATCATATCCCTTGCAGCGAATAGTATGTCGTTCTCCACCGCCTTCCTGTCCTGGCTTACTTTGTCAATAGGCTGCTGCACAAGTGCGTTGTAGCTCATCATGTATGCGGTTAGCCCTATAAGGGGAGCAAGCACCAGAAGCGAGGTCAACTGCATATAGTATATGACAATTACCCCTACTGCGAATGTCAAAAGCCCTATTCCTATGGACTTGTCGCTGCACGTCTTTATATACTGCTCAGGAGTCATCCTCAACCCGATCTCTACTAGCGCCGGTGCCAGCTGCGTTCGCAACTTTGGACTCACATGTATGTTCACCGCGCCTTCCTGCATGGCATTGACCTTAGATCCGCTCTTTGTGGTCATCCCGGTGCCCTCCGCAACTACGTCTATTTTTTCGTATATGGGTTTGGGCTTTATCGTAAAGAACAGGATCTTCCTTGCCTTGGTGAAGCCGACTATTCGCCTGTTTATCTCAGCTTTCTTCTCGTCAGCCATATCAGACACCAAGCTTCTTTGATACCTCATCAAGTCTCGAGTTCCTTATCTGCACAAGATTTCTCTGAAAGTCGTCTGCAGGGGCGATTCTGTCTGTGGCTTCCTTCAATCCGGTTATCTCCCGCTTTATTATCTCAAGCTGTATGCCTTCAAAGACTCCCTGGTCAAGGCCTAGTTCTATCTTCTCCAGTTCTCTTATCTGGTCCTGCAGCGAAAGTCCCGGCAGCACGAGAGCTTCCTTCTGCGGCGCAGGCGCCTCCTTTGCCTTCTCTGGCTCCAGGGGCTTGGCCTTTGTCTCGGCCTTTATCATCTCCTCAAGCTCCCTTGCAACCTCCTTCTTCCTCTCTGTTATCTTGCCAAGCACATTTGGCATGCGTCTTACTGTAATCTCC
>JAJZRI010000008.1 GCA_021802765.1 Microcaldota archaeon | reverse complement strand
TTAATACAAGTCTCCTAATAAAAGAGCAGTTCATAAAAAGACAGTACAATTGGCTAAATGTTAAAGACAAAGACGTAATAGATATAGGTGCAAATATAGGAGATACGGCAATTTACTTTGCTCTAAAAGGAGCAAAGCACGTTTATGCGTTCGAACCATATCCTTATTCTTACAAGATTGCTCTTAAGAATATCAAATTAAACAAGCTGGACGACAAAATAACATTATTAAATGAAGGATGTTCTGGAAAAGAAAGCAGTATTCAAATAGATCCTAGTTATAAAAATATGGGTGGTACTGATCTTAAGACGTTTAGTAAAGGTAAAAGAATAAAAGTAACAACCTTGGAGAGCATAATAAAGCGATTTAATATCAAACACACAGCTATCTTAAAAATAGACTGTGAAGGCTGTGAATATAATGTTTTACTGGAAGCACAAGATTCTGACTTGAGAAAGTTTAAACAAATACAACTTGAATACCATTATGGTTATTTAAACTTGAAAAAGAAGCTAGAGAAAGCAGGATTTCGTGTAGCTAGAACAATTCCAAATCAATATTTAGGATTAATTTACGCAACAAGAAAAGATATGTACTGATTTTAATATTTTCTAATGGGCTTTGAAATCCCTTACCTTTAGATATGTTAGATGAAAAGCCCAAAAACTTTTCCTCAGTAAAAGTACTTGACGCGACGTGATGTTCATTGCGCCGAAGTGAATCAACGATTAGTATAAACTATGAAAACGAATATAAGTCTCTTGCTCACAATGCGAAATCGATAGGCGCAAGTGAATATAATTTGCAGTGGGTGACAAAGTACAGATTCAATGTACTTGCAGAAGAGTTATCGTGTAAAGATTGCGAGACCACAATACGATATACTGCATTAAAGTATAGTATATAAATAGTAGAAATTGAAGTAATGGAAGATCATGTGCATGTCGTCGCAAAGATACCTCCTTATCTTTCAGTTGCGCATGCAATTGGATTGTTGAAGGATGCAAGTTTATACCATATGTTCAGAGCGCACCCTGAAGTAAAAAAGAGATACAGGGGCGGCCATTTCTGGGGCAGAGGTTACTTTTGCAGATCAGTGAGTACTGTCACTTTGTCCGTAGTTAGAAGATATGTCAGAGAAGACAATAATCAAAGACAGAGGAAATTAACTTGATGGAAATCCCACGCCCTTAGGTGTGGGTAATTTAAATTACATATTCGAAGCAAAAAGTAGAGTGAAATAGCAACTGGTGACTTTTTAAAAACAGACTTTAATTTCTTAAACAAGGTAATCCGCATTAAAAGTTAATATATTCATATAATTAGCAGAACCTTGCCTACTATGCTCTTAGACTTAAGCCAACCAATATGTCTACTATCCTTACTCACCTTTCTATTATCTCCAACTACAAAAATTTCCCTGCTTCTGACCTTTTCCAATCTTTTTACAAATGGTTTAGCGTCATGGATTATTACCACTATATCGCCAACTTCGATTTTTCTATACCAGCAATTTACCACGACATAATCCCCTTCTTTTATGGTTGGCTCCATGCTGCGCTCGGCTACCCTAAATATCCTTATCGGCAAAGCGCCCCTTATCATAGCAGCTTTGGCACGACCATTGTCCTTTCAGTAGGGTATGGCGCCTTGACCCTTGCAGTCTCTATGTTCTTCGTCTTCCAGAAGGCCTCCGCGAACTTCTCAACGCTCTCAAGCAGCTCCTCTGCCGTCTTTATGTCAGTGCTCTGCTTGGCCTTTCCTGCAAGTTTAAGTGTGTTCCATGTAAGCGTGTGGAGCTCCGGATTTGCAGCTGCATGTTCGGGCTTGAAATAGTCTCCCCATATGACCTCGACCTCGTGCTTGAGGAGCTCGGCATGCTGCTCCTTTACCATAACGCACCTTGCAAGCTTGTTCTTGTCATCTGCGCTCTGCGCTCCGTTCTTCATCACGTCCGCTATGAGCATGTCCATCCTGACTACCGTGTGCGCCGCAACCTGCGCCGCGTAAGGGTCATATATTCCGCATGGTATGTCGCAATGCGCATACGCTACTGGAAATCCAACAACACTGTCAATCCTTTCAAGAATCCTTCTCAATACCTTCATAGACTCACGATATATAACTAGGCTATAAAACTTAAATAAACTTCGCGCAAATAGCTATGCGGTGCTTGGAATGGGTGGTGGAAAGCTAATCGTAATAACCGGGCCGATGTTTGCAGGAAAGACGACCAGGCTCATAGAGGAGCTCAAGGGGGAGGCTCATGACAGGAAGGTGATATTATTCAAGTCCCAGATGGATAACCGCAAAAGCGCTACGGATGTAGTGACCCATGACGGCTTAAGCATGCCGGCCCAGATCCTTCCTAACGGCGAGGAGTGCGCCAGGGTCCTTAGGCAGGCAGCCCGCGAATACGAGGTCATAGGAATAGACGAGGGGCAGTTCTGGAAGGCGTCCCCAAGGTTCTCAGAGACGCTTGAGGAGATAGTCTCAAAACACTCCAAGACCGTCTACGTGGCGCTGCTCAACAGGCGCGCGGACGGCAAGCCGTTTGATGTCTCAATGAAATTGCTCCCTCTTGCAGATACTGTCTATTCGCTAAAGGCCAGCTGCTCAAAATGCGGCGGCCCTGCGACAATGACGCAGCGGCTTGTCAACGGCGTAGAAGCATTCGGAGAGGAGTTCGTTGTGGGAGGAAGCGAGAAGTACGAGGCCAGGTGCAGGGAGCATTTCGTAAAGGTAGGAAATGAGGAGTAAGCCATTTATCCTCTCTTTGAGGATGCAAATGGGTTCTTCCAGCAGTCTATCATTCTCGCAGGTATGAAGTAGACCGTGCCGTTGTTGTTTGGCACGAATATCGCAAGGTCGCCTCCGCCCATGTCAGCAACATATCCGCTCGAAGTTGAACTGCTCTTTCCCTGGGTCGTAGTGAAACTTACCGGATAGCTTATCAGCGTATTTGGTGTGTCGTTGAATATCTGCTGCTCTAGCATCCCGTTGAAGTTTGAGTTGTTGTACTGCGCCTTTCCCACGCACACGCTCATCTGCCTAGTGGCGCCAAGGACCTTCACGCTCGTGCCTTTTACTCCCATCACGTTGCAATCATAGGCTGCAATCTTGGCCTGCTGGTCAAGTATCGCCCCTGCAACTGCCCTTTCCGCTGCAGCTGGCCTGAAGTTTATGTCCTGATATGATCTGTTCAGGGCAAAGTCGAATGCAACGCTGATTCCCGCAGCGACAAACAGGCCGACTCCTGCCATCACTATCCCATCCTTCTTGAGCTTCACAAAATCTCATAAATGATGGATTTTTCTTGATATTTATGCCTTTTCTGCAACCGCCGCAGAGTCTTGCAGATCCTACATCTCCGCCTTTATCTCCTTCTTGCTTACTCCAAATGGCGCCATCTCGGCCCGGAGCGTCTTCACAAGCTCAAGAAGGTACGATAGATGCAGTCCACGCCCACTTTGACGTCTGGGTCGTACCAGGCCACTATCGCAGCATGCTCTTTCCCATGCGGCCTGCCTGGTTTAGCATTTCTACACCATACCCTTTATTAGCCACGGCGCGCTGGTTTTATATATTTAACCAAACTTATAAAATAATATAAGTTAGGTTATTTGTATGAACCTGCCAATAGAGAAGAAGCTATCAAACGATGTGCAGGTCAAGATGGCAAGGCTTCAGGATTCCTCAATCGAAGCCCTATACGACCTGGATGAAAAAATAGTGCTGCACGGAGGCACCTCCATATGGCGATGCTACTCTGGGAACAGGTTCTCAGATGACCTTGATCTTTATGTAAGGACCATGGGCGAGATGTCAAAAATACGAAACAACCTGCCTTTTGCACTTAAAAAATACGGGATTAGTATTGCAAAGGTGTCCGCCATTGGCAACTCGACTATAATTAACGTCAAGGACTCAGAAACAGGAATAAGATTGGAGATTGGGATGGCAAGGGGCCGCCTAAACCCAATAGATCGGAGCTTTGAGCGTTCAAACGGCACGCGCATGAGCGTCATCACCCTATCAGCAGAGGATCTCATACTGGAAAAGATCGATACATATTCCAGCAGGAGGTATTCCCGCGACATTTACGACATCTACCATCTAAGTCCACTGGCAAATCCTCTGGATATCGGGAAGGAGGTGTGCTCTTTTCTAGAAGACATAAAAGAGCCTGTCGACGAAGAAAGTCTCGGGTCAATAATTTACTCAGGAATAACCCCCCCGTTCAAGAGCATGGTCGAATCAATCAGGGCGCATTTTTGTGAAATATCTAAATAAGATAAGGGAAGCCCTTTCCGGAGAAGATTTTCCTACTTTCAAGATAAAAGACCTTAAGATCCTGCTTGCATCTTACGGTGCAAACGGCGGATATGCCTACACGCTGCTGCACAATATGGCCTCCAAGGGCGAGATAAGGCGGATAACCAGGGGGATATACACTTTTCACGACGATGTGCGCGTTGCAGGTTTTGCTTTTGCTCCATTTTATTACGGCCTTGAGGACGCGCTTGCAATAAAGGGCTTTTGGGAACAGGGTGCAAACCCGGTCATAATAACTCCAAGAAAAACAAGGACTGGGCCAAGGGTCTTCAACGGACGAAATTATATGGTTCACCGTATAGACAAGAGGCATTTCTTCGGCTTTGAGCTATTGAAATATGGGAGCTTTTGGATACCAGTCTCAGACAACGAAAAGACCCTCATAGATTTCCTCTATTTTAGGCATTATCTAAGAGCCGATGTCCTTCACGAACTCCGCAAGGCCTCCGATCCAAGAAAAATTAAGGGATACTTAAAAATGTACGATGCGCGCTTTTCACAAAAGGTTCTTGAGATGCTTAAAGCACATGGAAAATAATCTAGCTCAGTATCCGCTTTTATTAGTTGAGGAGAATACTGTTCATTCTCAGACTAATATCGAAACCGGAACCATAAGCAAACCATTACAAATAAATGTTGTGGACGGTCCGCACTCAACGCACAAGATATATAAAATTCGTACTTGCTCAATAACGTGTGGATTTTAGTAAAAACTTCCGAGCGACAGATTTTGGATATTTTTTCTTTATACTTTTAGCCGGATTTCCTGCTACTATATCATAAGGTCTGATATTGCGTGTGATAACCGATCCCGCGCCTATTGTAGCATTATTTCCTATCTTTCTACCTGAGAGAATTATTGTACCATAGCCTATCCATACATCATTACCTATTTCTGTGATTGATTCTGGAGGAATATATGACGAATCTGGGTGTCCAATTTCATGTGCGTGAGCCATTATAATAGCAGAATGAGGTGCTATATGTGTTCTTGAGCCTATCTTTATGGTTGCTTTCTTACCAAGATTTCCTAATATATCTATATTCTCGCCAAATGTGCTCTCTCCTACGGAGATATCTAGATTTGGGTAGTTTGGTTGGTTGAAGCATATCTGCGCCTTGGGAAATCGGTTATACCAGTAGATCCTTAGTCTAAAGTCCCAGAATGGTTTTAGTAATGTTCTTGCTAAAAGAAGTTTAAGTGGTTTCATTGGTTCATCCATCAGTGTTTATTGATCATTATAATTCAATCAAAGTTTTGAATTTTCCGCAAATTCTATGACACCCATAAAATTTTCTAGATAAAGACAAACAATCAGCCCCACATCTCCGCCTTTATCTCCTTCTCGCTTACGCCAAGTGACACCAGCGCGCTCTTGAGAGCCTTCACGAACTCCGGAGGCCCGCAGATGTAGCTAACGCGCTCCTTTACATCAGGGGCGCACTTGCCTATCAGGGCCGCATCGACCCTCCCCTTGTTGCCCGTCCATCCGTCTCCGTCTGCGGGTCTTGTAACTGTGACCGTGAGCCTGCCGCCAAGCTGCTCCACCATCGCCTCGAGCTCCTTTTGCTCTATTATGTCATAGGGGTACTTCACGCTGTATATGAGCTCTATGTCAGGCTTCTTGCCCGTGGCTATTATGTATTTTAGCATCGAGAAGAAAGGCGCAAGCCCCGTCCCTCCTGCAAGGAAGAGGAGCTTCTCTGAGAAATTTGGATCGAGCTTGAACTGGCCGTATGGCGCGGACACAAGGTAGATATCGCCGACCTTCGCCGCAGCAAGCTTTGATGTCAGCTGCCCCCCTATCATCGATATGAAGAACTGCAGCTCGCCGGACGGCGGGCAGTTTGCTATTGAGAAAGCCCTGCTTATCTTCTGACCTGTCGCCGCATCAACATGGGTGAGCATCGCGAACATGCCTGGCGAGAAGTCTATGCTAGTTGCGTCCTGGGCCTTGAACGTGAATGTTGTGACGTCCCTGGTGGTCTTTTCTATCGCCGATATTACATAGGGCTTGTTAAGTATCATGCCTTCACGGATTAGGATTGCCAGCTTAAAAATAAATAGGTTGCCCCTGCCTGCGCCACATTTGGCGCTACGCAGCACTTATCACTGCGCGTTAGGGCCTCTTTAGCTCCCTTATGCAGTCTTCGAGCGCATCGCTAAGCATGTCCAGCTTGCCGGATATCACCGGATGCGCTATCCTAAAGCCAACGTCAGACTTGCGCGGATAGGCCTCCTCAAGAAGCTTTATCGCCTTGATGCAAGCGGCGCTCCTGTAAGCTGCATCAGGCATCTGCAGCGCCATCCAGTACGCCCACTTGGCGGTCCTCTTCCTCTCACCGCCCGCCCGTAGCAGGTACTCGAGCCTCATGTCTGGGTTCTTCTGGCGCCTTGATGCCAAAACAAGCTCCTCAATGCGCACAGCTGAGCTTGCTATCTCCTTGTTGAAATAATCGAAAACAGTCCTTGCTCCCTCACTTTGGGTTCTTGTCCTCACTACCACACCTGAGCAGGTTATTTCGAGGAGGTTATCGTCTCTACTACCCGCTCGAACTTTTCAACAGACTTCACAACCTCCTTGAGCCTTGGGTTTATGTTGTACCCCAGATCATAGCCCCTCTCAGTCCTTATATGGGTCGGCTGGAGCACGTTCATGCTCATAGAGAGGTTTCTTAGCGTTATTATCAGGGTCTTTCTTGTGAACTTCTTCCCAAGCACCGTATAGAGCTCCCTTGTCGTCCTTGGCGACTTTACCATCAGGAGCTTTAGGACCGCGTAATTGGGCTTGCTCAGGATCTTCCTAATAAGCCATATCTCGTCGTTATCCCTTTCAACTTTAGGCATAATGGAATACCCCAATATAAGTTGTTCACCAATGTATATAAACCTATACTCGCTTCCTGCGCCCCAATGCCACGCCCAGTGCCGTTTCTTGTCCATTTATCCCTTCCAGGAAGGTATATTAACTTATTCATATCTAAGTATAAGCTCATATACTTAAGTAAAAGATGATGGAATGGACATCTACAAGCACGACTATCCGAAAGCCAAGATCGCAATATCCGCCTGCGCCGCCGCAGTGGTCCTCGCCAGGGCAGCATCGGCACAGACTGCTGCGCTGGACATAATCTCCACGCTCTCTGGCGTGCAGGCGCTCATGATGCACATCGGCCCGCTCCTAAGCGCCATACTCTTCACACTCTCGGGCCTTCTCTATGCAGTCGGGCAGCTCTTTCCGTCGCACCAGAGGGCCAATTTCCATACGATAGCAAGCGACATGATAATGGGCGCTGTGGTTGTGGGAGTGCTCTCCGTCGCCGCAAACGGCTTTGCAATAGCATCCACGCACCTGCTCTCAAATTCAACTGCCAATCTTTCGTGATGGCCTATGCTTAGCGGTTATGGGCTTTTCATAGCAGTGAGCCTGCTTGCGATAATGATATCGGCCGGCGCAATAGCCTTCGCGATCGGCATTGCGACAGGCAACAGAAGGCTCCAGGAGGCGGGCAAGGAGGAGCTAAACCAGTGCCTGATAAACGGCCTGCTGATAAGCGGCTTTGCAGTACTCTTCCTCCCCTCCGGCATAATGCAGTCGGTAATAGGCTCCCTGACCAGCGGCGCGTCATCTAGCTGTCCTGCATACATGCTTGCTAATCCGGCGATATGCTTTGCGCAGGGGTACCTCTCAGGATCGGGCTACACCTTCGGCTCGGCGCATTACCAGTCTGTGCTTTCGCAGTCGAGCGAACTGATACTGGGCCTTCTCTCGCTCAATACGGTGCTTGGCCTTCTTGCCTCCCTAAAGATAACCATACTCATAGCAACTATAGACCTCTCATCGGTCCTCTATCCTGTGATCAGCCAGGTCCAGTTCTTCATAAAGGCCCTTTCAACCATATCAATAGGCGCTCTGGTGCAGTCATCTATCCTCTCCGCCATATCCGTCTGCGCAACAACGGCAATACTTCCCATCGGGCTGATACTGCGCACATTCTATCCGACAAGGCAGCTCGGAGGCTTCCTCATAGCCACTTCGATCGGCCTCTACGTAGTCTTTCCGCTCACCTATGTGCTCGATGCCTCCATCATAAGCTCTTACCAGCAAGGCATTAGCAACTCCTCGCTTTCAAGCCTCTCATCCTCGGCCTCCGGCCTGGACTCGTACGTCTCAGGGATAAGTGCAAGGACAAACAGCACCACGGCATTCCTCTCTGGGATATCCTCCTATCTCTCCCAGATATCTGCAGATGCGTCATCCCTGATCTCGGCGCTCTCAAACTACCTCTCATACCTGATACTTGCCACCTTCATACTCCCTGCATTTAGCATAGTCCTCACCTCTATATCAGTAAAGGAGCTCTCTGCGATCCTCGGCTCCGAGATAACGTTCAACATGTTCGATGTGATATGATAGCGTGATATGATGCTCTACGGAAAGGATAACACCAACCTCTTCTACATGGCCTACGCCCTTGCCCTTGCGATACTCATCGCCTCGATAGCAATGCTGCCGCACTGGACGGCAATCGCATCAGCAATCATCCTTGCAGTAGCAGTCGTTATTTTGCATTCGGGCACGGCGCTGCGCGGACTTCTGATAAGAAATTCCGTTGTCGAGGTTACTGCGGGAAGCTACCGAATCTCCCAGAACCTCGCATCGATCTCCAGGCCCGAGGGCGATAAATTCAGGGCCGTCTCCATAGCGATGCTGATTCCAAGGCAGGGCTCCATGATAAACGGCAGGCCGCTGCGCGAGCTGATGGACAGCATAAACGAGCGATTCGAGTTCTCGATAGAACTTGCCGAGGCAGACAAGACAAAGATACTCGAGTACCTAAGGACAAAGATGCACATGAAGGAGATTGCACTCTCAAGGCTAACGGACCGCGCTTCGGACAAATCAGCAGCGCTAAGGAGGCAGATAGATTTGATAAACGGCGACATATCCTCCCTTGCATCATCAGGAAGCTCGTTTAGGTTTGCAATACTGGTGAAGTCGATAGCAGTCTCACAGAATCGAGCCGAGGCAGAGTCGTTATCCGCAAGGCGCATAGAGACTCTTGCAGGAAAGTTCTCCGCGGCCCTTGGGGTAGACCACGAGATCCTGCGATCCGACAAGCTTCTTGCATATGGAGGTGCTTTGAATTGAAGGACCTGATAAGTTCGCATGAGGCGTCAAGCCTCATCTGCCTGCCATCCCAGAGCGAGCCCGATATCTGCGAGAATGCCGACCATGAAGGCATGCTAATAGGCCTGAGCGAGAGGCTAAACCTTCCAGTCATGCTCCACCCACAGGACCTTGTCAATCCGCACATGCTCATCTGCGGGATGACCGGAGGAGGCAAGACCTTCCTTGCAAGGAGCATAATCTCAAGGGCGCATGCCCAATGCGGCTTCAACTTCATCGTAATAGACTTCACCGGCGAATATTCTGGCATTGCAGGGGCGATTGGCGCGTCGTCTTCGCAGCCGCAGGATGCTTTTGGCAAGGAGCAATGCTCCGTATACATCGACCTGCACTCCCTTTCCGAACCAAAGAAGATTGACGCAGCCTCGAATGCCTTCGATGCAGCCGCAGGGGCCATGAGATCGCGGCGCAGTTCAAGGCAGGTCTTTATACTAATAGACGAGGCATGGAAGCTGATAGAGAAGAACAGGGGCCTTGAGACAATAATCAGGGAGGGGAGGAAGTACTCTGTGGGGCTAATCACCTCTTCGCAGCTTCTGCACGACACGAGCCAGAGCATACTCTCCAACATGGCCACGATATTCATATTCAAGACAACAAACGCCCGCAGCCTGGACACATTCTCAAAGAGCTTTGGCCTAAGCGACCAGGAGCTTGCCAGGGTTGCAGACCTGGACAGGGGCAGCTGCATTGCAATTCAGCTAAGGAGATCCGGGGCCAGAAGCGTCTTTGTGATCAAGAATATCATCGGCATACGTGACACCGAGCAGATTTCTATTATGGGCAGGATTAGTATGAAAATAAGCGTAACAGAATTCGACGCACTTGTTGCAGACCTGTGCGGAGAAGGGAAGATAGCCGCGTTGAGGGAGCAGGCGCAGGCAAGCCAGATAGGCCTTGCCGACCTGATCCGTGCAATGATGGAGAACGGAGCAGACAGGCGCAGAGTGCTGCCAAGGCTGCAAAGGATGGGATTTAGCAATGCAGAACTGGCAGATGCATTCTCTGCGGCAATGCATATGGTAGAGTCCAGAGCATCAGCGCGTGACGCCACCAACGTTGCCGCCGCTCGAATGGGCGATGTAAATGGCTCAAAGTAAAAGATACCTTGCAAGCAGCATCAGGCTCGATTCAAGGCTAAAGACAGGCATTGCGTGCGTCGGGCGCAGGCTATCAAACTATCCAAACCTGCAATGCACTTCGCAAGGAAGCCGCCTAAGCTACTTAATACGGGACGATGAGAAGGCGGATAGGTTCAATGTGCTCGAGCTTAGCAGGTCATCGATAGGCTTCACAACCTACTGCGAATCCTCCCCGACATATTTCATGCGCGAGTCAATCTCAAGGCTTCTGGGCATAACCCTGCTGCTCTCCGAGGATTATGAGATCGAGTATCTGGGGCTCATGCCATACATAGTATATTTGCTATCAAACGGAGGCATACAATTTTCCGATCCGGCCCCGGTAAATTTCAACAGGGATTCTGACATCATCCTTTCAAAGAGGATATTTCAGTTAAAGGCGCAGTGCCAACGCCTAGGCTCCGATGCTGATATGTACAAGAGAGCCGCTGTCTCCCTTTCTTCAAGCATCCTGCTTGCAAGGTATGCGCACGGTTTTTATGTCGCAGAAACCTCAAAGGAGCTCGGGATCGATTCAAAGGTGCTCATCTGCGCCATAGACCTGCTCAAGGCCTCGGGTCATCGCGTCTGCGTTTCAAGGAGCGGAAGGATCGAGCTGCTATCTGCATGAACGCCCTATACCAACTGTCAGGAAGCCTCTGGACAATGGCCGTAGCAATTGCATTTGTCCTTGCTGCAAGGACTCTGCGCCCATTCGAGCCAAAGATTAGCATATCGGCGCAGCTTCCATCCAATCAGCAAATTCCAACATCTATAAATTCACCTGATGCCCATGGGAATGAGACCTCAGAGGATCAAGCCGCGCAGTTTCTGATAATGAGCGGAGCCTGGAGAAGCAGGCGCTCCATCAGCTCCCTGTCTGCCGAAAATGGTCTTGTCTACTGGTCCAACTTCTCCAAAATCCATGCGGCGATGCGCATGGAACATGTCTACATGCTTGGTAGCGCGAACAGGATCCTAGCAAGGCAGCTCCTATCCCCCATTCCATCATCGGGACTCATATTTGCCCATCTGGCTCTTGATAGCATAAGCACAATCTAGACCCTCCGGAAGGAATCAGTCTGCGCCTATTCCAAGGTAGCTGCAGAGCATCTGCGTGAATATGCCGTCGCTGTTGCAGAATGTCGCCTCTATCCCTGCTATCTGTCCGTGCAGGTAGGCATTTGGGGTCTCCGATACGAAGTCTGCCATGACAAGGTTTCCTCCGCCGCCCTGCCCTTTCACCTGGACAGCGCACTGCGTATCTAGGGTTAGGTTCTGGTTAGGCGCCGTGAAGGCGGCAGTGACATTCACCACCTGCTGCGGCCCGATCATATAGCTCGATCCAGGCTGCGCCTCTATTCCAGGGCATCCGTTTATCGAGACGGTGAAGAGCCCCTGGCTCCTTCCGTAATTTTGCACAAGAAGATTAAGCGTGCCATGCCCTTCGAGGGTGACCGGAGATGCAGTTGCGATAAGCAGCCGCGGAGCGGCCAGCGGCAGCGAGTATCCAAGGAACTGCCCGCTGATTGTGAATCCGATGCTTGGGCTTGGCGTGAATGCGGCAGGCATGTCAAGAGATATGGCGGGCGCCATTCCGACCATCGATGGGGAATAATTGTATCCGCCCATGCTCTGCACAGGGCTTGCGGCAAGCTGCTGCGCCTGCTGGTTGGCAAGAGAGTAATAGAGCGATGCCGTCGAATTCATGCAGTTTACCGCATTGTATACGGATGCATTTGTGAGATTCGTAAGCGAGACGACGTTGCACGAGCTGGAGAGTATCCCAACACTTGACGGGCTGAACTGCTCGTTAAGGTCTGGTATCTTGTTCTGTGTGAACTTGTAGAACTGCACGTACCAGCGCGAATATACTGCCTGGTCCTGCAGCGTCCAGTTATATGCCAAGAGCCCATTCACTGCGAAATAATCAAATCCATTGGGCATTGCCGCCTGTCCTATGCCTATTCCAGGAAGTCCAATCCACTTTGCCCTAACCAGTCCGTCTGCAGACGACGCCTGGGAGTTGTTGTCTGGTATTGTGAGGCGCTCCGTAGCCCCGTTTGCAATTACGGTTATGTTTGCAGAAGGCATCGCCGTAGGGTACTCTTGCAGCGCGTCGGCCCATCCTATCGTCTTGTTGTATATGCATACCCTTCCAACCACCACGTTCCTTGCTACCGACTGCTGGCTTGGCTGCACGTGCACATAGAAGTCCCACTCCGCATAAAGTCCGGAGGGAGCGCACTGCGGCGCTGCGGTGGCGTTCTGGTTGCCTGCATATCCCTGGAATACGGATCCCAATGTCACATATGAATTCAGGACCTGTATAGGCACCATCGTCTTGGTGTCTATTAAATAGTAGGCGGAATTCTTCTGCGATGCATTGCCCGTTATCTCAAGCGGATAAGCGGCCTGCATCAACCTGCCTGCAGAGTCAGTATAATTTATCGAGTCCTGGCTGAAGTTTGCCTGGAAGCTGCTTGCGCTGCCATTGAAAGTGGCATTGATAATCCATTGGGCCTGCGACTGCGACTGGTTTGCAAGTATTAGCAGGTTCGGATCCCTTGCATTTGTCAGGCTTGCCTGCGATATTGCCGTAGAGGCCCAGACGGATCCGATTCCGACCAATGAGGCGGCAAGGCAGAGTACAAGAATGGCTCCAGTGCGGCTCATCTTCTCAGCACTCTATTTATCAAGTAATATAATTTAAACCTGTTGCAGCGCGCTTCAGTTCGACGGTCCGACTGCAAGGAAGCGCTCAGGTATCTTCTTTAGCAGTTCTTCGCTCACCATTGGCATTCCGAAGGCTATAAGCGCGTGCCATCCGTCCTTTATCTGAATGACTGCTATGTTGGCATTGTACGCCCGCAGTCCGAATCCTGAAGTCTCGTCAAGGCCAAGCATCCTCAGCGCAGGCGCCCTCATAGTATCGCCATGCGTCACGGCAACTACAACGCCATTGCTCAAATCATTCATGAAGCTATTCATCCTCGCGCAGAGTATGCCGAACTCCTCAACGCCGTACTCCTCCTTCTTCATCCTCCACGAATAATTCGAATACGATGTCCCTTCAAGGCTACCAAATCCCCTCTCGGCAAGCCTATCATCCTGCTCGAAATTGAGTCCAAGGTTTGTCGATATTATGGTTGCGGTCTCCACTGCCCTTTTTACCGGGCTTGAATATATCTTGCTGACATTGAGCTTCTTTAGCTCCTCGGAGATGGCGCCTGCCTGCTCCCTTCCCTTCTCGGTAAGCGGATAGTTATCCCTGCTCGACGAGAAGATCCCTTTCGTATTGACCTCAGACTGGCCGTGCCTGACAAGCACAAGAAGTACATCCTGCCTGCTGTTCTTTAGGCTGTGCATTGAAAAAAGGATGAGTTTTAATGATATTTATTACTATCCGAAAGCCGGATTCAGGGGCGCTGTAATAATCAATCGCTGTCTTTGCAGTCCTCCTTGTGGAAGAACTGGTCGAAGTCCCCAAGCACCGTCTCACCGGGACTTATCGTCTCACCGCACCTGTTGCACGTGAGCGCGTCGGTCTCTGCGATCCATTCTATTGCCATTGCAATACCACTAATATATGCAATGGACTGATTTAAAAGGCTTTTTCGGCAAATGCGAACCCGCGCGACACGTCGCCTTCAATGCTCAGGGTCCAAAGCGCGATCAAAAGCGCACGGATATGCCTCGACATCTGCTGATAAAATGTACAGCGTGGATGCGATGATTTAAATATGAGGCAATATTCAATTGGAATGTTTGCTATGGCTTTAGTTATACAGAACAGGCTCGGCCTGAAGGAGTACGAGGCGATGAGCAGCTCAGAAGGGACATTTTGCTTAATGAAAAAAACCCTTCCAGCGCCGCTGCGCAATGCTTACATGGAGACATATGTATTTCCAACCCATTCAAGATATGGCAACGGGCCAAGGCAGGTCTTTTGCTCCATAGCCCCCTCAGAATTATATCTCGACAACATCTCAAAATCAGAGACCGGCAGGCTCTCGGCGGTCAACAGGTACATAGACCTGCTCTCATCTGACAGGGTGCTGTCTGGATTCGGCTTTGACGTAGACGGACCGGATCACTATCCGCGCCTTAGGATACTCGACCCTGAAGGCAGGGAGGTCTCAACCGTGCGCATAGACGACATAGACGGCTTCATCATATCTGTTAAGCGCATAGGCGCAGATTCCGCGCAGAACGGTGCCATGCTGCTTGAAGGCAAGGTGCAGCTAAGTCTTGTGCTCTTCCAGAACGCCCTATCCTTCTTCGCAGAGCAGATGCCCGAGATAGCCAAGTTCATAAGATCAAATCCAATCTTTGAGGTAAAGATGGAGACGCTCAGAGCAAATACCTCATCAGCAGATCCGCTCCTCATAGCGCAGCTCGAGGATGCCATCCCCTGGGACTCTAAGATGCTCAACGCCCTTGGCAGCGAGATGCGCGGCACGCAAAAGCTATCCCACAAGCAGATATCAAGTCCAGTGATGATAGGCCTGCTTTTTCTTAGGGATGGTAACGTAACCAAGGCTCTTGACATGCTCGAGACGAAGGTGCTTCAGGTAATAGAGCCGGATAGTTCAAAGCAAGATCTCTTTAGCAATACGATGTCAGAAGCCGTCATCGAGCTGACATCGCTGCTTAGGGATCCAAAATCAGAGAAGCTGGGCATCATAGAGGAGGCAAGGAAGAAGGCTGCTGACATAATAAAGAGCATATATGGGTAGTGGGTAGACTCAGATCCACTGGCAGGGCATCTTCATCCAAAGCCGCCGAACCCAGATAGTAATATATTCTTATAAGTCATAATTCTACCGATAATTATGAAGATATCATTGCCTATAATCATTGCTGCAGTTGTAATAATTGCAGCCGTGCTCTTTTTGGTCCTTCAAAACCATGGGACAACGCAGCAGACCTCGCAGTCTCCTTTGCAGAGCCTTATGGCGATAAGGCTCACAGACCCACCGACGGTTCCAAACGGCACGACATCGCTTGTGATATCCTACTCAAAGGTCGGAGTGCATCTTAGCAACGCACAGAACTCCTCGGGATGGCTCTATGCGAATTCAAGCGGAACGCTCAATCTCCTCTCAATACTAAACGTAAGCCAGACGATAGGCGCAGTTTCAGTGCCTGTAAATTCAAGCATAGAGAGCGTGAGATTCAGCATAACTTCTGCATCAATAACTGTCAACGGCACGACATACAATGTTACAGTGCCTAGCCAGACCGTAACAGCGCACGTCGCAGGCCAGGCAACCTTAAACGGCACTGGAAGCCTTCTCATGTCGCTCTCTCCAGTAGTCGCAACCATACTCACAGCAAATTCAACAGTGTTCGTAATGGTTCCTTCGCTAAGGGCGGTAATAGTCGGCCAGGGCACCAATTCATCAAGCGTCAAGGTAGGATACGTCGCAAGGTTAAACCAGTCAGAGCGCAAGGACCTTGCAGATGTCAGGCCGAACATCACGGTCTCAAATGCATCCGTATCTGTGCAGGGTAATTCAACTACCATAAGCGTTACGGTCACCAATAACGAGAACCAGACTGCCTCTATCAGGCACATCTCTGTATTTGGAAACCTCTCAGTAGCACTGAACACAACGGGCATACAGCAGCGCGCAACAGAGGCAGAGACTGAGCTTAGCAGGCTAGTGGCCAACAATTCCGCATGCACCGGCGCAAACATTACAACAAAGCTCAACACCACAGCAAAGCTCAACATAACAACACAGGACAGGCCGGAACTCGGCGCAGGAGCAAACGTCTCTGTGACAGCAGTAGTCGGTCAGAACAATGGAAGCTCGGAGAGGTCTGGAGGCAATGCCTCTGTAACTGCGAGTTCTGAGACTGGCAGCAACAAAAGCACAGACAACACCAACCAGTCAAGGAGCCAGGATCGACAGCAGTCAAGCGGCGAGATAAACAACTCCGACCTTGGCAACTTCGGCGAGGATCTTGGATCGTCATACAACATAAGGATAAACGGCAGCATATGCACTGCTCAGGGTCTTTCTGAAGTGCAAAGCAGGCTCAGGGGCGGAATATTCAACACCAGCGCAGTCATGCAGAAGCTACAGATGCGTCTGGGAATGGTCTCCCTGCTGGTGCTTAGCAACGGGACAGTAATGTCCCCGTCCAACGTAGAGGACTTCAATGAGACTGGATATACGCTTGCAGCAGGCAGCTCTCACACCTTCACGTTCTCAGGGCGCCTTGCACGCGGAGAGAGCAACCTTCTTACAACGCTTGTTGCAGGAAGCGGCTACCGCCTTGTCGTCACAGGAGAGTCAGACGCACACGCCTCAATCAACGTGACTGCCTCCTAAAAAAAGGCAGCCGCGCAAAGCGGCATTTCTTCCAGAGCAGGAAAAGTTAATAGCATCAGCCTTGGCCATGCGGCTTTACGTGCTCTTTTGAGTGCGTCCATTCCTTCCTCTGCTCGCCTCCCCGCGTCCATGATAGCGCAGCGGCAGCTATCAGTATCACCGCCGATATTATGAAGACCGCATGCATGCTCTTTAGGAACTCCGTGGATATGTTGCCTATGAGGTCGCTAGTGCCCAGGAATATCTTGAAGGCCTGCTCCCTAGACACTGCAAGAGAGGCCACGGTTATGGTCACAAGGTAGCTGACCAGCGTGCCTATGTTCGAGAGCGATCTGAGAAGCCCTGACGCCACTCCGTAATTGTTTGAAGGGGCATTGGCCATCACCGCGCTGCTGTTTGCAGGGAAGAACATCGAGGTCCCCACTCCTGCCACCACGGTCGCGGCTATTATTATCCAGTAAGGCGTGGTTGCATTAAGAAATGCATAATAGATCAGTATCGTGAGCAATGTCAGTGCTATGCCTATCGTGGCAACCGTCCTGGCGCCAATCCTGTCCGAGAGCCTGCCCATCCGAGGCCCGGTTATCCCTCCTATTATGTATCCAGGTATTAGCAGCACCGATGCATCCAGCGGATTTAGGCCGCGCACGCCCTGCAGGTACATTATAAGCATGAAGACTATCGCAAGATATCCTGCGCTCTGCAGGAATGCGGCGCCAAGCGAGTGCGCGAGTATCTTGTTTTTAAAGGCGCCAAAGTCTATTATCGGATACTTCTCGTGCCTCTCCACCCAGACGAATACCGGAATCAGAATCGCGCCCACGGCGAACATCGCGATCCCGCGCGCGCTGGCGCCAGCCGATACGATTTCGGTCGCACTGAAAGTGAGCAGAAGCAGCATGGCGCTGAGCACAAGCATTCCCTTGAAGTCTATGGGCTCCTTTAGCCGCGCGTCATCCTTTATGTATTTGAGGCCCAGCCACAGAGCAACTGCGCCTATCGGTATGTTGATATAGAAGATGTACTGCCATCCTACGAATGTCGTGAGTATCCCTCCAAGCACTATCCCAAGCATGGATCCGGTGCTCCATCCCATGGATGTGTACCCGTAAGCCTTTCCCCTGTTGTTCCTGTCGAACGTGTCTGCTATTATGGCACCGCTGTTGGCCTGTATCATCGACCCGCCTATGCCCTGGAGCACTCTGAATGCTATTAGCATGTATATCGATGTCGACGCGCCGCACAGGAAGGAACCAACAGTGAATATGAGAAAGCCAAGGTTGAATATCTGGCCGCGGCCGTACATGTCCCCAAGCCGCCCAAGCTGGGTTGTGAAGATGGCAACCACCAGCAGATAGGCTATGATTATCCATATGGACATGACCAGATTGGTATGGAGCGAGCTTGTAATCGAGGCGATAGCAAGAAGGACTATTGTGACATCAACTGCGCTCATGAGCGTTCCCATCACGAGCACCGCAAGTATCCTCTTCTGCTCGGGTGTCATTGCTGCCGATGCGTATGCCGCCGCTCCAGAAGAAGCCTCCTGCGAAACGTGCGCACTCTTGCTCATAATAATCAACGTAAATATTCCGTATAAACAATTAATAAGGATTAGTTGGTCATTGGCAGGCGTTCCTGCATATGCGAAACTGCAATGCTATTAAAGGCTGCCGAGCAAATTCCATATAATGCAACAGCTAATACCTCTGCTGTTCTCATCAGCACCGCTTGGCGAGCCGTTCATACTGCTGCTAGCCCCATTTGCGATACTCGGCATTCTAGACATCATAGGGCTAGAGAGGATAGGCCTGCGCTATGTACTCCTATTTAGCGCCTTCTTCATAGCGGTCTTTCTCTATAACATACGCCTTGACATATCGGGATATCTTGCAGCATCGACATCGTACGCACTTTTAGAGACGTTCGGATCAATGGCCATCCTGCTGCTCCTTCCAGGCCTGGGCACGGGCGACAAACTTGTCGTCGCCTCCACCTTCCTCGTCTTCCCATTCTGGCTCATCTGGGCCATAGTCCTCCTCGCACTCCTCCTGACGCGCCCAGTGTTCAAGATAATGTCGATCTTTATCAGGAAAGGCGCAATGGCGCTGCCATTCTATCCATTCCTCTTCATATCCTCATTACTTGTCTTTGCACTGCTGTTCATAGTCTTATAGAGCGGGCGCTATCAGTGCAGCCATATCTGCAATTAGCCATTCCTAATGTTATAGAATGCCAAATCAAAAAATTACGCAGCATTCAGATGCAGTTCCTTTTTTAAAAGAAAAAAGGAGGAGAAGCAAGTCTTGTAGATTTTGATTACGAGTCTGGGTAGACATCGTAATAATTGTGTTAGGATTTAGTTGCGGTGCGCTCACAGGTCGCCGAAGCTCCCTGCTTACACGCCCGCCCTATCAAACCCGTGTAATACGGGCACCCTAAGTGTCTCGTTTCGGATGCGGCTTCGTCCTTAGATGCTTTCAGGGCTTATCCGCTTATCGCGTAGCTACCCGGCAGTGCCTTTCGACAACCGGTCCACCAGTGGCGACCATCTTTCGTTCCTCTCGTATTAAAAAGATGTTATCCTCTGACACTAACACTCCCAGTAGTTGCTACCGTACTGTCTCGCGACGTACTGAACTCAGCTCATGTAGGTTTTTAATGGACGAGCAGTCCAACCCTTGGGGGCTCCTGCACCCCCAGGATAACCTAAGCCCATATCGGTGTATCAAACGGCGGGGTCGATGTGAACTCTCACCCGCCACGAACCGGTTACCTCTAGAGTAACTTGTTTGACAGCTTGGTGCCCCATTAAAAAGGCATCCAACGTTCGTTAAGTCTCGGTTTCCCGTCTGCATTTCACGCTTTTCGAAATACAGTCAGCCCTGCATTTGCCTTTATGCTTAACGCCGGCTTTCCAAACCGGCTAAGCAGAGCATAGATCACTTTCGTTTCCTTATCGAAAGCAACCGCCCAGTCCAACTATCCATCTGCTGTTGTCCAATTTTACTTGTAAGTCGCGTAATAGACACAGAGTGGTGTTACATTGTCGCTCCACGGCCTCCGAAAAGACCGCTTCGACGCTCCCACTTACGCTGTGCAATGCCAATCACACAACAGCAACAGACTATAGTCAAGTTTCATAGAGACTTCGCTACCCACTGAGAGAACGTGGCATGTACACCACGTAGTAAGTTCACCAGGTCCCGAGTTGGGACAGTGGAAGAATCGTTACGCCCTTCATGCAAGTCACCTATTAAGTGACGAGGTATTACGCTACCTAAAGAGAGTCAGAGTTACTCCCGCTCTTTGCTAGGGCTTAGTCCCGTTGAAACGGGGGTTCGCTGGCTAGCGGTGAGCAGGCGTCACCCACTGTACAAAGCCTTACGGCTGTGCGGTGAGTTGTGTTTTTGATAAACAGTCGTTCTTCCCTTGATAATGCTATCTGCGGTTACTAACCGCAGACATGGCTTGTAGAAAACATACGCCACTATTTTGCCGATTTCCCTAACCCGGGTTATCCTGACACCCCTTGGCTTTTTCAGCCAGCAGCACCTGTACTGGTTCTAGGTACGATTTGATACGATCGTTGCGGATTCCCTTTTCACTGGCTCAAGAATTCGGGCATTGTCAGATCATTTAGCCGCTTCTCCTCATAATGAGACTCCGCGGCCATTTGTTCCTGTTTGCAGCCCTATCCTCAAGCTTCAGAAATCCGCCTTGTGTTGCCACACCTACGCATCAAGCGCATGAATATTAACATGCTTCCCTTTTGCACACGAGTAATTGGCTGTGTGCTTAGGATCGGCTAACTCCCAGCTGACGATCATTGCAAGGAAAACCTTGTGCTTCCGGGGAATGGGATTCTCGCCCATTTATGCTGTTACTAATACCAGGATTTTCTCTACTACACGGTCCATTTGAGCGCAAGCCCAAACTTCCAGCCGTGTAGAATGCCCTCCTACCCATTATTTGATAATGCCGAGGTTTCGGTACTTGATTTAGCCCCGTCCATCTTCGGAGAGCAATGTCTCAATCGGTACGCTATGACGCGTTTTTTAAAGGGTGGCTGCTTCTGAGCCTACCTCCCGACTGTCTAAGACAATGCCGTCCTTTGATACACTTAATCAAGATTTAGGGACCTTAACCTCGGATACTGCCTTTACAGCATCGCGACGCTAGCTTACCCAACGTCGCCGACTCCCAGAGTCTACGCAGAACACGCATTCGGAGTTTGAGAAGAACGCAGCCTCTTTCGAAGCTAGACGTTCTAATCGGTAGCTCTACCTCGTGTTCGAGCTCGTCTGAGGCTATCCTAAAGATACTTCGGAGGGGACCCGCTATTGCCAAGTTCGAGTGGTCTATCGCCCCTACCCGCAGCTCACCCAACAGGACATGCCATGACAGGTTGCGGACCTCCATCGAGTGTAAACCCGACTTCGTCCTAGCCGCGCGTAGATCACATTGGCTTCGGGTCGAATCATAGTGACTGGAGGCATTTTCATGCCCAGCACCTCATTGCTTGCGTGCTCTCGCTTTCACTTCGCTATTAAGCTCGCCACTATGATGCACTCCCTGGCTCTTGCTTCGAGAAGAATGACAAAACACTGGTCCTAGTCCATCGCTTGTGGCTTACGCCACTTCGCTTCTGGTCCTTTCATTCCTTTCGTGCCTTGCCTTCTCGTAACCACCTAGTTTCAGATCTATTTCAATCCCATACGTATGGGTTCTTTTCAGCTTTCACTCGCGCTACTTGTTCGCTATCGGTCTCTAGTCAATATTTAGGATTGGGGTTTAATGCCCCGTCTTCGTTCGACATATTCAAGCCGAACTACTCACATCTGCAAGACTCACTCCGCTTAGCCTACGAGGCTGTCACTCTCTTTGGCCGCTCTTTCCAGAGCATTCGGCAGGCATCATGAGTTCAAAAGCAGCCCACATCTCTTCCATTTCGCAATGGAAGATTCAGTTTGTCCTCTTCCGGTTTCACTCGTGTTACTGACGGAATCGCATAAGCTTTCTTCTCCTGCGTGTACTAAGATATTTCAATTCCACGCGTACGCTCGCACCTCTATTCAAAGTGCACATTTCGGAAATCCCAAGTTCAAAGGCTGACTTGCGCCTACCTTGGGCTTATCGCAGCTTGCCACGTCCTTCGTCGCTACTAGAGCCTAGCCATCCCCTAGGTGGCTTAAAAAATTTTCTCTACAAAACTTGCTTCTCCTCAAATCAATTGCAATCAATGCAATATCACTAGTTTTTCATGGCCCAGGCACATCAGAGGTAAGATAGTCTAACTATCTATGTTTTCATCAAGCAGAAACCGCTCTCAAAACATAAGCCTCTAATAGCTCATGCTGGCCATAAATGCACCAGAATAAATTGCCAAGAAAGGTTTAAATACCTAACTTCTTTTTATGTTCACTGGAAGAACAATCTCCAATAAGGCATCCGGAAGGGTTAGAACTGCGCATGCACTCTGGCAGGCACCTCACTCCGGACACTTCAAGCAAAATAACAGGAAAAAATCCGTATTTGTAAAAAGTCACACCATTTTAATACCAGGAAAAAGAGGAATATATGCATGGCAGTAATTACCCAGACCGCCATTTCAAAGACTAGGGATCCCCATCCCTGTCCCCGGCTCCATAATGTTGTCGCGCTAAGGGAGATGTGGCGCGACATATTCGATTCCAACACCACTGCTGCAAAGCGCAAGGAGATCATATCCGAAATTAGGGAATTTGTAGATTTCGGCAGACAGATCAAGCCCGGCTCTGCAGCATCGCAGCTGCATTACCTTGGATATGTGGATCTCGAGAGCCACGATAGAGTATTCGGCACAGAGAAGATACCAGAAAGCACTGTCGTTGTCGGGATAATGGCCCGCGGGCTTAACACTGCAGGCTATTACTATTCTCAACTTAGCGAATTGGGGCTGTCACAAGGCCCCCTTGGCCTGATAGGATTCTCATCCGGAATGTATCCACACGGCGAATCGAAGACCTTCTCTGACGGCACGAGCATGTATGGGAAGGTATACGTACTCCATGAAGACCTCGAAGCCATGATGAATGGGAATAGCGTCACATTTGTAGATCACTGCCAGCCGCAGACAAGGACGACCCTGGTTGCCATAGGCCGCGCGCTAATCCAGCAAGGCTATGACGGGCCGATATTCGAGCTTGACAACAACGGGTACGTGAGGGAGTGGGCCAATTATGTCATAAGAAATCCAACGATGAAGCTTCCCAAAAAAATACCAATAATCACCGAGCAGGGTTCAAAGGACAGCAAGCTTCTTACTGCGGCAAGACTTGCAGCAAGAAAATAGTATGTGTGCTTATCATGACGACGCTGGAAAGAATATATAAAAACGACCTTCTAAAGGACGTGAGTGTTGTAAGGAACGGCTGGAAGGCACTGTTTGATCCCTCGACAACAGAAGACAACAGGAAGGAGATAAAGCGTCTTTTAAGGGAGTTCATCGAGGAGGGCGCCTTGCTCAAGCCAGCGTCCGTCCAGTCACAGTATTATTTCTTTGGAAAAGCGCAGCCGCATGAGCCAGAAAAATCACTTTATATGTCCGCTCTGCCCCCAGGGTACATGCAGCTCTCCGGCCAGACCCAGATAATCGGAGTAATGAATCGGGGTTTCTATTACGCCGGATATTTCAATCCTATACTAAAAGAAATAGGCCTTGCAAAGCAGCCGCCCATACTTGCGGGCTATTCGTCAGGAATGTACAATCGCGGAGAATCGAAGACCTTCTCTGACGGCACGAGCATGTGCGGGAAGGTATTCATACTTAAGGAGGACTTAGAGAAGGCGCTCTCAAGCCCTGAGATGGTGTTTATAGACGACTACATAGATACCGGCACGACCATGTCTGCAATTGGCAATGCGTTTAGGCAGCAGGGCTACTCCGGAAAGATGTATACACTTGATGAGAACTCATCGATACATGTCTGGTCCGGCTGGATTAGGGGCCGCCCTTCAGTTGAAGTCCCACAAATAATCCCAGTTGTTACGGAAATGGGTGAAGAGGCAGGGCCTCTTTGCGAAGCTGCAAAACTTGCAGTAAGGAAATAAAAAAGTTTGCATAAAAGCAAATACTTAATGGTAGTAAAAATGATCAACCCTCAGATTCATAAGCCAAAGGCCAAGGCGTATGAAGAATTCCGCGGTGCGCTAGTGGCAACTTCCGACAGGAAGGCTGCAGGAGTTTTACTTGGCGCAATGCTTAGGAAGTCAAGGGTGCAGGAAGGGATATCCCACACCAAGCTCTCAAAGATGGCAAATGTTGGTAGAAACAAGATAGCAAAAGTCGAGATTGCGGGATTTGATCTGGACTCTGAAAAGGACGCGCTGCTGTTCTCAAAAATAACCAGCAGCCTAGGCCTTGAAAGGGAGCAGATATCTCAGCTGTTAAAGCTTTACCTTAACCAGACAGAAGGCAGTGTGCATGAACAGATGAGGCTTTCAAGAATAGCAAGCGGCATGACTGTCGGTGAGCTTGCAAGGCAGGTGAACATGAAGAGATGGCACCTGCGCGTCATTGAGCTCAAGGATGTAAAGCGCGGGGTGCCTATCGAAGCTCTTGTCGCCCTTGAACTTGCAGAAGCGCTTCGCATGGATCCCGCGGCCATAAAGCCCCTCCTGCGGCCCGGAATAGCCTAATTCCTCTTAACTACAAGTAGGGGTATTGCTTCTGCAAATCCATCCCTGTAGAAGCCCTGCGCATTCTTGTACTCTGCCTCGGCCACTTTGGGATCTGTTATGCCTTTTACTGTTGCAACCTCCTTCTCGGTGAGCTCGCTGCCCCCGCGCTGTGCCCTAAGGACCCTAATGCTAAGCATTACTGCAAGCCTTGCAAGCTCAATACCTGCCATGTTAGTATCCTTAAGCCTCTTTGCCTCTTCAGTAGCTGTGTAATTGGTCCACCATACCCCAGCAACTTCTCTTGGATCCTCAAGCTCCTTCATCTCCACATGATCCCTTCTCAGGTTTCTTGCAATCCATGGCAGATGCTCAGCGCCCATCATGGCGACAACGTCATAATCGCCCCCAGGCGCCATCAGTCCGGCGATGTTCTTCTTCATCTCCATGTTCCTTAGTTTCCATGCGTCGTTGTTGGCCAGCAGGTCTGCCTTGAGGATCTGAACCACCTTCCTGAAGGGCGCGTTCGTGGTTATTGCATCATAAAGCATCTCACCAAGCTGCGCCTCATGCTCATACCTCTCAATGAAATGTGTATCTCTCGATCCAGGGGAATTCGAAAGACCATGCGGAAGATCTATAGGCACTATCCGTGCCACAAGCCCGGTGCGTTTTGCCCTGTCAAGCTCCATCAGGTTGCAAGTAAGGTTCTCCAAGAAGCTTTCCCTTGTGCCTATGCTGTTTAGGAAAGAAATCACCGTATCCTCAAGACCTTTCTGCGACTTTCCAAGGACCTCCCCTAGCAGCTGCCTTGTGAGATTGATGTCTGGGAGTTCATATCCAACTACTATTCCCTTCCTCCCGACGCTCTCCACATCCTGCCTTATCCTTAGGTATTCCTTCTTGTCGCTGTGATCAAGCGGGACAGCATATAGCGCCACAACAGTCACCAATCCAATATTACTTACTCTTTCATCGTATTTAAGATTTTTCTGCAAATAACCAAAAAATCGCTCTTCAGGCAAGAAATAAATATCAGAAAATACTGCTTAATTCCATGAAACTTCTAAACAGGTCAGCAGAGCATGAGCGTTTTGTCAAGTACATGACGCCTAAGATAGAGGTGTCGCCCTTCCTAGCCCGTACAAAGTCCGCAGAATATGAAATTAAGAACAATATTGCATCAGTCATGTTTGAAGTCGCTGACTTCGCAAGGATAATTGGACTAAATCCACATATAGCAAACATCTCGCAGGTTAAAGTCCAGAGCGAAATAGAGGACAATATTGCAGGTGAATATATGTGTGGCACCATCTCCCTGGCAGATAACTCCTATCCGATGCTTGACAGGACTGTGGCGCATGAGATGTTCCACAACATGCAAGACAGCGTACGCAACCTTATCTATGTCAGTCGCGTGCAGAAATCCTATGCCGAAGGCGGCGCATTTCTCTTCGAGAGCGCATACAGGAGCTTTTACGATCCGATAAGAAGGTCCATGCGCGTAGCCCCAAGCGAGATACTTCTCCCGATGAGCTTTTCAGAGAAGGAAGTCGACGCGATCTACTCTGGCATAATGCGGCTTGGTTGCGCTGCGCGAGGACTTGAACTCTACAGCCTTCTCAATCGCACTACCAGCAGCGGCCATGAAACCACCGTGCATCTCAACGGCGCAGACTTTGTTGCAATAGCTACAAGAATGATTTACGGCAACGTGCCAAAACTCTTACATGTCATGCTCAATTCGAGCCCGGAAAGGGCGATATCCTTTCTCGAGTCGGCAAGCGAGTCAGTGCAGAGAAGAAGCGTACTGTCAAGGCTCTTGCGTTAACTAGGGATAAATGAGTAAATAATAGATAAAATAAAATAATAAAAAAGAAAAAGAAAAAGTCAAGGATTACCTC
Organism: Microcaldota archaeon; assembly: GCA_021802765.1. Classification (GTDB taxonomy): domain Archaea; phylum Micrarchaeota; class Micrarchaeia; order Micrarchaeales; family CABMGC01; genus JAJZNA01. The sequence continues at coordinate 3,165 of JAJZRI010000008.1, read as the reverse complement.
CTTGCCCTTCTTGACATTCTGCCCTTCCTATTCATCTTTGTCCTTGCGACATATCCTGACTTGTCTATGAAGTAGAGGAAACCTTCCTGCCTCCTTACTGTCTCATCGGTTACCTTTGCCTTCCTGCCTCTTGGGTTGTTCTTCATAGGGGTCTTCCAGACATGTCCATCCTTACCAAGGAAGTAAAGATAGCCGTCTTCTCTTTGTACTCTTTCCTTTCCTACTCTTTCAGCCATTTAATCACGATAATATTGACGCCTATATCTTTTTATAATCATCGTCGTAACACCGAGATTAAAATAAACACCAATAATTCGAGGGATAGCATTAATTTAAATAGATAAACAGAATAATGATAGCGTGTTTCAATGATAGAAATAAAACTTTTCAAGGATTATAACCTAAAGAATTACACGCTAATAGACGCGTTTCCCGGTGTAGGTCTCGTCGGTCCTATGGCTGGTAGCTACATGATAGAAAAGCTACAGATGGAGTACATAGGATACATAGACAGCAACGAGTTTCCTCCAATAGCTGCCATACACTATGGCAAGCCGATGTTTCCTGCCAGGCTCTACAGGGACGACAAGTACAAGCTGATAATTGCCATGTCGGAATTTGTGATACCTTCAGTTTCAGTGTATGAACTATCTCGGGAGCTTCTTGCATTTATTAGGAAGAACGGCATATCAAAGACTATATCAATAAGCGGAATGCCTTCGCAGAAGCCTTCGGAAAACGTCTTCATAACCTCTCCGGATGAAGAGATAATAAAGAAGGTAAACAAGCTCGGCATGAAAGTGATATCCGAGGGAGTCGTTGCCGGAGTGGGTGCCGTCCTCATGACCAATTCCAGCCAGTTCAAGTTGGAGTCAATGAACATACTCGTCGAGGTAAATCCCCAGGTAATGGATCCAAAGTATGCAGAGATCGCACTCAAGGGGCTCAACAAACTCATAAATATAGACATAGAGCTCAAGTCATTGCAGGAGGAATCAAAGATAGTCGAGGCGAAGATGAGGGACGTCATAAAGAAGATGAAAGAGACGCCGGAGCACTACAATAAGGCAGCAGAGGCCACCGGGCCTTCGATGTACGCTTAACGTGCAGGGGTTGCAGAGTCTGGTTTGGCGGTTTAGCCACAGAAAAACGCGCAGGACTTAAGATCCTGTGGCCTAGCGCCTTCGAGGGTTCAAATCCCTTCCCCTGCATATAAACACGCAGATAGTATGGCTTTTCAGTTGCGGCTCCATTCGTCTATAACCATCCTTGCCGCTTCTTTGGGGTCGACCGCTCCAAGTACGGCGGACCTGACCATTATCCCATCTGCGCCAAGTCTTTTTATCATGCCAATGTTGCCTGGCCGGATTCCTCCGACTGCATATATCGTCAACGATATCTTCTCCCTTATTCTCCTAAACTCATCAAACGAGACTATCTTTCCCTTTTCCGATCCTGCAGAAAACATGCTGCCAACCTCTATGTAATCTGCTCCTTTCTCCTGCGCCATGAATGCCTCCCCGAGGCTTGATACTGAAATCCCAATCAGCCCATTAAATTCCTTTTTTGCCCGGGCTAATTTATTTGCGTCTCTCCAAAGATGCAGGCAATCTGCGCCGGATTCTATCGCCAGGTCGAGCCTGTCATTTACTGAAAACAAAGCGCCATCCTTATGGCACATGCTTCGTATCTCCCGTGCTTCATCGATGCTTGGGGCTTTCCCCCCGATATACTTGACAAGTCTAATTCCTGAGTCAATAAATATTCTTGCGCTCTCAATTTGCGTAAGTCCAAATTCCTCAGAGGTAATCCCGCAGACGCCTTTGGGAAGCACCTTAACAGAGTGCATAGTCTCTCTAAGAGCGTTTATGTGCTCCTTTCCGGTCTTTCCAGTCCTTGCTTCCCTTAGGCTTTCCATCAAGTAGATAATATTATGTAATTTATATATTCCTGCTGAAAAGCTCTATTGTGCCTCTGTAGCTCAGTGGTAGAGCGCGTCCTTGGTAAGGACGAGGTCGCGAGTTCAATCCTCGCCGGAGGCTTATTATCTTGAGTAAACTTTAACCCCGCTACTTAAAATACTAAAAGACGACATGATTTCATGGTAAAAAAGCTATTTCCCGATGACATTGTTATTCTGACAGAGCTATTCAATGTAGGTCAAGATTGGGAGGTTCCAATTCCCGGATTTTTTATAATAGCTCCTTTAAGGAAAGTACGTTCCATTAGCGAATTTACCGATGAAGAAGCTACAGAATTTACGAATATCTTACGTAAGTTAAGGAAAGGCATGAGAGATGTACTAAAGATTGAAGACGTTTACTTATTTGAAAATGAAGATACTATGCATAATTTCCATTTTTGGGTCTTTCCGAGATATATGTGGATGGAAAAATTCGGAAGAGGGATAGAGTCTGTAAGACCTATTATGGAATACGCAAAGAAAAATATGGTAAAGGAAAATGATATGAAAGACTTAAAGGAATCAGTCAAGAAAATGGCTGCTTACATGAAAGGATTATGAGCTCAAGACTAGTATTTGAATCTTCTTTCATAATCCTTGTGTGGAAACCACTCTAATAATATGGCGAGTATCTCAACTTCATTTCCTGTAATTGAGTAGACCAGTCGCCATGCATTAGGCAAATTATATTTCCAAAGATTGTTTATGCCGTATTTTTGTATGTATATTTTGGGTATTAGACGCTTTGGTATTTCTATGCCGCATTTAGGGTTGGCTTTTATATCGTCAGTAGCTCTATCAAGAAATTTGTATAATGAAGGATCTTCCTCTTTTGCTTTGAAGTAGGCTTTTTGCACTTTTTCATCTGCAAAGACAACCTTTATTGGTCTATTATCAGTCATTTTAATACCAAATTACTCTTACTATAGCGCTTTACAAGTTCTGGATCCCATATCCAGATAACTTTGCCATTTTTTATCAAAACCTTGCCTGAATCTTCCAAGTAGGACAAGATTGTGTTAAATGTTTGGTACATTACCTTCTTCTTTAGAGCCAACCAAAGCTGACGCTTTGATGGGTACTCCTTTGCATTCTTTAATGCGTCTTCTACCATAAGCACAGTATCCAACCTCGGATAGTGTATCATCTGTTGTTCTTGCATTCATTTTCACCTAGTTATATATCTATATAATATATAGATC
>JAJZRI010000014.1 GCA_021802765.1 Microcaldota archaeon | reverse complement strand
TGCCTCTCCTTTAGCCTTGCGGCTTCAATTTCCTTTGCAAGTAGCAACTTCTCAGCCAGGGCGTCACTCTTCGCAGGCAGCCTGTGCTGATCCACCTTCTTTATCTCCGATTCCAGCAGTTCCAACCTGCCCCTGAGCCCTTCTATCTCCTTGAGCAGCATCGTCTTGCGATTCTGCATCGCCTTTAACGTTTGTGCTTTTATCTCAGTTTTTGATTTTTCATCATTGAGCCTCTTTACGCTCTTTTCGGCTTCATTGCGCTCCTTCTCCATCATCTGCAGCGAATCGCGAAGCTCCTTGAGGTCCGCAGTAGACTTGGTTATATCGAACTCGCGCACCATCCGCTCGCTCTCAGATACGAGATCCCTTATGCGGTTTATCAGCGAAGTAGTGTTGTCCTGCGCCGTAGCGAACTTGTCAAGCCCGAGCAGGCTATCTATCTGCTTCTTTCGGTCAGAAGACCTAAGATCCAGAAAATAATCTAGCTGGTTCTGCTCCGAATATATCGCCTTTGAGAAGAGGTCATAGTCGACCTTGAGTATGCGCTCTATCTCCTCGTTTACCCGTTCTGGCTGCGACTGCAAGTAGGATCCGTTTCTTTCTATGGTTGCAGCAGTCTTGCCGGCTAGACTAAGCTCTCTGGTTATGACATAGCTATCGCCGTTAACGTCCATCTCCAGCCTTATGCTTGCAGAACTCTCCTGCCTGGGCCTGCTGCGTATCAGCCTGCTCACGGCAACTCTTTTATGATGTATGGCGGGAAAGGTGCCGAACAGGGCGAAGGAGATGGCATCCATTAGTGAACTCTTTCCAGCGCCCATCTGGCCTATAAGTATGTTTGTTCCTTTTGAGAAGTCTAGCTTTGTGTTCTTGTGCGTCTTCCAGTTCTTTAGCTCTATGGATCTTATCAAAGGAATCACAGATAAGAGGAGTCTCTTATACGTGCATTTAGGAGCAGAACATTATATATTAGATGAGGGTTTCGTCCTCCACTTCAACGTCCTTTATGCCGGAAATCTTCCTTAGACCTTCCTCAAAGCTTGTGCTTCCTTCCTGGTCCTCGTGGACAAACATCACCTTTATCACTTTTATTCCAAAGCCTATGTCATCCACTTGCACTCCGGTAGGCTTGAGCTCCTGCGATATCTGCTTTGATATCGAATCGGCGTGTGCTATGTCCTCAAGATAAACCTTGAATACTGTTGCGACCTTTCCCATTTTATGGCCCCTCAGTACCGCATCTTGGGCACCTGTATTTTGTATGCTTCTCCCTGCAGCCCTTGTCCCTTACGATTGTCTCTTCAAGACATCCGGGGCACTTGAACTCAACATATTCAACGCTGAGCTTTCCGCATGAAGAACATACCTTTCCTCTTTGTGATGACATTGTCTCACTAGTGCAATATTATATGTAAAGTCTTTATAAATAGAAACTTATATAAAGTATTGTCGTGGGCATGTGGTGTAACCTGGATAGCATGCCGGCTTGCGGAGCCGTTGGTTGCGGGTTCAAATCCCGTCATGCCCGTTCGACTTAATGCCAGATTCTTGTAGATAGGATTTAATAGGGGAAATGGAATCATACGTGTTATGGCGTTTGCTAGGTCTCCGGAGATGGGGAGATTTGAGGAAAGGGCCCTGTTTAAGGAGATGGAAAGGAGATTTCATGAGGGCAAGAAGGCGTTTAGGATAGTCAAATTCAGGGTTCCGTCAAGAATAATGAAGGATGCAGATGTCTACAATCCCACTGCGCCTTTTCACGGAGTGATCGTAGGTCGCGTGGAAAAGAGGGATAGCGAGTACTCGAAGTCCGTGTTCTTTAAGTACGATGAGAATTTGGTGTCTAACGGAAATAAGCTTCATATTGATGATTCCGCGGCGGTGTTTGAGAATCTTCAGGATCCATTCTTCTCGGAACACGCACAGTTCATACTATTTGGAGGAGTCAAACTCATCTCCCAGCAAAAGGATAGCAGCACATTCCGCACAGTGATATTCAAGGCAAATGACGTGCACGGGCTTGACCCGAATAGTGTTTTTGCATCAGGACCGCTTGGAGAGAAGGATATACGTGTTCTTCAGCTTGAAGATACCTCGGCCATAGTCTCTAGGAGACCGCAGGGCGGGGAATATGGCAAAGGAAGGATATACTACCAAGTAATAGGCGGCATCGATGAACTTCCAAAGACACTCACAGCGCTTGATGACATAAGATACCTCTCTACGCCCCAGCTAGACGAACATTACGCCGGCGGGGGCTGGGCAGGAGTAAACCAGATGCTTAAGCTTGAAGACGGCAAAGTAGGTATCATAGGCCACCTTGGCAGGTTTGAGGAATCAGGAGGCAGGAATTATAGCACATTTACCCTGAAGCTTGACCCCAAAACGGGAGAGGCAACTGAATTTAAGATCATAGCAGATATAGGAAGCGTGCCTAAGATGGCCCCTAAGCGCCAGGATCTTTCTGACGTCGTATTTCCTGGAGGACTCATAAGGCACCAGGATGGAACGGCAAGACTCTTCCTTGGAGTGCGTGACAGCTATAGCGTCGAGCTCGACATACCAGATCCGTTCGTTTGATCTTAGGATGCTTGACACTGCTAGATTATTGGTGATGGTTATGGAATATCGGATAGTGTTTGACTGCCCTGACAAAAAGAGTGTGATCAAGAGGCTACTTGAAACGGCATCGGGAGCTGGAGCAGGCGGTTTTGGGAATTATGACAAATGCGCACTTGTCACGAGAGGATATGGAACGTGGAGATCGCTGGCCGGCGCAAGCCCCCACATAGGAGAAATTGGCAAGGTATCGAAGGTTAAATCAGTAAGGATAGAAATGTCATGTCCAAAAGAAAGGGTCAAGTCTGTGTGTAGAGCCATAAGAGATGCCCATCCGTATGAAGAGCCTGTAATCTATTACTTTAAGGCCGAATACGCCTGAACGCTCTTGAATTGACGTTTTTCGGAGAAAACCTTTTAAAGGAATAAATACGAGCTACTTGTGATAAAATGGGAATGGCGTTTGCCGAACATCCTGTGAACAAACACACGATGGAAAGGCTAAGGGAGAATATGGGAAGAGAGGTTACAGTGGAGTATGTACTTCTAAAGAGGGATCTAGTGGTTTCTGGTACGCTGATTGGCGTGCATGACTTCAATAAGCTGATCCTTGAAAAGTCGACACAGAAAGGAAATGCACTAACGCACGATGGCGAGTATCTTATGGCAGGGTGGAATGGCACGATAAGATCAGTAACAGTTGATGGCATGGTAGTGTATGACAACAGCAAGAACGTGCCTTTTGGATTTAAGATAAAGACGCAGGAAGAATCCCGCGCTTTTAGGGAGGCCAGTTTTGGAAATGAAGTAGCTGACGAGATGGATAGGAGATATGGCGTGGGAAAGTTCGCACGGCCCGTTGAGAAGATTGAGAAGACCAGAGTGCAAAAAATTATTGGGCTGCTGAAAAGAAGTTAGAACTATGGATCTTGAATCTCTTTAATTTTGCATTGTTGTTAAGTTCTGCAAAGCGAAGAATTGGAATAGCACACAGCATTGACTGCAGTCTGGGGGATGGAAAGGTATTGGCAATCGGTAAGAACCGCAGATGAAGATGTTATATTGTAGTACTTAGCCTGCACGTACTGACCGTTTATAATTTTCTGCGAAGAAGCAAGGCACGAGTTGAATGATGTAGAGTTTATGCCTGACTGCAAAGCCAGTTCGCGCAGGAGATAAGCAGGCATGTAGCGATCCTGATACGTGGAATTCACCGCGTTAATGAATGCCGTGAAGTTGCGCTGGCCAGAAGCGCAGACGAGATACTTGCCTAGGAGCAGTGTGTTGTTAAGCCCGTAGGTGTTTGCCACCTGCAGCGAGTACTGCGAGGTAAGAAGTTTTACGCTGAGGCTGACATTGCTGCCGAATTTTCGCTCAAGATTGCTCGCATTGATAAGCGAGGAGACTGCGCCTGGGGCATAGGGATCTATGAACCAGTACACAGGCACGGATCCGTTCTGCGACGGGCATGCAGTTGATCCATGAAGCTTGACCACGCCTTCTGAGACGACGTAGTTCTGCGAGATTGATGCAGGGCTTATTGTCTGCGTCATGGGGCTGAACTTTGAGAAGTTTGAATCGTTGATGAGCAGGCCGAATGTATAGCTCTTTCCGTTTATCGGACCGACATATGGGATGGAGACGTACCAGTCGCCAAGGCCCTGGAGATAGGAAACCCTTGCTGCGCTTACATTTGAGATGTATGGGAGAAGCGAGAGCGAGGTGTTGTAGCTTGAGTAGCTTGCCAGTATATGCTCTGCCTGAAGCAGAACCTGGCCTGACGTGTGCGTTGCCGAGTACTGGCTGGAAGAGCAGTTCTGGCATGTGGAATTAAGTACGGTTATCTTAGTGTTGAATGACATTGCGATAACAAGCAACAGCAATATGGCCACAAGAACAATAAGAGCTAGGTGTATGTTGTCCAGGCCCCCGAGTCTTGAGACCGGCCTTACCAGTATGCTAGGCTCGCTTATCTTCTTGTTAAGCTTTGGCATAAAGAACAACAGTTAGACGCTATTATTAAATATAAATGTTTGGCTTTGCGCTGTTGATTCGCCTAACGAATCTTAAATGAGGTTACCTTTTTCCATTCCTTACCCTCCCATCTCCTTGCATAGAGCCTTATCGTGTCTGCGTTAAAACCATCACCGAAATAGTTGGCATCAATGCCTGAAAGCAGCTTTAGCCTCCGGCTCTTTGCAAGGCTGGCGTACATAAGGCTCATGTGCGGTGCGAATTTTGTGCTCCTTGCCTCGAATTCCTTCTCCGCGAGCCTGTGGGCGCGGAAGAGCTCTGGACTGGCCCTCATTTTTATGAATAGAGGCATGGTGTACCTGCCTGAGTGCGAGACGCCGCCAAAGCGTATTGGCATTCTGCATAGCTTCGATGAGAGCCTTCTGGTCTTCTTTATTATGTCCTGCCTATCTCCGGATATGTAGCCAAGCAGCGTGACGTGCGGATCGAATGAGACCGTGCCGTTTGACTTGGAGATATCAAGTATTGTCTTTGCGACATTTCTTGCGGCGCGACCATTGGGCATTACCCATATAGAATATTCATATTTGCCTCTTCTTGACATAACATGATCACTTTTGCTGCAATTGCGCAGTAAGTAAAGGCACGGAAAGTATTATCTCGGCTATGCCTTTTCCATTAAGTATGGTGAATTTGTCTGCTATCGACTCTGAACTTGCCTTCATAACAAATGTAGGCTCTGTTCCGTGCATCTCCGCATAGTGGAATACGCCGCTAGGTATCACAACGGTGTCACCCTTACCCATTTTAATTGAGTCCATCCCACCATTAATAGCATAATGAAGAGTCATGCCGCTAAATGTAGTGTATGACTCCACAAGAATGCTGTGGATGTGAAAATCCTGCGGCGACATCGAATTGCCTACGGAGAACTCCTGGTTATCCGGACCCAGTATAAGGTACTTTGGCTCCTGCTTGTCCAGCCTCTCGCCGCCGGAGGCATTTATCTCCCCGTTTATGTTCCTTGGAACTACGAGCTTATTGTAACCATGTTTTGGAAGTTGGTGGTTTATGTTGTAGGCCGTAAAGCTTACCGGAGCAGATAAGGAGCATGCCTGGGCAGATTCCTGTGCTATTCTGCCAAAGTACACTGTACCCTTGAAATCTACAGAATAGGATGTCTGCCCTGGTATTGCAACTGCATTTATCCCCTCCATTCTCGCCTTTGTCGTTTTTTCATTCGAATAACTTATGCTAAAAGGACTCTCTGAGAATATGAAGTGCATGCCCTTTTCAGATCTATTGACGTTTACACTCTTTGGATCTGCGGAGTTCATTATGAGCAGTCTCATTTTTCCATTGGAGTATGATACCATCGATACAGAATCTGGATCTGGATTTCTGATAAGTGTAGGACGCTTTGACTGCATAAGAGCCGAACGTATCCCCCCATCAGATAGATCATTGAACTTAATGGCCATTGCAATCACATTATCTGGGCATTTTATCATATAAAAACGTTGCCAGAACTTACACATTTTGTCTAAAGGTACAAACGGGTCTGACGGGATTTGAACCCGCGACC
>JAJZRI010000001.1 GCA_021802765.1 Microcaldota archaeon | reverse complement strand
TTACAGATCAGTGAGTAATGTCACTGAGGCCATAGTTAGAAGATATGTCAGAGAAGACAATAATCAAAGACAAAGGAAATTAACTTGATGGAAATCCCACGCCTTTAGGCGTGGGTAGTTTAATATCAAATTGCAGCTATTCCTAAGAAATTCTTGAGCTGTATTCCTGCATCGTCTTCTGCATTTAATATCTCTATTTTTATTCCCAGTTTGTCTGCTTTGTCAAGGACTGTTTTTATCTTGTCATCATTTATTATGTCATCATTTACTAGGACTGCAGAAATTGATTTCTCTTCCAATCCTTCCAAAAGCCTCTCTGCACCATACACTGCGATTCCTGCCCTAACCTCTAGAAGTAATTTGTTTATGTATTCGAATTCCTTCTTTATATGCTCGTTCTCAAGGAACTTCATCACAGCAGCGCTCTGCATCACCTCACGTATTCCAGACCTCTCAGCATCGCTTGCAGCCGCATAGATTAGCTGTTTTTTTATTTCTATGTCTTTGTCTTCTATATACTTCTTTATGTCATCCTTTGTGAATCCAGGACCTGCCAATACTACTATGTCAACTGAAAGATTTGATGCTGCTGCTATTATGTCCTTGAAATATTCCTCTCTACGAGCCTCAAAATCCTTCATCTTCATCCTTTTGCTGAGTCTGCTATAAAGTTCTGAGACTATTTCTATTCCGTATCCCTTTATGTATGAAACCAGTGCTTTCTCATCGTCCAGAACTATCACTCCCAATCTTGGCTTCTTTGAATCAATGACTGCCTGCTTTAATCTCTTTAGTATGTATTCTTTCCATTCGGGCTTCTGTATGTCTATTATGTCAGTGGCAGCTATATTGAGTGTGTGGTAGCTTCCCATTGTCACGTACTCCTCTGGCTGCCCATAGACTATCTTGCCTGATACCCTTAGCATACCTGCATTCTTGTCTATCTCGCTGCGCTCTACATTCACCCTTATCGTCACGTCCTTCTGCTCGCCCTTCTTGTCCCCTTCATGCGCCCTGAATCTGCGTGTGCTGTGTCCCTCTACCACGTCATTCTTTGATATTATCATTGCCAGAAGGTAGAGGTCATCTATATTGGACGGCTCGAGCTTTAAGAAGTTGGTGACGCCGTTTAGCCTTATTATGCGCATCGTTACACTGAATAAAAATAGACGAGAAATATTATAAATACAGAAATAGGCTTACTTCTTCAAGACTTCTGAAGTCTGCTCTATTATCCTTATCTGCTTCATGAGGCTCGACAGGGCAGTTATCAGCGCCTTTGGCGTTTTTGATTCCATTACAACAATCAGTCTGTTTCCCTCGGTCTTTATCTCCGCCTTGCTGTCCCTGAATTCCTCTCCCTTAAGTATCTCAAAATAATCCGATGGGCCGTCAAGTTCTATATGCAGCTCGGATCTTGGCAAGGTGCCACCTTCCTTTAGGCGCTCGAATGTATGGAATCCCTATGCTCCCTTCCAGAGTGCGTAAGGCCCCTAAAAGCCCTTGCCTTCCTGCTCACCGCTTGCGAATACATCCTGTCCGCCCTTATCGATGGATGGCTTCTGTCAACTAGTATCGCCTCGAAGAACTTGTGTGATCCGTCCTCTCCTATATAATAAGAATTAATCACTTCGCAGTTTATGAACTTCCTAGCGGCCCTCTCCTCCGCTATCGACTGGAAGGACTTCTCCATTGCAAAGAACCTTCCGTTCTTTGAGGGCTTCCTTCCCTTCCTGGCCTTCTCCCTCTTGCTAAGACCCTTGTTTACTCTGACCCTTGCCACTATGACTCCCTGCTTGGCCTTGTAGCCCAGCTCCCTTGCGCGTGCAAGGTTCGTCGGTCTTTGCACCCTAATTATCGGCGGCTCCGCCCTCCAGCCCACTAGCCGTGACTTTACTATGTCTCCGCGTTCCTTGTATTCCTTCTGCAATGTCTCCGTTATCTGTTTGTAAGCGCCCATAAATTCACCATGAATAAATCATGTACCATTATATTCCAAAGCATAACTAAATAAAGTTTATTATCCGCGCCTTGCCTTTAAGATAGAGGTAGGCCCCCACATATGTTGGCACCTTTATCTCCCCGGCATAAGGGCCGTACTTTTGCCCCATCATGACCAGCTCATAACCGGTATGGGCGTCTATCTTCACGTATCCCTTCCTGAAGGCTATTGCCTCCTTCATCGGATCGAATCCGTAGAGCGCCCCAGGCGCCTTAAGCTTCCTTGCAATAAGTCCCGAGCCTCCGTGTATGGAGTTTGCAAGCCTTATCAGGTGCGTCGGGTCATTGGTCACATTCCTGTCTATCTTGTCGCTCTGACTGACCGCCTGCCTATCTATGATCCCCTTCCAGAAATCCGCCTTGTTCTTTATGTAAACCATGTCCCAGTTGCCATTCTCTATACCCATCTGCACAAGCCCCTTGCTTCTCCACAATTTGCTTGCTATCGGCTTCTCAATGCCCATTCTCATCAGCGAGTCCACTCCGGCATTAAGGTTCGAAAGGAAGTTCTTGGCAATCTTGCCCCTCCATCCCTTCTCCTTTGCGCTAGGTCCGACGAGCTTCTCACCCCTCCTCCCTGCTGTAGGGAACAGATCTGCGAATTCTATTCCGGATCCGGATATGTATCCAGTCACTTCTCTGCGGGCTGCGGCATCAAGCATCAGCATATCCTTATTGTCAACATGGACGTGGTATCCCCTGTTGCCGCTGAAATTCACCTTTATCTCCTTCTCGGAGAAGCCAAAATCAGGTATGAGGAAGTCATATACCAGCTTTATTGTCTCTTTTCTGACCTCATCAAGGCATATACTGCAGACCCAGGACTTGCCGTGGCGCAGCTGACATGGAAGATCCATATCCGTGACATCAAGGTCAAAGACCAGCTCCGAACCCAGCCAGCCCTTCTTCTCCATCGGCCTTCCGGAAGGAAACTTGTAGAATGCAGAAGACGATGAAACGTAAGGGACCGCATTTGTGGATAAGTACTCCTTCAGATCCCTCTCGTTGCGAAATGACATGTGCCTTTGGGATATCTTTATCTCAAAGTTTCCGACACCGAATTCGCGTTCAGCTATTCTTTCCGGAGCAAGGTCCGTAGCACTCTTGTAAAATTCAGAGATAAGGCCGTTTATTATTGAAAGGCTGTTATCAGGACTCGCTGCCGGCATAGAAACCCCATATTATAAGCCCATGTAATGAATAAATATGTTGCATGAGATAGCTTTGCGGGATAAAGAGGTCGCTATATGGCAAAAGCAAAGAAGAGCAATGAGATTTCGAAGGATTACCGCATGCTCAAGGTAATTTCAGAGCAGCTAAAGAAGCACGAGCACATACTGCACGATATAACCGCGAAGGCAGTCGCAAGGAAGTCCAAGTCCGATTTGGAGTGGGGCCTGCTGGAGAATCTTGACATGGTGGCCAGCCATATGAGCAAGGCCAGGAAGGAGATAGACAGGGCAAGGAGCAAGCTGAAAATGATATGAATGATTGACATGGACGAGCTGGAGTTCAAGCAAGTAATAATAATACGAAAGGACCTTGACATGGGGACTGGCAAAATCGTTGCCCAAGGCGCGCATGCATCATTGATGAGCTACCTTGAAACAATCAAGGAACACAAGGACGTCGCAGACAAATGGCTAAAGGAAGGAGAGAAGAAGATAGTGCTGAAGATAGATGACGAAGAGAAGATGAGGCGGCTAGCCGAGGCATTCAAGTATAAGGGAATACCACATGCCCTTGTGTCAGACGCAGGACTTACCCAGCTTCCAAGAGGCACAATGACCGCGCTTGGGATAGGTCCCTGGAGGAGCAAGGATCTTGATTTGTTAACCGGAGCGCTTAAGCTGCTCTAATTGCCTCCTTTCAATGTCCTTGTCCATCCCTAACTCCTTGTAAACGAAGGTCAGCCAGTCTGCAGTCCAGTCAAGCTGCTGGCTCTTCTTAACCGGCATGGTCTGCCCGCCGTGTCCCATGTCTTTTTGCATCAGCAGCAGAACCGGCTTGCCTGATCCTGTCGAGTCCTGCACAATTGCAGCGAATTTCCTGGCATGAAGTGGATCGCAGCGCGTGTCGTATTCTCCGCCTATAACCATAAGCGCAGGGTACTTCTCCCCCGTCTTGACGTTATGATATGGCGAGTATTTCATCATCGCCGCAAACTCCCCTGGGACTGCCGGATCCCCGTACTCCTTCCTGCAGAGCGGGCCTATGTCAAATCTGTCGGCCCCTATGAGATCGGTGAGCGGCATCTCCGATACCACTGCCCTGAACAGGTCCGGCCTTTGCACCATCACCGCGGCGGTAAGAAGCCCGCCATTGCTCCTTCCCCAGATAGCAAGCCTGTCCTTGCTTGTGTAATTGTTATTTATCAGCCACTCGGCTGCGGCTATGAAATCATCATAAGAGTTCTGTTTTTTCTTGTTGATTCCAGAGAAGTACCAGTCCCTCCCATACTCCCCTCCTCCACGTATATTTGCTATGCATAAAATGCCTCCGTCCTCAACGAAGGGCATCATGTGGCTGTCGAATTCCGGAGGATTTACTGTATTGAAACCGCCGTATCCTGTCAATATTACTGGATTCTTCCCGTTCCTTTCCATGCCTTTCTTGTTGACCATGAACATCGGAAAGTCGGTCCCGTCTGCCGACTTGCACCACACCTGCTTATACTCAAAGTTGCTCATATCCATCCTATCCGATTTAGGGGCGCTCTTGAGCTTGAGCTTTTTTGCCCTCAATCCGCCGTAGTTGAATTCGTAAAGCTCATGCGGGTGCACCGGAGAACTCATCCTGAAGATCAGCCTGGTTGGTTCGTTCCCTGTTTTTGACGGATCTGGTATGTCGCAATAACCCTTCATCGGAAGCTCTACAGTGCCAAGCCGCTTTCCCCCAGTAGAAAAGACGCATAATTCCGAGAATGCGTTATTGCTGTACTCGAGTATTATCTTATTGTTGTAAAACGTGTAATTCACTATGGGCATATCCATCTCAGGTATCACAGTCTTCCATCCGCGGTTGGTGTGGTTGCTTATATCGAAGCTTATCACTTTGTAATTCGGTGCGCCATCGCTCGTCACGGCCATGAACCTGCCATCCCATTGGTCCATGACATAGAATTCACTCTCACGTCCCTGAACAAGCACCTTTATCTCGGGGCTTGCGTTTGGATGCAGGTTCTTGTAATATACGTCGTTATTGACATTGTCTGATACGTATATGAAGAGATAATGGCCTTTTGTGTCGGTGCTCACGCCGCAGGACCTCTCTGCCCCAAGTCCCTTTCCGAATATCGGGACATCCTTAGACTCGGATGTCCCCAATTCATGATAATAGACCTGATGCACCTTCTTTCCATCCGGATAATTCTTAAGATCCGGCCATTTCGAGTAGTAGAAGCCTTCGTTGCCAATCCATGCAACGCTTGCAAAAGTCACATGCTCTATTTTGTCTTTAAGCATCCTTCCGCTCTCAATATCGATAATCCTTATAGTTGTATCGTCGTTGTTGTGTCTTGATGTGGCAAATGCCACGAGCGTTCCGCTGTCATTCGGGAAAAACTCTATCATTGATGTCTTCCCGTCCTTGCTCAGTGTGTTTGGATCTATTGCGATTTTGGCCTCGCCATCAAGCCCGTCCATGTAATAAAGTACCTTATACTCATCCCCCGGCAGTCGCCTCATCTGGAAATACCTATACTTTCCAGAAGGGAGGGCTTCAAGTGCGCCATACACTCCCTCCATCTCCGCACCACTCTCAATCTCTGCAAGCCTTCCGCGTATGTATTCGCGCAGCTGTCCGTCTATAACTTTGCGCGTATATGCATCCTGCCTTTTTGTCCACTCTCTTACCCTCCTGCTCTCAGAGTCGTTCATCCAGGCGTATGGATCCCTTACTTCTACTCCATGCATCCTTGTGCTTACGTTTTCCGCAGCATTGTTAGGAAGACCAACCATAGGAGTAACTATACCTCCCCTCTTCACCGCAAGCACCCTGGCGTCAGCCATCATCAATTCCCCAAAGACTCAATGGAAATAGCTGGCATTTGGTCATATTTAAGCATTATCTGCAAATGCGCCAATGCTTACGAAAAACGCAATACGCTTTATAATCTGGACAAGGTTGCAAATATGCTTACTGGTTTATCCTGCCATAGAGGTCGTCAAAGAACTTCTCCCCGTCTTCCAGCCTGCCGGCTTTCATCACTGCAAATTCGCCATCCTTCGTGCCTAGAACGTCATTGACGAACTGCGACTCCTCCTTTATCGCTTCGTGGGCATCAGTATATATGCCGCTGCTCCCTTCCATCATCATAGCATCTATATGCTGCGCATGTTCCTTGTTTATCTTCACCGCAAGCACCCTGCCGCCATTGTTTATTGTCGCATTTATCCCAGCCTCACCGCTTCCGGCAAATATCCCCGTCACATCAAATACTGCCATCCTGCCAACGCTCTCCTTGTGGTTAGTGGGATTGTAGGTTCCGCCGGTCCTGTCAAAGCTCTGTATGATTATTCCAGCAACTGAAAGCAGCGCTATTATTATGTAATATGGATATACTGGCTGGTTAAGAATCACTCCTGCGAACACGAAGGTAAGGAATGGCGAGAGGGAGAGTATGTTGGAGGCCATCGTCGCCTTCACCTGCCTTGCGGCATGATAGTATATCGAATAGTTTATCACATTGTAGAAGATGCCTATGAACACTGCTATTGCAGCCTGGCCTGCGCTTATTGCATGGAATCCTGTTCCACTTACGGCGGAGATCGCAAGCACAAGAAGTAGCATTGAGATTCCAGCAAAGAGCATTATCACAGACATATCAAACATGTACTTCTTCACCAGTATTATCGAGAATGCGTACACAAAGGCAAGCAATGCAAGCAACATGACTATTCCGGCGCTGCTGTTGCTAAATATGCCCAGCAAGTTGCCTCCGCTTACTGCTAGGTATACGCCTATGAATCCCAAGCCAAGGGCCACCATCTGGTGTTTTGAGAGCCTCTCCTTTAGCACTGTCGGCAGAAGTATGAGCATTAGCAGCGGGGAGGTGCGCAGCATCACTGCAACAAGCGATGCCCCAACAAAGTTCTCCGCGTAAGTCACACCATATTCCGTGGGCAAAAAGAGCACTACTCCAAGTGCGAGCAATATCAAGAGGCTCTTCCAGTCGCGCAGTGCTGCAGACACGTCCGCGAATTTTTTTCTATACCCAACGAATCCTAAGGATGCTATTATGGCTGAGATGTAAAGCACTACGAAGAAGGAATTCATTCCGGTCCCTCTTCCAAATGACATAAGTATCGGTTGCATCGCTGCTCCAACTGTCGAGAATGCAAGCATTGCATATGCCTTGTCCTTGAGCTTCATGATTAGGAATGGCCCTTCCTTGTTTAAATAACGGCACAAAAATTTGCAATTTAATGGAAAACCATTGTTATAATGTTACTTTATAAAAATTCCCACGCATATACTATTATGGATGGCAACTGGTATGAGGAGCCAAGCAGATTCGACGAGCAGTATAGCATACTCTTAAGGAGGATAATACGTAATCTCTCGGAGGATTCAAGAATGCCCGTACTTGAACTTTCAAGAAAGCTTGGAGTTTCTAGGAAGACGATACACGACAAGCTCGCAAAGGCAGAGAGCGAACTGGGCATAAAGTACGTTCCCGAGTTCAACAACCAGCGCCTCGGTCTAAACAGCCCGCACCTCATCCGCATAAAATTCAAGAAGACGCCAAATTACAATGAGATAACACGGATCCTCTCCGCATCGCACATACCTCAGCTTGCAGTCACAGCAAAAGGCACCTACGACATGTTCATATATGCGAATACGACTTCTGGCAGCGAGTATGTGCACTGGGACAAGAGGATGCAGATAATGCTCTCAAAGTACGGTGCCATGTGGAATTCATCTGACGTGGCGCACATGCACCTTGGTTTCTTTCCGATAAGAAACGAGCTCATAGACAAGACTGCGCTGGACCAGCAGGACAAGAATATACTAAAGCTGCTAAACACAAATTCCAGGATGTCCTTTAGCGGCATATCCAAGGAGCTTGGCATGCATTTCAATACTGTGGCATATAACTTCAACAAGCTCGTAAAGGAGGGCTATGTGAAGAGATTTACGCTCTCTGCTGATTTGCCAAAGAACAGCTCCGCAATGGCCATATTCTCAAAGTACACCATGTCAGAGAGCTATGAATCTGACTCTGCAAAGTCAAGGCTCGTTTACAAGACCAGTGGCACAGAATTTCCGATAATAAACAGGTACCCGATAGTGCTCCAGCTGGTAGGCAGCTCCGATGTCTTCATAATGGGCGTACTGGACGACTCAAAGACCGCATTCTCACACGTTGTCACAGAGTACAAGAGGATCTTTTCGCACGAGGATCCAAAGGTCGAATACGGGTCTATAGAGCGCATACTCCTCGGAAGGCTTCCGTTCAGGAGCGTCGACACAAAGGCAGAGTACAATACGATAAAATGGACAGTGGAGAAGGCAGAGATGCCAGAATGATCTGCCAATTACCATTCTCCTACCGTGGTAAAACAGCAAGATTGACTTCGCCCATGCAAAACCCATTAGACTTAAATATGAGGCACGCACGTAACCATACTCGTTAGAAATGCTGGTTAAAAGAAGCGCCAATCACGAAATGTCTCAACTAATTAGAGATGGGGAAAATGTACGCGCCAATAAACATGGGTTCAAATCCGTAGTTGCAAAAACACTAGAATATGATTTGGGTATTTTTCCGGTCCACAAGATAAGGCCAGTAGGTAATTTTTTAGAACGACATTTTCCACCCTTCGATAGGTATAACGTAGGCATATTAGAAGAGAAGAAGGCCTTGCTCAACACCAAATTGGTAGGTAGATACCTGAAAAGAGGTAAAATCCTATCTGCATACGAAGCTTTTTGGGGCACATGGAACCCCAAACCCGCCGCAGGCCCAAGTGAAGTCTATACGGCATTAGGCGGCAATAAACGGCCTGCAGTTTCTACTTTAGGAGCATTCACCTATAGTGGCGCAGTGACCCATGGTATGCATCCCCTAGCTATGCCTGTGTATATGATCGAACTAGCAACCAACCATCCGGGCGGTGTGCTTCAAACATGGCTATTCGTAACCGGATTTTATATTGCAGCCGGACTTCCAATTGTAATTAATAAAAGCATAAGAAATGTCAGGTCGAGATCAGCAGCAAAGAAGAGCGCGCTCAAGAAATCTAATGATCAGGATATGGCCTCCCTTCAGAGGTAATTGCGAATCCTAACCCAAATACCTGGCTTTCAAATCTCTGCCCGAACTGGACATACAGCAAGGCTTTTATATTGGTAAGTAATAATCAACTTACAGCGTATTTTCCCGCAACTACTGCATTATGCAGGAGGGATTATTATGGCAGAAGATTTAGAGGCATTTAGCAAGTTCATGGCCGAGAATAAAGGCCAGAGGAAATTCAAGCAGACGGTAGAGCTAGCTATAAATTTCAAGGGAATAGACTTCACAAAGCAGGACAACAGGCTCAATCTTGAAGTAAACTTGCCTCACGGGAAGGGAACGAACGTTAAGGTAGGCGTATTTGCAACTGACAGGAACATAATAGAGGAGGCCAAGAAGAACGGAGTCGAAGTAATAGACGGGGCGGACATAGAGAAGATAGGAAAGGATCCTGCAAAGCTCAATGACCTGCTAAGCTATGAACTAATGGCGCAGCCAAATCTCATGCCTCAGCTCGCAAAGAATCTGGGTCAGTTCCTAGGTCCAAGGAATAAGATGCCAAAGCCTCTTCTTGGAAGCAATGCAAACCTGGCAAACCTCGCCACAGAACTAAACAAGAGGATAAGCCTAAGGAACCGTGGGAAGAACCTGCCTACGGTGCACTGCATAGTGGGCAATGAGGACATGGATGCGTCAAAGATTTATGATAATGTTCGCGAAGTGCTTAATTCGGTCACAAAAAAGGTAGGCAACAGCCACATAAAATCGGCGTACGTGAAGCTCACTATGAGCAAGCCGATAAAGATAGCGTGATGTTATGATGCTCAAGGCACAAAAAGTAGAGTACGTAAAGAAGCTCCAGAAGGAGATCAAGTCCTACAAGACGGTAGGAATAATGTCCCTAGAGTCCGTGCCAGATACGCTCGTGCAGAAGGTAAGGAACAAGATGAAGCCGGAGGTCAGATTCCTTGTCATGCGCAGAAATCTTGCGGTAAAGGTGCTTGAGAGCGATCCCAGGTTTGCAAAGCTCATGTCTTATGCTACTGGCAATTTTGCAATACTTCTCTCAAATACGGAGCCTGGAGACCTAAACGAAATAGTCGCATCAAACAGGATGAAGCTTCTTGCAAAGCCTAATCAAATAGCTCCAAATGAGATAAACATAGAAGCCGGGGAGACATCAATAGCCCCAGGGCAGGCAGTAACCGACATGAAGACCGCAGGTATAGACGTCAAGATAGAGAAGGGCAAGGTGGTGATATCAAAGTCAAAGGTGCTGGTAAAGAAGGGAGAGAAGATCAGCACCGCGATATCCAAGGCGCTCAAGATGCTCGATATCATGCCTTTCGAGGCAGGCACAAGGCTCAGGGCAGTGGTTCAGGGAGAGCTCCTATTCACTGAAGCAACACTCTCGGTCGACCAGAAGTTCGTGACAAGCCAGCTGGCGATAAACTTCGCCCAGGCGAATGCGCTTGCAACAGAGATTGGTCTGGTCACAAAGTACAATGCTGATTCATTCATAAGGAGGGCATACCTGGCCGCATTAGGTCTCGGCCTTGAAGCTGAGATCTACGAGCCTGGAATAACGGAGAAGATACTGGCCAAAGCGGTCAGGGAGGCAATAAGCCTTAACGGAATGATAAAGAAAGAAGCTTAATGGTGAAAAAATGGAGTACATATACGCAGCACTTCTCTTGGACTCAGCAGGAAAAGAGATAAGCGAAAAGAGTCTTGCAGACGTAGTAAAGGCAGCAGGCCTTACGCCTGACGAGGCAATGGCAAAGACGGTTGCCAATTCGCTCAAGGAGGTAAACATAAAGGACGTAATAAAGAACGCCCAGAATGTGCAGGTGGCAGCCCCGGCAGCAGCGGCAGCACCAGCAGCCTCAAAGAAGGCAGAGCCGGCTGAGGAGAAGGTAAGCGAGGAACAGGCAGCAGGAGGACTAGCAAGCCTATTTGGCTAATCGCGTCAAAAGCGCATAGCCGCATAGCCACCGCTAGGCATTCATGCATGCTATAAGAATCCAAAGACAACTGCCAGCTTCGGGTAGGTGCTTACTCCATTAAACCCATGCCCTCTAGCTTGAGCCATGCCCTTATCTAGCTCTAGAAATCGTCCTGCTCGTGATAGTACTTAAAGTCCCTTAGCGCCTCCTTAAGCTCCTTTTTGACAGCAGCCCTTCTGTATATCCTGTTCTCAAGTTCCATAGCACCATAGAAGGTTCCAAAAAAGATCGCCGCCTGCGCGGCCACACTTCTGCTGGAAATCAGTGGCACTGCTGCAGCCGCACAGCAAAATTTAAATAGTATCGCAGGCAATAAATCTGCAATGGTGTTATTATGCAGGTCTATGTAGAAAAACCAAAATGCACTGGATGTTCACACTGCTTTGATGTCTGCCCTGTTGCCGTATTTGAGATGAAGGACAGGGAGGCTCCTGACGTAAACAATGATTCTGCTCCTGAAGAGGCAAAGTGGAAGGGCTCCCATACTCCTGAAGTCACTGCAAAATGGTCCAATGTCCAGGACGGCCACAAGCACTTTGCAGAGAAGCACGAGGGCGGCAGTGGAGGCATATCTGTAGCGGTAAACGGCGCTTCGTGCATATTGTGCCAGGCATGCCTAGTCGAGTGCGAAGGCGAGTGCATAGTCATAACCGATGACACTAACAACGTCTACCATTCGATATACAAGTAATGGCAAGTGCATCTAGCCGCAGCTCCAAAGCAGCTATTTCCTTAAAAGGAACGACAGCTCCTGCGTATCAGATACAATGAACATGTCACGTACGGTCTTTTCAACGTCAAATCCGTTCACCCACAGTGTTGCAAGCCCTATTATCGCCCCTGCAGCGTGGCACTCCATACCCTTTAGCCATTCCTGCCTTGAATTATGTAGGATCATCTGCCCGTAACTTGCGATTTCAAAGACATTGACTGCCTTGCCATGCCTATCATTGTACTTTTTCAATACCTCTCCGGCCCTGAGCTTCTTTGACCGAATGTCCTTTGTCCCATATGCCATCCTGAACATCTCCGCGCTTCCCTCCCGTATCTCTGGCACCGGATAACTGTTTAGCCCTATCTCTCTCCTATTATGCAGCTGCACTATGTGCCCTGTTTCATGCTGGATTATGTTCCAGGAATCTATAGATCTCGGTCGTATGTGCAGGCTTCCCCTATAGACAAATGCGGCAACCGTAGATATCTCCGACCCATATACGCTCTTCCTCCAGGTGCCCAGGTCGCCGATATATACATTTATATTTTTTATCGCGTCCTGCGAATTGTATATGCCTAGCCTAGATGCGTACAGGAGCGAACTGGCTATCTGCAAGGATACATACTCTGCATCAAGCTCCAAGTTCCTAGAAAACTTCCTGCCATAAGCCAGCGCATCCCTCCTAACCGCGCCGAACTCAGCAGAGAGATACTTGACCTCCTCTTGCTCAAAACTAAATACCGCCCTGCCAATCCTTGCAATGCTGTTACCCTCCCTACTAAAAGTATCTATCCTGCTGACATTATTTCTGGGATTCTTAGTGTAAGCCATCAAACTCAAGAAAATCTAGTTTTTCCTGATATATTAATTTGTGGATTTGGGTTAGTATATCTGGAAGTCTAGTCCCATCTCTATCTCGCGAGCAGAATATGGCCGTACCTCCCTCCTGTTCAATACCTTAAACTTCCTACCATGCCCCTTGAAAAATGACCTGAGCATGTCTTCCTGCTCCGAAAATCCGCGGTCCTTGCTGCCGAATGCATAATAATGTACTATGCATCTCTTCTTAGACACCAATAGCACCGACTCGAGGAACTTGTGTGATTCTTTTGGCAGTGGCATTATTATTCTATCCGCAAAATTCCTGTAATTTGCAGCCTCCTTACTTACATCGCCGAGTTTTGCATCGACGTTATCAAGCTTGTTTAGCTTTATGTTCTCCACCATGGACTTGTAGGCCCTCCTGTTGAGCTCTATCCCTACAACATGGCATCCCTTGTGCGCCTTGCCTATCTCTATTGCAAAAGGTCCTATGCCAGCGAACATCACCATGACATTCTCTCTATCCTTAACGAGCCTGCAAACCCGCGCACGCTCAAAGCCGAGGCGCGTCGAGAAGAAAGTGCTCCTTACGTCTATATTGAACGACGCTCCGTTCTCCTTATACAGGGCAGTGTACTTCCTTCTGCCAGCCACATACGAATACTTCCTTATCCTGTACTTTCCAAAGACCGGCCCCTTGGAAAGCACCGTCTTCACATTCTTGTTCATCCCCATTACTACCTTGGCCATCTCCTTTCCCATGCGCCTGCTACCCGCATTTATCAGCGCCACATCCCCCAAGAGCTCATACCCCTTGGCCACACTATCATAGCTCTTCCCAAGCGCCTCGCGCAGCTTTTTCCTATAGTCCGATCTCTCCCTAATTGGCTTAAAATCCATATTGACAACCTTGGTTCCAAGCCCTGGCAAGTCACGGCCGCATCTCCGATCCGCACAGGTTATGGGAAAGTATATAAATTCATCAGAACTAATCAAATTATAATTATTGGCCATTAGTTTCTGCCTTGCGAGATACTGTTTTATCTTTTGTGCGTCCTTTTTGCGCGCTCTGACTCCAAGCATGAATTGATATCGATAATAAAACATAAAAAGTGATGAATTGTACTTCATAGTAAGGGTAACTGCAAGCCAGGAGAAGATAACTGCTGACATACTGCAGAATAAGGTCTCAAAGGGCAATACGGACATCTACTCGATAGTCATGCCTTTCGGAATGAGGGGCTATCTGATAGTGGAGGCCGCAAGCGAGATTGCCTGCAGGGACCTCATACTAAACGAGCCCCACGTGAAGGGAATGCTTGCAAAGTCACTCGATGAGGCGGAGCTGGACAAGATGCTCACCACAAAGCAGACAGCGCAGGAGATACACATCGGTGACGTAATAGAGTTCTTCGCCGGGCCTTTTAAGGGCTATAAGGCCAAGGTGATAAAGATGGACAGCAACAAGGACGAGATAACCGTAGAGTTGATGGACGTCGCAGTCCCAATTCCGGTTACTACAAAGGCCAACATGGCAAGGATAATTCAAAAAGCAAACCAGGGATGAAAATATGACAGAAGTAGTAGTTAACGGGCTCATAGAGGGAGGAAAGGCAACATCCGGTCCACCTTTCGGTCCTGCATTGGGACCACTTGGAGTGAATACTGCAAACATAGTGGCCGAGATCAACGAGAAGACCAAGGCCTTTTCCGGTATAAAGATACCAGTAAAGGTTACAGTGATAAAGGAGACCAAGGAGTTCAAGGTAGAGGTCGGCTCTCCAACCACAAGCGCGCTCATACTTAAGGAACTCGGGCTCGAGAAGGGCGGAAAGATAAAGGATGAGATTGCAGGCAACATAACAATCGACCAGGTCAAGAAGATAGCAGAGGCCAAGAAGGCCTCGCTCTACGGAAATAGCCTTGCCTCACGGGTAAAGCAGGTTCTAGGGACTTGCAAGAGCATGAACATAACCTGCGACGGAGTAAGTGCCAGGGAGACCATAGCAAAGATAAACAGCGGAGAGATCAAGGTTTAATCCGGTCTTGCAATGAGGACTCTTAGTCTTCCCGAACTATATTCTAATCTTAGGAAGCACTTCGGCCATCAGGGATGGTGGCCAGCCCAGACGCGCGACGAGATAATAATCGGGGCAATACTCACGCAGCAGACCTCGTGGAAGAACGTCGAGAAGGCGATCTCAAATCTCAGGGAAGCCAGGCTCCTTGGCCTTGAGAGCATAAGAAAGGCCAAGCTGCATTCAATAGAGCTGTGCATAAGGCCTTCGGGCTTCTATAAGCAGAAGGCGGCGCACCTCAAAGATTTTGCAGAATATCTGCATTCAAGGTACGGCGGAATCGATTCGATGTTCTCTAAGGATTCCGGCGAGCTTAGACGGGAGCTGCTGTCCATAAAGGGCATAGGCAAGGAGACTGCAGACTCGATAATGCTCTACGTTGCAGGAAAGCACATGTTCATCATAGATGCCTATACCCGAAGGATAACAAGCAGGATATATGGAAGCGATCCGAAGATCCCGTATGATGAGTTGAGGTTTGACATATCCGCAAGCATACCTGAGGATCTCGACATGTATAAGGACTTCCACGCCCAGTTTGTCGAACTAGGGAAGAGGTACTGCAAAACAAAACCTTTATGTAATGACTGCCCGGTTAAATCATACTGCCAGTATAACAGCAAGAACGGGTGAAGATAGATGAACTTCAAGGACTATGTCGGCGGCAATAAGCAGGACATATACTCAAAGATGATGGAGTATCTGCCAATGAAGGAGCCTGCCGAGCATTATGCCATGGCAAAGGAGTACGCGGAGCGTAGGGGAAACTACCGCAGGCCCGGGCTGCTGATGCTTGCAGGTGAGATGCTAGGCGCATCAAAGGAGAAGCTGCTTCTATCCGCTGCCGCCATGCAGATGTCTGAGGATTGGATATTGATACATGACGACGTCGAGGATGACTCCGAGCTAAGGAGGGGAAAGCCCGCCCTGCACAAGATATATGGAAAGGAGCTTGCAATCAACGCGGGAGACGCCGTGCACATAGTGATGTGGAAGATGCTAAAGGACAATCTCCAGGTGCTCGGTCCGGAGCTCGGCGGGAAGATATACGACAAGTTCTATGACATGCTCGAATACACCGTAGAAGGCCAGTATGTCGAGACAAACTTCATCTACAGGACCAGGAGCCTTGCAAAGGCCACAGAGGAGCTCTACTTCCGCATAGTGCAGGCAAAGACCTGCTACTACTCGGTCTACGGGCCGATGCAGATAGGTTCGATGATTGCAGGAGCGGACCTGAGCACGCTTGGCATAATGAAGGACATCGGCGAGCCCGCAGGCATGGCCTTTCAGATAGTGGACGACATACTGGATATGACGGCAGATGAGAAGGACTTCGGAAAGAAGAGGTACGGCGACCTGTACGAAGGCAAACTAACCTTAATAATGCTTCATACCTACTCGAAGGCCGACACTCAAGAGAAGGCAAGGATAGATGCAATATACCTAAAGAACAGGGACCAGAAGACAGCCGACGACATAAACTTCCTGGTCGAAATGGTGGGCAAATACGGCGGGATAGAATATGCAAGGTCCGTTGCAGAGGAGTATTCAGCCAAGGCTGCAAAAACAATCGAATCCTACAAGGGAATAATACCCGACAACGAATACACGGCAACTCTGATATCTGCGATAGAGGAGCTCTACAACAGGAAAAAATAAGTATAAGTGCCAAACAGCAATATGCTTTTCCACGCAGAAGCGCAGTATTTCATATCGTGAGCGGTCTTAGCTTCCGAGTTCGGAATGGGTTCGGGCGTTTCCCCGCACCTGTGGCCGTTTGACATACTTATATGCACTAATAGCTTTAAAAGTCTTTCCCAGCACAGGCCCAAACCGTCTCCAAAACCTCCTCAAATGCACCGTGCAAACGCAAGGCTTAAATATTTATTTAGGTATATAATCATTTACTTAAGTAAAAGGTATTGTCAATGCGGTTTGGATTCAGTGGCCTTGAAATCGGAAGCATCTTGGGAAAAACACGTGAAAAAGAGCAAAAGTCCTCAAGGCTATGTACAGAGATATTGCCCGCCGATACTGGAAGCACAATAGAATACTTTGATGGAGCGCCGCGGCGCTGCATATCAAGGCTAGCCAGCGCATATACCTACTCTTTCATGTTCGAGATAAGCAATAACGACAGGCGCTGCATGGAAATCGCAAAGGCAGAGATAATTTCGCAATTCTCCACTGCCAATTCCAACAGTCTCCCTGGTATTGACCAGGCCCGCAGCGCCGCATCCCTAAAGCTCGCAGAGTTATCGCCTCCGGATCGCATACAGGAGCTCGCCTACGTCGTGGCGCACGACACGGTGGGATACGGTCCGATAAGCATGCTTCTTGAAGACAAAAAGAATATCGAGGAGATAGAGATAAGTTCGCCCGAATCGCCAATCGTTGTCTACTCAACAAGATATGGGCGGTGCATCACTAATCTGGCCTTCTCCGGAGAGGCTGCATTCAGGGGTGCCATAAATCGAATGGTCCTGGATTCCGACAAGGAGATCAGCGAGTCAACCCCAATAGTCGACGCCCAGGTCGCAGATCTAAGGCTTCATGCACAGATAAGGCCATATGCAATAAGCGGCGCCGCGGCATCAATAAGGATAGGCGGAAGGAAAGAGATAGACCTATCCTACCTTATCTCAAAGCGCACAGCATCTTCGCAGATGTTATCCTACCTGTGGATGGCAATGGAGTGCAGATACAACCTGATAGTCTCAGGGGCTCCGGCAAGCGGCAAGACAACATTCCTAGGAGCCCTAAGATCATTCTTTCCATCAAACGAGAAGGTCATTACCGTAGAGGAGGATGTAAACGAGATAAACAGCCACGGAATATTAAATACTGTTGCCCTTTACGGTTCAAGATATGGGCTGGTGACTCCAAAAGAACAAGTTATAAACGCCCTTAGGATGCGTCCTGGAAGAATAGTCATAGGCGAGATGCGCGGAGACGAAGCCAGGGATCTTTTCATGGGCGCTAATATCGGGATATCATTTGCGGCCACCATGCACAGCAACGAGGGCGGCATGCAGATACTAAGAAAGCTTATGGTCAGGCCGATGTCTGTCGATATAAGGGGTCTCGGAGCGCTTGACATAGCCATTTACATGAAGCAGGCAGATGTAAATCGCAGGTTTGTCTCTGGAATCTTCGAGTACAGGTGGCTTAGCCGCGCGGAGACCGACATAGGAGAGCCGCTAGGCGAAGAGGACATGGTGAAGGTCTCAGAGCTTGCCCAAAACGGAATTTTTGACAGGCATGCGCTTGCCGAATCAAAACTAATCGGCTGCTACTGCAGGATACACGGCATATCTGCAAAGGATGCATTAAAGGAGTTCGACAGAAGGTCAAGGCTCATCGAGAAGAGCGCGGGCGATGATGGCAGCAAGTCAGTCGAAAAGGAGGTCATGAGCTATGCTGGTTGGTGATTATGGATAATATACTTCCTATTGTACTACTAGCGTCCTTGTTCATTTCAGCAATAGTCTCACTTTCAGTGCTGGGAAGTGCGTCCTATTTGCAACTTACCTTACCAATTTATCTTGCATCATTCCTTGTCGTCTACATGGCGTACTCGGTCCATAAAGAGAGGCTCAAAAGGGCTGGGATCATAGAAGGCATAATGAATGGTGTGTCACGTGTCGTCAGCTACCAATCCGCAAAGATGCCGCTTGCAAATGCCATAAATAAGGCATCCCGCTTCTGTGCAAACAAACACGCATCCAATGTGCTGCTTGAATCCTCAAGCAGGATAAAAATGGGCGAAAGCCTTTTCGATTCGCTCGTTTCTTCGGCAAAGGATGGGAAGATTGGCAAAGAGATTGCAAGATACATCCGCGGCCCGGATTCTGGTGCAAGCGAGGCTTCCTTGCTCTATGGGCGCATAGGAAAGGAGAGATCCATGCGCAGGAGCGCCTTGTCAGCGCGGTATGCCACGATAGGCATGTTCATCTCCACAATCGCCCCGTCATTTGCCATATTCTCGTTCATAGGCGGGATGATGATAACCCCGGCGAACTCAAACATCCTTTTTCTTTCAGTATCCTTGACAGCTGCAATACCTGCTGCTTTCGCCGCAATGAACGTGCTTTCAGAGAGGTAGTCAGATTGAACAAGACCGAAGCTTTTACATATGCTGCAATTGTCGCATTCCTGCTAGCATCATCTCTATCCTGGAAGTTTCTAGCGCTAGCCTCTATCCTTGCCATTCTCTATCCTCTTGCTGCAAAAGTTAAAATGAAGACTGGCGATCATGCCGTGCTAGCATGTGCAAAGGAGCTTAGGGATTCATGCAAGAGGAGAGGGCTAAGCTCATCAATGCTGCATCTATCCAATAGTAGCACCTGCCCAGTCGCACTAAAGAGCGCCTTGCGCGCCATCCTAATGGGCAATCATGGCAAGTTGCATATTGGGAAAAGCGGCAATGATAACCTTGACGAGCTTATCGAACTTATCTCGAGCGCGTCGGACGGCGGCTTTGATGTAAAAAATAGCCTCGACATCTACATATCCAAACTGGAATCAGAGATGGATTTGCATAACAGCGCAATGCAGGGGTCGCTAAATATGAATACTCTGTCCCAATTGGGCGTTAATTTCTTTGTCCCTCTGTTCGGCGGCATAGGTGCGAGCATAATGTCCTCATCCACATCAATACTCGGCTCGCTTCACCCGCCAACGATCCAATTCGAGCTCCTTATAGTGCTCTATTCGGGCATGATGTCATTTGTTATGTCTATATTCGGTTCTGGCAGCGCTGCGGACAATGCAGGCAGCGCTCTTAGATCCGCCGTAATTGCTGGAGGAATAATAAAGGCATCAGCAGCCCTGATGGCTTATGCTATATGAGGTATCAAAATGATGGAAACAATAGTTCCTGTAGAGATGAGGGCATTGCTAATGCTCCTTAGGAAAAGGAAGGGCCAGGGGTCGCTTGAATACATAATGATGTTATCGGCCGCGAGCATAGTTATACTAATCGCCCTGGCCATGATTGTAAAACTAAAGGGATCCGTGGTAACGACCGTGAGCGTGAACGGCACCAACTCAAGCGTTAGCCAGGCAATATCAAACCAGCTATCGGGTCTTTCAAATGGCGCATGACCAAATTAAAGCCCAGATGTCGCTTGAGATGCTTGCATACATATCTATCGCAGGCATCTCAATGCTCTATTCCGCAAGGGCCATAAGCACCTTTTACTCTGGATTCAATCAGTCTATAATTGGATACGAGTATGCGACGTTTTCGGAGCAGGTTAACACAGCAATTCTCAATAATTACAGTTCGCTGCGTGCCTATGTCCCATACGGCTTTTGCCCAAGCGGCATTAATGGCACCGAGGTTGATACAAAATATGGCAAGGTATACTTTGCAGAATACGTGATGGAGAGCGGAAATGTTATATGTGGTCCAGGAGTCGAGCGCATAAACCTGTCATACTATTACGGCTATGTGAGGATGTGGTGAGATATTGCTGCTTCAGTTGAGCCTTGAGATAATGATGAGCATGTCCGTATCATTAATACTTGCAGCCGTTGGGTTTGCGATATATCTGCACTCATCGCAGTCGTATAAAATGTACTATGCATCCATGCTGCATTTTGCCAACCTGTCCGGGCACTACTCCGGGTCACTTTACAATTATTGCAGGTGCGGCTGATGGGGATAATATCTGCAGACATGGTCCTGGCCATACCTCTGGCCGCCGCATCGATAATGCTTGTGGCCTTAGGAATCGGAAGCATGCAATCCATGCTAGTTGCCTATGCTGGTCATTCATACTCCCAGATAAGGTACTACAGCATATCCCAGCAGATGATTTCGTTGCTCTCAAGCCGTAATACGAGCAAGAGCGCATACGCATCAGAGCTTGGCAACCTTAGCGCATTCTACAATGTTTCTGCATATACCACTGGACTTTCAAACTACACGGTCTGCGCCAAAGATTTTTGCAGGATTGTCGAGGTGGCAGGCATGGAAAGAGTAATGGTAATTAAATGAAGATCCAGACAAGCCTAGAATTTCTGATGATCGCCTCTGCTATAGGGCTGCTGGTCCTATCCTCAGTAATCCAGTACGGTGGCATGGTCAAGAATTACAAGGCCATGTCAGCAAGGCTTCCGCCAAATTATTCGATAGCTTATACTCCAACCTACTATCAAAAACCGTATCTCTACGCCTCAATGCCCCTGCTCTCCGTATCTGGTTACTCGAATCGCCTGGCAATCTCTGCCTTCGGCTGCAGCAGCGGCACAATTGATATCAGGATAAGATCCAGCAGCATAGATTTCTCATATTACAACATATCGCAGAGCTTCTATAACGCCATTATATACTACGACAACTTCAGCCCTCTATCCAGTCAGTCTGCTGCCAACCTATCCTATTCGATAGGGTGCGCAGGCCAATACTACAACGGATCTGTTGAACTTTCAACTGCGTACCAGCCCCAGACTCCCCAAGCGCAGTATTCGGCATACTTATCTGGCCGCAATGAATCTGTTACGTACTCGCAGTATTTGCAGAACATATCCTATCTTATGCAACCTGCCCATTGCACCTACGAAAACTTCTTTTATAATCCTTATCCGATAAGTGCGCAATGCGGCTCGGCAAGTGCATGGCAGTATCGCGTCTTCTCTAGCATCTGCTCTTCCAATGGGGGCTCGCTTACGCAGACTTACTGCGTAGTCCCAGAACCCTCACCATACCAGCTCGTCTTCGCATCATCGCAGGAGAACTATTCATATTCTGCAAACTTGACAATTAACGTAGGATATCCCCTCAATTCCAAAATATCGAGTAAGAGTCCATCAAGCCCCATAAGTTTTGGCAGCGCCGTGGTAGGAAATGCGTCTGTGGAAGGAATAAATTATTCCGGGACGCCTCCAACAGGGCTAATCTCCTACAACGGCCTACTGGTCACGCCAAATTCAAGCTACGTGAGCGACTACGAACAGGCCAGCCAGAGCCTCTTTAGCACTCTCTCGTTCTACAACTCAAGCACGGTCTCGCCCACCATAGCCTCAGAGATAGAGCAGGAGATTTACTCGTATGACTATTACTCAGCAAAGCTGCTTAATGCGTCAAAGGAGAGTCAGAGTCCATTATCCAGATGTATCTTATCTGCAAATGCAATAAAATGTCCTGCAACATCGCCATTCTATTATTACATCACTGCAAATACCTCACCATACTATGTCCGATCAAACCAGACCCTGGAATATCGCGGTTCGATAATAAAGGTGTATAATTGAAGGCCCAGTTTGCTACAATCGAGTCAATACTCTCGCTAATGATAGTGATATCGTCCCTCTCCCTCTATGCCAGAACCATGCCATCAATGCAGGAATACCTTCTCCACGCAGGCCAGAACGCCTCACGTGCAGCCGCGTCATACGATTTCATAAACCAGATACTCGAGAATACATCAACGTATAACTGCGTCACGTCCCAAGATCCCTCTTACTGCATGCAAAATTACTCAAAATACTACAAAGAGATATACGGAATAAGGAGCATTGGGATAATGACCGGCTCAAACAAGAGCGGCGCATATCTTAAGACCTACTGTGGTATGATGTCCGGCAATTATCTGTGCATTGGTGTATCCTAATGTCGTTCTACGGCCTAATCGCATCGCTTGCAGTAATATTCTGCCTCTTGCAGCTAAGCTCATATGCCTTATCTACCATGGCAATTGGTTCAATAGGGACGTCCTACTACCAGGTCTCCCAATACATATCAAATTCCGCCAGAATTTCTATGAATGGCGGCTGAGCGTATCATTTCACTATGAACCCTTCAAGGAGTCTGGCTACGGCCTCTGGGTTGCTGTAATGCGGCGTGTGCTTTTCCGACTCCAAGACCACGAGGTTGCTTTCATGTATTGCATCCTTGAATACCTTAGAATAAATCGGCCTGACCGTGGTGTCTTTGCCGCCCCATATTATCAGTGTACGTGCATCTATTTCTGCAAGCCCTTCTCTCGTTAGATATTCATCATGGTTGTCAGCGTTAACCATCGACTCAAGCACGTTCTTTCTTGGATTTATCTGCACGCCCCTTCCAACTAGCTCCTCACGATAATTTGGATTTGCGGCAAACCTGTCTTCCATGAATTCCTTTAGTCCCGCCGAGTCCTCAAGCACAAGTCCAAGGACATTCATATCCATTGCGCACCTTGCGGCTATCCATCCCCCGTATGAGTGGCCAAAGACGTAGAATTTGTCCCCTACAATGCTGTCTATGAATTGCCCTACGCTTTCATAATGCATATTAAACGAATAGTCTACGTCAGGAGCATCAGATTCTCCATGTCCGAGTAAGTCCAGAAGGTATATGTCGAGTTCTGCATCCAAGTGCTGCACGAGCCTGGACCAACTCCTTGTGCTTCCGGCAAAGCCGTGCAGGAACAGCACCTTTGCACCAATGCCCTTATGGTGCTTGTAGTGCATGCTGCCGTGCTTAGATTCGAAGCGAGAGCTTTCAAAGTCCCTTTCAAAGTCCACAATATCTATGAGCTGCAATAAAATATTAAATCATGGACAAAAAAATTCGAAGGCAAATAACAACCTCCATGATGCTGTATTTATATAAATTTATACCCATTTAGTATTAGCCACCGCGGTTTATCCCATGCAATTAATGGAAATAACAATATATGCCTTATCGATCATCTTACTGTTAGCGTTCGGCATCGGCGGCACATATGTGCTGGGTCAGCATGGAGGCTTCAACATAAAGATATCGCCGCTCGATGCAGCGTACTTCACAGTTGTCACCATGGCCACGGTTGGATATGGTGACATATATCCAGTGTCAGGGGCTGCGAAACTTTTCGTAATGGTACTGATAGTGGTGGGTATAGGTACTTTCTTTAGTATAATTGTTGCATTATCTGGTGAATTCATGAATGAGAGAATAACTATGTTTGCGGGGAGGGTTAGCAGTTTTGAGAAGAGGCGTCTAAACAAGCACATAATACTCATAGGCTCGGACACTACCAACATGTACCTCGCGGAGAAACTTACCGAGAAGGGCGAGAAGTTCATAATAATAACTTCCGATCCTGTCAGGGCGGAGAGCCTCAAGCGCATGGGCTACACTGCCTATGTTGCAGATTCAACGTCTAGCACGGAGATGAACGAGTTCGAACCTAAGAAAGCAAAGGCAATAATAATAGACATATCCGACAGCTCAAGGGAGATCTACGCGCTGCTTGTCGCCAAAGAGGTTGCAGGCAACTGCAAGATAGTTGTCATAGCCGCAACCAAGGACGTCGAGCACCACCTAAGAAACATAGCCGGTGGCAAGGCAACCATAGTCAACCCTTCGGATATAGCTGCAAGCACAATAACAAGCTCCATATTCAAGTGATTGGTGGATGACATGGTGATGCGCGCCACTCTTTGCCATGTCATAAACAACAACAGGCTCCTCTTAAAGAAGGCAACACGTGGCATAAGCAAGGGAAAGTGGAACGGCCCCGGGGGAAAATTCGAGAAGGGCGAGACGCCGGAGCAATGCGCCATAAGGGAGACGCTTGAAGAGACTGGCATTACGATGCATCGCCCGTTCTTTCACGGCAAGCTCTACTTCTTCATGGATGGGAAACGACGCCTGTCAATAGAGGGCTTTTTGTTCTCAACAAAGAGCTTTTCCGGGAAGATAAAGCCCTCCGAGGAGGGCCCAGTAAAGTGGTTTGACATAGGCAAACTACCAAAAAACTGCATGTGGGACGACGACCAGTACTGGCTAAACCTAATGCTATCTGGAAGACGCTTTGATGCATACATATACTACGACAAGTCCAATAAGAAGGTAATCGAATACAGAATAAGGCTGCTCAAGGGATAGCGCAAATGCGAAGTCTGCTTAAGTGCGCAACACACGGCAGACCAAATGACCTAAACCAATAATAATCCAATTTGCCATGATTAATCAGTAATGGCATGAAGGCCTTCATAATAAGAAACCTAAGAAAAGGGGATTTCAAAGGCGTAGTGAAGA
This sequence comes from Microcaldota archaeon, assembly GCA_021802765.1. GTDB lineage: Archaea > Micrarchaeota > Micrarchaeia > Micrarchaeales > CABMGC01 > JAJZNA01. Next base: position 271,667 of record JAJZRI010000001.1, on the reverse strand, counting down.
CTTATTTCAGCTATTATGAGGAGCTTAAGGAGAATCCAGGCATTGGCCTTTCGCTATATCGCAAAAGGCCCACCATTGCCCAAGAGCGCAAATGGTTTGCATCGCTTCTTGAGAACATCAGAAAAAAGAATGCAATAGTCATCGTCGCCCAGATGGATGGCAAGGTTGTCGGCATGTGCGATGTTCTGAGTTTTCGGCCCGGTTCAAGCATGGATCACAAAGGCCTTCTGGGAATAGCGGTGCACAGGGATTACAGGTCTCATGGGATAGGCTCTGCAATGCTCAAGGAAGTGATAAGGCAGTCGCGCAGAAGATTCGAGACAATAGTGCTATCCGCATTCTCAAACAACCACGGCGCAGTAGCTCTTTACAAGCGCTTCGGATTCAAACAATACGGATTTCTTAGGCGCTCAAACAAAAGAGGCGGAAAGTACTTCGACGAATCATTATTCTATCTTAATCTGAAGTAAGCTATACTGGCTCGAACTTGTATTGATAGTAGATGAGGCCTTCATCTCCTTCAACATACATCTTCCTAAAGCGCAACCTTACCTTTGTTCCAATCTTGGGCTCTATTCCGTTTTCAAGCACGTGGCCTTCCACCATCGGTCCTTCCTTGAGCTTTATCACGCCTATGAAGTAAGGCGCCTCGTCCTTGAATGTGTCTGGAGGCACTCTTATTCTGGTTATCGAATATATCTCGCCGTCTCCGGCGAATTTCTTCTCCACCATCTTGGACTTCCTTCCGCACTTCCTGCAGACGACTCTAGGGGGGAAGTAGTTAGATCCGCAGTTCTTGCATTCGTTGCCGACAAGATCGTATCTCGACCTTATCTTTCTCCACAAGCTTGATGATGATCTTTCCATTCAATCTGCCCTCTTGTATATGTGCACTACTGCTGTAGCTCCGCTTCCACCTACGTTATGCGTCATTCCCACTTCTGCGTTCTTGACCTGCCTCTCCTTTGCGTCTCCTCTTAGCTGCCACACAATCTCTGCAGCTTGCTTTATACCTGTTGCACCGACCGGATGTCCGCAGCCCTTAAGTCCCCCGCTAGTGTTTACTGACAACTTGCTGTTTAGCGTTGTCTCTCCATCTGCTATTGCCTTTGCTGCCTTGCCCTTCTTGTAGAATCCGAGATCCTCCATTGCAAGTATCTCTGCTATGCTAAAGCAGTCATGCACCTCAACAACATCAATGTCCTTGGCCTCCAGCTTCGCCTGCTTGTAGGCATTTTGCGCAGCAATCTTTGTGGCCTTTATTTCCGTCAGGCTATCCCTTTCTGCAAGCCGCAGCGTATCACTGGCCTGCGCACTTGCAACAATCTTTATAGGCGTGTCATTGTACTTCTTTGCCTTCTCAAGCGGCACAAGAACTGCAACTGCAGCGCCATCGGATATTGGTGAGCAGTCAAGAAGCTTGAGCGGATCCGAGACCATCTTCGACCTCATCACATCGTCTATCGTTATAGCTCTCCTGAACTGCGCATACTGGTTCTTCGAGGCATTATCGTGATTCTTTACCGATACGCTCGCCATCTGCTCTTCAGTAGTGCCATATTCGTACATGTGCCTCTTTGCCATAAGCGCATAAAGGCCAGGGAAGGTTATTCCCTGAAAGAGCTCCCACTCCTGATCCCCGGCACCTCCAAGCGCAGTTGATGCTTCACCAGAGGTCACATCGGTCATCTTCTCCACTCCTCCCACTACTACAATATCATGTATTCCGCTTGCAACTGCGATGTATCCCTGCCTTAGGGCGCTTCCTCCGCTTGCACATGCATTTTCCAGTCTCACGGCTGGTATGTTATGGAATCCGAGCTGGTCCGCCATTAGCGCTGCCGTATGCTCCTGACCCACGAATCTTCCCGAAGCCATGGTGCTTCCATAAAGCATCTCTATCTCGTGGCTTGAAATGTTTGCGTCCTCGAGTGCGGCAATTCCTGCCTCTGCCATAAGGTCCTTGAGCCCGGAGCTCCATCTCTCCCCGAATTTTGACATCCCTACTCCTACGATTGCCACGTCTCTCATAATCATACCTTCTTTATCGAACCCCTGTTCTTGAGGTACGTCGAATAATCAATGTATACCTTATGCGAATTTATCATTTCCATTATTTTTGTCAGGTTCTTCCTCTTTGCATCTATGTTATCGGTTACCTCTATAGCAAAAGAGTCGCTTCCTGCTCCTGATCCAAAGCTTGTAACCATTATCTTCTGCCCCGGCTTTGCAATGTCAAGCGTAGCCGCAAGGCCCACCATCGATGCTCCAGAGTAAGTATTTCCTATTATTGGAGTAAGAAGCCCGTTTTCTATCTGCTTTGTCGTGAATCCTAGCTGCGCCGCAGCCATGGTCGGGAATTTTCCATTGGGCTGATGGAAGACTGCGTAGTCAAAATCCGAGGGCTTAAATCCAGTCTCCTCAAGCAGCATCTTCGTTGCATTTGTTATGTGCCTGAAGTATCCAGGCTCTCCTGTGAACCTTCCACCGTGGCTTGGAAATCCTGCGCCTTCCCTTCTCCAAAAGTCTGGCGTATCCGACGTAAAACTTACCGTCTTAAGTATCTCTGCTATTACCTGCTTTTTCTCCTTTCCTATTATGAATGCTGCTCCGCCTGCGCTTGCGGTGTATTCCAAGGCATCCCCGGGCCTTCCCTGCGAAGTGTCTGATCCTATGGCCATTCCGTATTTTATCATTCCGCTCTCAACAAATCCGATGACCATCTGCATTCCTGCCGTCCCAGCCTTGCATGCGAACTCAAGATCCGCTGCCATGAGCCTGTTTCCCGCGTCGATTCCCGCAGATACTATCGTTGCGGTGGGTTTTACCGCATAAGGATGTGATTCTGATCCGGTAAATATCGCGCCTAGCTCAGTCGCCTTTATTCCAGAATGCCTTATGGCATTGCGTGCAGCTTCAACGGCTATGGTCGCTGCGTCCTCATCTTTTCCAGGAACGCTCTTCTCGCGTATGCCCAGTCCCTTCTTTATGCTCTCGGCGTCCTCTCCCCATACTTTTGCTATGTCCTCTACTTTTATCCTGTAGATTGGCACATATACTCCATATCCTACTATTCCTGCCATTCATTTTACCTGGTGTTGCTGTTACAAATATTCCTTTAGTATCTCCGTCACTTTCTCCTTTGTCGGCATCGGCTGCTTGAGGAGCGATCCCTTCTGCAGCGTCATATCAAGCGCGGCGTAAGTGGGCCTTTCCACCTTGTAGAAAAGGCCTATCGGCACCTTCTCCCAGTTTGTCCTCTCGGTCTCAAGCGATCTCTCCATGGCGCTGCTTATGCTGGTGGCGTCATGACCCACCGATTCAAGCTTGTATACCCTCTGCCTAAACCAGTCGTAAGTATTGATGTTGTTGAACGTGACGCAGGGGCTAAAGACGTCTATTATCGAAAATCCTTTGTGCTGTATGCCTCCTTTTATCATCTCCGCCATGTGCATCGGATCTCCAGAGAAGGCCCGAGCTACATATGTCGCTCCGGATGCCAGAGCAACACCTATGGGGTTCTCAGGATTTTCTATTGAGCCAAAAGGCGTAGACTTTGTCTTCATACCAAAAAGACTTGTAGGTGAGGTCTGCCCAGTCGTCAGCCCGTATATCTCGTTATTCATTACTATGTAGGTTATGTCAACGTTCCTTCTTGCATTGTGGACTAGGTGGCCTACGCCTATTCCATAGCCGTCTCCATCTCCGCCAGCGCCTATCACTGTAAGATCGTCATTGGCGAGCTTAATCCCAGCGGCTACAGGAAGGAGCCTTCCGTGAAGGCTGTGCACTCCGTATGTGCTGAATGGGTGTGGCATGGAAGAGCTGCATCCTATTCCGGATACTATTACGGCATTCTCCCTAGCTATGCCAAGATCCGCAAGCGCCTTGTTTATCCCAGCCTGCACTCCATAATCGCCGCATCCCGGGCACCATATGGGCTTGACTCCGGAAGTCAGTACCTGCCTTGGCTTTGTCGGTGCATTTGCGTCTGCCATAACATCATCAATAAACGATTAAACAATTATCCTCCGACAAGTTCGAGCGCTTTCCTTGCGATCTCGGATCCTGTGAAGGCCTCTCCGTCATATTTTAGTATGCCCTGCTTGATCTCTATTCCAGTATTCATCCTTATAATCTGTGCAAGTTGCCCAGTATAATTTCCTTCAACGTTTATCAGTTTCTTTCCCTCCAGCATCTTCCTGGTCTTTTCCTTGTCAAGCGGCATAAGATAGCTAAACGATATGAGTCCGAAGTTCCTTCCCCTGGATTTTAGTATCTCAATTGCTTCTGCTGCAGAGTCAGTTGTCGATCCAAAAGTCACAAAGAAGTACTCCGCATTCTCATTAACAACGTTTGGAACAAAGACGCTCTCATTCTTGAGCATGGTCTCTATCTTTCTCATCCTTTTGTCGTGCATCTGCTTCCTAACTTCTATGGCCCAGTCAAGCCCTGCATACATATCGGTAACCAAGTCGCCCAGTTCCGTGTGCTCATCGCTACCTGCAACAAATTCAAGGTTCTTGGTGCCAGGGAACGACCTTGGCGAAACCCCGTCATCGGTCACCAAATATCTCTTGAATCTCTCGCCGTCTTTTCCATCAGTCACTACCTTTCCACGGTCTATCTTCACTCCGTCAACGTCAAATGCCTCTACTGTTTCAACATGCTCTGACTGATAGAGATCCATCATTATTATCACAGGAACCTGGTACCTGTCCGCAAGGTTGAACGCATTTGCTGTAATAGAGAAGCACTCATCAATTGTCCTTGGGGCAACGACTATCCTTGGAAATTCTCCCTGTGAAGCATGCATGACGAAAAGTATGTCTCCCTGTTCTGTCTTTGTAGGTACTCCAGTGCTAGGCCCTGCTCTTTGCGATTCGACAACCACAAGAGGAGTCTCTATCATTCCGGCAAGGCCAAGTCCCTCGACCATGAGTGAGAATCCTCCACCGCTTGTCCCGCACATGGAGCGTACGCCGGCAATGGATGCACCTATAGCCATATTTATCGCTGCAATCTCGTCCTCGACCTGCTTTGGCATGACTCCTTTGTCTTCGTGCGATGCAAACCAATGCAGAATGCTGCTCGCCGGTGTCATGGGATATGCCGAATAGAACTTGCAGCCAGCTGCATATGCTCCTACTGACAGCGCCGTGTTTCCATCAAGCGCATATCTGTGCTTTCCATCTCCCCTAAGCGTATAAAGCGTCTGCACCCCCTGATAATTATACCCTTCAGCCGCAGCCTTGATGTTCTGGTTTACTATCTCATCTCCCTTCCTTCCGAACTGGGCCTTGAGCACGCTGCTAAGCACATCTATGTCTATTCCAACAAACTTGAGCGCTGCTCCTACTGCAACTGTATTCCTCATTATCGGATCTCCGCTCGCCTTGATTGCTATGTCAAGTAATGGTATCGGTATGAGCCTGTATTTTGAGGCGTCGAGCTCATCAGCCTTGACCTTTGAAGGATCGTATATCACTACTGCTTTGTCATTGAGGTGGCTCTTCTGGTTTGTTATGGAATCCTGATTTAGTGCTATTAGTATGTCTATTCCTTCCCCATAGCTCTTTACCTTCGATTCGCCAAGCCTTACCTGATACCAGCTGTGGCCTCCTCTTATTATCGATCCGTATCCCCTGTAGGCAAGCACCTGCAGTCCGGCCTTTGCCGCTACCTTGATCACAAGCGCTCCGCTGGACTCTACTCCGTCACCATGGGCGCCAGCAATTCTTATTGAAACATCGGTCATCTAGAAACAACCAAATCAAATAATTAAATTCAACATACGCTTATAATACTGCTTGTGTGATCTGTGTTTTGTCGTTCACAAATTCCACCTTCAGTCCCTTCTGAGGGATGCATGGCTCAATGCGAGCTCCTTCTGTGCCTGCACGGCTATTAGGTTAAGCTCTCCTGCAAGGCACGCTGCAGCAACTACCTCAGCAAGTGCGCGTCTTGTGTTTCCTTCGTCGTCTCCTTCACCGTAGAGCCCCATAAGCTTTAGTACCTCCCTGCAACTTTCATTCTTAGTCGCCCCTCCGTAAGTTGCAACTTCTATCGTTGGCATCCTAAGTGTCACGTACAGGTCGCCATTTTTGTCGACCTTCATGTAAGTAAGCCCCTGGGCTCCAGAAACCACATGGGCCATGTCCTGCCCAGTTGCTGCATATATTCCAGAGAGTATATTTGCCATGTGCGCATTGCCGCCTATGGATCCTGCAAGGTTCGATCCCACCAGGTTCTTTCTAGTGTTCAGGTCTGCTATGTCCTGCGGGGTAAGTCCCCCGAACTTCTCTGCAACTATCTCCTTAGGTATGATTATCTCGGCATTGACAGATACTCCACGTCCGTTTATGCTGTTTATTTGTGATGGTTTCTTGTCCGTGCACATGTTGCCAGACTCGCTTGCCAAGTCTATACGCATGCCTGAAGTTTCAATCAGGTGTTCTATCATGGCCTTCACGGTCTTGCTCGAAGCTATAGTTACCTTGTTCATGCCGTTTGCAGCGCCTGTAGTTCCGACAAATCGTATATGGAAATCCATTCCGACATAGGTCGACTCCACGCTAACAAATTCGCCGTGGGCGCCGACATGCTTGTTGAACTCTTCCTTAAGGAAAGCCATTCCTTTAGGGCTTTTTATCCAGTCTGCAAGGACCTGCGATTCTATTATCCCACCAGTCGTTACCATTATGTCCCTTGCCATGCCATCCTTCTCCACCCTCGTAGTAACTCCACCAGCCGCATTGAGCACTCCTATTCCCCTGGCTATCCCCTCCGTTAGCATTCCCTCCTCCTTGGCTATGAATATCGGGTAGGTTCCGCTTGCGAAGTTTCCGTTCACCACAAGCTCTCCAGGGCTTGTTATTATTGTCTGTATAACTCCTATCTCGTTAGATGTCCTTGCTCCATGCGAAACATCAAGGTCTATGCTGTGCTGTCCTATATGCTCTGTGCTTATGCCTGCCTTTGTTTCAAAATATGTTCTCCTTACCGCCGCTGCTTTGTTGCTGCCATCGACATAACTCTCCACGTCACGTAGCTTGAGTTCACCATTTACTAACTTTTCAACCAAGGCATTCATGCCTGGAAATCCTTCCGAGCGGCCTTTGCTTTTGGCATTTGACATAGAATCAAGGATAGCTTAAAGCGGCTGGTTTAAATAGCACGTAATTGGGTTAGACAATCGCCAAACATGTACCTATCTTTTTATAGTAGAAATATAATCAACATCAAGGAGGGAAATGCTTATGGACGAATCGGAAAAGGATAAGGTGGCCGAAGAGGTTGCAAATGGGAGCATACCGATTCATCAGATAGAAAAGTTTGCCCCAGATGCCAATGAAGAAGTGGAGATACGCAGACTGGCCGTCGCAAAGGTATGCAAGATCAAGTTGGGCAGTCTGGCCTCAAAGGAAACTGATTATTCACTGCTTAAAGGCAAGAATGCAGAAAATGTAATAGGGATGGTTCGCGTGCCGCTGGGCGTGGCAGGTCCATTAAAGGTAAATGGTGCAGAATTCATCGGCGATGCGCTTGTACCCATGGCAACTACCGAGGGCGCACTTATAGCGAGCGTCAGCCGCGGAATGAAGGCAATAAATCTCAGCGGAGGTGCGATATCACGTGTTATAGAGGACGGCATGACGCGAGGACCCGTATTCGAACTCAACTCCGTCGTTGATGCCCAGAGGTTTGTAAAGGAATGGCTGCCAAAGAATCTTGACAATATAAAGGCCGTGGCACAGGGCACTACAAGTCATGGCAGGCTAAAGGGCATAAAGCCAAAGATACAGGGAAACAACGTATTCCTAAGATTCACATATGATACTGGGGATGCAATGGGGATGAACATGTCTACCATAGCCACAGAGGCTGCTTGCAGGTACATAGAAGACAACTTCGAGGGCATATCCCTTGTTGCTGTCAGCGGCAACTTCTGTTCTGACAAGAAGCAATCCCTTGTGAATGCGCTGGAAGGCAGGGGTAAATCGGTGGTGGCAGAGGCGGTGATAGGTGAAAGAGTTCTGGCAGAGGTGCTAAAGACCAAGGCCGCCGCAGTAAACAACGTGAATTACAAAAAGAACTGGATAGGTAGCGCTACTGCAGGGGCTCTTACGCAATTCAATGCTCATTTTGCAAACAGCATAGCAGCAATATTCCTAGCTACCGGACAGGATATAGCGCAGGTGGTAGAGAGCAGCAGCGGATACACAATAACAGAAGTTAGGGGAAATGACCTTTACATCTCTGTCACCCTTCCTTCACTAGAGATCGGGACTGTCGGAGGAGGCACGGGGCTTCCAACGCAGGGCGAAGCCCTCTCGATAATGGACGTCTTCGGATCCGGAAATCCTCCAGGAAGCAATTCAAGGAAATTCGCCGAGATAATTGCCGCTGCGGTGCTCGCCGGAGAACTAAACCTTCTCGCAGCCCTTGCAACGAGGGATCTGGGCAAGGCGCATAGCAAGCTTGGAAGGAACAAGAAGCAGTAAGACGCATCCTTGCATGCATGCTAAATGCCGAACTTGCAGAAAAACTTCAAAAATACAGCGCGTGATATGAGTTAGAGGAAATGCACAGGGAAAAGCACAACTACAAGTCCTTCAAAAAAAGGATGCACATAGTGAAGTCTTTGGTAAATGACGCGCAGGTTCTCATTCCTGAAAGCGACCTGCAAGGCGCAAAAAGACTGATAACCGCCGCCAGGCTGCTCCTGCCTTCAGAGTACCACATCACAATGGCAAAGCGAGAAGCGCCATTAATGATGGCACTTAGGGGCGAGCGACCAAAATCAAGCAGAGTCGCGGTCTACAATGCCGTTATTAGAGAACTTGACGCCGAAGTCGACGAAATGCTCCGGAAGCGTTATTTTTTGAGTAGAAGGAGCGCAAGTGACCATGCGGCCTGACCGAAACCAAGCGAGCAATATAAATATTATAACTACTTATCCTAGCTTGCCGGTGTAAGCATGGTAGAAGAGCAAACTCACAATCTCGAAGCACACAAGAAGGCCGCCCACAACTCAGCGTCAGTCCAGAGCCCAAAAACAGGAGGCGACAAGCCCCTTATCTGGATCGGCATAATACTTGCATTTCTAATCGTTGCTGTTGTATTTTACATGATCGGATTCAAGACGGGTTCTGCTAGCCTTGTAAAGGCGCAGACCAGGCCAAGCGTGCTCACATCAAACAACCAGTCCGTGCCATCACAGCCCATTGTGAATTCATCTCCCACAAAAATTAATGTAAGTGCTTCAAAGTACTTCATACTCCCTTCGGAAGCGGCATCGCTCATAGGAAGCGGCGGCTATTATGCTTACGAGGCGACGACCCCGGCGCAGGTTGCCGCGGCGACGGCAGGACTGCTCCCAAGCAGCCCTTCATACAACATAACTTCCGATTACCTAATATCATATAATTCGTCAAGCTCAAAGCATTCATACGGCGGACTCCAGGAGCTAATTCTTGAGAGCAGTCAATCTGCCGCAGTATATGCCGTTGGCATGAGCATATATCATAATGCGTTCAACATGACCGCGCTCAAGGCCAACAAGAACATAACAAGCGCGGATGTTGGTGTGAACCTGACATCCGGTCCAATGGAATATTCATTCTCTGCAACATCGTCACTCTATCCAGGGACAAACACGGCGATTAACGGGGTAATAATACTTGGACACACTGCAAACACCACTGTCTTCGCGCAGATATCCCTTCTCAATTCCACTCTCAGCGTCAACCAGAGCAGGTTCGCCGCGATGATAGCCAGCCATCTGAACTGATGTTTGCGCCGGTGCAATAAGACAGGATTCAAAGGTAGCCAAACGCCAGCAATAGGTATATAAATCTGCTCAAAAGAATACTAGAATGCTAATTCCTTAGGGGTTATCATGCCTCAGAAGATGCGCAAAGGTTCAATGGAATTTTGGCCTCATAGGAGAGCCAAAGCCCAGATGCCAAGGGTAAGAACATGGCCAAGGTCAGCCGAGCCGGGATTCCTAGGATCCGTAGCCTTCAAGGCGGGAATGACCCACATAATGATGGTTGATGACAGCGCATCTCCTGCAAAGGGAACCGAGATATCCAGAGCAGTAACTGTCCTGGAGATGCCAAAGGTATACATATACGGAATAAGGTTCTACGATACAAAATATCTCTACACGCAGCCTTCCTCCGAAGCTTATGATGCAGCACTAGCCAAGAAGGTCGGGATAAATAAGGCCAATACTGATCTTTCAAAGATTAAGGCGGACACGTCAAAGTATGTTGATGTATCAGCACTTGCCTTCCTCGATGCAAGCAATTTGGGCTTTGGGAACAAGAGGGTAATGAGATTTGAGCTTGGAATAGGCGGCAAGGATGTCAATGATAAGCTTGCCTTTGCGGAGAAGTTCTTCGGTAAGGAGATTAAGATAAATGATGTGCTTGGAGTCGGAGACTACGTAGATACAATAAGCATATCCAAGGGAAAGGGATGGGCAGGAGTTATAAAGCGATTCGGTGTCGCAAGGAACGTCAGGAAGGCGACCGGAAAGATAAGACATCTTGGAGTTTTAGGTCCATGGCACCCTGCAAAGGTGATGTTCACGGTTCCGCACTCAGGGCATATGGGATACAATTACAGGACAGAACTCAACAAGAGAGTGCTCAAGATAGGCACGGATAAGGATGCCGCCGCAGTAAATGCAAAGGGCGGGTTCATAAACTACGGGCTTGTAAAGAATGATTTCATAATACTTGATGGCTCAATACCTGGGCCGGCAAAGAGGCTTGTAAGGATCAGGAAGTCGATAAGAAACAAGTCGCAGAGGAAGGAGCCTCAGATAAGCTACATATCGACTGCAACGCAGCAGGGAGCATAAAATGAACGTACTTGGACTTGATGGCAAGGTTTCAAAGAGCACGACTCTACCTAGCGTATTCGCCGGAGAATTCCGCGCGGATATCGTAAGGAGGGCGCTGCTTTCTGAGCAGAGCCAAAATTATCAACCTCAAGGGCACTTCATAAGGGCAGGATTCGAGACCACCGCAGTGTATGTGGGTAAGTACAGTGCCGCATACAGGAGGGGCAGGCACATGGGTATCGCAATAAGGCCCAGGCAGAAGCTCGGAGGCGGCGCTCAGGGAGATGTAAGAAGGATTCCATCTGCAACAAAGGGACATAGAGCGCATCCACACAAGATAGAGAAAAGAATAGAGGAATTGATAAACAGGAAGGAGTATCTTCTCGCAATAAAATCTGCAATAGCAGGATCATCAAATACCGGCATGGTTTTGTCAAGGCATCTTGTACAGACAAAGGAGCTTCCAATAGTCGTCGATGACAAACTTGAATCCATAGCAAAGACCAAGGAGCTCATAAAAGTTCTGGGCGCACTGGGATTGTCTGATGATCTCGGCAAGTCGCACAAGCCGCAGCTCAGAAAGGGTCTAAAGAGGCTGTCAAACAAAAGGCATTTCCGTAACAGCGTACTCATAGTCTCAAAATCCACAGGCAGCATCTCCAAGGCGGGAAGAAATATACCTGGAGTTGACGTCTGTGCGGTCAATGAACTTACTGTAGGAAAACTAGCACCAGGCGCAAAGCCAAGGCTGGCAATATGGACAGAAGGCGCAGTCTCGAGCATCGAAGAGGCGCTATCAAACGGATCAATAAAGAGCAGGAGATAAGAATGGACGCACTAATATATCCACTTTCAACCGAAAAGGCGCTTAACATGATAGACAGGATGAATACTATCTGCTACATCTGTGATTTTAGGTCCACAAAGAGTGCCATAAAGAAGGAGTTCGAGGAGACGTTCGGAGTGAAGGTGGCTACTATAAATACCGAGATAACAATGAATAACACTAAGAGGGCATACATAAGGATAAAACCTGAGTTCAAGGCCTCTGACGTGGCAAGGAAGCTTAAATTAGTATGATTCATGGTGAAGACTAAATGGGAAAGAGATTAAAGCAGCAAAGGCGTGGAAAGGGAAGCAATGCATACAGAAAGCCCCCAAACCACTTCAAGGCTGACGTTAATTTCAGGAGCAGGCCAATAGAAGGCAGGGCTATCGGAGAGGTCGTCGAATTCATAGACGATCCTGGCCATAGCGCTCCACTCATGAGGGTAAGGTACGAGGACTTTTCAGAAAACATACTATTTGCTCCTGAAGGGATAAAGATAGGCGATCGTATATTCGAAGGAAATCAGGCAGAGGTCGCACTCGGCAGCATACTTCCTCTCGGATCCATACCTGACGGAATGCTCATTTATAATATAGAATCAAGGCCAGGCGACGGCGGCAAGATGGCCCGCGTCGCAGGAGGCTATGCAACTATAAAGTCGCACCTTGAAAACACTGTCAATGTTCTACTTCCATCAAAGAAGGCAATAGACCTGGATCCATCGTGCAGGGCGCAGATAGGCGCCGTAGCAGGCGGAGGCCTCACATCCCAGCCGATAATGAAGGCCGGAAAGGCGCATTACATATGGCATGCCACAAATCAGAAATGGCCTGTCAACCGTGGGGTCAAGTCCAATCCTGTTGACCACCCATTCGGAGGAAAGCAGCACCACAAAGGGGCGTCAAGCATGGTCTCAAGGCATGCGCCTCCAGGATCAAAGGTCGGGCACATTGCCGCAAGGAGGGTCGGAAGGCGAAAGAGTGGTTGATTATGGCTAGAATATTCACGTTCAGGGGAAAGACAATCGAGGAGCTTCAGGCAATGAAGCTTGACGACGTCTCAAAGCTCATGAAGTCGAGGAACAGAAGGGCAATTAAGAGAATGAGCGCGAGCTACAAGGCAATAATAAAGAAGATAGAGAAGGCAAAGCAGACTGGAAAGGCGATAAAGACGCACAGCAGGGAGGCGGTCATACTTCCAAGCTGGGTAGGTCTCAAGATAGGCGTTCACGACGGCAAAAAGTTCCAGGACCTTGCAATAGGCCCAGAGATGATAGGCCACAGGCTCGGCGAGTTCGCCATCCCGATAAAGCACGTAGTGCACTCTGCACCTGGTATAAGGGCAACAAGGGGAAGCAAGTTCCTAGCGGTGAAATAATGAATTATTCATTCAACTTGAAAGGCGATGATTTCGTAAAAGCGCAGAGCTACGATGTCAATGCGAGCTATAAGGATCTCGGCGCAGTATGTGACGCCATAAGATACCTGAAGGCTACTGATGCTCTTGCTGCTCTTGAGCTTTTCATAGAGAAGGAATCCCCAGTCGCGTACAGGAGGCACAACAGGCACATGGGGTCAAGGCACGAGCTTGGCGGTCAGAAAGGAGGATATCCCGAAAAGGCCGCCTCCGAGGTTCTCAAGACGCTTACAAACGCCATGGCAAATGCTGGAAACAAGGGCAAGGATGCCCAGGACATGTTTGTCGTCAGCGCATCAGCCAACAAGACAAGGATAGAAAGGAGATATCCTTCCAAGGGAAGCATCGCCTGGGGCAGGGGAATGTACGGAATGTCCGCAACCAACCACAGCGACATAGAATACGCAAAGATAGAGATAGTGCTCGCAGAGCAGCATTCCGACAAGCTCACAAAGAACATGAAATACTTCATAAAGGCAAGGGGCAAGAGGATAAACGAGTCTCAAAGGACCAAGCAGAAGGCAATGTCACAGAGCAAGCCGAAGGCAAAGGAGTCAAAGAAAGTGGTCCAGATTGAAGCACCAAAGGGGAATGCCCCTAAGGCACAGGCGCCTAAGGCCGAGGCGACAGCAGAACAAAAAGCATGATAATATGGTAGTAGAGCGAAAATTCATAGAGGATCTGATGATAAAGAACAACATATCCAAGTACCTAGAGAAGAAGCTTTCAAGGGCAGGATTCTCAAGGGTGGACATCCAGAAGACACCAATAATAACCAGGATAACAGTATATGTCACAAATCCCGGAAAGGTCATCGGAAGGGGCGGAGAGACGATAAACAGCCTTACGGAGGGCATGAAGAAGAAATTCAACATAGAAAACCCCCAGATAAGCGTAGCGGAGGTCAAGAACGAGAAGCTCGAGCCAAGGCTCGTTGCCAAGTACATAGCGAACTCCCTTGAGAGAGGGATAAACGCAAGGAGGCTGCTCCACGGAACCATAAAGGAGATAATGGACAACGGCGCAATGGGCGCTGAGATAATAGCCACCGGAAAGCTCGCCGCAAAGGGTGCAAAGGCCAAGCAGATAAAGATAAGGCTCGGATACCTCCCAACTGCAGGCCACGTCACAACGCTTGTGGACGGGGCAAAAGTAGCATCGTACCCTAAGTACGGCGCAATAGGCATAAAAGTGAGGATAGCCCAGCCAGGAACCAAGTTCCCTACAGGGAAGCAGAAGAAGCCAAAGCCGGTTGTTGCTGAGGCGGATGCCACAGTGGCGAACTGATGTATGAACCGCAAGGCTCAGAAAGCCATTTATATCATAACTGATAAAATTACTTTGTAGATTGATAACGATGAAGATAAAAGACCTAAGGGCCCTTTCAACAGAGGCCCTCAACGGAAAGCTCAAGGACCTCAAGCTAGATCTTGCCATAGAGAAGAGGAACATAAGCTCTACTGGAGTGGCTAGCAAGAAGATCAAGCTAAAGGAGATGAAGAGAACCGTTGCACAGATACTTACACTGCTTAAAGAGAGGGGTGCTGCGAGCTAATGCCTGAGATATGCCCCAAGTGCGGACTGCCAAAGGAGATATGTGTTTGCGATATCCTTGACAGGGAGACCAACCGTAAGATAAAAGTGTATCTCGAGAAGAAGAAGTTCCGGAAGTATATGACTGTAGTCACCGGACTATCCGGAGAGGAGCTCGAGAAGACCGCAAAGGAGCTCAAGCGCGTCCTTGCATGCGGAGGTACCTACAAGAACGGCATGATAGAGCTGCAGGGAGAGCACAAGGACAACGTGAAGAAGGCGCTTTTGAACCTCGGATACCCCGAAGAGAGCATAGATGTGGCCTGAGCCTCCATCGAATAGGTTATTAATTTTAATCCCGCAATAGATTACTGATCCTGATGAATCTGCGCAGGCTGTATATCCTTGTAATGGCATTGTCCATATTTGCCGTCGCAAATGCGACCTACCTTAGCATCCTAGGACCAGCATCAGCAACGCTGCACAATGGCCAGAGCATATACCTTGGCAAGGTCGGCCCTGGGGAGAGCTTCTATGTGGAGGCCTCTGCAACAACCACAAACGCATCCGGATACTTGATAAACATAGGCTGGGCCAAGCTCGCCGCAGAGAATCTTCCTAGCGGATGGTACTCGCAGCCATCGCTTCTTTATGCAAATCCAATGAAGATGAAGATAACCGTGCCGAGCAGCGCACAAAATGGCACCTACAACTTCACCATAGCCGCAATAGACGTCGGAAACTACTCAAAGCTAGGCGCATTCTTTGTGACAGCGTACGTGAACGTGACCCCGAACGTATTTAGCATGAATGTAACTCCAACAAGCATACAGTCCGGCATAGATCAGCCCACCAATCTCTACATAACCATAAACAATACCGGCATATCCGATGATCCTTTCGGAATAAGCGTATCAGGGCTGCCGGCATGGAACTTTAGCGAGCAGGTCGTCGCGCTGCATCTGACCCAGAGCACTTATCTATATCCAGTATATGTTAACGAGTCAGGCACGTACAACCTTAACCTTACCGTAGCTTCGACTACGAGCCCTGCGATAAAGCTTTCGCAGCCGATAAGGCTTGTAGCGGCTGCAAGCTTGCAGAACGACTACAGCGCAGTCGGCCAGGGAGTAATACTCTCGCCAGTCATATTCTATCCATCATACGAACTCATGCTCTTTCTTTCATATGTCTACAACTCAATTTCCCACTAAAAAAGGCGCCCTTTATGAAAAGCAAGAAGCGGCAGTTGCGTCCAAAGAGCCTTATATTCGTAAAGCTCGAATCGCTAGATGACCTGTCCAGATACGTCTGCAATTACGACTACACCAACGCCCAGCTCGTATCATTTAAATCTGGCGGAGCATATAGGATATTTGCGCTAGGCGAAGAGATAGGCAAGAGCGCCATTGCCTATTACGTATCAAACCCGAAGAGCGAGCGCGTAATAGGCTACACCTATCCCTCATCCCCTTCGCAGAAGGAGAATTCGCACTTCGTATCTGGCGAGAGGCAGGAAGGCAGCAATGCTATCAACATAATCTGCATAGATGACGCGAAGATCTCCGATGCAAAGCCCAAGGACAAGGAAATCCCCTCAATCGCAAAGCTCTCGAGCGTTCACGATCTTGTTACGGCCGCGCTCATACAGGCATCAGGCACAGAGACCATACCTCAAATATACTCGTTTGTCTACAAGGGAAAGGCGGTCCTTTGCGCTTTTGACGTGATAGAGGGCCTTTCCGACGAGAATAAGATACTTTATTATTCATTGCCTGACAAGAATCAATCCGGAGGCTTCGTAAGGTATAAATACAGCGACAACCGAATTGATTTTACGGAATATATGGGCGAGCATTCATATATGTACGCCAAGATAATACATCTCGCGGAGCCGTTTCCGTTCTTCAAAATGCCCGATTAGCTCAGTGGTAGAGCGCCTGGCTGTTAACCAGGATGTCGCAGGTTCGATCCCCGCATCGGGCGATGAAATTTACGGCGACAAAATCGGGTTCATTTCCGGTAAAACCCCTTCCCCTAAAGCAAGCGAAACAAGCATTTCAAGGTTCGATTACGCGCAGTTTGCAGCGCAGCTCAAGGCGCTTGCAAACTCTGCCCCGCAGCAGCGATTGGAGGACATGAAGTCCATCCTGCATAAGGCCTATGGGAGAAGGTTCAAAGGCAGAAGAAAGACGCCCAAGTACGGATCAATAAACAAAGGTTTTACAGAACTTGAGCTGCGCCAATTCCTAATTAACGTACCATATGAGAAGTTCAGGTTGCTTTTCAAGTATCAGGCCTATCTAGGCCTAAGGATAGGCGAAGCGTGCGCATTGCACATCTCATGCATAGATTTTGATAAGCGTGAGCTTACGCTTGAGACTGAGAAGGCCAAAAAGATGGATACCCTGCTCATCCCTGTCGCGCTGTTCAAAGAAACGATAGAGTACATAGCTAAAAATGAGACCTCAATAAAGGCATCGAACGGCTATGTCTTCTTCAAAGAACATGACAACAATGCCAATAGGCTACAGCATGTAGAGGTCAACTATGCTAGAAAGGTTTTCCGTGAATCTGCGCAAAGTGCAGGGCTAAACCAAATGTACGGAACATCTGAAGAGACCTATTCAGACCATAAAGAGCGCGGCTTGTATAGGCTTACATCACATAGCCTGCGCCATTATGCAATAACACGCTTTGCCAAGGCCACAAACGGCAACGTTGTACTGGCCAGCAGGTTTGCAAGGCACTCCAGGCCAGACATAACCATGACTTACATAAGCAAAGA
Organism: Microcaldota archaeon; assembly: GCA_021802765.1. GTDB lineage: Archaea > Micrarchaeota > Micrarchaeia > Micrarchaeales > CABMGC01 > JAJZNA01. The sequence goes on along the minus strand of JAJZRI010000001.1, from coordinate 254,246 downwards.
CCAGGAAGAGCTGTTCAGGAATATCGATTTCGCCTTCTCTGAAAATAGGGTGTCACACCTGCGCTCATTGTCTAATGGTTTCAAAAGGTGAAAATATGCAAAGATATTTAATTTTAAAGAACTATAATTACAATACAAAATGCGTCGGGCAACGCTATACAAAATGGCCTCTGTTTCTGGGTGGTAATATAAGAGTTGCGGTGCCAAATATTGTTAGCGGAGCGCTCGTAGCATAAGTGTGGTGTTTGCTATGGAAAATAAGCTTAAAGTTGTCGAATTATTTGCAGGTGCAGGTGGGTTAGCCCTAGGACTAGAGGAAGCCGGCCTAGAGGCAATATTACTTAATGATTTTGATGCAGACTGTGCAGCTACCCTCCGGAAGAATAGGCCTAATTGGAATGTGGTATTGGGTGACATAAAGGGCATAGACTTTACGGGAATGAAGGCTGATGTGGTGAGCGGTGGCTTCCCATGCCAGGCATTTAGCCATGCCGGTAAAAAACTTGGTTTTGAGGATACGCGCGGCACGCTATTTTATGAGTTTGCCAGGGCAGTAAAGGAGATCAAGCCAAAGCTGTTCATTGCAGAGAATGTAGCTGGCCTTGCCACACATGACAACGGCCGCACCCTTACGGTAGTCTTGGATGTCTTCAAGTCGCTGGGCTATAATGTCCAGTATAAGATATTGGATGCGGTAAACTATTCCGTGCCACAGAAAAGGAAAAGGATAATCATAATAGGTACGCTTGACGGGATAAACTTTGAGTACCCTACCGGATACGGAAAGCTAGTTACCTTAAAGGAAGCGCTTGCAAACGTGCCACAGTCTTCCGGGACGCGGTATTCGGAAAACAGGAAAAAGGTGCTTGATCTAGTCCCTCCAGGAGGCAGCTGGGTAAACCTCCCACTTGATATACAAAAGGAATTCATGGGTAAGAGCTTCTACAGCGGCGGAGGCAAGCGTGGCATGGCTAGAAGGATCTCGTGGGATGAGCCTTGCCTGACGCTTACGACATCGCCATCACAGAAGCAGACAGAGCGCTGCCATCCAGAAGAGACACGCCCGTTCACGGTAAGGGAATACGCAAGGATACAGACCTTCCCTGACAACTGGGAATTCTGCGGCGGCATGTCATCGCAATACAAGCAGATAGGCAACGCCGTGCCTGTAAACTTTGCAAAGGCTATAGGAAATCAGATTGTAAAGGCGCTTTCCGTAAGGTTAGTTACCCAAGTACAGAGCCAAAGCTCATGACAAGTTTATTTTTGTCGTCTTCACTTATTTCTGCCTTTCCTTTCATATAGTCGTTTATTGCTATGGGTAGGGCTTCCCATGTCTTTTTCAGCGCATCTTCCTTCTCCGTCACCAACGCGTAGACTTTAGATCCCCATATCTTCTTTATCCTAACATTCGTCTCCCTTCCCTTCTTTTTCCATACCTTCTCTCCAGAATCATTCTTTTTAGATATGATATATGCAAAATAAACTATGGCCTTTGGATTCTTCCTTGCCGCATCCCCAAGCTTGTCCCTTACTTTATTCCCAGAATCGCTATTGATGGTGTTATATTTGTTCTTTATCTCCATGAATATGGTATCATCATCCTTCTTTAGGTCCAATTCTGTGTCATTTCCAACTCCAAGGTCAGTCCAACCCTTGACCCCACCTAGCAGCTTCTGGTGGAATTCTCCTATCTTATTATTGAGTGTCTTATCCTCTTGCCTTGACCTCTCCTCTTCCATCCACTGTTCAAAACTGATGCCCCTATTTGCCATGTCAAACACGCTTTTAAAAGGGTCAAGGCCATTACCCTTTAGGCTATCTACAGTAAGCTCCTTTTTCTCCCTATAATAAACCTCACAGACTTCCCTAACACACTCTAAGAAGAATTTATCATCTACGAAATCAACATACTTGTTATTTCCCATAAAAGGTTATTTCCTTTCCAAATTAATAACCTTTCTTAGGAGTCTCTTAACCAATTTAGGCTCTCTTCCAATCCGCTTTTCCCAGATACGTACTACTTTCCACCCTGCATCTTTCAGCTTCTTGTTGACCTCCTGATCCCGTCTTATGTTTCTTGTTATTTTTGCTATCCAATATTTCGGCAACCTCTTCCGTCTCAACCCAAATTCTTTACCATGCCAAAAGTCTCCATCAACAAATATTGCAATTTTCTTTTTCTTATGTGCAAAATCAGGGTTTCCAAGTATGCCCTTGGGCTGGAATGTAAAATGTCCCCCAAGCATTCCCTTTACTGCCAACTCTACGCGCGTCCCCTTTCCCTTAATTCTAGACATGATATAGCTTCTCTGTGCCTTCGTAAATCTATCCGTCATTCTCCACGCCTCTTACCGTTGTGTATGCCTTCTCTTTTAGGGAAACAACATAAAGGGGCTGCCTGAGTTTTCTTACATAATGAGATGCCCTTACTATGTTTTCTTTAAGACCTCCATCCCCAGATATTGCAATAGCGCACTCTGGGTTTATTTGGATTATTTTCTGGAAACTTTTCCATTTTATTAACTTATGGTGGTCATACTCTACTGCCACCCTGAATCTCCCCTTCCTAGCCACTAAGTCTATCCTTCCTTTCTTTCCAGAGCCATCACCCATCTTATAAATGGGATACTCCCTTGTGGTGTAGAAACCATTATTTCTGAAAATGCTTTCTATCTGTCTTACAGTATCGTTATGCTTTAATTTATAATCAGCAATTAATACCTCCTCGATAATGTTTGCAAAGTTCATATAACAACTTTTGAACTGTTATTCTTGATAATGTCATCTAACTCATTCCTACTTGCCTGTCTATCTGTGGCATTTTTCCTAATGAAAATACCGCGTTCCTTTATAGAATAAGGTTTATTAGACCCTTCATCAATCTCAATAACAGTTAATGTTATTGTATCTATCTTTACCTCCTTAATCTCAAATTTTGGATAAGGCTCACAATTACTTGCAATTATATTTGTAATAACATCCTTATTTATTCTAAAACCTCGTTTTTCTCCGTTATTAGTGATTCCCAATATTATAACTCCTCCAGAAGAGTTTGAAAATGAGGAGACAGTCTCTAAGAATTCACCAGTATCTTTAATTTCCCTCTTAAATTCTACTTTATCATTTTCGCCATCCTTAATTAATCTGTCTATTAATATCTCATAAGCTTCCGGATCCACTTCTTGCCACGATTCCAATCTAAATGGATATACATATTTGGTGTCTATGGGCTCGTCTTTTGAAATGTCAAGGATTACTGCCTCTAAGAGTGTTACATCATTAGGGTAACTTGTTGTTGCACTATTATTCTCTATAGCTACTTCTCCAGGTCTGCTTTCAGAACCAGATTGCAAGAAATACTTAAATTGGAGATTACTCTCTCTAGTTTCTCTTTCTTCTATCTCAAACTTTATTTTGCCATCTGATATTCGCGCCTTCTTTATCCGTGCCCTATAATCTGGTATTATTATTTCAATTCTCGATGTAACGGGATTATATGGGTGAGATGCATTCATGAAATCTGCAATTGCATATGCTGCATTAAGATAAAGGGGGCTCTTAGTACTAACAACTTCTAGATTATCAAACGACATTGAATTAGTTTTTATACTATACTCAATGCGCCTGTTTGGCCATCCAAATCTATCATATGCAAATCCGCACGGATGATAGGCCGGTTCGTAGTCTCTCCCACCCATATCCGCTACGCTATTTGCTTCTAATGCGAATTCTCCAAGTTCTGGCAACATAATCTTGTTATCATTTATAAGCTCATATATCATTTTCTTTCCTTCATCAGCGCTAAGAATCTGCCGATCTAATATTAAGTTTTTATAATTGAGACGTGACTTATTCGGAATCTGGTCTTTTTCATGAAAGAAAACTATTACCCCATTATGTATTTTATTAACATTATTCACTTTAGCTATAGAAAATGCCGCTTCACATTTTGAATATTGCCCCATACGACCTTCAAGTAATTTCAGAGTTTCCTTTACTCTATCGTTAAGTTCCATAATTCACACCATAATCAGCATATATTTATCTTTTCCTTCTGTCAACCTCTCTATTTCTTCAAGCATGTCTTCATCGTGCGCAATCCAAGTTGTAGATAGTTTAAATCTATCATTTCTTTTCTTATTGACAAGCACATTGTTCTTTCTAGCCGTAGTCTGTATTTCATAAGCCTTTCTATTCTTGTCATCCCAAAGGTACTTCTTGTTTCCTTTAGACATGGGGTAAGCTATCAAATCTGGCACATCTTTTCTCTCCGGTATTACAACAAGCATATTCTCTTCGTGTAGTTTTTCTACCGTTTTTCTCATAAGCTGCATGTGCAGTTCAGAACCAACGTTCTTAGCACGCTTTACAAGTATCTCTGCATCAATCCACCACAATGCCTTTTCGGTCAGCTTGTAGCCCGAGCCATCTACCTTTGCGTAACCTAAGCTTACCAGATTGTCAAGCACACCCTTCCTATCTTTAGAGCCGTAAATTGTAGGATCGCTTGTTATCCAACCCTTAGTTTTAAGGTATTTAGCTATCTTCCCAAGTCCAGCTCCTGGATTCTCATATACTGCTAACATTGCTGCGTGTAGCATGGTTGTTGGCCTTCCTTCTGGCACCTCTAATGTTACTGGTTTGGCCTGCACCGTTTCAGCAGGCCTTAAACTGCTAAGGTCCCGCTCTTTCAGCGAGCTTATGTCTGCCCTAAATATTCCAATGGACTTGTGCACGTCCTCATGCTTTGCATCAACAAACTCGTGGTTCCTAAGCTCGGATACGCACCTAGCCAAGTCCCTGTCTATCTGCCCAAGCGCCCGCATGTCCCCTTCGGATGTGGTGCTGAACAGGAACTGGGTGGCAAACTGGTTCCTAAGCGGGTCGGGTATGTCGGAGAGGTTCTGCGTAGCCGTCCAGAGCATCCCAAAAGCCCTTATCTCCCTGCTCATCTCGTTGATTATGCTCTGGCGCTTGCTCTGGACGTTCCTAGTAAGCCTATGGGCCTCGTCCACGCACACGATGACCTTATCGGCGCCCCTGCGGCGCTTCAAGCCGGCGTATATCTGCCTGAGGAAGAGCTCGGAGTAGAAGGTCTTGGCGTCATCGTTGAGCAGGCTCATGTCGAGCACGTTGGTCTTGCCAAGGTCGAGCTCTATCTGCTTGGAGTCGTAGGTAAGCGCCTTAATCTTCTCGAGCAGGTAGTTTGTGGCAGAGCGTACGTTTGCGTCTCGAGCCTTCGCGGCGTGCTTTTTGGCGTTGGATATGAAATCAGCCCAAGTCCTGCTCTCCTTGGCTAGGCTGCTTACAAGGGACATGGCCGTAGAGGCCTGTATCCCCTCAGATTGGAGGTTGAAGGCCACAGCGAAGGCATCAGTAAAGGCCTCCGGGTCATTGAATGGGTTTGGCAAGCTGCGCTCAGCGGCTATGAAGTTGCCCTCAATTTGTAGGTATTCGTCGTTCTCCTTGTACGAGAAGATTGTTTTAGGGTTGGGCATTATCTCAAGAGCAAGCCGCATTAGCTTGGACTTGCCCTGCCCAGTGGTTCCGCATATAAGCAGGTTTTGGTTTGGTTTTTTCTTTAGATAGTCAGGTATTTTGATAGCGGACTTAATCAGAACGCCGCATCTTTTTCGGACAAGTGGCATTCTAGCATTACTTATGAGTGGTATTTGGTAGGCAGCAACCTTGCTCACGGCATTACTATGTATCCCTTCCCCTAAAAAACCCATGATTCCATTTAAATGATAAGCTATTTTACCCTAACTGTAATCTAAATGAGTCCTGTGATTATTTCCTTGGCTATCCTTTTTGTATCAAGCCTTATTTGATCTAGGCCGAGGCTCCTATCTATATTGCTTGTTTCCTGTACGCCTAAGAATAACTCATTAGGTAATTGTGCTATGGCCCTTCTCAAACGCGCCCGCATTTCCTGATCCTCATCATCACTAATCGCCTTCTTCTGCTTCTTTAACTGCCTAAGAAATTCATTTCTAACTAGCGTATAGTAAGCGCCCTTACGAGCCGCTATTATTCCTATGATTTGAAAAGTTTTTTCATCCATTCAAGCACCAAACACCTTACCTGCACCAAATCTGGCCAGTTCTGTGAAACCATTATTTATTGCCTGTGAGGTTGTTCCTTCCAACATGTCTGTTAGGATGACTTCTTCCACCCCACTTTTCCCAGCTAATTCCTTTACATATCCGCTAGCCTTGGCTTTGTCAACTATGTAAGCTGCAGCCTTATCCGAACTATCTCCCACCGCAAAACTTGTTACGTTTGTAGTTATAGTCCTTAATGAATCTCTGCGCTGGGCAACGTTTCCATTTTGGAATTCATTATATGCCTTAAACATGGTGTATCCCAAGTTTGAGTAGTTGTATGTTGTATATGCAGTAGCCAGCGCCAACCCTGCACCAGGCGCAACTACTGTCAGTCCAGCCATGCAAGCATGTGTCAATGCTGCTTGAACAAGAGAATTACCAAAGAATTTCCTATATTCTGGTACGTCTCTATCACTCGATGCCTCAGCAATTGATACTATCCCTCCACCCCCACCATGGGCCGCACCGCCGCACGAGCAACTACAATGCGTGCTGCTAGCACGCGAACATCTAGAGGTATGTACCATTCAATCCACCCGAATCATCTAAATAATTCCATATAATTAAGGCTATCGGAACAAGATCCAATAGTGCCTCCCATCTGCTTATAAGTCCAGATCCGGCTAGCAGCAAAGAGGCAAAAGTCCACCCAATTGTAAACAATGTTCCATGATCAGGCACCTCCAGTACTCCAATCACTATAGCAACAGTTATAGCAAAATAGAACAAAGGCAATATCTGCAAGAATGGCCCAATAGGTATGACACTTGATATTGTAACTGCTACATAACCAAGAATACCAAGTGCAATTAGCGCTCTGAATACCTCTACCCACTCTCCTATGCGCGCCATTTCCCCCATAGAAATTATATTATATTTAGGAATTCTATCACCAATTAATGGAACCATTCGTTATGGTCTTCTTTATCATCCCAGATCAACTGTGCACCAAATCCAATACCCATTCCTGCAATCTGCATCGCCATTTCCTTATCCTGCCCATCTGCATAACTATATGCAACAAGACCAAGCAAAGTGCTGGCTGTCACGATCCACATGCCTGCTTCTCCATGATGCATGCGCCTCATATTTGATGAGTCTATATATACTGGCTGCGGATCGGGCAATCTTCTATAAGTGCTAGTCGCAACTTCACCAATCTTCCATCCATCTGAAATGCCTACCAATAAACTTGCAACTAAATCCTCCTGCGACCCCGGCTGTTTTATTAATTCCATAACCATCCCTATTAACACCTACTCCGTGACCCTTATTAAATCTTTTGTACGAAAAAATCCTCTTAAAAAAACTAGTCCGAATAGTTTTTAAAACTACGTCGCCCTATAGAATAGGGATAATATGGCAAGATACCAAAAAGATGAGTTCGAATTTTATCCGGTAAATGTAACTGAGTTCACATACAAAAGGCAACTCAAAGGAGGTAATATTCGACGTAGGGAATCCGGAGAACACAAGTATACGTACGGCGGTATAAATATACGCAGTTCCTTGCTAGAAGGCTTGGTTGGTAAATCCGTAAAAGTGATTATTAAACCGTTAAACAAATAATTCCTTTCGCCCAGCTCGGCCATGCGGCCAGAGGGGCGTGCGGCGCCAATGCGCCTTCAAGCTCGCCACCGAGCAGTTTAAGGTACCTTTTCTTCAAGCGGCCACTTTTGCCCCCACCCAAAAGTGGCCTAGAACCCGATTTTGGAGTAGTGCCCGCAGGCCTATGGCCGGTAGGCCGCGAAGCGGCCGTAGCGGGCTTGATGCTGAGCCGTACGCGAAACTTGTGTAAAGAAGCCTCCCGACAAAAACACAGGGTTTTTGAGCTTCGTCGTCATCTTTCTTTAGCCATTTCGTGGGAATCGGCTAAAGACACAAGTTTGGCTAAAGTCGGGGTTCGTTTATCCGCATCAAATCGAACCTCACGCATATTTATATCTAAATTGCGTATTTTCTTTTGAAAACAAGGGTTCGATTGCATGGTTGCCAAGGCAAAAGCTCGTTATGAAAAGGCTTGCTTGTCGGTAGAGCGCCTGGCTGTTAACCAGGATGTCGCAGGTTCGATCCCCGCATCGGGCGATGCGCTTCAGGTTATATTCGTATGGGCGCTATTAAATGGCCTCATTACATCTTTTTAACCACTTGAAAATCAGCCTACCGGATTCTTCGTCAGGCTTACCATTTACAAAGTCAGTGATAGCGTTGTCATAATGTTCTATAACCTGATCCTCTTTTGGTAAAAGTCCTATTTTTCCGAGACTCTTAACAGTGCCGCCCATTGCTGAGAGCTTCTTCAATTGGTCTGAAAGTTGGTTTCTGGCTACTTCACCAACAGGTCTCCTAGGAACCACGCCATGCCTTCATGGTTTCAAAAGGTTAAAACAGTAAATCCATCCCTTGCGTATCTTGAGAATGCGTCTCTCGCAAATTCTAGGACTATATCATATTTCTTTGCGCTTTCCTCAAGATTCCACGCCCGTGCCTCCGTCGTACATACCTTTACAAGGATGTTGCCCTGCTTTAGCTCTTCCAGTATATTTACGAAGCCTTCTGGCAAGGATTGCAGTAGCTTTGAGCCACCTGCATAAAGGAATACCTCTAATGCATCTATGCCGTTTTCCTGTCTCGCATCATATATGCGCTTAGCAAGATGAAGACCCGAGGTCACTTTGAGCTTTTGATCCCAATCTGAAGCTATGATTATTGCTATTTTTCCACTCATACGTTCACCGCATAGGTATAGACACAAAATTTATATATATTTATGCTTATAAATATATTTATGAACGCTAAACAACAGCACAATTACGTGCTTTTCAAGGCGCTTGGGGACAAGACGAGGTACAACATTGTATCGAAATTGGTCAAGCAGGAAAGATGTGCATGCGAACTGCCTAAGCTTGTAAGCAGGGCGCAGCCCACCGTTTCACTGCAGCTTAAGTACCTTGCAAATGCGGGTATACTCTCAAACAGAAGGGAAGGAAAAAAGGTGATTTACAAGATAAGTGACAGGCACGTACTTAGACTGTTTGGAAAAAGGGTTTAAACCATACAATAAGGTTTGTATTATGGATACCAGTAAATTCTCTATAATGGCTTTTGGCTCAATCCTTGGAACAGGAGGATTCGCATTGGCATCAAAGACCTTCCTTCCATTCCTGGTAATTCCTTTAACCTGGGTTTTGGTATTTTTCTTCTTGTTATTTTCTGCGATATTACTTGTAAAGCTTGTTCTTCATCCTGGAATCGTCAAAACTGAGCTGAAGCACACATTGCTGTGAAACTTCTATGCCCTTCAACCCATTTCTGCAGTAATCTTGGCGATCTTATGCTGGAACATTATACCTAGCTTCATAGATCTGGGTTTGCTTGTTTATGGCGCAGGCTTAATCCTTGCTCTTGCAATCTATCTGCCATACCACTTTTTTTCAAATATCAAGATTAAGTTAGACCAGATGCATGGCGGATGGTTTATCACGCCAGTAGCCACTATTCTTGTCACCAATGCGGTGCTCCTGTACCCTGTTAGCGCAGTCACTATGGTATTCGCACTCTTTTTCTTTGGCATTGGTACTATGCTTTTCCTGTTAATCCTTGGCATGCTCTTTTTCCGGTTAGTCAGCCATACGTTGCCCACTGTAGAACTTGCGCCTACGAATTACATTCTTTTAGCCCCGATAGGGATTTTGATCGTTGACTTTATGAAAATCTCCAATTCCGCAGGAATCCTGCTTAAAATGAACCTGAGCCCGTTGGGGGCCTTAGGTGGAGCGGCTTTGTGGGGATTCGGAATTTGGGCCATAGGGGTCAACCTGCTTTTCTTTAGGAGATATCTCAAGTCCGGTTTTCAATTTAACCTAGGCTGGTGGAGTTACGTATTCCCCACAGCAGCATTCACTTTGGGCACGGCCTCTTTGTCTGATTTCTTCAGCCCATTCAAAACGATTTCATTGTTTTTATACGTGTGCCTAACTGCCGTGTTTATAATCGTATTGTTAGGTTCTCTTAAACAAATGCTTAATCCCAAAAAAGGCAGATCCGTCGCAGGCGCATCATAATTGTATATGCTTAAGGTGAACTCATTAAAAACGATATAAACAGATATGGCGGACTTCCAGAATGGGCATGGGAATTTCACGGGCACCGCTGCCCTTTCATGCCGCTTGGATACCGCATGGCAAAACTGGCTATGAATACCTAGAGCATCCCCCTAACCTCGTCAGGGTTTAAGCTGATTCTATAGTAAACGTACACTTGGGAAGAAAAATACTTGATGCGACGTGGCGTTCGTCGCGACGAAGTGCCTAAATAGTGAATATGGCTCATAAAAATCATAAAAACGTATCGGACTTCTGGTTCCATCTGGTTTGTGGAATTGTTTTATACCTTGGTCTGCAGTTTATTATTGATGGCAGATAGTGATTTTCATCCGATTGGCGCAGATGGAGCTGTCTCAGATGCCGGCACTGGCAAAACCGGACTAAGTTCTGCTGAAGCTAGGTTAAGAATTGCCAAATATGGATACAATGAGATAACAGCAAAGAAGCCCAACTACTATTATCAATTCGCAAGGAAGTTCTATGGCCCGGTGCAAGCATTACTGTGGCTTGTAATTATCCTTTCCTATGTGCTTGGCCATATGCAAGACTTCTACATAGTCGTGGCTCTTTTGGTGTTCAATTCCATAGTCGGCTTCGTGGAGGAGTACAAGGCCGACGTATCTGTCCAGGCTCTGATGAACCAGTTGGCCTCAAAGGCAAGGCTTCTAAGGGATGGCGTATGGACCACTCTGCCTGCCCGAGAGCTTGTTCCTGGAGACATTATCCGGATCAAACTAGGCGACATAATACCCGCGGATTCTAGGATAATCGAATCTGAAATATTCGAATCGGACGAATCGGTGATAAGCGGCGAGTCGCTGCCAATAGAAAAATCCATAGGGGACACAGTATATCAGGGCGCAATTGCGCGCCGTGGAGAGGCAACGTGCATAGTCACCGGCACAGGATACGGGACAGTTTATGGAAAAACTGCGCGACTAGTGCAGAAGGCATCGCCAAAATCGCATCTTGAAATTGCAATAATGCACATAGTGAAATATCTTGTAGCAGGCGACCTGGTGGTTATTGCCGTTATGTTCCTGTATGGGTTCTTTTTGCTGCATATGTCGCTTGCAATCATGGTGCCTTTTCTGCTCGTGGTATTCATAGCATCGGTACCTGTAGCTTTAGAGGCAGCGTTTACCGTGGCGATGGCACTGGGCACAGGGCGGCTTGCGCAAAAGTCGATACTTGTAACTAGATTGGAAGCAATAGAGAGTACTGCGACAATGAGCATACTGTGTGCAGATAAGACTGGCACACTGACTGAAAACCGAATAACAGTGGGCGAGGTAGTGCCAGTGCTTGCTGATGTGGCATCAGTTCTCAAGCATGCCGCTGAGGCGTCGCGGAGGGAGGACAACGATCCTATGGACAATGCCATTTTGGATTACGCCGAACGCCTTGGCATCCATCCGGGAATTCAGTCCAGCTTCACGCCCTTTAGTCCAGAAACGAAGTGCACCGCCGCAGTAATGGGTGGCGAATTCAAATACGAGGTTATGAAGGGCGCAGTCGTATCTGTTCTAAAAGCGGCCGGTCTTAACGGTTCCAGTTTGGTTGAGATTAGTTCAAAGGCAGATGAACTGGCGTCTCGGGGCATGCGGCCGATAATGGTTGCAGTAAAAAAACCTGGCGATAGCTGGGTCATTGACGGGCTCGTGGCCCTTTATGACAAGCCTAGGCAGGATGCCAAGGATCTGGTATTAGAATTGTCAAAGCTCGGCATATCAATAAAGATGCTGACTGGTGACAATGCAGCCGTTGCCAAGCACATAGCTGAAGAAGTCGGACTACCAGGGCTTATAGTGGATATGTCCTCTGGAGTTGGTCGCGACCAGAGCCTCCTTGAGCTCAATGCCATTTCTGCTGGTGGATTTGCAAACGTGTATCCGCAGGACAAGTACTCGCTGGTAAGGGCGCTGCAGGCAAAAGGGTATATTGTAGGAATGACTGGAGATGGTGTTAACGACGCTCCCGCACTAAAGCAGGCAGAGGTTGGTATAGCCGTATCCAATGCCACTGATGTGGCCAAGAGCGCTGCCGCCTTGGTGCTTACCAGAGATGGTCTGGGGGTCATAGCGGATGCCGTTAAGGAGAGCCGGAGGATATTTGAGAGGATGTCAACTTACGCAATGGCCAAGGTCTCCAAGGTGTTTCAGATAGTTGGTTTCATAGCCATAACCTTCATGTCACTGCATTTTATACCAATAACTGCATTCCTTCTTATACTTTTGATATTTACCAATGACATGGTAAACATATCCATATCTACAGATAATGCCGGATATTCGATCAAGCCAGACGTGTGGAATGTGCGCAATCTCCTTATATTATCTGGCTCGGTTGGTGCGTTCCTACTTGTCGAAGCACTTGCACTTATACCTATCGGGTTCGGCCTGTTGGGTCTTAGCCGCCTACAGTTCCCAACAATGGTATTTCTGCTCCTGAACGTTACAGACAAGTTCACCGTAATAAACCTAAGAGAGAAGCGAGCGTTCTGGAAGTCAGCACCAAGCGCATTCCTTGTTATAGCATCTTCAGCAGGAATAATAGTAGGGACTGCAATGGCATATTTAGGGATACTTATGCCTGAAATAGGCATCGCGCCAATAGCAGCAGTATTTTTGATATCACTGATTTCATTATTCGTAAACGATGCAGTCAAGCTTGCTGTGCTCAAGCGCATCTGAGCATGGCGTAAGTCAAATACCAATAAAAATGACAATGCACCTAATGTTGCTATTTAATTACGATGCATTAAACAATCAGAAGTTAAATCTCTATAAAATTAAATCTATACCGTCAGGAATATCCAGTATATGAGTACATTAAGTGCTGTAACAACAATGCCGACCCTTGCGAAATCAAAAAACGACAGGGAACTGTTGTATCTCTTCTCTGCCATTTGTACTATTATCACATTGCTTGCGGCTCCCAGAATGAATAGATTACCAGCAATTGTACTTCCTGCGGCAAGTGCCATTGCAGTTGTTGTTGTGATGTGCACATATGCCAAAAGTTTTAGATAGAGTAGCACCATTGGCACGTTTGAAATAAACTGACTGCCTATAACACTGGAAAGCAGTACTGTCGGAACATAACCTAAGTCAAGATGCAGGCTATTTGTAGCATATTGGAAAAAGTCCGACTGCCATACGCTGCCCACAAGAACGAAAAGGGCCATGAAAAACACTATTGTCGACCAATCTATCTGCTTGACTATGGAAAATCTCTGCTTGCTGAAAAGCACTATGGGCAAAGCCGAAATAACTGCAATGTATGCAAAACTAAGGCCATGCATAAAACCAAAAATCTCAATTACGACATAAAAAAGAATTAAAATGCCAAGCAAGGCAAGAGATAAGTTGCAAAGTCTGGCTAGTTCCTTATCCTTTATCCTTACGTGGCTATGGATAAGCTGTTTATTGTGGAACTCGCTTCTGAAAAATAGCCTAAGGACTAAATAAGTCACGAAAAGATTTATCAGTGTCGGTATCAAAAGGCTAGAGAAAAAAGTTGCAAACGGTGACTTAACAAAACCGCTTGAAGCTATAAGCAAATTCTGAGGATTGCCTATGGGGCTTGCAACGCTGCCTATTGTTATCGCAAATGCAAGGCACAACAGCATGAGCTTTGGGTTTATGCCTTCTTTAATCGCAAAGAGCATGATTATTGGCGTGCCTATGATTGCCATAGTATCGTTAAGCATGAACATGGATGCCAATCCCATCGAGAAAAGGATTGCAAGTACTAGGCTATCCACAGATCTAAAATGCCTAAAAATCCTGTAAGCAAGATATTGTATGTATCCGCTCCTTGTAAGTGCTTCGCCAAGAATAAAGATTCCGATTAGGAAGACTATGATGGTGGGGTCTATGTAGGATATTGCTGCAGTTACAGATATCTGCCCTGTCAGTATCACAACTACTGCTCCACCAAGGATTATCTGCCATATCTGCAATCTGACTCTGCCTACCTGCCTTACAGCTACCAGCACAAAAGACATTGCCAATACTATGACTGATAAGGGCAAGAACATATATGCTATTTAACGTGTAGACTTTTTGAATCCTTCTTACGTGATGGCCATCTTGTAATCTGATTCGCATAACCCACCAGATCCTGCAAGGACACTCTCAATGGCATTTAATACTTTGAATCAGACAGTGCCTTTATTCTCCCTACCAATTATCGTGCGCCATATGTTGGTCGCATGCAGCAGAACTGCCACAATTAATACAATCAGTCCTGTGATGAGCACTGCAACGTCCTTTTGGCCACTAAGTGCAACTATCTCAAATGCTATTATACCAATATTTAGAAGAATGTACTCTGCTATTATGATTCTGTAATCTGTTCCACTGTGCCTAGAGACGCCAGGCACAAAAATATAAGAAACACCGAAAATCAACTGGGCAACAAAACCGTATAGCAGCAGTATGAATATCGGATCCCTATTTATGGCAATAAGATTAGAGAGATTGAGTGCCAGAAGAATCGTGCCTATGATGAAGTAAAGAAACCCTGTCGCTATGTATATCCGTGCCATCCTGCTTGTTCCAGCTACATTATCCATCAATTCACTAATACTACTGCTAAACGATCATTTATATACTATATTTCCCTTTCTTACCTTCGCACTCCTTGTAATCTCATGTCGTCTTGAATTTGTGGCGCTAAATATGTGAATTACTTTAATTCCCCTAACTGCAAGGGCATCTGCTATTAATGACCTATGGCATCTCCACGGCACAGCCTCTGCGCACATTAAAGTCACCTGCCTTTTCTTTGCTATCTTTATCAATGAATCAATATTGTCCTTGAATTCATCAGTCTGCATATAATCTGCAAAACCCCTAAATGAGGCATTATGCCAGTAGGTATTGACTGAGTCCTTTAGCGCGTGCCTAAGCCCTCCAAGCCCGCCCATATGTTTATACCTTACTTTGTGCCTTCTAAGGGTTGCAGAGAGCCTTTTCTCATTGAATTGGGGATTTTTTCTTGATCTGGGTATGGTGCGTACATCTATGACCTCCTCTATTCCATATGCATCAAGCACTCCTAGAAAGTCTCTGGTCAGGCGTGTTGAGTGGCCGATGGTAAATACAATAATTTCACTCTTTTTCATGTTTTCACATATCATATTTATTCAACATATTTAACAAATGTGGGAAAACCTTCTGCGAATGCTTAAACTTGCTATATCCCGACCACGATGCAACCATGCACTCAGTGCTATTGCGCAATGAATTACAAGCGACCAAGTCCATCCCCAGCAACCTTATTTCCGTTCAGTCCAAGCAGGTCTAGCGTAGATGAATATACTGCCCTGCCGTTATCAAGCTTCTTGTAGTAAAGGTCATAGAACTCAGATCTGTCCTTCTTGACGTAATAATTCTTGTAGCTGATTTTTACTTTACCTGTCTTTCTGTCTATGCTCATTATAAGCAGATTCAGCGCCGACTTTGTGTTCTTCTCAAGCAAACGCATACATCTAATCCCATCCCTTGCAAACAGCTTTGCAGCAAGCTCGCTATCTATGGCCACCCCATCAAATCCAAGTTCCTTTGCCAAGGGCTCTTTCTTTATGGATCCGTTGTGTGCGAAGAATATTAGCTCCCGTTCATTGTCTTCAAGTAACGGATGTGAAAACGAAGGTCTTATCGTTGTATTGTCACTTGCCTTCCTAACATGAAATATTGCGCTAAAATTGCCGTTAATCTTTGGCACTTCGTGCAAATCTTCATATATCGCTTTAGCCGTTCTGTAATGGTACAAGGATCCATCATCCCCTGCAATCACGTATCCCCACCCATCCCCATGGCTTTTGAACCCAACCCCAAGCCTTTCGGCAATTGGATCGTGCTCAGCGGCTTTCTTCAGTGCAGAGTAAAGTTGCATAAGCTCCTTGTTTGAGTCTCCAACGTACGCAAACATTCTGCACATGTCTATCAATGCATTATGCTGCTACAGATTTTAATAAGGCTGTTAAATAGAAACGTTTAAATTAATTATACGAGTAGAGAAGAGCATTCGGGGATTTCTTGAAGCAAAGCTACATAATAGCCGCAGCACTTGCTGTAGCAATTTTGATAATCGTGATTTATTTGGAAGCAAACAATCCGCCCGTAGTGGCAAAAGGGGATAATATAAGTGTTTATTATACTGGAAAGCTGGTTAACGGTACTGTGTTCGACACTAATGTAGGAAAGGAACCGCTTAACTTCACAGTAGGCGCGGGGCAGATGATAGCAGGATTCGACCAAGGCGTAATCGGAATGAAGCTTAATCAGAACAAGACTATAACGATACCTGCGGCGCAGGCCTACGGGGCAGTTAACCCTACCTTAATAGTAACCGTCCCAATATCTCAATTCGGCAATCTTACCCCTACTGTGGGGATGCACGTTTCGTACAATGCCAAAGGCCAGCAGATGCAAGGTATCGTTACTGAGGTAAACAAGACCAACGCAACTGTGGACTTCAATTCGCCTCTTGCAGGACAGACCCTAATTTTCACAGTAGAAGTAGTAAAAATACAGAAATAGAACAAAGGCCGATAAAGAAACGGCCCAAACAAAACCTGTAAGCCGAGAGTTTAGGCGCCTCCTATTTTGAACATCTTGGTTCCGCAGACAGGGCAGACTCCTGCCATTGCCTTCTTTCCATTCTTCATTGTTACCTGCTTTGCGTCCTTCATCTCTCTCTTTGCTTTGCACTTAACACAATATGCTTCCATGGATATCCCTGATTACTATACCATATTTATTATTAAAAGCCTTGCCATTGGCTTTCAGGACAAAGGCAAGGCGTAAATTTGGCACCATTATTATTTTATCTCAAGTTCCTTCTCTTCCGCTTCAAACTTTGCTGCATGGTGCGCTCCGTCACAGAATGGCTTGTTCTTCGAGTGGCCGCATCTGCATAGTGCGAACTGCACTGTCCCGTCAACTACGACCAAATCTGGCCCATTCTTAGTTGCTTTTATCTTTACGTCCTTCATATTATCACATCCAAAAGAATGACGGCAAGAGTATATAAACATATAGCTTATCCTATATATTCTTTGGAAAGCTTGTGGAAAACTTTAAGTAATTATAATCCCAGCTTCTTAGGGATTAGGATGATCTGCCCCAAATGCGATACCGAAAATCCAGAAAACGCAAGGTATTGCAGTCACTGCGGCGCAAAATTCGAGCCAAGCTATGAGAATACTCTGCCTGCAGAAGACGAACAGCAGGCCGAGAGCATCCTCTTTGAGGAGGTGCGTCCCTATCTCAAAATCCTGCTTATACTGCTTATACTATTTATCCTTGCCTATATAGTGCTGCACTTCTGGAAATCCGCCCCCGCCACGCACGCATATTCAACAACCACTATTGTTACAACCACAGTTATAAGCAACCCCTCAAATGGCATGGCATTCTCCGGAGACGTAAAATACATTTCGAATATTACACTCACAGGCAATATAGGTACTACTGGCAATGTTATAATACAAAATGGGGTCACGGTGACCACAAATGGGCACAGCATAATTGCCGGAGGCACTCTCAATAATCAAGGGCAAATCAATGCCGGAAATCCTGGTGATAGCGCGCCGGAAAGTACTGTCGGCAAGAATTATCCAAATTCATACGGAGGCTCAGGCGGCGCTGGCGGAGGTGGCGGGGGCCAGTCTGAAAGCGGCTCTATTGCTGGAAACGCTTCGCTAAGCAACACAAAGATATCTTCCTGGTTTAATAGTGGATTCATAAATTATCTTACTGGAGCAGGGGGCGGCGGTGCATGCGCCTTAAATAAGTCTGGAGGCGCAGGCGGCTCAACGACCGTGCCCGGCGGAATCGTCTCAAATATCAATAGCTTTGTACCGTGTACTGATTCAGGCGGATCCCCAGGCGCTAGTGGTTCTTATGGAATATACCTTCAAGGCAGAGCGATAGTTGCCGGATCGGTGAACGCATCTGGACTTCAATCTCTTTTAGGTGAAGGAAGAGACTCGGGCGGAGGCGGCGGTGGTGGGGTAGTGATATTTTCATATGGATCTGGAGGATTCACACCTGGAAGCTACAGTGTTGCCGGAGGCGCGGCACAACAGGACTCCGGCGCCGGAGGAGCAGGCCAAGTATGGATATATCCCTATGGCAATTCCCCACCCATAAATCCCTGAGTTGGTCTCATCGGATTCGTAGGGTTCTCTTGAGGAATCTTTTTAATCCTATTTGTGCAGATATTCTATCATGTACAAGCTGAAGTTGAAGGTCATAGCCGTTCTCTTAGGGGTACTAATAACCCTGCTGACTGGTTATGCCAGCACGCTGCAGCTAATCGGTGCGACCAACTTCGGATATCCTCTTACATGGCTCACACAAAGGGTAATAGCACCGATCTACAACCCATGGTTCATAAATTACTTTAACTTCGCTGTCGATATTCTGATCTGGTCGGTCCTGGCATGGATTCTGTTCGACGTCATGCAAAGGCACGCATCAAGAGCCTCTGCGCCAAGGCCCGCCGTAAAGAAAGGTCACGTCAAAAGAAGGCGCAGATAGGCCTCTACTGCTTTAGTACCTACTGCTTTAGTAGTATGTTATTTATAATCGACCTTATCAGGAACTTTCTGCGTGATACCGCAGTGTCTCTATATCTTATCCTGCTTTTTGTGACCGTCTTTAGCGTGTTGTAGCACTCGACACACATTATTCGCCTAAGCACCGCTCCGGACTTGACGTACTGGTCCCTCTCCTGCACGTATCTAGGCGGAACGACTTTTATCTCCTTGCGACCTAGCAGCTTGTTGCACGACATGCAGCTATTCTCCACAAGGTGTGTCAGATCCTGTCTTTCAGAATCAGCCACGCCACGCACGATGCCGTCCGATGCAGTTACCTTCTGATCGAACAAAGTCGCATTTTCGCAGTACCCATTCTCACCAATTCCATATTCAAAATCTCCCATTGTTACCCACCGAGGTTCCCCAACCCTAGCAAAGTAGTATTACCATTCTCCTTATATTTATACATTGCGTTATTCCATAAAAACAAAAAATGCGGAATGGTAAGATGAGGTATCTTATAGCGCTGGGCGGTAATGCTCTCGACGACAATACGGCAATGTCCAAGGCTGCAAAAGTTATTGCCAGACTATATGCTAAGGGCGACCAGGTAGTCGTAACTCACGGCAACGGTCCGCAGGTCGGCGCGCTAGCAATAGCAGAACACGAAAACCTGGCAGTCCTCACGGCGCAGACCCAGGCATGGATAGGTCTCAACATATCCAGTAGGATCTCAAACGAGCTAAGGCGACTTAGGATTCGCGCTAGCGATTCTATACCTGAAATAATGCTCACAAGGACGCTTGTGGACCGAATGGATCCGGCTTTTAGGAATCCAGCCAAGCCAATAGGCAGATTTTACCGGAGCAGTGAGGCTGCAAGAATGTCAAGAACTGGGATGCACATGAAGAAACTCATAAACGGATACCGTAGGGTTGTGCCATCTCCAGAGGCCAAGGACATAATTGGGCGAAGTACAATAATCAAGCTTCTTTGGTCCGGTCACATAGTAATAGCCTGTGGCGGTGGAGGCATACCTGTATTTGATAGCGGCCAAGGACTTCGCTTTGCAGATGCGGTGATAGACAAGGACAGCGCATCGTCCCTGCTTGCCAGTCAGATATCTGCAGATCATTTCATAATACTTACAAATGTCGATGGCGTATTCATAAATTTCAAGCGCAGGGGCGAGAAACTATTAAGGCGCATCAGGACAAGGGAACTGGAGGAATATTTAAATGCCGGCCAATTTGAACAGGGTAGCATGGCTCCAAAGGTGCGTGCATGCCTCTCCTTTGTAATGCACAGAAAGCGACCAGCATCAATAGGTTCGATGGACAGTGCGGCCTTAGTAGTGTCTGGGGGATCCGGCACAACTATAACGCCTTGATTACACCTACGTCCTTGCCTTCTTTACTGCCCTTAGAACCTCCCGTATATCTGCATCTGTTTTTATTCCTTCTTTGCTGAACTGTGTTTTTGTGGCAAGGTAGCCTTCAGCGCGCAATATCTCAATCACCTTGTATTTTGATACTGAGCTAAACCCCAACTTCTCGGTCATGTGTGGTATGGAGAAGAGCATCATGGTATCAGGCTCCTCCAGAGCCTGCCTGACCAATGGCGCATCCCCAAGTTTTAGCATCGTCTCAATAAACGTTTTATCTTGCATTCTGCCCAGCCACAGCGGGCCGAACGCCTCCGACCTGCCTTTGCACTTTGGGCATTCTGGCGAGATAAGCGGAGCCGGTCCGGTGCCAAATCTAAATGAGTAGCACTGCCTGCAGAATGCTCCAAGTCCAGTCCCCTTAATGGATGCCGCCGCGTTCTTTGCTCCATATTGCAATCGCAAAAATACCCGCATGTAGTGCTTGTCGGATATGGATAGGATTGCCTGGGTGCCAAAATTGAATCCGGCCGCAACTCTTGCGATGTAGGCTATCAACATCCTTATTCCAGCCTCCTTGCACATCTCATTGTGAAGTGGCTTTGCTCCATATACCTTTACGCATGCAGCCTCATGCGCTCCGCATAGTACTGCGGTGTCCGTGGCAGTTATCATCAATACCGTGCCGTCTTCCGAGAGCCGCATAAGGTCATTTATGCCCGGTGCAGGGCTTCCAAACGGGTCAAAATCGATTATGTCAAACTTCTTCCTTGACGCATTTGCAAACTCCTGCAGGCTAGTATTTATTACCTCAAACTTCAGTCCATTCATGCGAACATTTCTCTTCGCAAGCCTGGCAGCAGACGCGTTCATATCAAGTGCGGTAATGTCGTTTGCTTTTGCCTCAAGACCGTACCTTATCGCCCTCACCCCAGTTGCCGCAGTTGCATCAAGCACTCTCTTGTCCTTCGCGCCAATGGCCCGTATGAAGAGCACGGATATGTCCCTGAGCTCGGACATCTCAGTATTGTAAAATATGCCGTCAGACAAGCTTATTGTAGCTTTACCCTCCCGTATCCGTCTCGTGTTCATATGGATCTGCACCGTTTATCTTCAATATCGCATCAAGTAGCCCATGCGCGTACTCTATGCTTGAGAACGCTGTCACATAATCCCCTTTCTTGATCCAGGCCTCCGTATCGCTTGCATACATCTTTGCGAGCTCCACGACCTCTTTTTCATCCGGTCCAAGCTCAAGCACTGCCACACGCTTCTCGTTCTCCTTAAAAATAGCTATGTTCTTCTTTACTCTTTCTTCTATCTCCATGAAGGCTACCTTACTCTTCCATGTAGGGCGCAAGGAAGTATGTTATGCTCGAATCGCCTATGTTGTAGTTCAACTTCATGGGCTCGTTGGACTTGAGGTCTATGCCTATATGGCTCCCTATAGGGCAGGATCTCACCATCTTCTCAAGGAAGTCGAGGTTGAAGGTCGCATCCGCATTTTTTTGCACGTTGGCAGCCTTCATAAAGGCGCCGTCCTTCTCATGCAGTTCCTCAAGCTCGCCGGAGTCTCCTCTTGCACTTACTACAAATTGGTCCTTGGAGGCCTTGAATGCTATGTATGACGAGAGCATGCTCGCGTCCTTTATCATGTCCTTTAAAGGTTCCCCGACTATGTCTATATGCGCATCGAACTGAACGCTCGGCTCCTTCTCTACGCTCTTCTTCACGTCTATCATCTGCAGCTTGTATCTCCTCCTGCTTCCCGGCCCTATGAATTCCAGCAGAAGCTTATTGTCAACATCGCGCATGACGAGCGCCTCCCCATCCCTGGTCCTTTGCAATATCTTGCTCAGGTTCTCTATGTTCAGCCCTATTCCAGCATTCTTTTCTACGGAATACTTTGAGAACGATTTGCTTGGCATGAAGAATGAAACCATACTTATGCTTGAAGGATCCATGGCCTTTAAGCCAATGCCATCCTTTGTTATGTTGAACATACCTTCGTCAACAAGACTCACTATAGATTCTACACAGTCCCTCCAATATTTAGCATTGTCAATCTTAAGCTCAAACATTCAATCACGCTTATAATTAGTCTATAACTTAATGAGACCAATACTAATAAATAACCTATCTCTTCGGACCTCAAGCAGCCTTTACAGTCGTCTATTTGCCGTAATGCGCAGCTGTTTTATCTATTTGCATCATTTAAGATAATCATGATACTTGTTGCATGCTCTTCCCAAGACATTGCATCTGCAAATGCGGCAAAGGCATTCATCTCCATTGCAGGCCTTGAGGACACCGGAGGGAATACCTATTGCGGTGAGGGAATACGACTGCAGATACTGGATTCGCCCCTTCCTATCGCAAAAGGCCTAAGCCCTGAAGATGCGACTCTTGTCATATTTATGAGCAGGCACAGCAGCTCATCGGGAACGCCAGCAATGACTGTGCACCCGATGGGCAATTGGGGCCCGCAGGCAAGTCTTGGCGGCATGCCAAGGACATTATCAATCTCCGCGCCCTCGCCGATGCTATCAATACTTCGCTTACTCAATGAAAGTCGCAATGACATAGCAATTACATACGAGGCAACGCACCATGGTCCAGTGCTTTCTGTGCCTGCCCTTTTTGCTGAATTTGGGGGCAATGAAGAGACGATAAACAGCGCAAAGTTTGCCGCAAGGCTCGCCGGAGTAGTGCACTCGTTTTGCAAATCTCATGTAGCAGGCGAGGAGAATGAGAAAGCAGCCAAGGTAGTGGTCGGAATAGGCAGTACCCATTATCCCGGGCGCTTTACCGCACTAGCTCTTGAGAAGGGCTATGCATTTTCGCACATGATGCCCAAGCACGCAATATTAAATCCAGACGGTACAGATAATATAGAGATGCTGGAGCAGGCGATAGCTAAGTCTTCGGAGCCTGCGGAGATGGCTGTGATGGACTGGAAAAGCATAAAATCGGGCCAGAGGTCTGCCATAATAAAAAAACTCGAGGATATCGGGATAGGCTATGAAAGGATATAGTTTCGCAATACTTCTGCTGTTACTATTTGCAAACGTGGCGCATTCCCAATACTGGTTTCAGTTCGGGGCGCGCTCTGGTCAGACTGCCTATTACAACACCGGTGCGAAGGTGACCGTGCAGACCCTTACCAATCAAACCCCAATGTCCGGATCAATAGCCTACTGGGTCGGCGAGAATATTGCCAATGGCGCATTCCTACAGGTCGGGTATCTCATAACAAACAGGAGCGGACTCTATCCTTCGTTCTGCACATCCTCTGGTTGCTCGCAGAGAACCTATCTTGCAGCCGGATCCACTGAATGGTTCTATGAATACTTCAATCCGGGCTCGTCGGACAATGCCTTCATGGGTGCTATAGGCCCCAACGATTCAGTAGGCACTGGAGGCAGCCTCCATACCTATGGCTTCTATTCAAAGGGCAACGCCTGGTACTTTTTCATGGACAATCAGACGCTCGGTTCTGTCAATCTCGGGTCAAATAATTCAGGGAACAACGGACCTGTGGCATTTGCAGAGGTGGCCAACACTTCAAATCCAAACACCTTCCTAAAGCCTGTCACATTCTCAAACTTATCCTTCATGAGCTTCGGCAGATACCTAAATGTCGTAAGGGGCTATTCGTACATAGGCTACGGTGTTGGCAGCGCGTCAACCATCCCAAATCCATACGGCGTGGCTGAGATGCAAAACAAGGTAAACTACTTTGGCGTAGGATCCGGCCTTCCCCATCTTGCTGACGGGACTGAACTGTGGCAATTCGGATTCAATCTTAACATACATTCTAATTACGGCAACATCTCCGGAACCAACCAATATCTCGCATATCGTGACATAGCCCTATCTGCTCCGAGCGTGGTATATCTCAATACCAATTCCAGGGCGGCTTTCTTAAACTGGTCCGGAGAAGGGCCCGGTTCATACTCTGGATCATTGCCACAGGCGACCATAACACTTTTCGGTAACGTTACCGAGACTGCAAATTGGAACCTTCAGTACTTGTTAAATCTATCTTCAGAATTCGGAAGGACCAGCGGTTCTGGGTGGTACAACACCAATAGCACTGTTAATTATTCTGTTAACCCGAGCGACATATATCTTAATCGCGGGACGAGGTGGAACTTCAGCGGATGGAGCAACGGTGAGACGGCGCAGCATTCCACTCTGCGCATGTCGCAGCCGTACTCGATAAATGCAACATGGAAAAAACAGTACCTGCTAAATGCTTCGTCACCGTTTGGTAGGGTAATCGGCTCCGGATGGAAGTACCAGAATTCGACTGCAACACTATCCCTCCCAATATTGAATCATAGCACAGGCAGCAACACACGTCAGGCATTCTATTCGTGGAGCAACGGCAACAGTAGCGCTTCACTTAACATCCGAATGTCAAGCCCAATCTTTCTAGATGCGATATTCCTTAACCAGTCAAGGGCAACTCTGCTTGGAACAGATGCGTATGGGAATCCGGTATCCGGTGAGATATTCGACATAGGCGCAATGCAGACGAACGGATCCGTATTCTTATTCAACAATCACCCGTACAATCTCTCTTTTGCAATCTACAAAGGCGTTACATTGGGAATTAATCGTACTGAAAACATCACAGGACCGTCAAACATAACCGTGCAGTTGCCCATATATCATGCGGAGATACGTGCTACTGATATATTTGGAATACCTGTAAATGTGCCTGTTACTGTGCGATTTGCTAATGGCACATCCTATAGCGGATATTCGGGGCCTGACGGATCGCTTACCTTCCTGGATGTGCCGTACGGTCAGGTCCATGCAACCGCAAATTACGGCGGAGAAGTAATATCCGCTACATCATCAATGGGATCAGTCGCAAAGATCCTTGTGATATCTGACCTGGACATTGCCGTATTTGCAATCGTGCTTATTTTAGCTGGCACGGGCTATCTGCTTATAAGTCACCGCCTACGCAATCACAACATACCGAAGTCCAACGATTGATATTATAATTCTTGACTACCAATAGGCAAGCATGAAAGCGGCGATACTTGTTCCTCCAAAGGACTTTAAGGACGAATCGGTTTCAAGCCTGCGGATCATGCTTGAAAAATGGGGTATAGAGAGCGTCCTAACAAGCTACTCCACGAGCGAGCTCGTAGGATATCATGGCGCAGTATACAATGTCGAGCTCAATGCGGCAAAGATAAGTCCTGATGAGTTCGATGCACTCATACTTGTAGACGGAAAAGGGGTGGACGAGTACAGGCTCTATGATTTCAGGCAGCTTCTGGATCTGGTCAAGATGTTTTCCACCCGCAAGAAACTCATTGCAGGAATAGGCAATTCGCTTAAGATAATTGCTAGGGCCAACATAATATCTGGGGTGAAGGTAGCACCGGTCAAGGATGAAGACACGCGAAGGCTTGTGTCATTATACCATGGCATAGAGTCAAAGGAGGATCCGGAATTTGATAAGGACATACTTACATTGGGAAACAATGACAAGACATTGGTATTCATAGACCTCCTACTTAGGAAGCTGGGAGCAAAGTAGTCAGCACTTTCGCGCCTTACTTTCCCTATCGAATGCCGTTCCACTTCCAAATCCTTTTGATGCGGCCTCGCGATATATCACATGCTTCTCAGCGCCGCATTTGCACCTGTAGACTATGTATCCATAAGAGCTTGCAAGCCTAACCGAGCAGTTTATTCCAGGTATTAGCACAGAATCGCACGAACTGCACACCTCAGCCTTCATCTGTTTGCCTTTCGGCATCTTGTAATGGCTTACAATATTTTTTGCAATGTTGACATACCTCTTAGAGAGTGCATCACTTTTGCGCTGCTCTAATGTTCTTGCCTTTGCCATTGACAGTAGTCTGCCTATCCTCTCCTGAGCCATCTCTTTTAGTAGCTTCTGATTTTTTATCATGATTAAACCTCAACGTAAATGTCTCCGGTTACATTGTCAACGCGCGTCCTGTAGATCTTTATATCAGTTACCCACGGCGTGTTCTTGCTCGCCGCGCCGGTCTCAAGGTCGAATGCGCCGGCATGCAAGGGACATATTAGCTCCTCACCCTCTACACGGCCCTTCCCAAGTGCACCTCCTTCATGTGTGCACCTGCCTTGCAGGACGCGAAGCCGTCCCTCATGCTTCACAACGGCAAGATTCTGGCCGCCTATATCCATCTCAACTACCATGTCGTCCTCGAGCTCGGATATCTTTATTCCAAGTTTCTGCTCCATCAGACCACCAGTTCGAATATCTCCTCTATCTTCTTCCTAACCTGCTTTGAAGTGTCCCTGTCCCTTATCGTTACCATGCCATCATTTAGCGTCTCGAAGTCTATTGTGATGGCGCTTGGCACGCCTATTTCGTCAGCCTTTGCATATCTTTTGCCGATGCTTCCTGAATCGGAATAGAATGCCGGAATCTTATTTGCCACAAGCATACCCTCTATCTCCTTTGCCTTCTCAATAAGTTTGTCATCTTTCTGTAATGGAAATACTGCGCACAGGTACGGTGCCGCTGCCTTCTTGAGCGCAAGCACCTTCCATCCGCGCCCATCATCCTTTGCTGCGCCGTCAATTACGGAGAAGAGTAGCCTGTCAACCCCTATACTTGCCTCTATCACATGTGGAAGCACCTTCTTTTCGTTGCTTATGACTGTCAAATCCTTCCCTGACATCTTTGCATGCGATGATAGGTCATAGTCGCTCCGGTGGGCATTTCCAGATACCTCAATGTATCCATAAGAGGTCTTGACTTCTAGATCAACATTTCCCATTGAGTAATGGGGCAGCTCTTCCTTCTCTAACTGCCTGAACCTGTATCTTCCTTTCTCTATCCCCAACAGTTCTATAAGCTCCTTCTCCTTGTAAAGCATTATCGCAAAGTATTCATTAGGTATCGCGCCGTCTGCAAGAAGCTCCTTTATGCTCAGCTCTACCTCGTTATTCGTTCCGCGCTTAATGAATGGAAGTTTTTCAGCCTCCACTCTTCTCATATCCACGCCACCGAATCCCTCGAACTTAGCGTCCTTGTCTATGAATATCTCCGTCTCCATCTGCGTAAACTCGCGCACCCTTACAAGCTGCTGCCTTGGCGATATTTCGTTCCTGAAGACCTTTCCTACCTGGCTTATTCCGCACGGAAGCTTTAGCCCGTGCGACCTATATATCTCCTTGAAGTCCACGAATATCCCCTGCGCCGTCTCCGGCCTGAGATATGCGACATCTGTGCTCTTCTGACCCATCTGGGTCTTGAACATGAGATTGAAGTTCTCAGGGCTTCCTATGACGCCTCCGCACTTGTTGCATTTTATTCCAAGCTCGTTTATCTTTGATGCCAGTTCATCAAGCTTCATCTTCTTGACCTGCGCCATCCCTTCGGCATCTCCCTTCTTCTCATAATACTCCTCGAGCGTCTTGTCCAGCCTGTGCGCAGTCTTGCACGTGGAGCATATGCCCACCGGATCGGTGAATGTGGCGAGATGACCGCTTGCCTTTAGCACTATCTCAGGCAGCACTATACTCGTCTCAACCTCGAGAAGTCCAAGCCCCTCTGGAAACAGAGCGCGCCATGCGGATTCCACATTCCTCTTTATCCTAAGACCTATCGGGCCATAATCATAGAATCCGCCTACTTCAGTGTATATTCCGAAAGACCTGAAGAATATTGACCGTCTCTTTACTATGTCTTCCGCCGAACTCTCATTATCCATGCCATCAATCTCGTCCTGAAAAGAGTCTATGTGTACATCGTGCGTAGGAAAATCTTTTAAAGCTTCTTAGCAATAGATTACACGGTTAAAGGTAACGATAATATGCAATATTGCAAGGGCGGCGGAGGAGGCGGAGACGGTGGATAATCCCACTTCACATCTCGTTCTCATATTCTGTTTTTAATATCTTATACTGGCTTGATTCACTATTGTCAAATTTGCGATAGCATAGCGATCCGACAATGACATTGGTTATTATCTGCGTGTCTATCTCGGTGCCGCCTATCTCCTTTAGCTGTTCATCAACGGCTATCATGTCCTCGTTGTTGGCAACCGGCATAAGTATGAAGACCCCTTCCGGCATCTTTATGTCCCCAACCAGCGCGTACTTGTTCATTACCGATCCATCCATGTCCTCTGCTATGCTGCGCATCAGGTACTGACGGTCTTCCGCAAACTTAACATGATTGATTTTTTCTATCGATATTGCCGATATGTAATTTATGTGCACCTTGCTCATGGATATCGTTATGCGCTTTATCGTTCCATCTCCCATCATCGAATGGTAAGTGTGCCTTGCGCTCCCAGCCGTCAACCCATACTCCGAATCTATGCTCGTAAACTCTCTGCGCCCATCCTTGCCAAGAGCCCTTAGAACAGCGTATTCCCTTCTAAGAAGGTCTCCCTCGCGCGGGCGCGGCCGATCGGCACTTCTGCTCCAGACCCTCTCCTCAAGCGTGTCTATGAACTCTTCGCGCAGGGGGACAAAACTGTAGTCGAGATAGAACGGAACCACATACAGCTTTAAATCAAAATCCTGGAATATTCTACCACGCATCTTGAAGAGATGCGATTTGATATCATCATAACGTGACATTACCATGTACATTATTATGTCGAACTTGCCATAAGTCATCATTGCAAGCTGCACTGATACTTCCTTCTCAAGCTCCCTGCGCGCCTCGTTTATCCCGGGCCTTTTGTTCTCGAATTTTATCAGTATTATGTATGTAAGATATCCAAGTTTGCCTATGTCTATCTCTGCAATGTACCTTATCCCGTACTTCTCCTCTATGTTTCTCCTGTGCCATTCTGTAGCTGTGTTCTTTAGACCTATCTTCTTTGCAATCTCCGAGACCGTAGCCCTGCCGTCCATGCTGAGCATCATAAGTATCTCCTGCTCGTACTTCCCTACGCGTTCGACGCTCTTCCTGTATATTCGTCTCTGCTCCCCAGATCCGTCAGGCCGTCCTTCCACAAGTGCGGCTTCAAGACCTCGCTGTCTGGGTACTGAAGGCACGAAGATGCCGTCAAGTGTTATCTTTCCAAGATACCGGGCCGTCTTCTTTACCTTCTTCCTCTCCTTGTCCCAACTGCTTGTTGACTCGTAGACATAGCATCTCCCATTGATTATCTTTATATCGACATAATGGCTGTGTCGCTTGCGCAGTTCATTGAGGGCTTCAAGCACTTTTGCCGGCAGTTCCATATATGGTATATTTAAAATGGTATATATAAAAGGATATTGGTACTTCCATAGAATTAGAATATTACTCGTAAAATTATTCAGTTTTATATGGTATAAAATATTCTAAACTGAAAATTAGGATGAAAAGTTCAATAATATTTAATATTTTGCAATTTCAGTCTAGAATAGTGCTAGATAGGGCTTAATCGATTTTATATAAAAGGGCGTAGTATAGTGTAATCATCAGAATCACGCTGTTTTTCTAAAACAGACCCAACATACCCAATCCCAATTGGCGCGTGGTAAAACACGCGCCCACATTTTTACTTTCTAATCCTCTTTCAGCCAATAACTCTGCAAGCGTAAGCGCGGCAAATTGAATCTTTATATGTCTTTACTGCATATCTAAATAGTTTTATCTTTGGTGAATGCTTGAAGGAGACTGCTGAGGAGAAGAGAAACCGGCTTCTTAATCTTGCCAAGTCCAGTGTGGGCAGCGCCTATGCAGGCACAGAGCACTCGATAACGCAGGCGATAGCCTCGTTCAACGAGCTTGAGAAGGCAAGGAACCTCGTCCACGAGAAGCTCGAGGAGTGGTACGGAATATTCTTCCCAGAGCTCAGGCTCACAAACCAGATCACCTATGCCAAATTCATAATAGCATTCGGAAAGGACAAGAAGGCAGCAGATTCCGCGCAGCTCGCAGCGCTGCTTGGAGGCGCCGCAGAGCAGGTAAGAACCCAGGCTGAGAACAGCATAGGCAGGGAGCCCACCCAAGAGGAGTACCTTCAACTAAAGGCGCTGGCCGAGCTCGAGCTGCACATAGCAGAGACTGGAGATGCGCTTGACAAGTACCTGGAGACATCTACAAAGGCCCTTATGCCAAACATAACTTATCTGATAGACTACAAGGTCGCAGCCGAGCTTTTGGGCAAGGCCGGATCGCTTGATAAGCTCGCGCTCATGCCTGCCGGCACGATACAGCTCCTAGGGGCAGAGAAGGCGCTATTCAAGCACATAAAGTTCGGATCGAAGCCTCCAAAGTATGGCTCGATATTCAAGCTCCAGCAGGTCGGAGGCGCTGCAAGGTTCGATAGAGGAAGGATAGCAAGGGCATACGGCGCAAAACTGGCCATAGCTGCAAGGGCAGATGGCATATCAAAGAACTTCATAGCCGACAAGCTCAAGGCGCAGCTCGACGAGATAATCAAGAAGCAGTCAAACCGGCCTCCAAAGCCAGGTTCACAAAACAGGTTCCAGGCAAGGAGCCAGCAGAACGAAAGGCCGCGGCATGGACAGGGCTTTAGGAATTTTGACAAGAATCAGGGCAACTGGCGCAACAGGAGGCATGGGGGCAGGTAGCCCTATTTCCTTAGCCTTGGAAGTCCGCTCTTTATCACTTGCTCGTCTAGGTCTCCATTCTTGGTCATGAATGCGACCATATCATTAAGCGACGACATAGTGAGCACCTGGCTTACGCTTATTATATCGTTCCACACATCCCTAAAAGCTCCGGTACTGACAAATTCCTTCGTGAACTGGTTGTTCTCAAGCAGCCTCTCGTCTCCCTTTATACCTGCCGAATACCTCTCGAGCAGATCGAATACAAGCGCGCTTCTTTCAGTGGTTGAGCCTTCGGGCTTGTTCTCCCTTATCTTGTTTAGGAACTTGATCATTGTGGACTTTGTCATCTCCATAAGGTAATTCTCAAGGTTGTTCTCAACAACAAATCCCATCCCAGGATGCTTCACAAGAGACCTGACAAAGTCGGGGGTCACATCAACCATCTCGAACTCCCGCGTGTCCCTGTTGAGCGTAAGGTACTTCATGTCCTTTAGCACCTCGCCAAGCCTTACCAGCGCCCTCTCACCCAGGCTGCCCTTGCTGACCTTTGCATGAACATCTTCTCTAGCTTTTCTGACTGCCATGAACTCAACAAGCAATAATGAGGGGTGCCTGTATTTAAAATATTTCTTCAAGATTCTATATGCGCAAGGGACATGGATGATAAACAGGAAGATGATGTACTCGGCGGCATTCTATTTCGCATTCATAATACTCGTAGGCGCTATTTCCATCGGCCTGATACTCTCCAACAAGCAGGCATCAGAAAAGGCGCAGCTTCCAAGCGTACAGCCAAATTTTGTATTCAAAAATCAAACCTACGCCTTCACCTATGTAGCATCCAACCTCTCGGCATGGGAATCGGGGCTGATGAACAAGACCGTTGGCAGCAACACCTTCGAGCTCTTTGACTTCAACACTCCCGGAGTGTATCCATTCTGGATGAAGGACACATACTACCCTCTTGACATAATCTGGGTCAACGGCTCAAATGTCACGTACATAGCATATGCAATCCCCTGTTCACACTACAGCGCCGCGCAGGCCAACTGCACGATATACAACAATTACTCGCAAGGCCGCATCGCCAATTACGTGATCGAAGCCTCGTCAGGTTTTGCCAACAGGACCGGTCTTAGGGCAGGAGACAGCATAAGGATAACCCCCTAAGCTGCAAGCGCCCCAAATAATCTGTCCGGGAACTCACAAAAGCTCATAGGATGGCCAATCCCAGCATATCTTCCTAAAACGGCATCATTGGTCACTACTATTGTCTTGAAATAGTCCCTAGACCTGCTCTCAATCATCCGCGCAGAAGACTCTATGCTCTTGCTTCCGGTCTCATACTCTATTGCAATCCTCCTGCCCCCATAGAATGCCACTATGTCAGGGCCGTATGAGCTGTTGTATATCCTGTTCTTCACTCCCAAGGCCGTCAGATGCTTGCTTATTATGTTCACTGATATGTCATGCTCTGCGCTGTTGTGGCTGTCAGATATGTACCATCTGCCCTGATATATGCCTGCCGCTATATCATGGCATTTTATTGCGCCACTGTTTACCATCCTTTCAATAATTCCGCTCTTTTCCATATTCCCAATCCGCGCACCAAGTTCCAAAGCCGGGATGCCTCCCCGGGCGGACTCTGCCACTACAAACTCAGCGCTCTCGAATCCGCCATCAAACCTGTCGAATCTCACTATAACTGGATTCCTCATTCCTGCACCAACAACAAGCGCCGTTCCCCGTCCGACGCTTCGCAATGCTCTCTTTATCTCTATGAATCTTCCGTTTTCATTTCCCCCCGATATGAAATTGGACACGTAATTGAGCTCCTCAGGCTCCTTTATGCCAAAGGAGATCAGCGCAGAGGCATTTGCCCTCAGGTCTCTATCCATGAGCTTTGCCCTCTGTGATAATGCTATTATCCCGATTCCATACTTCCTCCCTTCTGCAGCTATCTTGCCTATTATTGGATTGTCGCCGACTTTCTCTGCCTCGTCTATCACCACATAAAAATTCGGCTTTCCAGATTTCTCGAGCAAGAGCATCCTGGAGTAGATCTTTCTGAGGAATCCCTCTATGTATATGCTCTGCGCCTCCGGGGTGTGCAGCCTTGAGAGCATGAAGATGCTGTTGCCCGACATCACCTCTGACATGTTGGCACTCTTCTCGAATGCGCCGCTTGCAACTAGCGCAAGCCTCCTCTCAAGGGACTCCAGTACCGTCTTCTCCGAAGCCGACTTTGAGTTCTTTTTGAATGCCTTTATCGCAAAGAGGACGTTGTGTATATTCGGCACCTTGCCCTCCTCAGAAAGCTTCCTGTAGGAATACATTATGCACTTGTAAAGCGTGTATCCCTGGACCTCACCAAGCCTGAAGTTCCTCTTCATCATGCCTGTGACTTCGCTCGCCTTCTCCCCTTCAGTCATCCCGTCAGGGTCAAAGATGTTTATGCCGTTTCTTGACGCGTCGTACACTTTCGCGCCGATGTTCCCTGAAATGCCAACATATTCGCCGTGCGGGTCGAGTATTGCAACCCTTGCTCCCTGTGCGCAGAGCGACACTACTATCTTTTTGCAGGCATTCGATTTTCCGCCGCCGCTTCCGCCGACTATGGCGACGTGAGGATTCGCCCAACCTCGCGGCTCAAATCTGAACCTTGCAAAGTACCTCCTGCGCCATCCAAGCCTGTTCTCGCCTACGGAGATAAATCCAGACTTGAGTTCGCGCTCAACATTTCCAATAACCGATTTGTTATTTGTAATCATGTTCCCGCCTTTTATTTAGGAAAAAGACTCTTTGCTAGGGTCAGCTCGTCCTCCTCGCTTATTTCAAGATCAACTGGGGTCTCAAGCACTACTATCTTGGAGGCGATTTCCCCATACTTCAGGAAGCTTCTGAACCTATCATTCCCGATGTATCCGTAACCTATGTTCGCGTGTCTGTCAAGGTTCGATCCGAGATCCTTCATCGCGTCGTTTAAATGTATTGCCTTCACCTTCTTAATGTCCAATTTGCCAAACATTTCATCAAGTACTTCGTGCTTTCCTATATCATATCCCGATGCGAAGAGATGGCACGTATCCAGGCAAAATCCAAGCCGCTTCCCATCCACCTCATCCGCCACAGCTGCAAGGTCCTCGATCCTGTCGCCTACGCTGTTCTTATGCCCGGCCTCATTTTCGAGAAGTATGCTTACATCATCGACGTTATCCAGAGCCTCCCTCACAGCCCTTGCCACGTTGGCAAGTCCCTTCTCCTTCCCCTGGTCCATATGGCTTCCCATGTGCGTTACAAGGTATCCTATATCAAGTCGTTTGCACCTCTCCATGTTTTCTATGAGCGAGGCAACAGACTTTTTGAACGACTCGCTATTGGATGAGGCTATATTCGGAAGGTACGGCATGTGCGCTATAGTGGCTATCTTGGTCTGTCTCCCCTTCCTCCTAAAAGCCTCCACAGCTTCGTCCGACAGCGCGCTCATCGACCATCCGCGCGGATTGGTAACGAAGATCTGCATCGCAGTGGCATCAAGTGCAACAGATCTGTCATATGCAAGATCGAGCCCTCCGGCAATAGAGACGTGCCTGCCTACAAGCGCCATTAAATCCAGCATATACTTGCCGTAAAGCGATATTAAGCTTGCTGGAGATATGATGCTGAGGCAAATGATAATTGCTGGGGTCAATGGCGGCGGCACTGACACGGAGGTAATCTGCTGCGACGAAAAAGGCAGGGTTGTAGGCAAGGGCATAAGTGGCCCGTCAAACTACCACAACATAGGCATAGCCTCAACAATGGCATCCATACGCAAGGCGCTCAAGGCGGCGGGGGCGCAAAAGCCAGACCACCTGTGCGTTGCTCTTGCTGCAATAAACAGCGACTCGGATTTTAATCTGCTCAGCAAAAGGCTGCAGGAAGAATATCCCGGCGCTCTGCTAGAGCATGATGCCTACGCCGAGCTTTACATAAAGACACGCGGCGCGCCAGGCGTGATTGCAATATCTGGCACAGGAAGCGTGGTGCTCGGGTATGATGGCAGGAAGAGGCATAGGCGCTGCGACATGGGCTGGCTTCTTGGCGATGATGCATCTGGATATTACATAGGCAAGGAAGGCCTGCGCGCTGCTGCAAGGATGATATTCGAGGAGCAGGAGGAAACGCCGCTTAAAAACCACATGCTCGATCATCTCTCATTGAAGAATCCCGATGAGCTGATGAAATGGGCGTACTCCGATTCCGGCAGCGTAGCCAATATCGCCGGAGCAGCTATAGCAGTAAACAAAGCCGCAAACTTGGCAGACACCGTGGCGATCTCCATACTTGAGAGGGCAAGCACTTACCTTGCCGACAATGCAATATCCATTGCGAAGTCCATCGGAGTAAAACATGTTTATATGAAAGGAGGCGTATTTAGGTTCGAGAGATTCAGGCAGAACTTCACAAAGAGGCTTGGAGAGCGCGGTCTTGACTCCTCTGAGATAATCCAGCCACCGGCCCTGGGCTCGCTTCTAATCGCCGCAGATCGCGCAGGAGTAGATAGCTCTAAGTGGAAGGCCTTGCCTGCCTAAGTATTGCTATCTCTTCATCCGTTAGCGCCTTGCTGCTAATGAACTTCCTGCTGGAGAGAGCAAAGTCAACCAGCTCGCATCTTGCGCCGTCCTCAGCCATGCTCTTTGACAGTATCTCCTTCCTATCTGCGTATCTTGAATATTTCCCAGTGCCTTGTGCCCATTCTCCCGCAATCTCGCTAAGCCTCATAAGCGTGGTTATCGCACGCACAGAAAGCAGGAACTTCCCCAGTCTCTCAATCGCAGCTACCTTTTCCGGATCCTTTTCATTTGCGGCGTTCTCAATGAGCGGCCTGTACTGCTCCTCTATCTCCGACTCCCTCTGCACCAGATTGCCTATTATATACATGTCTTTTTGAAGCTCATCCGACCTGTCAGGCAGAAGCGCCACGTATCCGCTTATGTCAACTCTTCCAGCCTTGAGTTCGTCATGAAGTAGGTCTATTGCCTCAAGTATTAGCTCGTCCTTGAGCCGCGTTATCATGTCCTCGCAAAGCATCCACGCCGGCGCGTCTTCAGGCATGAAATAATTATCCAAACCGAAGGTAATAAACCTTTGCGCCTTCTGGTCAATGCGCCGCGCAAAATAAAATGCCGCCGTGTGCTGGTGGGTCGTAGGGCGTGCAGTTCGCCCCCTCTAATGTATTCTGCACAGTCATCCTGTCTCCTGATATGTGCACGTGTAGCGCATACCAGTGCTGCTTCCTGTATCCTATCCTGTCAAATTCTGCCACGTTCTTGAAGTCTTCGGCAACCGTGCTAACGACCCCGCACAACTGAGATACTATCTCGCTTGCGGCATCGTAGTCGAAGTCTGGCGGAACAAGATATTCCATATTGCTCCAGATTGCACTCCTCAACGCAGCCTTCCTCCTCTTCTCTCCCATATATTTTATTCCGGCTCCCATTAAATCACCTAGAAAAAGTGTGCCCATCTTGTATAGCGTCGGGCGTCGCGTTATGCAATCTATTTTACTCAAATAAACTATATATACCTTACTACAAGATATTATACTTAAAGAAACATTTATATTTGTTAGGTGCGTAAGATACTGTGCCTGCGTGTGCTGGCATCACCTAGAAATCTTGGGCGGCCCAGGCCGCCCTTGATGCTTAAAGAATAAGTATGATACGGCTAAACCTCTTCTGCAAGAAGTTGGGCGAATTCTGTATGTCCGCCAAGTTGACCGGCGTTGTACCCTGCCGCTTTTAGATTCCTTGCAAAAGTATCCTTCCCCGACCCGCGGGTGTATATTCTTCTAGGCCGGCATGCCTCTATATATTCAACGGCCTGATTAAAGTCGGCATGGTCGCTCAGGGCGAATTGCACGTCGGTGTTGAACCTCTGCGTCATCGCAAAACCTGTCGCAAGGCCTGTGAATATCCTCTTGCCGAGCGCCGCCACATTGGCGCGTACCATGTCCATCCTATGCATGCTGACTATCCACACTGGCACCGAGAAATCAGGATAGACTATGCCCTCATGCAGGTTCCTCTCAACATAGTCCAGCTTCACACCATGCCTGGAGTAGACCTCACTCACCCTGGCTATCGGCTGGTCTACTATTGGCGTGACTCCCATGTCATTGCATATTTTTATCAGCTCCTGCGCCTTTCCCATTGCGTATGCGCCAAAGAGGGTGCTACCTATATCCATCTTGGATCTTATGTAATGCTGCATTGCTGTTATGACCTCAGCCTTCTCCTCAAATACGACGTTGGGGAAGGGGTAAGTAGAGTCTATTATAAGCGTGTCGGCCTGCTTTATCTCGATGCCTTCCGCCACCGGAGACATCTGCATCTGGTAATCTCCGGTGTAGACTACCGCGCCCAGCGCATCCGATTCCACATAGAGCTGCTTTGACCCCAGCATATGGCCTGCATTGAGCAGCTTGACTCCACCGGGCGTCCCGACCATCTTGAGCTCATATCTTACCCTGGTGCTCAATAAGTCCCTAGTGATCTCGCTGCACAGTATCTCACTATTTTTCCTAACCCCCCCAGTGTGGTCAGAATGCGCGTGCGAGACAAAGTTAAGGTTTGCCTCAGATTCCTTTGCATCCAAAGATATCCTATAGCCTCCAACATGCAATGCCATCTGCTCGCCATTTAGTGGAGTGCCGTGCAAGTCTTTTATATTTATTGTGCCAATAATATGATTGATTTACAATTCCTTGGTTTTTTATATGGTAGAAAAAGTGATAATACTCGGATCGGGCCCTGCAGGTCTCTCAGCTGCGATATACGCTTCAAGGGAGGGCTTTGAGCCCCTGGTCATAGGCGGCTTTAGCCCAGGCGGGCAGCTGCTTCTCACAACAGTGGTGGAGAACTTCCCGGGATTCCCGGAAGGCATAGATGGTCCGGTGCTTATATCTCAGATGAGAAAGCAGGCGGAAAAATTTGGCACCAGATTCATAGACTCAAATGCTACTGCCGTGGATTTTAGCAAGAGGCCTTTCAAGATGACTGCGGACGGTAAGACTTACGAATCCAATGCCGTTATAATAGCGACCGGTGCCAACGCGAAATGGCTCGGCATACCTTCTGAGAAGAAGTTTATAGGCCATGGCGTTTCAAACTGTGCCACGTGTGACGGCCCATTTTACAAGGGCAAAGGCGTGGTGACAATCGGCGGCGGGGATACCGCGGCTGAGGACTCACTATTTCTGACCCGGTTTGCAAGTAGCGTTACGATAATCCATAGGGGCTCGGCACTGCGGGCGAGCAAGATAATGCAGGACAGGCTAAAGTCCAATCCAAAGATAAAGATAGTATTTGATACAGTGATAGAGGAGATAAGGGGCGACAAGTCTGTCGGATCAGTGGCGCTAAAGAACGTCGCCACAGGTCAGGTGCAGGAGATGAAGACCGATGGGGTCTTCGTGGCGATAGGCTACTCCCCAAACACCGAGATCTTCGCCGGGCAGATAACGCTCGATGAAAAGAGGTATATAGTCCCCGCAAGGGATGAGGTCTACACTAACGTCGAGGGCGTCTTCGTTGCGGGCGACGTAGCAGACCATGTCTTTAGGCAGGCGGCAACGGCTAGCGGAAGCGGCGTAAAGGCGGCGCTTGCCGTAAGGGAGTATCTTGCAGGCCTAGGCAGTGAAAAATGATGCTGCAATATCTTGCTTCTAATCGACAAATCACAGATTCTTGTATAATCTTTTTATAAGGCTTCCCGTCCAAGTACTATCAGGGTAAAGTGATATGGAGGGAAGGACAAAGGGTCATCTGGGGAGGAATCTTGCAGCTGCGGCAGTTGTAGGTTCGGTCGTCGCAGAGGCCATAACTGGCAACTCTGCGCTTCTTGCTTTGCAGGCAACCGCCGTCGCTCTAGGGCCGGTCGGAATCCTAGGATCAGCATACGCTTTAAAGAAATACTTCGATCTCAAGGCCGCAAGGCGCCAGTAGAGTCACGCAAATCTCTTCTGGCCTTTGTAGCTGACAAGCCCCGAGACTCTTACGCCTATCTTTCTAACATCCTTGTTCTTTTCGACGTTATCGTCATAGAGCCCGCATGCGGTTCTTATCACTGTTTCAAGGCTGCTAGTTGCCTTCACGCTTCTGCTGTGCAAATGCTCTGAGAAGTCAAAGTACCTGAGCTTAAGCGTTATTGTCTTGAATGCGACCTGGTTCTTCTCAACGTCTTTTGCGACCTCTTTGCTAAGCCTTCCTATAGCCTCCTTTATCTCCTGAGAATTCTTGGTGTCTTTTTCGAATGTGAATTCCCTGCTTATTGACTTTATGTCGTAATTGCCCACCACTTCGCGCTCGTCAATCCCGCTTGCAAATGCCTTGAGCTCAGCGCCAAACGGCGCGCCGAAATTCTCCGCAAGAACCATGCTATCTGCCTTGGCCAACTGCTCTACCGTGCCATATCCGAGCTTCTTTAGCCTCTCGGCAGTCTTTGCGCCTATGCCGTAGAGATCCTCTATCTTTGATTCTAAAAGAAAGCTTTTCACCTCACCCCCACCAACCGCCATGACTCCGTTGGGCTTTGACCTCTCGCAGGCCATCTTGGCGATGAGCTTGTTTGGGCCGATACCTATCGAGCATTTTATTCCAACGCTCTCAAGTATGTCTCTTCTTATCTCCTCGGCATACTCCATTGCCTTTCCATAACTTCGTATCTTCTCAGAGACGTCTATGAATGCCTCATCTATGCTGACCTGCTCGAACTTATCTGCGAATTCCTCTATCCTCCCCATTATCCTTCTAGATATTGATTCGTAATACTCGTAGTCCAGCGGAAGATAGAGGGCGTCAGGCTTTAGTCTATAAGCCATCGATATAGGCATGCCGCTGTGTATCCCGAATTTCCTAGCTGCATAGTTGCAGGTCATTACAACGCCCCTTCCAGCACCTTGCTTTGGATCAGATCCGACTATTGTTGGACGCGCACCAACCTCCTTATTCCTTAGCTCTTCGCATGCCACGTAGAAGTAGTCCATGTCTATTAGCATTATTACTCTCATTTCAATCCTTCAATCAAGCGGGACTTCTTCAATATTCCCCGAAGGCTCGGTCTCCCTGAAGACCTGCGAAGTGAACTTATATAGGTCTATCTCGGGCCTTTTCCATGAGTCTTCAGGAAGGTCAGCCTTGATGCAGAGGTTCCTGAGGAATTCCTCCTTGTTCCAGAGCTCTTCGACAGCGACTATCGGCAGCAGAACTCCCGACTTGAACCCGTACTTTATAATGAGGCCATCCCTGCCCACCTTTATCTCCTTTAGTCTTCCGCTCGGCGAGGAACTGTCTATATGCTCGGGCTTGCTCAGTACGCTCACCTCTACAATGAGTTCGGATAGCTCTGGTTCAGAGACTGGAGTGAATCTCGGGTCCTCGAAAGCCGCTGCTATCGCCGCTTCTACCAGAAGCCGCTTTAGCGGCCCTATCGGGTTTGGGTAGCCTATGCACCCCCGCAGGCTCATCGTTGGATAATGTTCAAGCGTAACGAAGACTCCCGAGCTTTCCGTGAAGCCCGATAAGATCCTCTCAACCATCAATCTGCTGAACCTTGGCGATTTAAGCGATAGCTCTATTGCCGTCCGCGCAGCCTTTATCAGGAGAGTTCCGTCCTCAATGGAGTAAGGCATAGCCATCGCCGATGGTGGATATAGTGGCTGACAAAGTATTTAAAACATCCAAGCAGCGGCCCATGCATCACATTTATGTATGAGGAAATGTCCATTACTTTTATGTTTGCGCAAAGAATGCACAAAATGAATCTCCAAGCTGAGCCATTGCGCTCCGGAGCAGCATCTCCCAGAATATACTCATTTAGCGCATGTCATTCGATGGGCGAGAAGCAGAGCCACGAATTCATCAAGGCAATGGACTTGCTGCGCAAGAATAACTCCGGTCCCATAACTATACTTAGTGAATTCTTTCCCATACATGCCGAAGAGGATGTGCTTGGAAGCGCCGTCCTCAAATACGGTGATGAAAGGGGCGTATCCACGGTTTACATGGATAGCGTAATGCCACACCTATTTTTTGGCGAAGTCACCGCCGCATACTATAATGTGGCAATATCCTACCGCGCCAATGCGGAGGTGATAAAAACGCTCAGTGAAATCCACAACCTCGCACTAACCAAGACTTCAACGGAGCGCTCGGAGCACATGCTCTCAAAGATAAACGAAGCCATTGCATCAAACTCCATCGGCACGCTGGTCATCGTTTGCGGTGCGATGCACATCGACCAGATTTCAGGCGGGCTGGCCAAAAATCTCAAGATGTCAAGGCTCAACCCTGACCCCGATGTTGAGTCGCTACTAAAGGAGACAAAGAGGGCCCTAGTTGATCTGGGCCAAGATCCGCATCATCTACAACTGTTAAAAAACATGCGAAGAGTATTTGACGAGGAGATTGCTCCAGTAAGCGATCAGATAACCAAATATTATCTCGAAGGGAAGTCGTCCCTGTCAGGCGCCGTCGAATTGAAGGTTGCATCGATAACAGATTATTTTGTGCGCATGCTTACAGCAGCAGTTGATCCTTTCGCATAATGCTAATTCATTATGGGGGTCATATATAACCCCTAATTCGGTATGGGCCCGATGAGATTTGAACTCACGATCTTTCGATTATCAGTCGAACGCTCTAACCAGACTGAGCTACGAGCCCACGCCTAGTAAGGTCTTTTGGAAGGTATAAATAACGATATGATTTGGGCGAGTTTCGGGCTTATTTTCCCATCCTTTCCCGCAATTTCCTAAAGTCGCTTAGCATGAGCCCGTAATTATCCTTGAATCGTAGTGCTGCTGCCGGGTGGAAGGTTATCAGGCATGTGCGCCCATCCTTATCTATCATCTTTCCATGGTTTTTTGCGACTTCGCCGCTGCCAAGCACTACGTCCGCCGAAAGGTTGCCTAGCGCAATCACGTATCTGGGCCCTATTATCTCAATCTGCCTTTCAAGGAAGGGTCTGCACAGCGCCACCTCCTTCTTTGATGGGAGCCGGTTGCCCGGAGGGAAGAATTGCACCACGCTTGTTATGTATGCGTCTCCTCGAACTATCCCGACTTTCCTGAGCAGCGAGTCCAGCAGCTGCCCGCTCCTGCCTACAAATGGCCGCAGCTGCTCGTCTTCCCTGGCTCCTGGCGCTTGGCCTATTATCATGAGCTTTGCATCAAGCCTCCCTTCCCCCGGCACGAACTTTTTGCTAAGCTCCCAGTCAGAAGAGCTCTTAGCAAGCCCTGCGTACTCCTCATTTATCTTTCCGATTGCCTGCTTGCGCGATACGTAATCCATGACAACTGTCAGCAGCTGCTTTAGGTTCTTGTACTTGAGTTTCTTCATAGCCGTCTCATAGTCGCACCAAGTGTATCCCTTATGCTCCTTAGATATCCTTACCTTGTCAGAATATACCTCGCACAGAAAGAACTTGACGGACTTCGCAACCTTTTGCCTTCCATTGAAAAAGAAATATCCAGTAGATATCGAGAAGAACTTGTCTAGCTTCGCATCAATCCCAGTCTCCTCCCCAATCTCCCTCACCGCCGCCTGCTCCGAGCTCTCGCCTTTTTCTATGTGTCCCTTTGGCATGTCGTACTCCCCGTTCACCTTCTCGAGTAAAAGGAAGACTATCCTGTCATCTTTCTTCATGTACACGAATGCTCCTGCTGAATACTCCCTAATCATCTTACCAGCCTCCTGAACGCGCAGTAATATCCATCGAGGTTGGAGTTGAACGTGCTTGGGTTTAAGGATGCAAGATTAAGCAGCGTTCCATATATCTTCTCGTAAGCGCTTTGGCATGATGCATTCTTTGCGCCAGAGTACTCCGGCGCAACTACATAGAGCGAGAACGGATAGTTCAGTAGCCCCTGCGGATAAATTATCCTCGAATAGTAGAGCAGCGACACCGGATTTGTGTCAAGCACGTACAGATACGTTGCGCCGCCGTTGCCTGCATATTCCTTCCACGCGCGCACGCTGTTGTTTTCAGCCAGCACAGCCCCATCAAACGTGCTATTCTGGCTGAATATTGCCACCGCATTTGTAGTATTCGACACATTTGCCAATCCTATCTCGGCGCTCTTATTGTCCGCGCTCAACAGGCCGTACGATGCACCTTTGTAGTTTAGATAATTGTGATAGAAGTCTCCAATTGCGGCTTGGTTAAGTGTGACGTTGCTTCCCAGCGATGTTATCGGTACGATCTGCGCAGATGCATATCCAGCGGATACAAATATTCCAACAATAGTAAGTGCAATCGCAAGCGCCATTCCCTTCCCACCATACTCCTTACTCTTTCTTCCAAGACCTATCCTTGGATATGAGAGCCCGTACTTGCCCGACACGACAAGCATTACAATCACAATCAGGTAGAATATTATTTCCCCTGCCAGTGCGTGAAAATCTAGTAGAGATTGGTTCGGACCGTAGGCGAACCACATAACAGTTATAACAAACATGCGCAGGAAGTTAAGTGCGAGCATAAGCGCAACACCGCTTGCCGCCCACAGGAGCTTCTGCCTGGGCCTTCCCTCAGTGAAATAGGCAACCGGAGCAAGCAGGAGGGCAAGTGCGATGAGCGCGCCTATGCCTATGCAGCTATTGCCTATGCTTATCTGATATCCATTGTATGACAATGTGATTGGCTGCTGGAGACCGATCCCGTGGAAGAATAAGCCTGCTATGTGGTATATGGCCACCGAGTTGAGGGATGCAAAAGCCAAATTCATGTTGACAAAAGGAAGAAGCAAAAGCGGCGAGGCGAAAAGTGCATATGTCGCAATTGCCATAAACCACTTCAGGTTGCTCCTGCCGAATATCAATAGCGCAAGGGAGATTATGGCAATGGGCATGAGAAGCATGTCCATCCTATAACTCATGAAGAGCGGCCCCAGATACGCGTCAAGAACAAGTGCTGCGCATATGAACAGTGCGAAGAGAACTGATCCTGCAACAAGACTCTGGGTGTCAACGTCCGGCACGATCCTATCCGAGTGCTTGAACATGAAGACCGCAAGCAAAGGCAGCATCAGCATCGGCACTATGACATAGCTTGACGCATCAGTATCGCTTACATAGCTCTGGGTCACAGATATTGAAAAGAAGAGGAGCGCTGCAAGCATAACAGTAAACGCAACAAGGCCGAAGCCTCTCCCAAATTTCATCTTTCTGCACCAAAATTGTCCTCAGTCGATATGGACTTCATCATATGTTCAGTAGTTACTCTTGTCTTCATAGGACAGAGGTATATTGATTGGCACATATATATAGATTTATTGACAAATCCCTATCATGCAGAAGTTCAGGTACCTGCCGCATACTGCTGACATGAGGTTTAGGGCGTATGGCAGCAGCCTTAAGGCCGCCCTTGACAATGCCGCGCTCGCACTGCTTGGCATAATGCTTGACATACGAAAGATACGCACTCAAGCCAAAGCGGCTAGGGCTGTCAGGATATCGCAGCGGGCCAAGACCGAGGAGGATCTTGTATGGTTTACGCTGCAGGACATCCTGTCAAAAGTTGATGCTAAAAAGCTCAATGCCTACCAGTTTAGGACAAGGTCGATAAGGAGAAGCCAAGGCGACATAATCCTGGAGGGCTCTTTGATATGCAGCAGGTCAAGGGGGGATAATGCGCTACTTTCGGTCAAAGCAGTCACTCCACACGACCTGCGCATAAGCAGAAAGGCTGGGTTAATAATTATAGATATAACTGTTGATGTTTGATCGCATGACCTAATCCGTTATGCGTTTGTCTAAAGGGATAAAAATCTGCCTTAATAAGGTAAAGATCTTGTAAAGAAGCTTTAAATATGTTAATTTTAAAACAGAGTTATAATACAACAAGGCGGATTTTAAATGACAAGCGATGATAAGCCATCAACTGCGCCAAGGGTCGAAATGAAGCTGGAGGACTACTCTTCAAATCCCATACTTGCACCATATCATAGGACTCTTGAAGCTATGGAGAAGATGCCGGTCCTTGAGCGCACAAAGACGGTATGCCCCGAGTGCAAATTGATAATAGACGGAACCATCTACAAGGACGAAGACAACGTCATGATACGCAAGAACTGTCCGGAACACGGCCTGACCGTGGAGAAGTACTGGGAGGACTATGACATGTACGTGAAGATGAAGAATTACAATTATTACGGAAGGGGATT
The DNA here is from genome assembly GCA_021802765.1 of Microcaldota archaeon. Taxonomy (GTDB): domain Archaea; phylum Micrarchaeota; class Micrarchaeia; order Micrarchaeales; family CABMGC01; genus JAJZNA01. The sequence continues at coordinate 209,335 of JAJZRI010000001.1, read as the reverse complement.
CGACAATCCAAATTACATAAACAAGGGGGAGAACTGCCCATTCGACTGCGGAATATGCGAGAGACACAAGTCGCACACGGGCCTTGCCAATGTGGTCATAACCAACAGGTGCCACCTCAGCTGCTGGTACTGCTTCTTCTATGCAAAGGAAGGCGAGGCGATATATGAGCCTACCCTGGACGAGATAGAGAGGATATTCACGGTATTGAGGACGCAAAAGCCCATCCCTGCAAACGCCCTGCAGATAACCGGCGGAGAGCCTACCATGCGCGAGGACCTGGTGAAGATAGTTGGCATGGCAAAGAAGGCCGGATTCGACCAGATACAATTAAACACTACAGGGATAAATCTAGGTGCGCATCCTGAAGAGGCTGTAAAGCTTAGGCACGCAGGAGTAAGCTGCCTGTACATGAGCTATGACGGTGTCTCGAAGAGAGCCAATCCGAAGAACCACTGGGAGGTCCCAGCGACTCTTGATGCCTGCAGGAAGGCCAATCTTGGAGTAGTGCTTGTGCCGACAGTCATAAGAACGATAAATGACCACGAACTTGGAAACATAATCAACTTCGCCCTCAACAACAGCGATATAGTGCGCGCAGTAAACTTCCAGCCGGTATCCCTAGTAGGCAGGATGCCCTCGAGGCTCAGGGAGAAGCAGAGGATATCCATTCCAGGCGCGATAAAGCTCATAGAGGAGCAGACTGGCGGCGTGATAACAAAAGAGGACTGGTTCTCGGTGCCTTATGTGGGGGGCATCAATAAGTTCATAGAGGCACTATCTGGAGAGTACAAGTATGACCTATCAATACATTTCGCATGCGGCGCAGGTTCGTATATCTTCCAGGATTCTGATGGAAAGATAGTTCCACTCACAAGGTTCGTAGACGCGGCAGGGCTGCTCGAACACCTGCAGGACGCGATAAACGAGATGGAGGGAAAGTCGAAGCTGCATAGGAGGGTGATAGCGCTCAAGGCCCTTTACGGCATAAAGAAGTACATAGATGAGTCAAAGCAGCCAAAGTCGGTCAACTTCAGAAAACTTCTCATGTCTGTCATCTTCAACCATGACTTTGCGACAATGGGCAAGTTCCAAATGAAGTCGATCTTTCTGGGCATGATGCATTTCCAGGATGAATATACTTATGATATAAAGCGTGTAGAGAAGTGCGACATACACTACGCAATGCCGGACGGCAGGGTGCTTCCTTTCTGTACATTCAATGTCTTCCCGGAGGTGTACAGGGACAAGATCCAAAGGCAGTATGCAATACCTTCGAAGGAATGGAAGAACATGCATAGCGACTGGGATTATGGCGGAGACAAGTACGTGAGGAACGTGAAGGAGATAGAGGCCACAGAATCATACAGGAAGTCATATGGCGGCATGATCGATTTCTTCTCCTTGCCAGTTAACAAGGCCGCGGCCAGCGAGATGTCTAAGATTACCGGCAGGACCTATCCCGCCGCCACAGTCAAGGCAAGCCTCGCATCAGCAAGCGCCATAAAGAGGGTGGCAAAGGAGGAGCAGCATAAACAAAAAGATGACGGATGCGCATGCGGCAATAACGAATCAGGGTGCGGCTGCGGCAAGACCGAATCTGCAGGCAGCTGCGAATGCGGGGGATGCTAAGCATAAAAGATGTATCCGATGGACAGGCGAGACAACGAGCCGTCTGAGAACGGCTTCATCAAGGATCTGAAGGCAGAGGAGAAGGAGTACAATGACAAGGTTGAGTATAACGGAAAGGTTTACCGGGTCCCTTACCAGATGATAAAGGAAGTGGTCTTCCTTGACATAAGTGCTGGCGATCTTAAAAGCATAGAGAACTCGGCAAGGCTGCAATACAGGCTTCTTCTAATGGATTCGGTGCTCAAGGCGAAGGTCGAATTCGTCAAGAACAGGATAACAATAACCTACAATCCGCATGAAGCGCAGAACAGGAAGGAGAAGACAAGCACCAAGGAGCTTATCGATTTTCTCGCCAAGGAGGGAATCAGGACAAGCAAGGAGCACGCCAAGGAGCGCGATGTGGACTATTTCGAGGAGATATACAAGCCGCAGTTCGAGCCCGCCACTATAAGGGAGCATGCGCCCTATGGCTATTCCAGGGAAGAGTGGAAGAAGCTCAAGCCAGAATGGCAGGAGCGCCAGAAGGCTACTAGCGAGTCCAAGTATGAAAAGTTCAGGGCTTTCCAGGAGCGTTATCTCGATTCGCATCCCGAGCTCGCAAAGGAGTATGGGCACGTCAAAAAGCCAAAGAAGCCATCGCTTATTGACAGGCTAAAGGGGAAAGGAAAAGGGGACAACGATAAGGGCTTCTGGTTCCACGGAGCCTAATCCTCACTGATCTCCTTGGGCCCCAACTCTGCCCTTATTATTCCTACAAGTGAAGCTGTCATCTGCCTGCCAAGCTCCTTGAATTTGAGCTTTATGCTTCCAGCGCACCTATGCCCGCCTCCTCCTGCAATCTCATCCGGATATCTATTCTTCATCTCGTCCATTGCCCTAGTGAGGTCAAAGTCGGCGCACAGATCCTTGTCTATCCTCATCAGGAGGTAAGATCCGACGCTTACTACAAGCACGGTCCTCTTCATTCCCTTCTCGTCAAGCCTGTCAAGCAGCTTCGATGCGTATCTTCCAGGAAGCGGGTACTTTGAGTCCTCGGAGCGTATATCCTCGAAATCAAGCACCGCAAGATTGGCGCTTCTTAGCGAATACTTCCTTATTGATTTGATCCCATTGTCCAGCGCCTCCTCCATCCTCATGTTCGCATACTCGAGTAGCTCGCGCGACTTCTCCTTATCTGCCACTATGGCGTCTATCTCCTGCGGCGTCACGTTCATCTTTCCAGGTCCGTATATCGCCTGTAGATCACTGGTCACAAAGTCCAAAAGCGCAGACATGTCCGCGCCCTTCTCTGTCGCATAATCGCTGTAATCTCCTATGAGCGATGCTCCCTCCATCTCCGAGGTGTCCACTTTTGAAAATGACTTGCACATTACGGATGTGAGCAATCCCGCGGTGTAGTTCGAGTCGCCGCCGAATTGCCAGGTGTTTGCATAACCTGGCAGCTCCAACCCTGCAAAGTCCGGCACAATCGGATGGTGGTCAAGCCATGCTATATCAAATCTGTCCTTAACCGCCCCTATGCCCTGGTTGCTCTCTGGATTTGTGCCGAAGTCTATTATCACAAGCAGGGGCTTTTCGATGCATTCATAGTTGTTCGTTATCAGTATGTCGTTCTCTGCATCCTGCCTGGAGTACGAGACGCCGCGCTGCATAAGCCATACGAAGTTGGTCTTAAGCGAATGTGACGAGGCAAAATCGCGCACGGACAGGTAGAGCGCATATGCGCCTCCCGATCCGTCTGCATCATTGTGGAACCTTACAACTATCGGCGCGCAGAGCATCATCTTCCTTACTATGAGCTCTGCTATATCGTCAAGCTTGCTCTTCATCCTAGAAGTAATCTGGTCGATTTCGGAATTACCGGTGATGTACTTTCCCTTCCTTATAAGCGACGATGAGCTCTTTTTTGCCTCCAGCCTTAACTCGTCCTTCCCATATGCCTTCTTTGAAGGTGCAAGCGCGCCAGATTCAGTCTCTTCCACGATGTCTCCGACCGCAAGAGGAAGGTCCCCATGGGCTTCCTCTGCTGCAAATCCATCTGATGTGTCTATTATGAAATAGGTCTGGTCTTTTGGCGATCCGTGTTTTATGCATGAGACTACTCTGGGCAATTCAACCACTCGTATTTACGTTTGGATACAGCCCTTCGATATCTCCTATGCACGCGCTGCTGAGCGTAGAATTCGATATGTATCCGCAATATCTTGTACTGTTGTATCTCTTAGCCAGGTAATAGAAGCATGTAGTGGAATAATTCTGCGGTATGCTTTTGCATATGGATAGATTACCGGTTTGCAGGGCCTCCAGCGACATATAACTATACTTGCATGCGTCAATCTGCTCAGGCGTCCCAGTGCAAGTATCATATAGGGCGGTAAAGTTTGACGTGACATTTCCCACAGACGAGGTCTTGTTTTGATTGAGCCCGCCGTAGCACAGGCCGTTGAAGTAGCTGTTTTCTATCTTGCCACAGTATGATCTGTTTAGAGACTCGTATGCCATGCTTGCATAGCATATGTCCCTTGCCCCTATTGACTGGTTGTAGAATACTGCAAGGTCGATGAACTGGCTTATGTTGAGTCCGAGCTGCGCATAAGATCCAATGCTCGAATTCTGCAGTATTCCATCGCTCATGCTCGTGTTGTCATTGCTGGTTATATTGGCGCAGAGGGCCGCATCTTTAGTCTGTAGCGCCCTGTTGAAAATTATCGTGTCGTTGCACTGCGCCTGCCCTCCCTGCCCGATCACAGATGAGCATGCCCTGCCATCGCCTTGCTTTAGCGCCATCATATAAAAACACTCAGAGCTGCCATTCCCATTCACCATGCCGCATATCTGCGCATTGCCAGTGCGGTTTGCCATCTGAACATAGCATTGGTTGCTGAGGTCAGTTGAATTTATTTTTCCGCATAGGGACACGTCCGAGCTGTTTTTTGCTATCCCAAGGTAGCAGTAGTTGCTGTATGCTTGAGGTAGGCTGCTGCACATGCTCGCGTTGTGCGAAGAAGCCGCTACCGACTCTATGCAGCTGTACCTGCTCTGCTGGAAGAGGAGCCCGTTGCATCTTGATGCCGTCCCACTGCCACCAGACGGAACAAGAAGTATGGATGCCATGGCCAAGACCACCAGCGCCACTGCAGCCAGAACATAGAGCCGCATCTTATGCTCCGAAGGAGCTGCGACGCTCCGGCTATCGCCTTGCTTTTCTAGAACCACTGCAGATCACTGATAAGATTATTCGACCAAGGTATTTAACTATTGGTCATCGATAGTCTCCGGCGAGTATATCTTGAATCCATTTGGTGTTATCTCGTAAGGAGCAGTAGAGAAGCTATGCTTATGGCCCCTCATCTTTATTATCTCAAGCGCAGGGATTCTCCTGGAGTCCTCGCCATTCTGGTACATCAATATTATGCCATCGAATATGAAGTGCTCTGGCTTGAAAACTAGCTTCTTCCTGTCCGGATTGTGTATCTCCGATGTAAATACTGTGGTGACTCCAAGCCTCCTGAAATTCGCGGCAAGGGACCACATCGATCTCCTATAAATTATCGGGTCCTTTATCACAAGCTCGAAGTCCGACGAAGAATCGACGACCGCGCGCTTGGCGCCGCTTGCAATGACCTTCTTTTCCATGTCTGCAACTATCCTGCCGAATTCCATGCCTGCCTGCTCATACTTGTTGAATGCCTCCTGCAGTATGTCCCTTCCCTCTATCTTTATCAGTCCTTCATCTATAAGCCCGTCCAGTCTTTCGAAATTAGGAAACGCCCCCTTTACGTTGCTTATTATCTTCTTTGGCTCTTCGTCAAATGCGAATATCATTCCAGGCTCTCCGGCAAGCGCGCCACGGTATATGTATTCGAAGGCTATGAGGCTCTTTCCTGCTCCCGGTCCGCCGCCTACCATTATCTGGTTCTCCCTAGGGAACCCGCCAAATAGCATCGAGTCCATTCCGTCTATGCCGCTTTTAATCAGGTCTGCCATACCCGTCCCTAAGAATGATTCCGCTTCGGCCTTATATAAATTTATGTATTTAGTGGAATATAATTGTGGTCATATGGAGAATCTCACAAAGATCGGCATACTCGCATTCATATTTTCTATAATAATAGTCTACATGAGTTCGTTAAGCTTCCAGCAAGCCGTAACCGGGTCCGCGCTGCAGCAGACCCTGCTTCCTGCGCAGAATACGACACCGGTGCTTATCATGCTTCCTAACAGCACTGCGCTGGGCATGGCATACTATACCAATAGAAACACCGTGAATTTTGCATTCACGAACGAGTCAGGTCTCGCGGATGCCTTGGCCAGTATAAATTCAAGTTCATTATGGCCTGCTACATCTGCAAACGGGTCGGGCATATTGGAGATGTCGTATAACTCCGCATACGGGATATTCCCATATCAGATGCAAAACGGGACGCAGCTAGTGCACTACACCTTGCAGTCTCCGATACTTGCTGCCGGAAACTACTATGCGATATTCCACAATACCGGCAACAGTCCGATTACTGTATATTATTCCACAGTCCTAAAGCCCCAGTCCCAGATAAATAGCACGTTCATATCAAATGCAGCTTACGGCGCAATTGCAATGCTGCTATTCTTCGGAGGTCTGTTCATAATATTCTATTCTGTATTCGTAAAGAAAAGCGATGCGCAGCAAGACATCCAACGACCAGCCAGAGCAGAAAAATCCAGGCTGCCAAGGCGAGCGGCGTCCAGCAGGCGCAGTAGAAGGCGCAGCGGGTAAGGTATTAAAAGAGTTAACGCAGAGATGATTGGTATGGATACGCTGCAGGAGAGGATTGCAGGAGAGATAACCCTATCGGATAGCCCGGGAAGCACAATGAAGAAGTGGCGCGAGCTCTTTGGCATATCGCAGGTCGAGCTCTCAAAATTCCTTAAGATATCAACGTCAACAATAAGCGACTACGAGGGGAACAGGAGGGCAAGCCCCGGCGTAGGAATAATAAAGAGATTCGTAGCAGCGCTCTTTGCCATAGATGGGTCAAAGGGCGGAGAGGTTGTAAGGAACCTGGAGAAGTACAACCTGCCGCAGGAGAAGGATCCGTTCTACCTGATACACGACTTCGCATCGCCCATAAGCGGAACGGACTTCGCAAGGATAATAGACGCGAAGATAATCTCCAACCCAAACCTTCTTGACACCGTCAAGATATTCGGCTATACGCTTATAGACAGCATAAGGGTGATCCTTGAGATCTCCCCAAGCGAGTATCCGAAGCTCTTCGGCCCTACAAACGAGCGCGCCTTCATATTCGACCAGGTCAGCACCGGAAGGTCTCCGATGGTGGTCATAAGGGTCGCCCCGATAAAACCAAGGATAGTTGTCATACAGAACGTGGCGGACATGGACAAGCTTGCCATAAAGATAGCGCAGATAGAGAAGATACCTCTATTGAGCACAAAGCTCTCAACCGAAGAGATAAAGGCAAGGCTGAATAACGTCTAATTTTCAGCCCATAATGCAGGCGCTCATCCTGCCATAAATGCTACTGCAATCACAACCAGGTATGCAATAACAAGTAGCATGCTCTCCCTGTAATCAAGCCTTCCCCTCAGAATCACCGCAATGGCGAGAAGGTTGACCAATATCACTGCAATGAAATCCCAGAAGGCCCCTCCAACAGCAACGCTGCTTGCAGATAGTATACCTATAAGCCCGAGCAGCACGGTGTTGTTCTGAAGCTTGCCGCCTATGAAGCTCACTATCGCAGTCGATCCTCCGCCAACTTTTCGCATGGTTATCCTATTGGCGCTTATGTTCTCGTTTATATCCGCGGCCAGTGGGGATATTACAAGCGCAAGCCACAGAGGAGATACTCCTATCATATGTGATATTCCGGATATGGCATTCACGAAGACGCTGGATAGTGCAAGCACGATGATCAGGCCTGCCGTTATGCATGCTCCTCCTTCAAGAAGCAGCTTTCTTTTCCTGTCCCTGGTAAGGCGCTTATCCGCCTTTGAGCGCGCTACGGCGTATCTATATGCCACGTAAACCAGATATAAGGCTATAAGTACGCTGCCGGATGCCTTGTCCAGCGATCCGTAGAACATCAGCGCGACAAGCAGCACGGTAGATGCGAAAAGGAAGTAGAGCTCTATCTTGTAATCATCCTTCATGTCTATCGGCTTCTTCCACTTCAACGCATGTGCTATCCCAATGAGCCCAATGCCAAGCGTGAAGAGTATTATGTTGCCTCCTAGCGCAGATCCAAGTGCCACTTGGTAAGATGAAGAGAGCGTTGCGATTATCACAAAGACCGTCTCCGGAAGCGCGCCCAGAAGTCCAAGCACAACGCCCCCTGCCATTCCCTGGCCCATTACCGGCTCAAAGTTCTCGACGCCTTTTGAGGTGAATTCGGCCGCAACGAAGAATCCGGCAAGTGCAAGCGCCACTTCAGCTATCATCCCAATGTCCATAGGCAACCAGCAGATTACTAAGTAGTGATAATTTATATAAGGGGAATGCAAATGTCTAATGTCGGCCCTTAATAATTGCGGCTCTTAAGGATGTCTATATGTTATTAGACTACAAGATACTGTTAGGCATAGCGGCTACAATCCTAGGAATATCGGGATATCTGCCTTATTTCAGGGACATGCTAAGAAAGAGGATCAAGCCTCATGCTTTCTCGTGGCTGATATGGGCCATACTGACATTCATAGCGTTTTCTGTGTCAATATCAAAGGGAGGCGCGGCAGGCGCGTGGACTCTTGGCGCGCAAGGGATCCTCAACATAATAATAGCAGCGGCAGCGATGCGCAGCGGAGAGACGCGGATAACTGGCCTTGACAAGCTCTGCCTTGGTCTTGCCCTGTTTGGAATAGCCCTGTGGGTTGTGACAATGAACTCCCTATGGGGCGTCGTCATATCCTCAATAGTCGACCTTATAGCCCTAGTGCCTACGCTCACGAAGGCCTACAAGAATCCTTTCGAGGAGTCAACCAGCCTGTTCATTCTCAGCGGCCTTGGCTTTGTCCTCTCCCTTTTTGCCCTGGGCTCATTTAGTCTGGTAACCGCCCTCTATCCGTCAGTAATAATAGTCGCAAATACCCTGCTGGTCTTGATGATACTGCTTAGAAGAAGGGCTCTTGCCGCAAGAAAATCGCGCTGATTTACCTGTTCTGGAGCTTTAGCTGCAGGTTGTAGTGGCCCAGCCCCTTGACGTTAGTGTAATTGAGCACTGCCGATATCTTATGTCCCTTGCCTATCACCTGGTCCATGTCAAGTGTATTGACTCCCGAGACAAGTTTGTTCGCCGCTATCTCCAGGAACCTTGACCCGTCAAGCATTATCGATAGGGTTCCTTCTATCTCCACGAACTCCGCAGGAACGCTAAGCTCCATGTTGTAGACATCGAAAGTTATCGTAGAAGGGCCGTCTATCTCGAATCCCTTGCCGTAGCTGAAGCGGTTTAAGTTCTCCTCCTTGTCCTTTATCGTGCCATTCACGCTTCCAGCGGGCTTCTTCCTGATGTCGAACTCTATCTCCTTCGATGCAGACTGCTTCACGTCCATTTCATCACATCCTAATCCAGCAAATCAATTGATAAATATTTCATATCCCTTCTTATATGCTTTTCCTGTGTGCAGTATCTTATTTGGATATTCCTACCCCCCACAGATATCGGCCTGGCAATCTAATCTGAGCCGATTTTCCCAAACAATTATTAATCTTTACATAAATAGGACTCTATACTTAGGAATGTTTGAATGAATGACAGATTATTGCCTGTTGTACTGCTGTTTGTCTTAGCATTTGTAATGAGCGTACCTCTGGTTAATGCCACTACCCTAACAATCGCAAATACCCTACCAACAAATGCGATAGTGGACCAAGGGCAATGGCAATCAATAACCGTCTCAGTATCGGGGGGCACAGCAGCTGCAACAAATACGTTTAGTGTCAATGTTGTCAACTCAATATCTCCGGGTCTGATTGTAAATACTATAGTCTCTTCAGCGCTATCAACCAATACATTTACTGCGACATGGTTCGTAGGTGCGAATGAACCTTCAAACAGTCCAATAGATGTCAATGTGCTGGTAACCGATTCGGCCTCCGATACTCCTGCCAACACCGTTTATTCAACATACAAAGCATACAACGCACTGCAGACCCCAACACTTGCAACCCCATCAAATACTATGCTCGATGCAGGGCAATATGTCCTAATAACACCGACTATTTCTGGCGGGGCGCCTAATTACGTTCAGAACATAATAATTTCAAATTCCATAACAAAGGTGCCCATAAATTCGATAAGCGCTATCGTATCCTCTGGAACAGCAGAATTGTTCTACTTGCCTTCCTGGGTGGTAGGAAACTCCCTCCAGGTAAATGTAGTAATAACAGACTCCGCCACGACCAACTCCATAGCAAACTCGATATATGTGCCGTTAGGGTTCAATTCCGTTCTAAATTCTGCACCGACATTCTCAATTTCAAACACATTAGTAGACTCCGGCCAGTACTCCACTTTTACAGTCAACACAGTATCTCCAGGAGGCACCTCTCCTTACAATGCCCTTTTCACTATCTCAAATTCAGTTACGGGCGCGGTGGTCAATTCAATTCTGGTAACCGGGGCGACTCCAACTGCAACGTTCTACTTCCCTTCCTGGTATGCTGGTAACACCCTGCGGGCAAATGTGCTTATACGCGACAGCGCAACCACCAATGGCATAGCAAACTCGATATATGTGCCGTTAGGGTTCAATTCCGTTCTAAATTCTGCACCGACATTCTCAATTTCAAACACATTAGTAGACTCCGGCCAGTACTCCACTTTTACAGTCAACACAGTATCTCCAGGAGGCACCTCTCCTTACAATGCCCTTTTCACTATCTCAAATTCAGTTACGGGCGCGGTGGTCAATTCAATTCTGGTAACCGGGGCGACTCCAACTGCAACGTTCTACTTCCCTTCCTGGTATGCTGGTAACACCCTGCGGGCAAATGTGCTTATACGCGACAGCGCAACCACCAATGGCATAGCAAACTCGATATACTCTCCATTAGGCTTCAACTCTGTGCTAACCGGCACGCCTAGCCTATTGATCTCCAATACCCTTGCCATAGACTCCGGTCAGTGGGAGACACTAACGGCAAGCGGATGGTCTGCAGGTACGACTCCTTACACAATCAATTTCCTAGTCTATAATTCGGTCACCAATGTAATCGTGTTCAACGATCTGCTGACCGGAGACATTGCAACTTCAAATACATTCACATTCCAAGTGACCGGAAACAGCGGAAACACCCTGAATGCAAATGTGTTTGTGAAAGACTCTGCAAGCACGGCCGTAACCGTCAATTCGGTGCTGAGCCAAACAATAACGGTAAATACCGCGCTTTCGACGCCAACAATATCCCCTTCATCTGCGCAGTCGTATACTACCGGCCAGACAGTGACATTCGCAGCATACGAAACAGGCGGTTCCCTTCCATACACCTACAATTTCCTAGTCTATAATTCTGACACGAACATAATCGTCGCAAATATGCTTACTACCTCGAACAGCTTTGCATATGTTCTTCCTTCTGGCGAGGCAGGTAACACCCTGAATGCGAACGTTTTCGTGACAGATAATGCCGTATCCGGAACGGTCAATTCAATACTTTCGGGCCTGATAACCGTAAGCAGCCCTCCACCATGCTCCAACTGCGTGCAAGGAAGCGGCGGTTCTGGCGTATTTCTAACCACAACTATCGTCAAAACCACTACGACAGTCCCTCAAACTACAGTGCCCCAAACAACAGCACCTTCAACCACAACGATACCATTCTCAATAACCACAAATAATACCTTCTCAAATTCAAGCGCCACAAATATAAATGTAACAAATGTTGGGCTATTGTTGACGATAGTTGCACAAGGAAACGGCTCCAAAGGCAAAGTTACCGTAACTAATGTAACAAATAATGTGCCTAATCCTCCTCAGGGATTTGCAACTGTGGTTGCAGTTAACATAAGCATAGCTGCTCCAAATGTCTCGACAAACGTCACATTCGCTTATCCATGTGCAATTTCGGCCTCGAAAATCGCTCCTTACAAGCTAGAAAATGGCACCTGGCAGCCCATACCAAAATTCACAGTTAATGCTGCAAGATGCTTGGTAGCATTCTCTATTACAAACGATCCAATAATAGGTCTATTCCAAAATACTGTACAGCAGCCAACATCCGCATCAGCCAATTCGACAACAGTTCCGCCGCCTCTTACCGCGCAAACAACAGTGCCGGCGTATTCATCTGCCACACCAACTGGCTCCTATGTGCTATGGATTATAGTTGCCATCGTTGTAATAATATTTGTTGTATGGTATCTAAATAAGGGTCAGAGAAGGCGACTTAAGTAATTATCTATAAAGTGCTGTACTAGAAAGTCTACCAACCTTATAAAACCAAAACCAAGCTTTTCCTTCGTACTCGTCAGAATTATTCAGTAAGAGCAAGTGGGGGTAAGGAGAATTGAACTCCTGCCTGCAGAATGTCAATCTGCCATCCTACCACTAGACGATACCCCCGCAAAATTTAATCTGTTCTAAAGGATTATAATATCTCCGTCCTGTGCTACGTTGGTCTTCTTGAAGATCCTGCGCGCCTGCCTCTCCAGATCATCAACGGAGCTGTGCCTTGCGCTTATGTGGGTTAGTATCAGCCTCTTTACGCCTGCGCTCTTTGCCACCTGCGCGGCCTCCTCTGATGTTGAATGCTTCCTCTCCATCGCAAGATGCCTCTCAGAGCCCGAATACGAAGACTCATGGACGAGTAGGTCCGCTCCCCTTGCAGCTACAATAGTCGCTTTGGACGGGCGAGAATCTCCAGCGTAAACAAATGCCTTTCCCTTCTGAACTCTGGCAATGCTATCTAGCGTTATCCTCCTCCCATCGATCCTAATCGCGCCGTTCTTCTGCAGCTTCGAATACATCTCGCCCTTTACCCCCAGCCTTTTTGCCTTGTCTACTATGAACCTATGCCTATCATCCTCCCTGAACACGTAGCCGTAAGAGGTAACGGTGTGATTGAGCCTGAATGATCGCACAGAGAATCCCTTTCCGCGATAGATTACCCCGGTCCCTATCCCATGCACATTTATCTTATATGTCATCAGTGCGCGGTCGAACGAGATGAGCGCCTTCACCGTGCTCTCGTAGCCTTTGGGTATGAATATGTCAAGGTCCGCGCTCCTCCTGTTCATCGCCATTGTCCTTATCAGGCCTGCTATTCCTATTATGTGGTCTCCGTGCGCATGGCTTATGAATATCGCATTTATCTTAGAGAAGCTTATTCCGTACTTTATCATCTGCATCTGGGATGCCTCCCCACAGTCGAAGAGATAGACTCCGCCGTTGTACGTCAGCGCAAGTCCCGGCATCGACCTGCTCTTGGTTGGCGAGGAGCCCGAGGTGCCCAGCATCGTAATTCTTATCTCCATTCAATCAACATCTATTGTAACTGTCTTGTCCTTTAAGCTTAGCTCAATTATCCTAAGGTGCGGAAACTCCGCCTGAAGCTCCTGGGCCGTGGTCCGTCTCTTCTCCCGTATCCTCATTATGAGCTCGTTTATCTCTCCCATCCTCTCGAATATCTTCTTCCCATACCTTGCATAGTCAACCGAGTTCTTCTCGAACTCCAGCACGAGCTCTCTTTGCTTTGCTATTGCAGCATCGACCTCCTCAGTGTTGTTTACCACCGAGTCGTCCTTCACGCTCATCCTCTCAGAGACGCTGATCGTATCTAGCATCTCGCTTATGCTTTCGCATTTCTGCGCTTCAAGCCCGGAATACTTGGCCAGTGCAAGCACTGAATAATCCTCTATAACTCCATCCTTAATGTAGATAGTGGGCTGCGGCGAGCCTATCTTCTCTATGAATGAGAGTATGGCATCTTTGAGCCTTTCCTTATCCGCATCTGCAAGCACGGCCTTGGGATCAAGTCCTGCCCCGACTATTATGTCCTCGAGATATATTGGCCCGACATTGAAGTATCTGGAGAGCTCTGCTATCATCCGGTTTCCAGAGCTTGAGACCTTATCCAGCATCTCTTCGACTGCGCGGTCATCCATGCCGTCTATCGGCATCGCGCTGCTCTTTGGGAGCACATAAGGCACTCGCGGCTTTATCTCCCTGTCCTTATAGGACATGAGTTTGTAGGCAATCTCTATCATGTTGCCGTCGTCTGCGACTATGAGATTTCCCTTTCCGAACATCTCGATGAATACCCTGCACAGCCTCCCTCTTCCCTGCACCTCCAGAACCGCGATCCTGTCACCTCCCTGCTGATAAAAGCCGACCACCTTGGAGTCCTCTACCCTCTTTCTCACAGCGACAGCGAAGTTGGTCGCCATCCCGGACTCCTCGACAAAAGAGGTCTCATTGAGAGTCTCTCCAAGCTTGCAGTAGACTACGAAGTTCCCTTCGGCGTTATGGAATGATAACCTGAAGGACTCGTTTCCAAGGTCGTAGAACTTCTTGAGATAACTCCCGACCACCTTTGGCCTGAGCTCCCCTATCGCAAGCCCCAGTTCGAGGGCCGTGATTTCGTGCATCGGCATCATGACTTCTTAAGCTTCTTAGCGCCCTCCTCCTTTACTATTCTTGAGAAGAGCTCGGCCTGCCTTCTTGCCTTGGAGGACTGCTCTATCGCCGTGCCTATCTGGACTATGTCTGCACCTGCAGATATCGTGGCCTTCAGAGTGCCCACGTCCTTTATCCCTCCTGCGACTATGTACGGGACTGATATTGCGTCCTTTACCGCCCTTATCATCTTGGGCGGCACCGGTCCGCTACCCATCATCTGCGGGTTGGATCCGACGTCAGTTATTATGAACCTGTTCCCAAGGTATTCCCCTGCAAGAGCAAGCGCTGCGGCTATCTTCTCCTTCTCCCTAGGCACGAGGTTGACATCAGCCACCCATCCGACCGTCCCGCCAGGTGCCACCACTACGTATCCTACTGGAAGCGGCTCTATCTTCATCTGCCTGACTATCGGAGCTGAGAGCATCTGCGCATGCGTTATCCAGTACGTTCCCCTCGCATTGAGCAACGACATGAAATAGACCGCATCTGCGTGGCTTGTGAGCGTGGCTATGTTTCCAGGGAAGAGGACTACCGGCGAATCCACGACGTCCTTTATCCCTTTTGTAACATAGTCAAGGAGCTCTCCCTGCGCGCCTATGCTTCCCCCTACAAGTATCATGTCCGCGCCGCCATCGGCAGCCTCCTTGGCGGTCTTTATCGCAATATCCGGGGTCTTGTAGTCCACAGGGTCTACGAGCATGAACATCAGCGCCCCTTTGTCCTCGAGCCTTTCGTATATGTACTTCTCGATCTTTCCTATCTTAAATGCCATAAACACACCATGAATATAATCTAAAGATAACCTTATCCTCGGCTCAAAAAGTCCCTCACCATGTCTATTGCCCCGTCCTTTATATCGACGCTAGGCTCGAATCCGAGCTCCTTTTTCGCCTTTCCTATGTCGACTATCCTGTTGCTTGTAAGGAACCTGAGCTCATCGCTATCCAGCCCCCTGCTCTTTGCCACAAGGCTCACCACCAGCTGGCTTATGTGCCTAGTGGGCCTCTCCGCCTTGAGCAGATCCGCTGCCAGGTTCATAAGGCCCTCCTGCGTGTACTTGACGCCGTCGCTAAGATTGTAGACGTTCCTGTTGCTGGCCTTTCTCTCCGCAGCAAGCAGCATGGCGCTGAGCACGTCCTCTATGTTTATCATTGAGAGGCTGTTCTTCCCGTCGCCTATTATGTATGCCTTACCGGTCTTTATCGCCTTGAAGAGCTTGAAATAAGAGCTCTCGAACCCGGTGCCGTAAATCGTAGCCATGCGCAGTATGGTATAGTCTATCTTGTCGCCGTACTCCAGTATCTTCCTCTCTGCCATCGCCTTGCTGTATCCGTACTTGTCCGTAGGATTGAGCATGGACTCCTCTTCGAGCACTTCCTGCCGCACCCTTCCATATACGTCAAGGCTGCTTGAGAATATGAAGTGGCCCACGCCGTTCTTCCTGCAGGCCTCAAGCACGTTCTCTGTGCCACCAACATTTACATCCATCAGCGTCTTTGTGCTCTCCCTGTACTCGCTTACTATGGCTGCCAGGTGGTAGACTATGTCGACTCCGCGGCATGCATCGTTTAGCAGCTTCTTGTCGCTTAGATCTCCTACGTAAGGGACCACTCCAGCAGGCATTGTATGTATGAACTCCTTGTCGTGCGACAGGGCCCTTACAGTATACCCGTTTCTTATGAGCGCCCTCGAGAGGCTCCTGCCTATCCTTCCCCCTCCTCCGGTCATGAAGACGGTCTTGCCGTCCCCGCTCTTTTTCAAGTTGAAAAGATTGGCGTTCTTCTTAGGCGTCATCCAGTTCACCCTCCTTGAGTAATCTTCCAGCAACAAATCTCATATAACCTTCTGGTGCGCTGTTCATTGCGTATTTTATCCAGTCCTTGCCAAATGGCACCAGTACGCTTACCTTGGCTCCCCTCTTTACCGCCGCAGCCATCTTCTTATCGCTGTATCCATAGCCGAACTCCAGCCCTACATCGGACTTTATCTTGCTCTTGAGTATCCCGGAGAGCTCTCCATCAGGCACCTCGCAAAGGACAAGGTCCTGCAGACCCTTTCTTGCCGCCTCGGCCATCTTGACTATGCCGTTCTTCTCTTTTGGCGCATAGTCGCGGAATGCGAGCTTGACATGACCCACCTTCTCGCCTATCTTGGCATACTCGTGCGCCTTGTCGTGGCGCACCACAAGCCCGACTCCGCCCATCTTGGGCACCGCCGAGAGTTCCGAGGCCGCAAGCCCGTCGGCATCGAGCCATAGGAAGACCCCGTACTTATTTCCAACGCCCCATATCTCCCTGAAATTATCCATTGCAAAGTCAGTCCCTATCGCGCTGCCCAGCTGGTCAAGTCCGACGTGCACCCCTGCCTTTATGCCCATCCTTGCCACCCTCCTGACCAGCTCGCTGTAGGTCGTCGTTATGTACTTTGCCTTTGCCTTCTCCGTGGCATTGGCGCTTAGGAAGGTAAGAGAGACTGAGAGGTTCCTGTCGTTTAGTTCCTTTGCGGCATCTAGCGCAGACTCCATAGTGGTGCCTGCAATATGCTTCCTTACCAGCCTGTGTATTATCCGTTCCACTATAGGTTCTCTATCCAAATAAACCACAGCAACCTAATATGGTAAAGTCTCCCTTATATAATATAGCGTACAGAATAGAGAGTATAAATGGTTTTTTAAATGCTTACGTTGTCAAGGGGGAAAGGCACAGGCGGGAAGATAAAGAGCACTCCAGAGGACTTCATTGTAAGGGAGATAGAGGCCAACGGGACGGTGCTCAGGGAGGGCGTGAAGTACTCCCCAAGCGATGTCGGCGATGTAAATGAGGAGGAGGGCAGCTTCACCAGATTCGTGCTGCAGAAAAGGGACTGGGACACTATACACGCGCTAATAACCATAGGGAAGAAGTTCGGAAGGGGCAAGAAGTCGATAGGATACTTCGGCTCAAAGGACCGGCTCTCGGTCTCTGTGCAGATAGCAAGCCTATACGGCGTAGAGCCGCTCCAGCTCATGCAGGCCAAGGTAAAGGACATATCGATAAACGGAGCCTGGAAGAGCTCTAAGGGAATAGAGCTGGGCAAGAACCTGGGCAACGAGTTCTCCACCATGATAAGGGAATGCAAGGATCCTGACAGGGCCGCAGAGGTGATCGAGGAGCTAGGCGGACGCATGCCAAACTACTTCGACAGGCAGAGGTTCGGGATAAGGATGAACAACGCCGACATCGGCGCATGCATAATAAGGGGCGACTTCGAGGGCGCGGTCATGAAGTTCCTGACAGACACGCAGTTTGAGACAAACCAGAATTCCGTTGCCGCAAGGACAAGGCTCAAGGAGGAGATGGACTACAAGGCCGCTCTGGACTACTTCCCAAGGAACCTGGGCAACGAGCGCATGGTGATAGAGTACCTCTCAAGATACGACAACTACGCCAATGCCCTTAGAAAGATACCACGCGGACTTCTTGTAATGTTCATACACTCGGTCCAGTCAATGGTCTTCAACATCGCCCTCGAGGCAAGGATAAAGGAGGAGGACTTCAAGACAGGCAGGACCTGCAAGAAGGACTTCTTCGGCTTCCCTGACATCGAAGCATCCGGCGCGGGCAAGCGAGGAGAGTTTGCAATCGCAAATCTCATAGGATATGAGACCAAGCCCGAGGAGATAGACGACTACGAGAGGGAGGCAATGGAGAAGATGGGGCTTGCCACAGAGGAGATGAAGATAAAGTCAATGCCTGAGCTGAGCATGAAGGGCCAAAGGCGCGTGCTCCTTGCCCCGATAAAGAATCTCGCATTCTCGCAAGGCCCGCATGATGGCTCTGCAAAGATGGACTTTGCGATCCCATCAGGGAGCTACGCAACAATACTTCTAAGCGAGATAACCAAGACTCAGGAATAGCTATTTATATCACGGATAGCGCCAATATATCCGAAGTAGCATGCCAAAAGAGAGAAGGATATTACGGCTCAATCTTGTCGCAGTAGAGCAGTCCCTTTCAGAGGTGCAAAGAGACTGGCAGCGCATAGAATTTGAACTTTCAAAGAGAAGCATCGGTAAGAAGGACGCCCCGTTCAATTCCCAACTTAAGGAGCGCATGATCGTCGCATACAGCCATCTTGACGCGCTGCTAAGGGACGGAGTAAGGCCCTTCTCGCAAGATAGCATAAGGGAGATCTGCAGGCTCAACGAATTCGTACACTATGGCGATGGCAAGGCGCTAAGGAGGGAGTACAGGCAGGCAATCGCAGCAAACGAGGAGAAGTACTACCGAAACATAAGGCCGATAGTAAAATGGCATGATAGCCATATGAAGGGCGAACCCCATCCGCTCAAGGTTGCATCGGAAGTTTACGTGGCAATACTTGGCTATCCTCAGCTCTTCATAGAGGGAAACCACAGGACCGGGAGCATAATAGCAAGCTGGATAGACATGTACTACGGCCATGCCCCGTTCGTCCTGAGCTGCAATAACGCGGTATCATATTTCGAGCCCTCAGCAGAGATAAAGTCTTTTGCCGATAAGTCAACGTGGATTGGAAAGGCGCGTCTTCCAAAGTACAACAAGATCTTCAAGGAGTTCTTGGAGGCGCACATAGGCTGGCAGTTCGTCCTGGATCCTGACCAATAGCCATAGTTTCTAGCCTCTTCCCAGTTCGTATATAACTTTTTTGCACTCTAAATAAGTGTTCAGTAGCAAAATGCATTGCAGTGCGTCAATCCTGGGAATAACTGGGACTATGATGCGCGAAGTCAGTCTATCAGTAGGCGAGTCCAATAAGCTGCCATAATCCGATCCTTCTACAACCCCTAACCTTTCCCAAGCAGACATAAAAAATCCGCCGGGATAGGGATTTCCATGGGCAGGTATCGTAACCCAATTTGAACCCTAAAAGCCCGAAGGCCACCAGATCTCGAGTTTCGCCATGTCTTCTGGCGCGATACCGGATTCTGCCATCCCGGCGCAGTAATAAGAGTTTGAAACGATAAAAGTAATAAATACCTACTTGTCAATTATATTGAATTGCGTCTGATTTGAATGGTTGCTACTTTGAAGAAGTCGACAATGAGGCTCCTAGTCGTCCTCCTGTTCGTATTTCTCACGCTCTCGGGACTGGTCTTCTCGCTCTATCTGATCTACTTCGGGGCACATACCATATACAACTACGCTCTTGCCGGGCTCTTCATAGCCCTCTCGCTGGTATCGGGATTCTTCAACATCTTCATAGCCTATTCATACTACAGGTCCTCCTTCTACAACGAGTATCTCGAGGGGATAAAGCGGTACCTCAAGCCCCTTGCGCGCCATCCAAGCGTCGCAGTGGTGATGCCCGTATACAATGAGGACGCAAAGACCGTCAAGAGGAACATGCTAAGGCTCAGGAGCCTTAAGTACCCAGGGACCCTGCTGCACTTCTACCTCCTGGACGACTCCACAAGGCAGGAGATAAGGGACGAACTTAGCAGCTTTGCCGCAAGCGAGGGCATAACTTACCTGCACAGGGACGATCGCAAGGGCTTCAAGGCCGGCGCTCTCAACAACATGCTCAAGCACTCAAA
Organism: Microcaldota archaeon; assembly: GCA_021802765.1. Taxonomy (GTDB): domain Archaea; phylum Micrarchaeota; class Micrarchaeia; order Micrarchaeales; family CABMGC01; genus JAJZNA01. The sequence continues at coordinate 189,533 of JAJZRI010000001.1, read as the reverse complement.
GGAGGAGTACATCGCGCTCTTCGACTACGACGAATACCTGACAAACACTGCCTTCCTAGAGGACCTCCTTCCGTACTTCGATGACAAGAAGCTCTCATACATACAGACGGAGAAGAGGTACTTCAAGGGAACATTCTTCTCTGACACCGTCGACCTCTTCGATGCGTTCTTCTTTAGTTTCGTGCAGCCTTCAAGGGCGCTCAACAACACGGCGATATTTGCCGGCTCCTGCGGCCTCATAAGGAGATCGGCGCTTGACAGGATAGGCGGTTTTCCCGAGTACATAATAGAGGACACCTTCTTTAGCCTAGAGTCCGACATGCACAACTACACGAGCATATACTTACCCAAGGTCTACGCATACGGCAAGCCCATAACCACCTTCACCGACCTGGTCAAGCAGCAGTGGAGATACAATTACGGCGACACGCAGTTCATGCTCTACTACATGAACCGGATGAAGGATCCAAGCATAAAGAAGCAGCCGCTCATGTCAAAGATAGACTATGTTACGCACGGCCTAGGGATGAATTATGTCTCGATCATACTGATAATGTTCACCATCATGTCAGTTTTGATCATATTCTCTGCCGTCTCGCCCTCGCAGGTCACGGTCAGGGAGCTCGTCCAGGCAAAATACATAACGACAGCGATGGAGATACTTGGGATAAGCACCTTCGTGATGAGCATCCTTGCCCCCATGGCCCTCACAAAGATCCACTTCAAGTCGATGAGGAAGGGCTTCATGGTCTTCATGCTCAACTTCTCGCTCTCATTCGTGAGGACAAAGGCGGCCATAGCCGCCTCTACAAACAGCAATCCCCGCGCCGGATGGGCAAAGGGCGAGGAGAGCAACATGAAGAACAAGATAGTGCACACGCTCAAGACCACGATGACAGAGACCGCATTCTCCTCATCCCTATTAGTGCTGGGCCTATTCGCCTTCCTGCTAAACAACATCTACGGCGCGGTATGGCTGCTATGGTACGCGCTCCTCTACTCTTCGACCTTCGTTCTCTTCTACAAATACGGATAGGTGGCCCGCTTGATATACATGAATAGCTTTGACTCCCCCAAAGGCATAGTGATAGCGATGTGCGACGAGGAGCTGCTGGGCAAGATCTTTACCGAGGGCAAGATAGTGCTGGACCTCAAGCAGTATGGCGGCTTCTACAAGGGAAGGCTGGTCAGCGAGGCCGTTGCGGCTGCGTCCATAAGCGATGCGGTATACTCAGCAAACGTGGTCGGCGAGAGGAGCGTGAAGCTCTTCATAGACGCGGGACTTGTGCGCCCCGAAGAGGTAAAGTCCGTGCAGGGGGTACCAATGCTCCATCTCTTCAAGGTAGAGAAGTAGCTGTAGTATGCAATAATGCCAGTGTCGTCCAACAACCTGCCAAAATTCAACTCCAGTTAAATTTTATCCCAACTTAAATGCAACTGGAGTTTAATTTTAGTGAATAATGGCATCTTAAGTGCCCAATGCCCACCCATACTACCTATTTCTTGTATAAAAGTAACTTTTAGGCGCCGTATACTCTATCTTGTATAAAATTAACCTTTTTGGCGCAGTATACTCTACCTATATTATATACTATATATAGGATTTCAGAAAAAAGGCCCGGTATTGGTCCAATTAATGACAAAATAAGCTGTTTTAGCCCTTAAGCTTCAATATCGCTTCAGCTATGTCTCCATTGGTCTCCTCAAGGGCTGAGCGTGCAAGGCTCTCATCAGAGACTCCTGCCTGCTGCATCACGAGCTTAACGTCATCTTCGCCTATCTCTACCTTTGCAGCATTCTTCTCCACCTCCCTGACCTCCCCGCTCACCTGGAAGCTCACATTACCTTTTGCATCGATCCTTGTGACCTGGGGATTCTCTATAACTATGTCCATCCCCTCTCCTTCAATGACCACCCTTCCAGCCCTTATCTCGGAGGACTTTATCCCCATACTGTCCATCAGCTTCTTGAGCTGCCTGGGATCAACATTCGGCATCATATAATCAATCCTATATCTATTCTATTCGACTTTATTACCAACTCTATATTCTCTGCAAAGGTTTATAATCCGATTTTGCGAATAATATATCATGGAGAAAGGAGCATCGCAAAGTCCAAGGGCAAAAATGCAAATGGCATCTGCAATTGCCGAATCTTTGGGAAATATGGCTTACGTCGAAGCACTTCGTCTTCAAAAGAAGCCATGTTATGCGGATGACGTATATCTGCATTTAATATATAAATTAAAAGATAAGGGTGTAAGAAGCCTTTAAATACCTTACGCGAGCTCTATATCCAGAAATACTAAAGGGATCGAAATGAAATCCATAAATGCAAAGAGAATAGCTGCCGTTGCAGCAAGTTTGTTGATGGGTCTTGCGTTCGCAGGACAAGGAGGAGTGACGTGGAATAACGTCCCGATAATAAGCAATGCGGGAGTTCCATCCGTACAGGTCGTAGTCGGAAGTCAGGCTGCACCAAGCGACGGAGTCGTAGCTGCTAACATAGCCGCTGTCCTCGGAAATCTAGCTTTCACAAGCCAGAACGTAACTGCAACACCGACGGGACTGAGCAACGTAAACTGCGTTGTAACGACCCCTACGTGCACACTTACAAACCAGCAGGTCTGGTTCGGTGAGAAGGGCTTTGCAGGACCAGCAGGATCATACTCCTTCACAGCATTGATAGGATCAGTGCTTAACCAGGGAGTACTGCTTGGAGCGCCTTCGTACACAAAGAATACGCAGACGTCAACTACCTATGCATTCCCAAAGAATAATCCATACCAAACGCAATCTTCGCCAGCGTCTTCACCATTTGCAACAGTATCTGTTCCAACAGGAACTACTGTTTCATCAAATAATGGTGGTGGTTTGGTATTCTCATCTGGTTTCACTGCAACAAGCGGTTCAAGTAAGTATGATAACCTTTTGCAGATAACTCCAACACAACTATCGGCGTTGTTAAATAATTGGGGTACAAATGGAGAGACAGAAAATCTCTGGCTTACTGGATTTCCAGTTTATGACCAGCAACAGAATGGAGCAACTCCTTCACAGACATTTGCAGTGTTTGGTGTAGGCGGCGCTTATCAGATAACCTTCAATAAGGCAATACAAGAACCATATTATTCAAGCACTAGTTTGAATGCAAATGCTGGAACTAATACGGTAAATAATGCAGCTATACAATTGCTAGGCCAGAACTGGACTGTATTAAATTACCAGAATTCAGATACATCCGGAACTCCAACTTCAACTAGTGCAGCTGTAGGAGGAAAACTGCAGCTTGCTGCATCATTGACCCCACTGCAGACAGTATATGTTGGCCACAACATAACCAGCAACAACTTTTCAGTATCCCTTACAGACTTGGGACAGCCTGCAAATGGAATTTCTCCAGCTGCAGTAGATGTCTACTACAAAGGCAACCTGACGAACGTGACCCAGTTGAATCCAGGTTCACTGACAAAGTTCCAGGTAGGTACGCACAACTTGTACGTAAAGGTCAACCAGACCTTCGCAGGTTTGTATGCATACCAGAAGTGGGCAAAGTTAAAGCTATATTCAAATACTATGAATATAACTTCTGGTCAGGTATTTAACCAGACAAATGCTCCTGGATGGATGGCATATCTCTATTGGGTAAATGGAACTTCAACTGGAACCCTTCCAAACCAATTGAAGAGTATAGTAATATACAACCAATCTCCAGCAACACTGACTCCTGGTCAGAGCTTTTCATTTGTATCTCCTAACTTTACAACATACAAAATAAATTTTGTGGGAGATACTCTTGGAAATAACTTTGATGCAATATCTTTCTCTGCATCATCGTCAAACCAGGGTATTTCGTTGTCAAACCTAGGTACCTCAACAAGCCCCACCAACCCTTCAATAAGCAATTTGACACAGCAGTCTGGTCAAATGCTTACTGTAACGAGCCAGATACCTGATTCATTCAGCTATGCTGGACAGGTTGGTAGTACTATAACCTACGATTTGACTCCTAATAAGCTAAACTTGCCTGCAAACGTTGCAACTTTTACTCTAGGGTCAACTACTAGTGCAAACACGCTACCATTGAGTCTTGTTTTGTACTCTACAGTGGGTAATGGTAATGTAATATCTCCATCCAATCCGCTTACAGTAACTGTAGCTGGATATCAGACCAACGGTGGTGGGTTTACGACTTCGTCTGTGCAGGTAGCTACATTGGGAGGATCATCTGCATCTTCCAATACGGTGTATTTGCCAACTGGCTTCTACAACGTAACAAATATGTACTTCAGCCAGGCAGTACCATACCTCGAAGCAAACGTGGTGATAGGTTATAACAGTGTAACTCCAACGTCAAACGTTATTGCGAGCTACGTACCTGTTGGACCTGTTGTTCTCTATCAGCAGAGTGGAAAGAACTACAAAACTGCTGTTTTGGCATCCGGAACAACCTTCACCTACAACCAGCAGAATGGGCAAGTCCCTGTTTCAGGTTTTGGAGTACCAGTTGCATCAACTACAAATCCAGTAATGACTGGCGTTCAGCAGTACTTTACAGTAAACGTGCCAGAGTATAACGTACCGAGTGTGACATCCTCAATGGATAATCTATCATTCGGAATATACAACAGCACAAATGGAGGAGTTCAGAATTGGGCTTTCCAATTGAATGAATCTACAACTGGAACGAAGAACAACATGACCTACATTTCATCACAAGGTCACAGTGTCAACGCCCCAGCTGGGTTTGTAACTGAACGTGGTAGTAAGGTTGCATCGATATCTCCATCAACTGATGTGGTAAACTATGCAAAAACTGTTGACACGCTGCAGTTTGTCGTATCTCCTGCAGGAACATTGGTTAACAGCACAACGGCCTCAAAGACCGTTGGTCCAGTGGGCGTAGGACAGTCAGTGCCTGGCTTTGCAAACTTGACAGTGTCTGCGGTTAACGCAACCTGCTCTGGTGGATCTGCAACATCGAGTGCATGCACCGTAACTGGTCTTGCAAATGTGAGCGCAACGCCTTCAGTGTCGCATGCAGTAGTGCCAGTATCACTGAACACTGCAACCACACCTCTGGTAGTGCTTGACAGCAACGCGAACAGCGCGTCAACATTGGTCGTAGTAGGATCAAAGTATGTGAACTCCGTAGCAGCACAGATCTTCGCACAGCAGCCGGCGCTCAACTCGAGCTTCGGACCATCGTCTGTGGTAGTTCAGCAGTACGGAAACAACCGCATACTTGTGGCTGGATACACGGCAAACCAGACAGTACAGGCCGGAAACCAGTTCATAAACGACCTGTTGCAGGCTGCAACCACGCAGTAAAGGGCAACTACGCGGGTTAGTTGAATTGTGAAGCCTTTTTGGCTTCACGATTTCTTTTTCTTTTCTCTTTTCATTTTCCTTTCTTCTCCTTTCTTTTTCATCATCCTTTAGCTGCGCTTCGTCTCAATACTGCAATCGTGCCGATATCAGACCAAAAAGCAGAGAAATATTTATAAACTTGAATAACTATCTTATAACGAGTGTTTTGGATGGGCGCAAAGGCGTACTCTTTTGTCTCGGTAATGCTTCTGCTTTCAATAGGTATAGCAAGCGCCTCGCCTCTATCCACATTCCTATCAAGCTTCAACGTATCATCATCGGTGCAAAGCGCGCTTACATACACCAACATAAGCTACAACGGGGGTACATATCTGCTGGCATATTATAACAATGCCCCATACTTCCTGCTAAATAGCACATCTGGATTCTCATTTGTGTTAAATACTGCGTCAATAGCCCCGATAATAACATCCACAATAGTGCAATCCAGCCTGTCACAGATAAACAGCACCTATCTTTCAAATTCAATGTATGCGTATAACCAGTCGTCAGCAAAGCCCCTTCTGGACTGCATAACCGAAACAGGACTCAACCAGCCTAATGCTTCATGCACGTCAACGAATTTCTGCGAGTCCTGCAGGACCGTGCCGGTATGCAGTCAGGTGCTCTCGAACGTGGGCTACGGAAGCCCATTCCAGACAGGCATAGAGATGCTCCAGGCCAATTATTCCGCCCTTATAAGCAACCTTAATGCTTACAATGCTGCAGTCACGCAGCTCAAGAGTCCGTCTACAGCCCAGCAGGGACTTGTCCGCCTTCAATCCTCCTTCATCAACATATCTACGATAACCCAGAACATGTACCAGAATCCGGTATTTCCGCCTCCACAGAACGCAAACTACGGCGTATGCGCCAATTACGGGGCGGTCACTGGCACATTCAATCCAAAGTCGTCAAACTGGTTCTGCGCCGCGCTTGGATTCTGTCAGTTCCTAACCTACAATTATACAGCACTCAACAACATCCAGAGCTACATAAATAGGCTCAATGCGCTTCCTATGTCCTCCACGCAGATATCAAGCATCGCCCAGCAGGTATCAAACAACGGCGGTAAGTATGCCCTTGCGATAATTGACAAGCAGAAGCTGCAGCAGAAGAACCACATATTAAATACCACCCTTCTAGGATACAATTCTGTCTCTTCAGGAGCGTCATCGCTTCTTCTAAGTATAGCTAATGCGTCTCTCTCGACAAAGTTCAGCACGCTCAATTCCAACTACTCGCTGCTGCAGAATTCATATAACACTGCAAACCTTGTAGCGCTCAATGTAACGCTTGCAAAGCAGTACAACGCGCTTAAGACGCTCTACCTGCAGCTTAATGGCACATATTACGGCGCGCTCAGGCTATCGCAAAATAATACCGCAATGCTGCTGAGCCTTGAATCGGAGTCGAAGACACCCGGAGCGCAGGTCGTTGCGCTAAGCTTCCAGGAGGCAACGCTTAACAGCCAGCTCTCATCAAAGCCATCCAACATAAATATGGTATACTCAAATCTATCAAGGCTCAACTCCCAGATAAAGTCCGCGCCGCACTCAGAGCCGATACTTAGCGCCGTGTCAAGATCCGTAGGCGTGCCATTTGCATCGGTACTACTCGGATCCAATTCATTTGCCAGCGAGACGGCAAACGCACCGCTGGTTGCAATAATACCCTCAATACTTATCAGCCTTGTGATCCTCGCTGCACTATACCTGCTTTACAAGAGGCTTCACAAGCATGGCAGGATAAGGCACGGCCATTCTACAAACAAGAACTGGAAGATACTCTTTGGAATAGTCATATTGCTGCTTCTGATCTACGTGTACGAGTCGTACTCCGCAGCTGCGTCTGCAAATTCAAGTGCCTCTCTCTCTGATGCTGCATATGCGATAGGCAATGCAAAGAGCGTAGCCATAGCGATAAACGGCACGTCAAATACGTATCTTGTCTCATGCGAAAACAAGATCGCCGGAATACTGGCGGGCCAGTCAAAGACCGTGAGCAGGATAACCTTCAACGGTCAGGCCTGCTCCGCAGGATCAGGTATACAGACCACAGACGAGTGCCTGGGCCACTATATAGCAATGGGCGTTCCTGTGATAATACTGACAAACAGCTCGAGGAATACGCTTACGGCGTATTCGTTCTACGGTACTGTGCTAAGCCAGAGCGGCAACCAGCAGTTCACAAACGCCTGCCTTGCCTCCCTGTTTCTAGGTTGATAATATGGTAGAGAGGAAGAACCAGCCAAAGTCCGCAAAGAATGCCAAGTCCGAAGCTGCAGGCAAGAAAAATGCCGAGGAAAAGAAAACAAATATTCCTTATCTTTACATAGCAGTTGCAATAATTGTAGTAGCCGGCGCCTTCGTTCTGATTAAAGGTCCAATGATTGGAGCACCAGTGCCATTCTCGACCTTCAAGTCCACATTCCAAAGCGCTTCGCGCGTGGGCATAGTGGCTACGTTCTCGAACCAGAGCCAGTATGAGAACGAGAGCCCGTGCTTTACCTCACTGATACAAGTGGTGGCACGCACTAGGAAGGCCTCAACCATAGACTTCTTCATAGTGAACCAGGCAAATGCAACATGCACTTACTCAAGCACCGGCCTTGGCGGAGCGATATCCCTAAATACTTCAAACTCTGCGCATTGCATCGGCATAGCAAAATCAGAGCCTACGCTGTTCCTAAATTACAGCGCATCAAACAGCACGATGATCACAGCATCGAGCATGTTCATCTACGGAAACAGCAGGTATATGGCAAGCTGCCCTATTGAAGTTGAGATGAACTGACCGGGCCAGCCTCTTCGTGCGCACTTGCAAATACAGAAGAATTTGAGTCTGATATTGATAATACTGACTTAAGGTCCCTGTTTATCTCAAGCACCCTCTTTAGCGTCACATTATAGTTGCTCTCTCCCTTGCTGAATTCATCAAGCCTTATGAAGTACCATCCCTTATAATCCACCTTCCATGCCACGAATGTATGTCCGTCGGTGTTCCTCTCCCATTCGACAAGCTTGAGGAACTGGTCCGGATCCAAAGAGAGGCTTCCTCTTGACCAGGCCTTGCATTCTATGGAGAAGCAGGCGCCTTTCTTCATCGCTATTATATCCGGGCCCAGCGCATTGACCCCTGAGCCTGCGGCGCGCACTACAGAGTATCCAAGCTCATAGAACTTATTTAGCAGTTCGCGCTCGCTTCTTGCACCCTTAACATACCTGCGCAACTAAACACCCGTCCCGTCAAGGATATTATGCACCTAAACATTTATTAATCAGGAAAAGCGTCACATGGTCGGTATTCATGTTCAAGAACAGGAAAACAATGGAGAACCTGCCAAGGATAACCCAAGCCCTATTGGATATAGCTAGGATAAAGCCGGATGAAGAGCCTAAGCTTAAGGAAACAAGGTTAGTGGCTTATGGTGGAAATGTCTCTCCTGGCGGCAGGAGTGCAAGTTTCGAAATCAAAAACGGTGTCCCTGTAAATAACTCATATGTAAAACAGTATTCAGACATGGAGCAACTCAAAGCGCTGCAGAATCAGCCGGACGGATACATAATGTCGCGTTCAGAGATGTATGAGCACATATGGGATGATTTGCTTACTAGCACTGGGGCATTGCTCAGGATCAATGATTATAGAAACAAGATACCAGAAGGCAGGGGACTGCGAAGATACGGAAGGAAGGTAACGGGGTTCCTCAAAGCCGCAGTATCCTTTGCAACAGATGTGGCCGGGGAGAAGCACTATTACGGCCTGATAAAGGGCACCGGAAGGTTCCCGGATCCAAAGGACCACAGCGCAAAGGCGATTATTGAACGCCTTCATGCAGAGGACATTTATCTTCCCCACATAGTACGCGCAGACACCCGCACTGCGCAGGAGATGCGCCAACACGTCTTGGACCATGCCGAAAGCTATTCGGTGCTGCTGCCATATGCGCACGGCAGGACCAAGCGCCTGATAAAGGAAGCGCTGCGCAATGCCGACGCATAAAAGTGCCCGTTCCAGGTGCATATAGAAGCAAAAAGCGTCAAAAATCAAGCCCCATAATAAGAGTTATTAACCTTATTATCTAATATAATATTAGAAATAAGTAATGGCAAACGGTGCAGGAAATGGTATATCATACTAATCAAAGTATCAACGTCGGAGCACATGGTCACGGCCGTGCTTTGGTCTAATCCAATAGGATTGCCCAAGTTAAGCGGATCAACAGATGGACAGTATGCGGATATCATTTTTGGCAGAGCGCATGCCAGGACCTGTTTCTAAAATAAAAACAAAAAAAACAAACAAAATGGAGATAGTATGGCAAAGACTTATCTTGAAATAGTAAAATACATGGTTGAGGCAAAGTTCAACATAGACGGAGTGGTAGACAAGCCGGACATAATCGGCGCTGTCTTTGGACAGACGGAAGGCCTGCTTGGAAACGAGCTTGACCTAAGGGAGCTGCAAAAGAACGGAAAGATCGGAAGGATAGAGATAGACGTTCAGCAGAGCTCCAACAAGACCTTCGGAAGACTGCATCTTCCCGCATCTCTCGACAGGATAGAGACATGCATACTCGCAGCCGCAGTGGAATCTGTGGACAGGGTAGGGCCTTACGAGGCGCAGTTCTCCGTAGAGAAGGTGGAGGATACAAGATCCGACAAGAGGAGGAAGATACTTACAAGGGCAAAGGAGCTTCTCAAGAAGCTTCTTGACACAGAGATCCCGGACAGCAAGGAGATCTCGGAGATGGTCCAGGCCGATGTCAAGGCAAGCGACATAACCGAATTCGGTCCTGAGAAGCTTGCGGCCGGGCCAGGAGTGGCAACCTCTGAAGAAGTAATAATCGTTGAGGGAAGAGCTGACGTGCTCAACCTGCTTAGGAACGACATAAACAATGCCATAGCGGTAGGAGGCGCAGCAGCCAACATACCAAAGTCGATAGTCGACCTCATAAGCCAGAAGGACGCAACGCTCTTCCTGGACGGAGACCGCGGAGGCGACATGATTGCAAGATCAATACTCAATGTGGCAGAGGTGGACTTCATAGCCAAGGCCCCTGACGGCAAGGAGGTTGAGGATCTCACAAGAAAGGAGATAATAAAGGCGCTTAGGACGCGCGTTCCTGTAGACCAGTACAAGGGTCTTGGAACAAGCGGAGGAGGCCCTAACGCAGGCAGGTTCCAGGAGAGAGGGGCTGCAAGGAGCAGCCAGTCCTCAAACTACAGAGCCACTGCAGCTCCGGCACAGGCGCAGACCCAGAGCGCAAGAGCGGAGCAGAGGTCTTCGCCTAGGGTAACAGAGCCTCAGCCTGCAAGGCCATCAGGATCGCTTGCATCCCAGCTTGCGGCAGACGAGCCAGAATCGCCAAAGGGCCTTGATACTGTAAGCTACGAGCCGGCATCAAAGCTTGGAAAGGAGGAGAAGACTTCTGATCCGGTGCTCCAGGCGCAGGTTCTCGCCCAGCTCTCAAGCAGTCTTGACGAGCTATCAGGCACTCTTAGAAGCAGGCTTTACGATTCCGCAGGCAATGTCATAAAGGAGATGCCAATAAGGGAACTCCTCTCCGAGATGGACTACTCAAACGGAGTTTATGCGGTTGTGCTTGACGGAGTGATAACCCAAAGGCTAGTCGAGCTTGCGCTTCAGAAGAACATAAAAGCGGTGTATGGAATAAAGGCAAACCCCCTGACAAGGAAGTTCCATGACATACTCCTTTACACAAAGGAGCAGGGCAAGATCGCCTAATGGATTGGTGGTAGATGGATGGCGTTCTCGGAAGAGTTCGAGGTTGCAAAGCACGTCATTTCGTGCCTCAATTCCACTCCAATAGCCGTACTCTCGACAATGAGCAAGGACGGCGTATGGGGCACGCCGGTGTACTTCACCCACGATGACAAATTCAACTTCTACATACTCTCCTCATCAAGGAGCAGGCATGTGCGGGACATAAAGTCGAACAAGAAGGTATCCCTAGTCATAGTTATGCCCCTTGAAGCATCCGGCGGGCTGCAGGTTGGCATACAGCTTGCCGGAGATGCCAGCTTTGTGCCGGACAATGAGATTGACAACCTCTATTCGGCAAGGACAAAGAAGATAGTAGGGGACAATATAGACTACTTCGACCCAAGCGGCGCGCAGATGATAAAGAACGAAGGCGGGCTCTTCATAAAGATAGAGCCCAAGATTATAATGTATCTAGACAGGAGATATCATGGGCCAGATAGCAAGAAGGTCGCGATAAAGACCCTAGTCCGCCTAAACAAGTTCATAATCTAAGAAAAAGCCGCCCTGAATTAGAGTTTCCTCCCCTTTATCTCGTCATTGAGCTGCGACACAAGTTCATCAAGCGACATTCCGTTCTTCTGGGATCCATCGCGCATCCTTATTGAAACTGTTTTCGCTTCAGCCTCATTCTTTCCAAGTATTACCGTGTAAGGGATCTCCTTGAGCTTCGCATCCCTTATCTTGTATTGCAATGTCCTTCCTGATATGTCTACTGCAGCTCTGAATCCGCCCTCCTTGAGCCTCTTATATACCTCCTCCGCATAACCGCTGACCTGTTCTGATATGGATAGCACAATAACCTGCGTCGGCGCAATCCACACTGGGAACTTGCCCTTGAAGTGCTCCACAAGTATCGCGGTGAATCTCTCCAGCGAGCCAAGCACTGCGCGGTGTATCATTACCGGGGTGTGCTGCCTGCCATCTTCTCCAGTGTACTCCAAACCAAACTTGAGCGGCTGCTGGTAGTCTATTTGAAGCGTAGCGCACTGCCATGCCCTGTTCATTGAATCATAAACATCAAAGTCTATCTTCGGCCCGTAGAACGCCCCTTCCTTCTCCTTTATCTCATACGTCATGCCTGTCTTCTCAAGTGCGGACTTAAGGTGGCCAGTTGCCCTCTCCCACAATGCATCATCGCCCATGTGGTCGTCTGGCATCGTGGATAACTTGGCTACAAATCGCATTCCAAATGTCGAATAGGTCTCCTTTACGAACTGCAGGCATTTCTCCACCTCCTCCTCCAGCTGCTCTTCCGCAAGGAAGATATGGCCGTCGTCCTGGGTCAGTTCCATCACCCTGAATAAGCCCGTGAGCGCGCCGCTTACCTCCTTCCTATAAAGCCTGTCAAAAGTTGCCGTGCGAAATGGCAGCTCCCTATAACTCCATTTCTTCGACTTGAATATGAGTATTGTGGACGGGCAGTTCATTGGCTTGAGGCCCAAATGCCCCATGTCGTTCTCAAACATGAACATGTTATCCTTGTAGTGGTCATAGTGCCCGCTAACATGCCATAATGCGACGTTAGATATCGCCGGAGTGCTAGTCTCCTCAAAACCGTACTTGCCCTCAAGCTCCCGCATGAAGTCAACAAGCTTCCTGTAGACTATGCTTCCGTTAGGGTGCCAATAGACCATTGACGGGGACACCTCCTGGAAGCTAAAAAGGTCAAGTTTCTCTCCGATGCTCCTGTGGTCTGCATCAGGGAGCCCTGACCAGTCGCTCTTTCGCACTATTGCGGTGTTTACCTCAACAGGCTTTACCTTCTTGTATACCTTCTGCGGTTCGTCTGCGCTATAGCTTCTCGACTGCTCTGCAAGAGGGTGCCCTTTCACGTCGACGCTCATCTTCTTGGTCCATCCAAACGGGGCCCTTTTAACCTCGTAATCCTTAGAGATGCTCTTGCACAAGTGGCTAAGCACCTTCATTGCTTCATTTGGCGCCTCAAGGTTGTTGCTTAGATGTGCGAATGGATATACAAGTACAGTGCTCCTTGCGAGCTTCTTCATGAATTCGTCTGTTTCCTTTGCGGCGTGCTCTGCAGTAAGGAGCGTATCTCCCTTTTCCACGCTAACAAATATAACGAGCACGTTGTCCAGGGAGACCTTCTCTTTCCTTGCATCCTCATAGATGCTTGCCTCCGGGGCTATTGGCTCATACGTTATGTTGTTAACATCCATCTGCAGTATCTTCAACCTAGCACCAATTACAACGATAATACCCAAACAGCCTATTTATACCTTTTTATAACTACAAAAACGCCTTCCCGAAGCGCACAGGAGGCCTTATATATCTTGTTGCATAATGTTATAACATTACAATACACGTGAGGCTATGAAAAAACAGGGAGAAAAGAGGAAGTACACAACGATAACCATACCTACGAAGCTCTTCGAGAAGCTGCAGGATAGGATAGAGGACACAGGATTCTCCTCGGTATCAGATTATGCGACTTACATACTCAGGGAGACGTTCGCAGACATAACCACAGCAAAGCAGAAGGGAAACAAGGAGGCAGGTGCGGTGGTCAGCAAGCTCAAGGCTCTTGGATACTTGGAGTGATATTATGGCATCAGGAAAGATCAAGGAAGTAGTCGAAGAGCTCTGGAATGACCCGCAGGCTAAGAACTGGGAAAAGTTCTCCAAGTCTCTTAAGGGAAGCGGTATAAAGTATTATAAGGTGGTCTTTGAAAGGGAGAACAAGCTAAGGAAGCTTGACGACCTAAGAGATTCATACGTGGCGCTCTATGACGGAAAGTCAAAGCAGATATACAAGGTACCGTTGATAAAGAAGGACGGAAAGAAGCTCAGAGGCGCAACCATATACCTAAAGGGGCTTCTTAATCTGAACAAGTGATTGCATGATAAAACAAGATATAAACGAGCTGGAAGAAAGGAGCATATTCGTAATAAGGGAGGCAAAATCAAAGTTCAAGAACGTCGCAGCTCTATGGAGCATGGGAAAGGACAGCACCACAATGCTTGCGATAGCAAGAAAGGCGTTTCTTGGCAAGGTGCCATTTCCTGTCATCCATATTGACAACGGCATTGATTTTCCAGAGACGTACAAATTCAGGGAGGATCTTGCAAGGAAGTGGAAGCTTGACCTTATGGTTGTAGATAGCGAAGTCAAGCCTGATCTATCCGGAGCCGCCTGTTGCGGAGCAAACAAGTCAATAGCACTTAAGAAAGTAATGGAGAAGTATGGTTTTGATGCGCTTATAGTCTCTATAAGGAGGGATGAGCATGGAATACGCGCCAAAGAGAGATACGTCTCCCCGAGGGACAGGAACTTCAAGTGGAACTACAAGAATCAACCTGCAGAGATGTGGAATGATTACTCGTCAAGCCTTGACTCCAAAGGTCACGTAAGGATACACCCGCTGCTCGATTTCAACGAGATAGACATCTGGCAGTACATAAAGAAGAACAAGGTGCCAATCAATCCGCTTTACTTCTCAAGGAACGGCTTAAGGTACAGGAGCCTTGGTTGCACCCACTGCACTACTGCTATCAAGTCTGGTGCTAGGAACGTAGACGACATAATAAAGGAGCTTGAGACTACTGGAATAGAAGAGAGATCCGGGCGAGATCAAGATAAAGAAAAAGAATACGTAATGCAGAAATTAAGGGCACTTGGCTACATGTGAAGGTCTATGATAATAAATAGAGTAACTCTTCTAGGTCATAAAGACCATGGCAAGTCCACCTTAATAGGAAGCATGCTCATAACTACCAGATCTGTATCCGAAGAGCGCATTGCAGAAGCAAAGAGTCAGAGTAAGAAACTCGGGAGAAAATTCGAACCAGGATTCATACTTGACAGCTTCTCAGAAGAGCGCAAGGGCGGCCTTACTATAGACACATCAAGAGCACAAGTAAAATATCGTGACTCAGCTTTCGAATTCATAGATGTCCCTGGCCACGAGGAGCTGATAAAGAACATGATAAGCGGAGCTTCATACGCAAAATTCGCCCTTCTTATAGTATCTGCAAATAAGGATGAAGGGATAAGGCCACAGACCAAAAGGCACATCTATCTTTCTAGGATGCTGGGCATAGACAAGCTCATAGTTGCTGTTAATAAAATGGACACTGTTGGTTATAGCAAGGACAGATTCGAAAGAATACGAAAGGAGCTGAGCGAATTTCTTGAAAAGATAGGTGTCGAGAGTAGATCGGTGCATTTCGTGCCAATATCTGCGTATGGGTCTGAGAATCTATCAAAGAAATCCCCAAATATGCACTGGTACAAAGGAAAACCTCTCCTAGAACTAATGCGTGAAATGGCAAAGAAGAAGGCTGGTGATTCTTCTGATGGAAACATGCGCGTAATACTTCAGGGAAGCATGCCCCACGAGCAAGACTCGCTTCTCATAGGTAGCGTAGCAAGTGGAACAATAAAGGTCGGCGGCAAGATAAAAGTTCTCCCTATAAATTTTAATTCAAAAGTGGCTGCGCTTTTCGTCAAAGGGGTCAAGAAGAAGACAGCAAATGTATCTGAAAATGTTGCAATAAAACTTGCCAGGCAGGTAACGGGTGATTCGAAAGGAAGCGTAGTGTACGATGCGGCCTTCAAAGGCGCAAAAAACACCAGAAACATAGGCGCGCTTGTCTTCATAGTAAAGAAGATCAAAGGCCAAGTAAGGATAAAGTTCAATGGCATCGAGCTCTCTGGAAAAGTCGGCATAAACAAGCTAATAGACACCACTACCGGTTTTGAAATTGGTCCAAGGAGTGCGCAGCAGCTCAATGCCGCAATTGTCGATATAAAATTGGACAGAGATATTCCAGCAGAACCATTCACTTCATCAAGGGAGCTTGGCAGGTTCGTTATTTATCAGGGAGACAAGTTCTCAGGAATAGGGATAATAAATTCTGTAGGAAAGAGGTAGACGCATGAAGAAGGTATATATGATAGGCATGGACTCCGTTCCGCTGTGGATACTCAAGGAGCTGCGCAACGAGAAGGGGATGGAGACCTTCAACAAGATGCTCAAAGAAGGGACTTTGATGGACATGGAATCAACACTTCCCCCAATGACCGGTCCTGCATGGCCCAGCATATATACTGGGCTAAAACCCGGCGAACACGGAGTTCCCGATTTCTTCATGATGAAAAAGGATTATACCCCGGACATCGTTTACTATGATTCTACAGAGGTATATCCTTTCTGGAGGCAGATAGCCGAATCCGGAAACAGGTGCCTTGTGATAACTCCTGCAACTGACATACGCCTTCCTGAATATGACAACATAGATGTCCTAACCGGTTTTCCTCTCCCTGCAAAGACTAACAGCCCGGAACTTGAACGATTGATGAAGAAATACAACTTCAAGGGAGAACCTGACATAGAGCCGGAGATCAAGGCAGGAAAGATGAGCCTTGAGACTGCAGTCGGCATATTTGTAAAGAGCGTAAGGACCCGCGTTTCGATAGCCGAGGATATGATGTCAAAGCACGATTATTCATTCGTATATGTCTGCTTCACAGAGACGGACAGGCTGCAGCATTTTGCAATGGGCAACAAAAAGCGCAACAGCTACGTGCTGCCAATATACAGAGAGATTGGCGCATTCGTTAACAAGATTGCAAAGAAGGCGGAGTCTGAAGGCGCAATGATGGTGCTCGTATCGGACCACGGCATGCAGCCTATAAAGTCAAAATTCCTGATAAACTCATGGATGGTAAATCACGGCTATGAGCACTTCAAAGAATCGTTCCTTAAGTCTCTAAACAGAGGCGGCAAGAGCCTCTCTTACGGCGTGAGGGAGAAGCTCCTAAAGACAAAACTAAGAAGAGTCTACGACAAGATGCCGCACCAGGTAAAGAGCGCCACGTTCAAGGTGCTCGGTTCTGCATTTTCGGGATCCGGATCAGGCGAATACGTTAGGATGCACTTGTTCGACCTTGATATGTCAAAGACTGTTGCATTTGCAGCGATTGCAAATGAGCCAGTATCTACCATTTGGATAAATGATTCCCGCTTCTCGAATCCCACGGTGAGCGCCAAAGAAAAGGCAAAGGTCAAGGCACGACTGATAAGCGATCTCAAGAAGCTCAAGACAGAGGACGGCAATCCGCTCATAGTTGATATAATTGATGGGCATTCATATTATGGAAAGACGGACAAGTTCATAGTCCCAGACCTATTCATAGAGGCCGCAAAGGGATATACTCTTGATCTCTTCAATTATTCTCCATCGAGCAACTTCATGAAGCCCGAAGGAGCAAAAAGCGGTGACCACCTAAGGCACGGAATATTCGGATTCTATCCCAAGCACGCAATAAGCATGCCATCGGCGATGCATGTGACTAAGGTTAAGGGATTGATTCTTGGATATATGGGTTCTAGAAAGGGTAAGTGAAGATGCCTACAAAAGTATTGATTATAGATCTGGGCTCAAAATTCAATGCCTTCGGTGGCCAGGCAAGGATGGCTGCCGTGCTAAACAAGAAGCTAGGCGATGCCTTCAAGACCTATTACCTTGGATACGAGACCGCATACTCAAAGGGCATGAAGAATCCCATATTCATAGAGCGAAGCAAGCGCATGGGGCTCTCTATTAGAAGGAGCAGGCTTAGCGAGATGTGGCTGCCAAGGCTTGCGTACAATCTCTTCGTGGTCAGCAGGATGTCCGATCTTGAAAAGGAGAGCATATTCAGGAAGGTGAGGGAGATTTCACCAGATGTAATCATATCAAATTCGATACAGGACATAAACCTCCTCTCATTCCTAAGGAAGAGGGGCTTGAAGTTCAAGGCAATCTACATAGACCACGGAAGCGTATCTACCGGAATAAATAGCTATTTCTCGAAGGAAGGGATTCCTCTTACTGTTGGCACAGGGCTAGACTCTCTTAGCGTTGCTGGAAAGAAGGGCAAGTTCTTCAATTTCTATGACATTAATGTGGCTTTAAACCACGACCAGCTCGGCAGGATGTGCGATTTCACCGACAAGGTGGCGCTGATACAGAACGGGCTTGACATAAAAGTAGAGAAGAATCCAAAAAAGATATCTGCCCTAAGGGAAAAATATGCGATAAAGCCAGGAGACTTCGTGATCCTGTACATCGGCAGGATGTTCGACAGGCAAAAGAACGTCAGCACCCTGATACGGGCATTCAAAGGAGCCTTGGGAGATAATCTGCGCTTGCTTCTCGTAGGTGACGGACCATCCCTCCAAAACTATCGCAAACTTGCCGAAGGCGACAAAAGGATAATATTTGGCGGAGGGGCAAAGGATGATGATGTAAGTACCACCTACGACATATCCAGCCTATTTGTACTGCCTTCGTTCTGGGAAGGATTCAGCCTGACAATACTTGAAGCTGCGGCGCACTCATTGCCAATGATATTATCCTCCAATGCCTACGTCGATGACCTTAAAGGGGAAGGGCTCGGCCGCATAGCATCATTCGACCCGCACAATGTTGAGGAGCTTAGGAGGAAGATAATCGCTCTTTACGAGAGCAAGGAGCTCAGGGCAGCAGGCGCAAGGGCATCGGCAAAAATACACGCCAGGTTCACCGAAGATCTCATGATAGAGAAGTATCGGAAAATGATAAGCAAGCTTGCCTGATCCTTACACGAATGCGATGCTCGGATAGGCCACTACGGATTCATAGTCCCCGGTGATGTCTCCGGAATTTGAATACTTCAATACTCTTCCGGACTTGGCGCCATTGACCTTTGCGAACATTGCTGACACAGTGATCGGTCCAAATCCGCACGCACTGTCTCCTGATTTGATTATGCTTTCATGGAACTTTTCCGGCCTAAGCGCGGCAATCTCATCCAACGCCGCAAGGTCCTTCTTTCGCGCCTCTTCTGCCGATTCGTAATGGTTCATGTCAGAGCTTGCAATGATGATTATCCTTCTTCCAATACGCTTTGCACTCTTGGATATCGCCGATTCCAGCATCCTGCAATACTCGATCGACTGGTCTCCCATGCATATGAAACAGCACTGCGGGCTGCTAACCACCTCATGCAGGAATGGCAGCTGCACTTCTATGGAATGCTCCATCGTGTGCGCATCCTCGTCGATTGCCATGCCGTCATGCGAAGCTATCTCCCCTGAAAGCTCAATGTCATTTTTAACGATTCCAAACGGCATGTCCCAGTCAGCGCCGGAAATCGAGACCGGATAGCCCATGCCCGTATGGTTCGGGCCTATGATCACAAAGGTATCAACCCTGCCAAGCGCGCCGTTCATTCCAAGTGCCTTGTAAGTAAACCCAGCAACCGCTCCTGAATATTTATATCCGGCGTGAGGAGCAACGTATGAGACTGCGCTTGAAACTTCATCGCTCACCTTCGCCTCAGAGATGAACCTGCCAACGTCCCTTTTCAAGACATCCTTATTCTTCGGATAGAAAATTCCGGCAACGGCAGGGCTCCTATTCATGGCAACACATTTTAATCTAGACTTCAGATTAGCTATATGGCCTCTAAGGATAAATACATAGCTGAAGTCCTGCGAAGGCTCTCGAAGAGATATGGTTACCGGCCAAGGACGCAGCTCTCCCACATCAATATGTGCGAACTCTTCGTTGCAGTCCTTCTCTCTCCCCAGTCTACGGACGCGCAGGTAAACAAGGTCACTCCAATGCTCTTTAGCAGGTTCAGGAGCTTTGAGGACTATGCCAATGCAGACCTGCGCACGCTTGAATCATACCTAAAGAGCGTCAACTTCTACAAGACCAAGGCAAAAAACATCAAGAATTCTTCAAGGATCATAATAAGCAGGTTCTCAGGAGAGGTGCCAAGGCATCTTAGTGAGCTGATGGAATTGCCTGGTGTCGGAAGAAAAGTCGGAAACGTGATACTGAACGAAGGATACAACATAGATGAGGGGATAGCCGTCGATACACACGCAGGCAGGGTCTCGAGAAGGCTGGGGCTTTCAAGGCACGACGATGCAAACAAGGTCGAGCAGGATCTTCTTAGGATAATACCACAAAAGGAGTGGGGCAGGGCGTCGAATCTCTTAATCGAATTGGGGCGCGATACGTGCGGCGCAAGGAAAAAAGAGTGCTTCAGGTGTGCTTTAAAGGACATCTGT
Source organism: Microcaldota archaeon (assembly GCA_021802765.1). Lineage (GTDB taxonomy): Archaea > Micrarchaeota > Micrarchaeia > Micrarchaeales > CABMGC01 > JAJZNA01. Next base: position 169,309 of record JAJZRI010000001.1, on the reverse strand, counting down.
CCCAGCAGCGATTCACGTTAATCTAGCTTGTCATAAAACTGCCTGAGTATGTCTATGAAGCATTCAGTTGATTCAAGATGGTGTTTTGTTACACGTGAATGGTTCTTTTGATTCTCGGCCCATCTCCCAACCTCCTCGTCGTGATTTGCAGGTATTATCACCGTGCCCTGTCCCCTTATCAGGGCATCAAATGCCGGCCTGTCATTGTCGCCGTCTCCGTACGCCGTCATGCCATCAACCTCGGTCCTGAACAATTCTGATGCAAATTTGATTGCCCTTGACTTGTCCGCACCTACATGGTTCACGTCTATAAGCGTCTTGCCGTACGTGACAAATATCCTGGAATACTGCTTTGCATCAAGCTCCCTTGAGAGGAAGCTCAAAACATGGTCCCTGAACTCCTCTATCGGCACGTTTTCCGGCTTGAAATACGTGGACATCGTTATCTTATTGCTGGACTTTCCATAGCCGGGGTAGCTCCTTTCAAGTTCATGCTCTATCTTCGGAGAGACAAACTTTATTATGAAGTCTGCTTCCTCCTTGCCCATCAGTATCGTTATCTTTCCGCTCTTGTCGCGAGGATTGAATACCACTCCGGCATTCTCAGCGAAAACCGGCGCGTTGCTCATCTCTGCCCATGGCATCAGCCTCTCGAGGCTGCCTCCGGTCATGGTTACAAACTTGAACGGAGTTGGATAAAGGCACCTTGCAATGTTTGCCGCTTCGAGCACCTTTTGGTCGTCCGTATATTTCTTCAGATGATTAGGGACTATCGATCCGTCAAAGTCGGATAGCAAAAGTCTTGTCCTGTGCAGTGCAAGTGTGAGGTCTGTAAATTTGCCACGTCCTACGTTCATTGGTCTATTCATGTAATCCCCAATGATATGGCTGCTTTGGTGATATTAAAAGGTATCTGATTGGTCAAGGCAGGAAGTCCTTGTTCTTTATCTTGTCCCTTATGTAGTCGCCAACGAATGTGAGACGCGGTCCCTGCAGCGCGTCCTGCTCAAGCTTCTTCTTAGACTTTATCATCCTTTCAAGTTCCACAACCCATGGCTTGCTGTTCTTTATCCATTCATAATTGAGCATCTCCTGCGCCCTCTTCAGGTCGACCTCGCTCGCATTCATCGTGAGCTTGTTAAGGAACTCGTACTTGTCAAGGTCGGACATCGTAACGCCTATGAACCTTGCCTCTGGAGTGGCTACGGCGCCGCCTATGTAGGCGAGATTTATGCTCCCTGTCTTTATGGTCCAGTAGATGTACCATCCCCACGCATCCGAGTCCGTAAATACGTATATCGGAAGTCCCTCGTCAGCAAGCTTGCGTATGAGCCTCCTTGTCCCACGCGCCGCCTGACCCTGCGGAGTTATTAGTATCGCATTCTCCTTCTTCCAAAAGCCGTCCTCATTTAGCCTCTGCCACAGGGCGTCCTTCTCGACGACTATGACGTACTTGGCCTTTATCTCAACGAACTTTATGTCGTTGTCCACGTCGCTTGGTATCGCCCAGCCGCTCCTTCCCTGCTTTGCGCAGTCTATCACTACCTTCTCATCACCGAAATTGTCAAGCACCTTCATGTTTCCTGCAAGCACTCCCTTCCTGTTTGCATTTAGGTTGAGATACTCACGCGTGGTTCCGAGGTTGACCTCAAGGTCCTCTATGAGCGGGTTGGATTCGGCCTGCTCGTTGAATATGTTCTCATCCACGTCCTCCCCAAGCGAGTACTTGAGCTGGTAGAAGAGACCCCTTATCGTGGTGTGCAGGTTCTCCTTGACGAACTTGTGGCACTTGGCCGCTATCGCTATCGTCTGCATGAACCTCTTCGACTGCCCCACGTTTATGAAGTCCCTCTCCTCCTTTGCCTTTCCAAGCTTTAGGTATCCTATCTTCGGGTCGTACTGTATGTTTGATCTTGTCCTTGCGAGCGTCACGAACTTTGGGCTCTTGCCTCCCTTTATGCTCTTTACTATGTCCTTGCCCAGGACCTCTATCTTCTCCTTTGCCGAAGGCTCGCTCATTCTCCCGCCTCTATCTCTTCAAGGGCAAGCGGGTTTCGCTCGCGGAAATCACTTGTTATGTACTTCCTGAGCTTCTCCACCATCTCATCCCTCCTCTCGCTCTTCTTCAGGGCAAAATGCAGGACCTCTGCGATGTTCTTTACAGGAATGACCTTTATCCTGCCAAGCTCCTTCTTGTTTATGTAAATATCCTTTGCGTTGCTCTCAGGAACGATCACCTGCTTCATCCCTGCCTCTATTGCCGCCCTGACCTTGTTGGTTATCCCTCCGACTGGAAGGACGTCTCCCCTAACAGATAGCGAGCCGGTCATCGCGATGTCCTGGCTGACTGGTATCCCTTCAAGTGCGGACATCACGGCAACAGCTACAGATATGCTCGCGCTGTCCCCTTCGACTCCTTCATAGGTCTGCAGGAACTGCACGTGTATGTCATACCTTGCCATGTCCCTTTTCATGTGCCTTTTTATCACTGCGCTTATGTTCTTCACAGCTTCCCGCGCTATCTTCCCAAGCTTTCCGGTGGGTATCAGTTTTCCTTCTGTCCTGGAACTCGCCTGGGTTACCTCGGCAACTATTGGAAGCACCATGCCTGCGGACAGGTACGACGAGCCCACTATCGCAAGGCCGTTCACTCTTCCTATCGCAAATCCAGACGTCTTGAATATCTTGTAATCCTTCCTGTATTCGAGCGACTGCTCAACGTACTGGGCTTCTATCGGCGTAGTTACCTTGAGCGCATCGCGCACGTCATCTCTGGTCACCACCTTCTTCTTCTTTTCAACGGCCATGTCTCCTGCCGCGCGCACGACTCCTCCAAGCTCCCTGAGGATGAGCGTGAGCTTGTCATGCCTTCCGCTCCTTCTCTTTGCCTCGTCTATGATCTCCATGCATGCATCGAAGTCGAACGGAGGTATCTTCCCGTCCTTCTTTACCTCCTGCGTTATGAACCTCACAAGCTTCTCCCGGTTTGCCTCGGTGTCCGGCATCGAAGACTCCATATAAACTTCATATCCGTATCCGCGTATCCTTGATCGAAGCGCAGGATGCATCTTTGATATGTCCTGCAGGTTTCCAGCCGCTACGAGGAGGAAGTCGCACGGAACCGGCTCGGTCCTAACAAGCGCCCCGGAGCTCATCTCGCTCTGTCCTGTTATTGAATATTTCTTCTCCTGCATCGCGGTAAGGAGCTCCTGCTGCGACCTGGGCTCTATGTCTGCTATCTCGTCTATGAACAGTACTCCATTGTTCGCCTTGTGTATGAGCCCGCTTTCGACCCTAAGATGCGCCGGAGTGCCAAGGCCGCCGCTCTGCAGCGGGTCGTGTTTCACATCGCCAAAAAGGTGACCGGCTCTTGCACCAGTGCCGTCGAAGAACGGCGCGTGCTCCATTCCCGTGTTGTCCACTATGAGCTTTGGCTCGCTTGACTCGAAGGTGCCAGGCATCATCCCGCTCCTCCTAAATCCTCCGACAAGCATGAGAACGGATCCGAATATCATTATTCCAAGTATGAGCGCGCCTATCATCACTGTCTGGTATCCCGTGACGAAGTTGGTGAAGGTGACTATCACAAGTATTGCAACTATTATCATCATTGCAAGCGGTATCCAGCTGCCCTTCCCTTTGCCTACGTCCATCCTATTCTTCATCTTCTCCCTCTGCACGAGGGTCCTTCCCTGGCCGTCGCCAAGAGGCTTTCCCGCCTCCACTTTCGGGTAGGTCTTTAAGCTCTTTATCAGCGGATGATTCTCGTCATTTGGGTTCCTATAGACAAGCACGTCCTCCAGGTCCGTAACCGGAAGAAGTTCTGCTATGGCCTGGGCTATTAGCGTCTTGCCTGTATTGTGGGATACTATGCCATTTGCAATGAACCTGTGCCATTTTGGAACCTCTATATCAAAAACATCTTCTGGATCTCCCTCTATGACTCTTACGACTCTCTCGCTTCTCTGCTTTAATCTCCTGGCAAACGCATGGGCGTCTCTAGCCAGCTCGTCCGCAATTCTTACCTTCTTGTTGCATGCAAAGCCTATTTTTTCATTGAACTTAATGATATTGTGTCCAGATCTTATGGCAAGCTGCGGGGCGTTGTTTGCAGATGCCTGCAAAAAGCCGATTATTCTTGATTCTATCCCAAATCGTAGAAGCATTGTCTGTACGTCCCGTAGCAATTCTATGTTCTTTGCCTTTAGGCCTATGCCTCTCCTCCCCCTTCCCCCGTTATAAACCGTGCCGTCTGCGGTGAAAAGCCATTTAAGGAAAGCAGATGCGACTTCATTTCCAGATTGTAGAATCAAGTCTGGAACACGTTTCTCACCCAAGAATTTGAGATTGTGATAAATATCCTTGTTTGATATGTCCACATAATGCATGGTCATTTTTCTGTTCTTGTCCGTTCTTCTCCTTACATTGGTCGGAGGGCACACAGCGAAATTGTCATGCACGAATGAAAGAAGCTCGGGAAGAATATCCTTTTCGTCATCCGATACTACAAAACCCAGTCTTTCCCTGTTTGCATCAACCCATCCATCACCTATCATATAACCAAAAAAAGCGCCAAGGGACGGGGTGACTTTTAATGGTAGCTTGCCTCTGAATTTAGGGCCGAATGCATTTCTCTTTACGGTAGAAAATCCTGTCTTCACATACTTTCTTATGGTACACCTAACGCCGCTAACAACGACTACTCTGTCACCTTCATGTATCTCATCTAAGCGTTTCCATACTCCTAGTCCTGCACTGCCGGCAGGCTCTTCTTTATTGTTGACAACTAGAATCGGATGATTGTGCGTGCCCTTTATGCTCTTTCCAGATTCCGTTATTACCTCTATAGTCGGTTGTTTTTCGTAAGCATGGAAGACCCTTGCACTAGCTGTCTTATTGCCGCTACCTACCAGTACTGCTGCATTTATGTCCTCCAAATGCCGGCTTCCGAAATCCTGTATCTTCAAAATAGCGCCATTACCAAGAAAGACCCGTTCATCACCTATCAGGCATCCAGGCTCCCCTATGAGCATCACGTTCCTGTGCTGCTTGGCCGCTTTCTTTATTATATCAACGGCCTTGTCCTGCCCTATTACCTGGTCGACTAGTCTATCGGGAATCTTCACCTCTTCTGTAGTCTTGAATCTCTTCATGTTGACCAGAATTTAGGATTAGATAGCTCAATAAATCTTTATAACTCTTTACAGTTGTTTTGGTTCAGGAAAAAGTGCACAGGCTAAAGGTCTTAAAAGGCGTTTAGAGGGTGGGGAAGGACAAATAGAAATTTTCTCTAAACGCAGAATGGAATATCGGCCTGAAGTTTTATAAATCTTTCTTCATTGCCGCGCATTTCGGGCTAAAAAGACCATGATAGATATATTTATAGTGAAGCATGCATAGAAGTTAGTGGTTGATGCAATGGGCGAAAGCGCCGAAGTCCACGAAAGAAAGCTGCGACAAAACCACCTTCTTCTCAGGACGCTCTATAGCATGATGGCATCCCTAGTCATAATCTACATAGTGCTCACCTACCTAAACATACTCCCTGCTTCTGCAGTCGGATATGCTGCGGTTACCCTAATTTTCGGGATAGCCATAATCGAAGTCCTTGCAAGGATCGTCTACTATTACATGCTAAAGGATGTGCATAAGGCTGAGGCTGAGACGCTCAGCAACATAACCCGCATAATAGGCTTCGTCCTGGTGATCCTAATCGCCCTCTACATAGTCTTTGGCTACCAATACCTGGGCGGAATCTTCGTAAGCGCCGGATTTTTGGGAATAATACTTGGACTTGCGGCGCAGTCAACGATATCAAATTTCATAGCAGGACTCTACCTGCTCGCAAGCAACGCCGTGGAGCCTGATGACCACGTGATATTGCACACCTGGCAGTACACATTCCAGCCGCAGAGCTATCCACACGACAAGTTCGTACCAGGAATATCTGGCACAATAGAGAGCATAGGGGTTCTCTATACCAAGGTTATAAACGACGAGGGCGTACCGGTATATCTGCCAAACAACATAGTTGCCCAGTCGCTCATCATAAACTATCATCGGGCAAAAGAGCATGTGAGGAAGATACAGTTCGACGTGGACATATCTGTGCCGTTCGATAAGCTGCAGAAAATAATAGACGACGTCATAAAGGAGCACCATGCCGATGCGCACGACGTGAAGGTCGAGTACCTGCACCAGATGTTCTACGTGGTGACCATACACGTAAAGATCGCCGAGAAGGAGATAAAGTCGCTAAAGTCCGACATATTCAGCGCGCTGATCAAGGCGATAGCTGACTCGAAGAAATAAATCCGTAAGTCTGCTCAACTCATTCCTATAAGCGCAGTGCCGATTGCGATCACGACAACGCCAATCCATCTCCCAAGCATCACGTTCTCCTTGAGCACGAAGAAGGCAAGTATCGTAGTGAATATGTAGCTAAAGCCTACAAAGCCATACGTCCAGCTTAGGGTGGACCTTCCGAGTATGTAGAGGTATATGAGCGTGGCGATTCCGTATGCCACTGCTCCGGCAAGGATGAACTCCACAAGTCCGTACGCGCTGCTCGAATCGACCCCTATCTTGAAGAAGAGCTGGCCCAGGCTGCCAAGAAGCGTGCTTACGACCAGCAGCATTACGAAAAGCGACTTGCTGTCATCCATCATATCACCAATAGCGATGAGACAAGAGCTATCCCGATCAGTATCATGGCCACTCCAACAAGCCTCACCGGGCTTATCCTCTCCTTAAGTTTGAAGTGCGATATCAGTATCACGAATATGAACGTGCTTGAGAATGCCGGATAGACAAAGGAGAGCTGGTCCGACCCGAGTGCAAGGAGGTAGAAGACAAGGCCGACTGCGTATATCAATGCGCCTATTACAAAGCCGCGGTTTGTTGCGAGCTTCTTCACGCCCTTTACGCTGAACTTGAACTTGGGTATGGTCTTCTTGAATACGTACTGCGCGTAGGCTACAAGCGCAGCTGCAACGAGCGTTAGGAATATCACATCGACTACTGCAAGCATGACTAATTCTTTGATGAAAAATATAATAAGTTAAGGGTAGGATTCAGCTTCTTGCGGACTCCTTGAGATTCAGTATGTATAGATGATCCGACTTTCCAGCCTCCAGATATCCCTTCGTGTCAAGCTTCATCCTCACCGGCCCTATCTTGAGGTCCTTGTCCCTGATATATTCGATGAATTTCAATGCAGTTACGTTTCCGTCTGGAAATGTCCCGAATGCTATTCTTTGAGCCCCTTTTTCGGATGCCCTCCCAACGAGGTCACTGTACACTATCTCAAATATATTATCCTTTCTCATCACGGCATTGCCTTCTACAGAGTCTACAAGGAATGTGCTGCCCTCAAGATAGCATATCGCGCTTCCATAGGTCTTGTCCCCTATCCCATACTTTACTAGCACAAAGCGGTCGTCCTTGCAGTACTCTAATATCCCATTCTCGACTGGATCGGGAAGATAGGTGCACGCGTGCTGCATTGCGCTATTGTAACTAAGGGGATTCTTAGATTCCGCGGACCGGACGTACTTTGCACTACTGACCACTGCCTGCCTGTAGCCAATTGCCATGCGCGCATCAAGCACGGACGGTTCATTTATCCGCCCGAGCATGTAGAAGGCGATCTCGACCTTCTCAAGTTCGCTGCGGTCATGATCGTTGAATATCCCGGCAATCTTTCTTCTCTCATCCCTATGTGATGTCCTCATTGCTGTTCTTGCCTTGTTTGTCACCGCTTCTCCTACCACTCTCTTTAGGGCATCGACTGCAATCGCCTCCCTCTCCCTGTCCCTGGATCCGAGAAGGGCCGTTACAACATACTCTTTCATCTCTGCCTCGGTGAAGTCTATGCCGAACACCCCTGCGCTCACGTCCATGCTGTAATATTTCTCGTTCTTCTCAGGATTCGATCGCACAAGGGATGCAAGATGCCTCTTTGGCATGGCGTGCTCCACGGCGAACAGCACCAACTCGTCAAGCCCCGGGTCTATGTGATAGTTTCTCCTGACATGCTCGTGCACGCGCCTAAGATATCTTATCAGGCTCACTTCTCCGTCGGCGCCGATTTCTTTTGAGTTGGGCGCAGGAAGCTTTAGCGTAGACTCAAGGAATATCGTGGTCATGAACATTGCCTCCTTATTCATGCCGCCAGCGAAGAGCTCGTCGAGTCCGTTATCCAGGAACTTCTTTAGTTTGTTTCCATCCTGCGCTGTGCTATAAATCCCAATCGCACTACTGAGCGAGACGAAATCCTCTCCTCCCAAGCGTCTTGCAAGGTTCATGATCCTCCTAACCCCTGCAGGATCGGAGACTATGGCGGCATTAGAAATCACATTGCATATTGCAGTCCATGCAAACCATGGTGCATTGCTAGCCGGGCTCTCAGGCAATGATGCCACATGCTTTTCTTTAAGCAGCCTGGCCGCATCCAGCGCAAGCCCGACATCAGATGTCTTCGAGGCCACAAAGCCTATTGCGTTCGCGAAAAAGTACCCATCCATGTTCCTCTTGTTTAGCGGCTTCACGCCGTTCACCACAAGCTCGTCGTTTGCAGCGGTCTCTGAAACGGCAAGATCTGTAGTATTGTAGAAAAGGCTTCCTCTTCCGCCAGTTCTTGTTGCAGTCATGCTGTCAGAATCTTCAAAATATTTTGAGATGCCTATAATCTCTTCGGATCCAAAGGTCCTGCACAGCGCATCAAAACCCTCTTTATCTCCCTTCTCAACAGACTTTGTCAGGAATGTTCCGATGTTATGGGCCGATCCCCCACGGTACTTATCCATTACTGCCTGCGCTTCGTAGAGTATGCTCATATCTGGTCCACTGCCCGCAGGGCGATCTTCAATCATCCCCTCAATCGCCAATGCAGTATTGTAAAGACTTCTCTCGTCCGTCCTTCCAATGCCGTTAAGCACCCGATTCACTAGTTCATCCCCATTAGAGAACTCAATGATCTTTGTCATTGCACGTATGAAGGCGTTCTCTCTTCGTTCCCCTCCGGCAGCGAACCTGCCGCTGCCTGTATTATATTCCTGTGCAATCTTTTCTATCCTTGTTACCAGCTCGCCATCCAGCGCCTTTCCTGCAGCGGCCTGCCTGAGCATCTCTTGGTAAAAACCCGCCGGCACCTCCACTTCCCGTCTATTCTTCTCAAATCGCATCTAATCAAGGATAGCATATCTGAAAATCCGTGATATTTATGGCTTACTAAAGCGCAGGATATATTAAACTTGTATATTATACTATACTGGATTATGATGTCGAAAAAGCAGGACGAACAGAGGCTTCTTTTCGTCTCAATAGGCGTGGTATTCTTCAGCGTTCTTTCAATAGCGCTATTTTTGATGAACCTGCTACTGTTCTTCTACATATCCACTCTCATCGCAGTGGCGCTGGGCTTTTATCTATCGCGCAGCCTCTCGGCGTCGGGCGACGGGCAGAATAAGCCTGCCACAAAGGGCAAAGGCAATAACAGGTAAGTAAAACATGAACAAGCTTATAGTGGCGGAAAAGCCAAGCGTAGCCATAAGGATAGCGATGGCACTGGGAGAGTCAAGGCCCAGGACCGAAAACCTCAATGGAATAAGGTACTATGTCGTCACAAAAGGCACCGACCAGATCTTCGTTGTCGCAGCGGCAGGCCATCTCTTCACGCTTACACAGGTAGGGCCAAACAAGGTGCCAACATTCGACATAGAGTGGACGCCTTCGTACAAGGTCAGCACCGGCGCATACTTCACCAAGAGATATCTCGATGCGATAGAGATCGTGGGAAGGCAGTGCAGCTTCTTCATCAACGCATGCGACTACGACATAGAGGGAACGGTTATAGGCACTAACATACTCAAGCAGGTAATAAACAAGAACGTGAATGCGCCTCTGCAAAGTGCAAATCTAAAGAGGATGCGCTTCTCAACGACGACCAATGCGGATCTTATCGAGTCGTACGAGAAGCTCGATGAGTTCGACCACCTCAACTTTGACGCCGGAGAGACCAGGCACAAGCTCGACTGGATGTGGGGAATAAACATGAGCAGGGCGCTCATGACAGCAATATACACAAAAGGGATAAGAAAGACGCTGAGCATAGGCAGGGTTCAGGGACCTACCCTTGGAATACTTGCAAAAAGGGAGCTTGAGATAAAGAACTTCGCGCCGAGGCCTTACTGGAAGATAGTGATAACTGCAAAGGGGGTAAACTTCGAGGCCGTAAGCAGGGAGATATTCGAGAAGGATGCTGCAGACAGATCATTTGAGAAGGCAAAAGCCAGCGCAATAACCGTCAAATCCGTTGAGAAGGAGGAGAGGGGTTCAAGGCCGTTTCCCCCATTCGATCTGACATCGCTGCAGCTTGAGGCCAGCAGGGTCTTCCACATAGATCCCTCAAGGACGCTTGCAATCGCGCAGATACTCTATGAGCGCTCGTACATCTCATATCCAAGGACATCATCCCAGAAGCTACCGCCAACCCTTAATCTTCCAAGGATACTTACATCACTCTCAAAGATGCCCCAGTATTCGGAGCACGCAACAAAGCTCATAAACGAAAAGAGGTTCAGGCCAGCGGAGGGCGCAAAGACAGACGAGGCGCACCCGGCCATATATCCTACCGGGGAGGACCCAAAGAAACTAAATGACGAGGAGAGCAGGGTATACGACCTCATAACAAGGCGATTCCTCGCATGCTTTGGCGATTACTCCAAATCCGAGCTAAAGAAGGTCTCAATAGACGTCGGAGGAGACGAGTACCGCGCGCAGGGAGAATCAACGCTCTTTAGGGGATGGATAGACATCTACAAATACTTCACCCCGAAGGACAATCCCCTGCCACAGTTCGAAGTCGCAGAGAAGATCAAGCCGGAGAAGGTGGACTTGAAGTCGCTCAAGACTCTTCCTCCAAAGAGGTTTAGCAAGGCGAGCCTCATCTCGCTTCTTGAGAGCAAAGACCTGGGCACCAAGGCTACAAGGGCGGAGATAATAGATACGCTCTTTAGGAGGGACTATGTAAAGGGATCGAGCATAGAGGTAACGGAGTTCGGCCTTAGCGTATACAACGCGCTCGCCGGATACTGCCCAGACATACTAGACGAGGAGCTCACAAAGAAGCTCGAGACAGACATGGAGAAGATACAGAAGGGGGCGGCCACCAAGGATGCCGTGATAACTGAGGGCAAGGAGATAATAACCGGATTGATAGGCAAGTTCAAGGGCAAGGAGGCCGAGATAGGTTCAGAGCTCCTAAAAGGTCTAAAGGAGAGTGAGAATTCGAGCCTCATCGGCCCATGCAAGCTGGACGGCGGGAACCTGATACTTCGTAGGTCCAAGGCAGGAAAGAACTTCATAGGCTGCTCTAACTATCCAAAATGCACAAATACATACTCGGTTCCGCAGAATGCAAAGATAGTCGCCACGGGCAAGATCTGCGAGCTGTGCAATACGCCCAAGATAAAGGTCTTTAGGAAAGGGAGAAGGCCTTTCGAGATGGATCTAGATCCCAACTGCGTCTCGAAGAAGGACTGGGGCAAGCCTGCAATAGAGGTAAAGAAGGCATCCGAACTCAAGAGCGCAGCTCCAGCCTCCCAAGAAGTCATGCCTACTAAGCCTGCGCAGCCAGTTGCCAAGGAGACCAAGAAAGTAAAGGTGGCAGCTGCAGAAGCAAAGAAAAAGAAAGCATCGCCAAAGAAGGCCAGAAAACCAAGGGTCGCAAAGAAGACCCCGGAGCAGCAGGTGCAGTGAATGTTCATATACTCAAAGATCTACCGGAAGCTTCGGCGCGGACCGCAGGTGATATTGCCAAAGGACATCGGCATAATCATATCATATTCCGGAATAGACAAGAACAGCATATGCGTCGACGCCGGAACAGGCAGCGGATGGCTTGCAGTAAGCCTGGCCAGGATATGCAAGAAGGTCTATAGTTACGACATAAGGCAGGACTTCATAGAGATAGGCGAAAAGAACAGGCAGCATCTGGGCCTTGATAATATAGAATTCATAAACAAGGATGTGACAAAGGGGATATCCCAGAAGGATGTAGACCTGGTGGTCCTTGACATGCCCGGATCCGACAAGGCCCTAAGCGCGGCAAAGAAGGCCCTAAAGCCTGGGGGAATGGTCATAGGATACCTGCCGCACACCGAGCAGATGAAGAAGTTCGCCCAGAGAGCTGAGAAGATAGGAATGTACGATCTGCATGCGGTGGAGATAATAGTCAGGGATATGCTTGTAAGGAAGGAGGGCACAAGGCCGTCGACAACTGGAATATGGCATACAGCGTACCTCCTTTTTGCGAGGAAACCCGAGCCACAAATTGCGACAAAGACGCAGATTCCGAAAGATTCCCAAGGAGCTTTAAGCCTTCCTATTTAATATATTTTACAAATAAGATACTAAGATACGGTCGATATTCTTGGAAGAAAATGAGCATAGCCATAGTCATCACGATGCACCTGAGCATGTCAATTCTGCTCATCAGGGTCAAACGCATCATCACGTGCAAGGAGAGCAGCATAACGCGCAAAGCGCGCAGCCACAAACTCAGGGCCGCGACGCGCAAAGCTGGATGGATTGGTTCGACTTCCCAAATATCCTGTTCCTAATAGCGGTTCTTGTAATAGCGGTCCTTGCAGTGCATTACAGGACCACGATGCTCAACCTTCAGGGCTTCTATGAGCCCGACGGCTTCTATTACTTCACCGCAATGAGGGCGATAGTAAACAACGGCTTCCAGTTCCCTGCAGTCCTTGGTATATCTGGATATCCGCAGCATGCGCCAGTAGCAGAGGCGCATGGCATCTATTACCTTACATTAATACCGTACTTCATCCTGGGCGGCAGCGTAAGTTACTATACCATAATGCGCATGCTTCCAGTGGTCTTCGCGCTTCTCGAGCTGCTCACCGGATACATCCTCTCCAGATACATCAGCAAGGACAAGCTCTTTGGACTTCTAGTGATATTCTTCATAGCGCTAAGCATGGGCAATGCCGCACGGACAAGCGCCCTCGTGTACAGGGGCGACAGCTTTGTCAGCCTATTCCTAATAATCGCATTGATATTCTTCGTTGAGACGACTAGGCAGTCAACATCAAGTGGCAAACTGAAGATGTCCGTGCTGGCTGGTCTTTCGCTCCTGCTTGCAAATCTCGTATGGAATGGAGCATCCTTCGCAGCGGCAATATTCATCCTTAGCTTTGTAATACTCGTATCTTACGCATTCATATTCAGGAAGGAGAAGCTTATAGACGACAGCAAATATTTCCTGTTGTCTCTTGCATTATGGTTTATAACAGTGAATCTCGCAAGGTTCGCTGGCATAATTCCCGGACAGCAGCTCACGGATCTCTCCTTCGTGCCAATATATCTGGGTCTTGTAGCCCTCTGGGCGTTTGCCTATTATCTGACCTCAGTGCGCATCGATTTCACTGGCAGCCCTCTTCTTAGGTTCGGTCTTCTTGCTGCGCTTATGATTTTCGGCGCTGGTGCATTTGCGATATTGCAATCAGGCACGATATATACTATCTTTGTAGGAAATGGATTCGTCACTGCGCCTGGATCGTTTGGTTCTACTACACAGGAGCTCCAGCCACCAACATGCCAGTTCCTGCTAACAAGCTTCGGCCCAAACGTCTTCACTGCGCTTCCAAACCTCTTCATGCTCTTTACCTCTACCGTAGGGTGGTTCGGATGCCCTAGTGGCGCGACACTCGGCACCATACAGGCAGTATGGACCATGGCCTATGGAATTTTCGGAATAATACTGCTTGTAATACTATTTCTTCCATATCTCTTCTTACAAGTATATGACTCAGTTGGTTTTGTTGGAGGAAAGCCCAAACTAAAATTCGAACTTACGCCGGCAATGACTGTGCTGATGGCTTACTTCATAATTACCGCGTATCTAGAAATGCATGTAATAAGGTTCAATGCGCTCCTGTCCATCCCACTTGCAATGCTCAGCGCATTCACGTTGTACTGGCTGATAATTGCGGCAAATAACATGAAATTTGCCTATCCGTATGGAAAGTACCTTGCCCTGATATTACTTGTAATAGCCCTACTCTACGTTGCCATCAAACTGGTTAGCAATGCAAATTTCTATTCGCAATCGCTTGTGCAGGCTGACAGCATAAATCCGCAATTCTTGACCGCACTTCAATGGTTAAAGGCAAACTCGCCTTCGAATAGCGTCGTGGTTACTCTATGGCCCGACGGCTCTGTTGTTGAGGCAGTAGCAAACCGTACATCGGTAATGGACAGCGTCGGCTCAGAGAACGGAACCAAGGCGGGTCCTTTCGCCGCATGGCTGCTAAATGATTCATCCGATCCGCAGTTCCTCACAACGCCTACGCTTATGGGAAGCCCCAACTACATCCTTGTAAGGACCAGCTGGCTGATAGAGACGCAGGGGATATATACTGAGGCCAACATAACCACAAATGCATCGGAATACGGATACCTCCCGCTAACCTCGTTCTCAGAGGCCACGGTGAATTCCACCTTCAAGCAACTGGTCCTTAGGACCAACCCGGCTTCGCAATATCCTGCAATACTTATCAACATGGGCTATTCAAGCGTCACAAACACGCTAGACAGCATATACGCGCTGCTCGAGTTATCGCAGTCGCAGAATGTGCCATTTAGTCAAGTAGTCCTCTACAACCAAAACGACGGCAACTTCACATATCTCAACGAATCAGCGTCGCTCAACAAGAGCACCAACGGCGAGACAATACTGCTACAGTATTCAAACGTTCCAAGACCCGGCTTCTTCTTCAATGTAACCGGCGCATTCGTCTTCGCACCTGGAATAGCAAACAGCAACATGATCAAACTGATATATCTCTGCAGTACAACCCAGTGCCTCTGGGACAATAGCAGGGCTACAATGCAGCAGGTTTATATGAATCAGGACACCAGGATCTTCAAGATAACCTATCTGAACTCACCATCTTAAGTTCCATCAAACGGCCGCATCCAATTAAATATAAATATAAAGACTCATCTATTATATTACTAATTATTATGGCGCATTGGATGAGGATGAATAGTGCTTCGTTTCTTATACTTCTATCAATCCTTATCTCGCTCTCATTCGCAGCTTCGTCTGCAACCGTGAGCCTGCCATTCTCAGGCCCTGGCAGCTCCTCCCAGCTAGTAAGGTCTGGCCTCAATCCATTTCCGCTCTCTCCTGCAAATGAGGTATACAATTATAATACCCAAAACGGCCTTTATCTGATAACCTGCCCACAGGCTCCATCCCTTTCTCAGGGTCCTCAGCTGTTTAGCACAACCGGATTCCAGGACTTCGGAGCGTGGTTTCTTGCCGGAAATGAGTGCCAGTCAGGGCCTTCAGGATCATATCCAGTGACTGTAAACATATTAGACGAGCTCACAGCACCTCCGCCAACGTCGCTTCCTTCCTCATCTCTCACAAGCGCGATGGTTAACCTATTTAACGCAGTGCGAGCACAACTCACAAACATAGGTTACTCTCCCGAGCTTCAGAACGGCGGGCAAAATTTTGTGTCAACATTCTTCAATTCCAGATCCAACATATTCAATGGCGTGCCAGTATTTGGCCAGCAGGGAATATGGACCTGGTCGGCTCTATATGCCGATCTGTCCTATCTTAATGGGAAGATTCTGATATCATCATCAAACACAATAGGCGCATCCTATCAGTACACAGGATTTGTTAAAAAATCAGATGGCATGCTCTCGCCTTATACGTGCCAATACTCCTACACTCTAAATTCAAAGGTCACGCTTACCGACATATACAACAATCAGCTTCCATTCAACACTGGCTTAGGATACGTGCAGATAGGTTTGCTTCCATATCTAGTGTACAATGCCAAAATAACCAACTTCGCGCTAGGAAACGAGTTCAATTATCCACTATCTTATGACATATACGATTCGCTCAACTATCAGCAGCCACAGAGTAGGATAGACCCATTCACAGTAAATTCGATTGGCCTTTTTGTGGGTAACTACCTTGGCCTAATGTCATATTCCTATACGCCAGGCGGTGTCGGCGTGGCTCTTCCTAGCACCGACTCCCAGACAGGGTTCCTGTATCCTCAGACATCTTCGGGGAGCTCAGGCGGCGGCGGACCTCCATCATCAAATGCGCAATGTCCAAATGCCTTAGATTATGGTGTACTAACCTTCGATCAGGTAGTTGCCTGTGCAAGTGCCGCAGGTTTCACAGGAACCCAGCTTGACACAATAGTCTCAATCTCATATGGAGAAAGCAACTTCAATTCAGGAGTTGCATCCGGCCTTCTTGGCAACAACAATAATCCTGACTGTCAAACCACAAATCCTACTTACTGCTATAATCCTGCCAACTGCAATTCTGGATCTGCCACCTGGCAAAATAATCCTACCTGCGAGTTCACCTGGGCTTATATGTACACTCAATATTACGTCCAGCAAAATCCTGACGGGCCAGGGGGTCAATGCCCTAACGGCCCTGATACGCCTGGAAATGGGATTCCACATCCGCACATCTTTTGTTATTGGGGTACATACCGTGACGTCAACCCTCCACTAACGGCTGCGGTATACTGCTATTTCATGCCGACTTCATATAGTGGGGACAACTGCCCAAGCGGAATGAATGAATTGAAATGGAATTGGGGATCCTCTGGAGGCGGAAGCGGGGGGTCTTCTTCATCAGCCACTTTTGTCACCACTTTGCAACCTCTGTCAATATCTGGCACTCCAAATGGATACTTATTTGCTCTAGCATCCGATCCAAATGCCGGTTCATATACCGGCGCGCCGATAGCACCGTCGCAATCTCTATCTCCAGCTCAGCAGCAATATGAAAACGCCGTTATGAACAGCGGGATAAACCTATATGTGCTAAGGGTTATACTTCAGGGTTATTACAACACATCACTGTATCCTCCAAACTCGGTAACTCCTTCCGTATCAACAAATGCTGAATTCCAGACAATATGGAAGAACTATTGGACCAATGTGCAGGGTCTGCAAGAGCAGAACGTATACGCGATAAATGTGATCCCAAGTTCGGTATATCTTTCACCTGTGGCTGCTTGGGACAATAATTATTACCAGCAAAATCCACAAAGGAGGTCTTCAGGAACATTCTCCGCTTCGCAGTTCGTAGAGTACAATGTCACGTCCGATCCATACGGCGACGTTTACATTTCGGGCTATGACTCTGGGCTTGGAAACAACTGGGTAATACGAATAGCAAATGTAATCGGCAACGGGCCACTATCTATAACTGGAAATATAATCTCTTGTCCATCCGTTCCGGGCAATCCCTGCTTAAACAACCGCTGGCCGGAAATAGCCGTGTCGCCGCTTGGTTCGCAGGTTTATCTAGGCAGTCCTCTATCTGGAATTATTCCAGAATTTGATGGGTCAACACTGGCGTACGAATCCGGAATAAGCTTAAGCTATGCAAATGACAATTCCCTTTACGGTTCGATATCAGTGCCCATCCCGGGAGGCGGCCCTGCTCCAGCAGCAAACATCGTGGATTATCTTGCAAATGGGGGGCTTTACAATGTTACAACTCAGTGCGGCGGCAATAACCAGCAACCATGCTCCACCCCTGACAACATCATGAAGAACATAATAAACCAGGAGAACCACGACCTGCAGCAATGCAACTCATTGAATTCCGGACAGACGTGCAGCACCGATACGGCAGACGTTCTTGACAAAGCAACATATCCAAATTCAAACAATAACAACAACTACCATCATGTCCTCTCGTTAGTCGATGTGAATGGATACCTTTACGTCCTTGATTACTGGGACGGCATAACTGGCCAGTCCTGCTCGCATTCTATAACAATACCGCTCTGGAAGTCATATTGCTCGTCACTAAATCCGTTCTCCACCAGCGAGATAGGGGGCATAAAGTTCAGCATGCTTGCAATGCGCGTTATAAATACTTCCGGAGTAGACCTGCCGATAGAACCGACGTTCTCAAATGACCTCTGGCAATGCACTGACTCAAAGTGCTCAGGCCTCACCAAGCTCAAGGTTCCAAACAGCCAATTCTACCCTCCATATGGTTGGATAATAAGTGCAAACGTATCAAGCAACCAGCAGGAGCAATCAGCTACTCCTGCAATGCTCGCTGCTACGGGCCACCCTCCCTCAGATCTCATTCCAAATCTTAATCTTGGATCACCGTCAAATCCAATTCCGCTTGCTGACGCAGAGACACTAAATCTCTGTGGCGGATCTCCAACGCCTCCATCAGGCATAGCTCCGTGCTATCAGCCAAGCTCCTATTATCAGGGGAGCACACTTCCTGTAGGTCCGCTGCTAAAAGCCGCATTCTGTACAAGTGCCGGTGGGCTGTTCGGCTTTATAGGGCAGGCAGCAGGATGCGGCATGGCAGTTCTGGAAGGGACGGCAATGTCAATAAGCTTCAACAATACGATAAGCATATTCGTGCCAGGATGGTCCGGCCACAACGTGCCTAACACCTACGACGAGCTGATACTAGCCCACATAAACCCGCAGAACTACACCAAGCCGATAGGTGGTCTTGATAATCCCGCATTCAGAAAGAACATAGACTGGAGTTGTATCGTGGGAAACATAAATTTAATTGGCAAAATCCCAGGGCTTAAAGGTGTCTCCGACTCAAATTATGTGCCTGGAGGCGGAAGCGATCAGGCACTATGCAATTATCACACTCTGCTTGACAACTTCCAGGTTCCAATATACCTTGCATCAAATCCATTCCAGATAACCGAGAACATAGGCGGCTACCAGGTGCTTTCCTTCGATTCGATCTTCGGCGCAGGTTTCTCATCCGGAGGCGGCGTCGGCTCTACTGTAGGCAGTTGCACCACAAAATCAGGCACGCAGTCATGCACCCTAAGCTCGTCAGCAAGTTCATCAGTCTCAAGCGGAGTGATCTCATCATCAGGTGCCACTATACCAAATTTGGACACACTCGGCACTCTTGGCGTTCTTCCTATGACTACGCTAAACAGCATAATCTCCGGATACACTGTGCTTCCGTTCTATTTTGATTATCAGAAGGACTGGTATGTGAGCAATATTCAGGGAAGCGGTGCAAACAGTAATCTATGCAGTGATGCAGCCTTAAAGGCACTGGAATCACCGCAGGTAAGCCAGGACACAGTGTACACCGATTCCGCATCAAATCAGCAGCAGTCAAATCCAAGTCAAGCAGACGTCGTCAGCGCATCAACCTATGCCAAGTCTGCCCTCAATGCGACTTATTACTACCAGGCAAACCTCAGCTCCATAATACTTCCAAGCACACTGGCCTACAACCTTCTATCAAACAGACTCTTTGGGAAGATATACGTAAATGCCACTACCTCTTCACAGACAAATCTGCAACAGATAGTGAATTCGGTAGACCAGTACTCATACAATTCCGTAACATACCTCCAAGGCTCGCTGCCTGGCTATCAGGTTTTCGTATCCGACCAGCACACACAAGTATACGGGCCAGGATCTGCAGCTCCAATGGCCAATATAAACAATAGGTATGGGGTCATGAACAACTTCTCCGTATCAACATCCGCCCCAATGCTCATAACATTATTCAACTGGTTTAGGCTCCCTGCAAACAATTACTACATGTATTTGCAGCTTGCAAAGTCACTGCCTGGAAACCTGCAGACACCTTATGGCTACCACCGCCTCATCTACGTGTTCAATGACCAGTTCAACAACACCATATACATGCCGCTTGATGCGGATATAGCAAATATTACGCAGCTGAGCATGCAGATCTCCCCTTCTGTGAATTCCATAAATGTGAACCAGACAGAGATATTCGTAAACGGCACTGCGACATGGACTCCGCCGTTTAGCACAACCGTCACTCCATTGAAGAACGGGTATATCTATATCTATTACGATAGGAATCTCAACACCATAGGATACAACGCCATCGACGATCCTGTGGATGCTGCCACGTGCGCATTCAGCAATGTCTCGCAGCCCGAATCATGCACACTTGCAAATCCGGTGTGGAACGGCCTTCAGTACAACAACAATCCAATAATACCCGGCGGCAGAAGCAGCTCTGCGTGCGGTGGCACCGGATGCAACCTTAATAGCGGCCTCTTCCCAGATGGCTCGCCTTACATAAGCGCAAACATAATAACATACAGTCCAGAGTTCGACAAATCTGGATCATGCGCTGCACCATCCAACAGCCTGCTTACCCCGGTGAACCAGATCTACACAATGTGCAACATCTATCCAAACAATCCATTTAGCCTCTCAAACCTGTGTCCTACAAATGCGCAGGGAAAGACCCAGTTCTGTAATGAGGTGTTCTACAACGGAACAGGAATATGTACGTCGCAGATAGGTCTCGTAGGAATCTACAAGACGAATCAGAATGGAAAATTCACTGCGAACATAATAGCCTGTGGCGCCGGAAGCCCAAGCATAACTGCGCAGTTCTACGGTTCGCCGACGCCGCAACCAATATTCGCGCACCAATCTCCACTAGGTTCTGCGGCAAATCCATCTTCTGGGCAGTATGAATCATTTGCCACTTCAAATTACGTCTGGACTCCAGTGCAGATAAGTCAGTCCACGCAGATAGGTTCATTCCTTCTGAGCATTGGTCCGATACTATACCTGCCAGCATTTCTCGTACTTATCGCTGTCATGGTTATACTATACGGAATGCTGCAAGGCCATCACGCGTTTCGTAAGCATCATCCCAGAAAAGGACGGATTTAAATAGCATAAAATACCTAATACCATATATGATAATCATGCCCTCGCCTTTGACAAAAGAGAATAGGTCTGCAGCACCAAGCGACGCAGGCGCAAAGCAATTCGCACATATAGCCGCGGCAGCAGCTGCAATGGAACTTATAGAGGAATCTATGAAAAGAATAGACAAGGGGCTCTTGGATCTCCACACAATGTATCACAAGCGGGGCATGGGCGGATCAGATGCGGCAAGAGAACTTGAGCGTGCCATAAACTTGGAGGTAAGGACCGCCGCAACCCTGATAATTACATATGAAAAGGGAATGTCGCAGGACGGAACGGTAAGGTATTCGGTCGAAAACCTGAACAAGAGGATAAGAAATGCTGCAAAGGCCATATATGGGGAGAACTGGTCCAATAATGTATATGACCAAGATATATCCGCCATACATAAGGCCAAGGGCCATATAAGGGAGGCTGTAGAAGAGCACCAGCCAGGGGAGGGTGCAGCCGTGATGCTTAGCAGGCTCGAGGAGAAGATGTCAGATCAACTTCAGTTGCTATTCAATATGATGGGACTGGATCCAAACAAATACAGCGAAACGCTTTCGGATCTCGCCGAGCTCAAGCATACGTTAAGGTCGCAGAGCGTTGAAGGATCCGGGGCACAAGAGGCGTATGTGGGTGAGTCTTCCGTAGTCCAGCTTGGAAAACCCGGTCATGAGTGGGAGCCCAACATAACCGAGATAAATGAAAGGCTTAAGAATTTCGGGAAGGAAACCGAAGACACGGTTTAGAATCAGGATTAAATGACTGAAAATTAAAAATGAAGAATTAGAAAGCAATTAGCAACTGCCGGTCACTCTTCGAAGTCATCGTCATCGTCGTCAAATTCTTCTTCATCGAAGTCGTCGCTATCTTCTTCGTCTGCAGAATCATCTTCATCAAAGTCTTCTTTGGCCATTTTTATCAACCAATACCTTAAGCAACGTTTTATTAGAAAACTATTTAAACCTATTTATCCGCCTGTTTTTACGCATATATAACAGAACGTATTTTAACTTGATAGAGTTGATAAGTAAATCTGTGGGCTCCTGGCGCAACGGTAGCGCGTCCGCTTTGCATGCGGAAGGTTGCGGGTTCGAATCCCGCGGAGTCCATACTTATTTATCAAAGAAGGAAGTCGCGGTATACTTTGTACGCAATATCCATCTCCCTTAGCGAGACGTATTCATTGTATGAGTGGGTCAGTTCGTTGCTTCCTGGTCCGAATCCAACTGCCGGAACCCCCTTATACCTGAAATAGCATCCATCAGTTGCCCCGTTCTTTATCACGGGACTGGCATTTGGCGAATGCTCCTTTGCAGTCTTTATGAACCTTGCAACCTCCTTAACAGAAGGGCTAGTCACATTCGGCTCAGATGCGCTATCAATTCGTATCTTCGTCTCCTTAACCAGTGACTGCGCAATTGAAACGGCCTTCTCTATGGTTATCCCCGGTGGTAGTCGCATGTCAATGCCAACCTCGCAGTGGTCAGGAACCACATTGGGCTTCAAGCCACCATTTATGGTTCCGGGACTGAAGGTTATGACTCCTACGTCTTTGCCCAGCCTGCGCACTCCTTCATGAAGCAGTGGTCTTACTTCTTTAGGCGCATTTATCCTAACATTGCTTATTTTCGAGAGCCGCTCAATATCCCTGACAACCTCCATTATCGCATTTTTTCCCAGTGACGGCAGGCTAGCATGTGCGGTTCTTCCCTCACCTATCAACTTTATCTGAAGCAGACCTTTCTCACCAAGCCCTATCATCTCCGATTTGCTCGGCTCACCAAGGAGTACGAGATCCGGTGCATACCTGTCGGCCAGGTGCCTAGCGCCTTTTTCTCCCCCTATCTCCTCGTCAGGAACCGCGGTGAATATCACTTTATAATCTGTCTTGTCGGCAATCTCTGCAAAGACGTGCATCATTGTGGCCAACCCTCCTTTCATGTCAGCGGAGCCGCGTCCATAGAGCCCCTTTCCATTTAGCTTTCCTGAATAAGGGTCTGCACGCCACATCCTCCTGTCGCCTTCAGGGACTACGTCCATGTGGCCGTTAAGCAGTATTGTCTTCTTGCCCTTGCCTACCTGGGATATAACAACAGGTGCGTTTTTTTCAAAGTTAACTATCTCTGCGGAAATGCCATTCTTCTTCATCCATTCAGCGATAAAATCCGCAACCTCTGCTACTTTCTCGGTATTTCCAGATACTGAAGGTATCCTTACCAAGTCCGAAGCTAGTTTTGCTATCTCTACTGCCTCACTCCTGTCTTCCATGAATTAATAATTGAGGGCAAGAATATTAAATAGTTTCAACAGGAAAATTAGATAAACACCGTTTTATAATGGCTTAGTTCTATCCTTTTATCTACACGCAATTCAATCTTATTATCGTAAAAGAAATGATAATCCTCAGAGAATTCCCCAGACATGTAAAATTTATAATTAAGTGGCGTTATGCCATAATAAAATCCCAATCCTGCCCATGGAACTTTTGCATATTGATCCAAAGTTGCAAGAGCATCCCAATACAATACTCCATCAGTGTGCCCTATGCTGCTTAATGCTCCCTTCATGTCTGCTCTCCTATAAGGGGCAACTATATTGTAATTTTTTTCGTCAGCTTCTCTAAGATACTTGGCCAGTTCTTCCGGAGGCGTCCTAATCCATATATCCGAGTCGAGCCATAACATTCTGCAAGAGTCAAAGTCAATTCTCTCTTTTATCATTTTTAGTATAAGATCCCTACCTCCGCATATGTTTGTTCCAACACCATATACAAATTCCGGTTTTTTTGTCCATAAGCAGTGCGGCATCGAATAAACTTGACAAAGTCCTGCCTACCACATATTCGTCTCTTGTAGGTATACCAACGATCAGCAACTCCTTGGACATGAATTAATAATTGAGGGCAAGAATATTAAATAGTTTCAACAGAAATAATTGCATATCAAAGGCGCGTCATTATGCCAGAATCGGAGAATCAACCAGACTACCTAGCAAGGTTCAACAGCGAAGGAATACTCTTCACTGACAGAGACGGGAAGACTCTCGCCATTATAAAAAAGAGTGAGCTTATGCCCGATGGATACGCCGTAATCGACGCAGGCAACAAGGAGATCTGCTTCATAACAAGCTGGTCAAAGCCTGCTCTTGTGATATCTGGAATGCCTCTCTATGCTTCATCGACCACACTAAAAATATATGACAAGGCAAACGGCGTCGAGACAGGAAGGATGGCGGTGTCAGCGCAGTCCATCAACTCGGACAAGATGAACTTGAGCCTCCTCGACAGGCGCGATAACATAATAGGTTTCATAGCTGAAACGGGCTCCAGGCTGGATGATGTCTATGTAGTGAAAGGATCCGGCGGTCATGCCTTCGCAAATGTAAGTGTCACAACCGCAGGAGACGTCTATTCGATAAGCGTCATGAATCACGACGCTGCGCAGGAGATGATAATGGTCAAACTCGTGGCAGGCCAGATGCTCTTCAACATCTTCAACAAGTCACTTTGACTTCTCGAGCAGCGCGAGCTTGGCAAGCATTGCCTCAAGTTGTATACGCTCATTCGCCCCTTCCACTATCCTGAAGTTGTAGTCGCCTATATTGCTTATGAGCTTTAGCTTGAGTTTGTCATCGACATCGAGGTTCAGGGCCTCCTTGTGGCACTGGATGAGTATATCCTCGCCGCTCATACCGTATGACAGGAAGAGAACGTTGAGCTCATCGCGCGCCTTTGCAAAGTTGCCATCAAGGGCGTATCTGAGCATCGCCGTGACCTCCTTGGGCCTCGCCTTAGAGGCTATCTCGTAAATGGATTTGTCTGTTATATTCTTGTTAAGTATTGCAGCTCCATGAATTGTATTGGTTATCTTCCTTAGGTCGCCTTCACTCACGTATATAAGGGACTCTATGCCCTTCTCGTCTATCTCGAGCCCCTCTCCCTTTACTATCCTCTCTATGTACTTGCGCATCTCCTCCTCCTTCAGGGGCTTGAACCTGAGCACCACGCACCTACTCTGTATCGGTTCTATTATCTTGCTCGCATAGTTGGCGCTTAGTATGAATCTTGTAGTAGCGGAGTACTTCTCCATTGTCCTTCTCAATGCGTGCTGCGCCTCCGAAGTGAGCGCATCAGCCTCGTCGAGAAATATTATCTTCACAAGGCCTGTTGAGAGCGGAATGGTCTTTGCAAATTCCTTGACCTTTCCTCTTATTATCTCGATTCCTCTCTGGTCGCTCGCATTGAGCTCCAGGAAGGCCATGTTTATCGAGTCTCCGTAGAGCTCCTTGGCCATTGCAACTGCCGAAGTGGTCTTTCCTACCCCTGCGGGGCCGGAGAATATCATGCTAGGGAAGCTCTTCTCCTTCACGAATGCCCTAAGCCTGTCAACTATCGCCGTCTGGCCTATTATGTCATCAAGCTTTGCGGGCCTGTACTTCTCCGTCCATTGTTGATCTAGCAGCTCCAAGAAATCCCCATAAGCAATAGCTAAGAATACTTCTCACCATATCTTTTTATTCATTTCCTATCCGCTTTAGAAGTTGCAGGATGGATGCCTGAATTTCTTCATCCGCCGATTACCTTTCCTAGCTTCACCTATCCCTATCCTATTTCAACATACCGCAATAGCCATTTCCTATGGTCATGCCTCTCAAATAGTGCTATACTGTGCAGCAACTAAGCTTAGAAACGTCTTGGTAGAAGGCCATCGCCGCAAGCTTCAATCCCTCGCTAAGCGTTGGGAACACGTGCACAGTATCTATTATATCATCTATTGTCAAGCCGAATTTCACGGCCAAAACGCCTTCATGTATGAGCTCCGCGGCGTGAGGCGCTAATATGTGCACTCCAAGTATCCTCTTGGTTTTGTTGTCTATTACTATTTTTGCCAGACCCCGCGTATCGCCGATTATTGCCGCCTTTGCGACAAACTTAAACTCAAGCGGACTGCAACTGCATTTTATCTTGTTTTTTATTACCTGTTCCTCAGTCATGCCCACCATTGCTGCTTCAGGATAAGTAAATATAGCGCTAGGTATCTCGTTTAGGTTTATTGACTTATTTGCATTCTCGAAGATGTTTGAAGTTGCCATGTTGCCTTCCTTTGCAGCTAAGGTTTCAAGCATGGGCTCTCCAGTTACGTCCCCTGCAGCATATATTTTTGCAGCTGTGGTCTTCAAGGCCTTGTCGACCTTTATGAAGCCTCTCTCATTTAGCCCTACACCAGCCGCATCAAGACCTAAATTTTCAGTATTTGCCATTCTTCCAGTGGCAAAAAGGACTTCTTCTGCATCAAAAACAACCTCCTTCCCATTTACCTTGGCGATGATGCTCTTTAATCCGTTTTTGGAATTTATTTCAACCAAAGTCGCATTCGTTACTATATTAACTCCGTTGGCTTTCAGGTATCCTGTAAGATGTTCGCTTATCTCCGGCTCCCAGTTTGGTATTATTCTCTCACTTCTCTGTAGCAGGGTGACTTGGACACCGAATTTGGCAAACAACTGTGCGAATTCCAGCCCCAATGCCCTACCACCAACCACGGTGAGTGATTTAGGTAGCTTTTCCATGGCTAGGGCTTCTTCATTTGTCAGATAACTTACTTTTTCAATGCCTTTTATTTGCGGTATTGCTGACTTTGCGCCAGTCGCTACTAGCGTGTACTTTGACTTTATTTCACGCGTGCCAACCTTGATCGAATTCGCATCAACGAATTTTCCAATCTTGTTTATGTAAGTTACATTTTCCAGGCCCTCCAAAACCTCGGCATATTTTTCGGCTCTCAGGTCCTCTACAATGTCATCCTTCTCCTTTATTATTTTTGCATAGTCGAGCTTTCCAATTGTGTATTCTATTCCGCTGTATCTTCTCCTCCTTAGCTCCTCGAGGAATGTGCTAACAGTTATCAGCCTTTTGCTTGGCACGCACCCAACATTTATGCAAGTGCCACCCAGCACTGCTCCTTTCGTCACGCCACTGCCTACCATTGCTGTCTTTATTCCCAGCGCATTCGCCTTTATTGCTGCTGCGAATGCGGCAGATCCCTGTCCCAGTATCGCGTATTCAAATTCTTCTATTTAATCACCCTAGAAATGTAAGATTTATTTGCCACGTTGCATGATATTATCTGTTTTTTGTAGGCATCGACATAGCCAATTATGCTACTTATAGTTTGCTTTACCTCTTTGTTAATCGAATAGATGCGCTCATTTCCATTTCTTTTTGCATTTACAAATCCGCAATTCAGCAGGCAATGTAAGTGATGGGAGACATTGCTCTGTTCGATTCCAGTTGCATCCACTATTTCGCTTACGTTCAGATCCCTTCCTATCAGGGAGCTCAGTATACTGAATCTGCTATAATCTCCTATCGCATAGAAGAATGCTTTGAACTCAAGTTTGTCCATTCAACCACTATAAAGAGCTGTTTATGGCTCCTTCTAACTGCCCAAGAGTTGATGCTGGCGAGCCGTTTATATACAATACAGTACCGTTTCGGGAGATAAGGTAATATATGTCCAGATAGCCTTTTGAGTCATAAACTGCCGTCATGTTATAACCAGCAAGTGCCGGGATTATTGCATCGTTGGAGTATGCGATCGGAGCATATGAATTCACGAAGCTTGCTATGGGTGGCCCGCTGTACCCTAAGTCATTGTAAAGCTCCAGTTCAATAACCTTAATCCCGCGCTGCTCAAAAAACTGATAGTTCTGGTTTATTGCTTCATTACCCTGTGCGCACGACGGGCACCAAGTGGCCACGAACCATAGGACTACGACATGCCCCCTGTACGCATACAAATTCGTATGTGATCCATTGGCTAGAGTAAAACCATAATCTGGTGCCATCGACCCGGTAGTAATGTTCTGCGACACTGCATTACTGTTACCTGAATTATATCTCATAAACAACAATGCTATAGTAAGCACGGCAATCATCGCGACAATTCCAACTGCTATCCTATTTCTTTTCATTTCTTCACCGCGCAGCATTTGTTAATATTCCTTGAGGCCAACAAAACACTTAGCAAGAGAAGGCCAATCGAGAGGGTAATGAACAGCGTTTCGTAAGTAGCGAAGGGGCCTTGGAGTTCACCAGTAACCCCTATTACTGTGGCAGTGGACGCGCCGAAGGCGGCCAAGATGGCCGGTATCACGGACGTGCAGCAAAGACTACTGGGGACTAGTGCGGCTATAATTGCACCCAAGCCTGTTTTTCCGCTAAGTGCAGCTCCATTTACAAACGCGAAGGCGTTCATCATCAAAGAGAGCGCAAGAAGCACGCTGATCGATATGGATAATATTAATGAATAGATGTTTAGCCCAAAGGCTATTTTTGGAAGTGCGAGATTTAGTGAATAGCTAGAAAGCAGATAGGAGTAGCCAAGAAAGGACAGCGCCGCTATCAATAAAAATGTCACATAGTATGCCCTGGAATTGAACACAAGGCGGATTGCGTTTATTATCCTGCCTCCTTTAGCCATAATATATGAATGGTCAATCATATTAATAAGACTTCTCAATAAGCATATTATGCCAAACAAAGCTAACTAACAGACAATTAAACTTATCCAAGAAATTTAATCGACTATTTTTGAGTTATAAGCATAAGCTTAGAGATATCCAAGTCCCAAGCAAAGGTCAAAGTGGTGCAAGGAATGGCACATAACGCACTTGCAATAGTATGGCATCTAAAGGAGACAAGAAGCACTTCTAGGAAAATACAGATTGCAGGGGAAGAGATTTGAACTCTCGAACCCGCTAAGGGTTTAAGAGCGTTTCCTAGCTGTTTCATGCCCATATTCCTAGCCATATTTCACATCAAAAACAACACAAGATTCTAAGCCTAAGCAGGTTCATCTGAACCATAGATTATGGCCGAGCAAGGTATATAAGCAGAAACGGTTCAGATTCCCGGAGAATCTGAACCTTGAACCTCGCATAAGGTTATGCGAACAGTAACGTAAGCCCCAATATAAGGAATATGGTTATGCGGCTGTATAATCCAACCCATATCTTCATTTCTAAGCGTGCAGAAGTCCGGCGTATCTTCAAGCAACTTGTGTTATGGGCCGCTGCTCGTGGTGTTATTGTCACCTCCTATCTGATTCAGCTCATTCTCTACACTTACATTAAGCTGGTTCGTCGAGCCTACTTGTTCATTTGCATCAATGTTGTTTACAGCGACAGCCTTAAGCGAAGTTACAAGCATGTAAGTCGCATTCGCTGTGCTAGCTATCTTGGTGCGCATATCCATAAGTACGGACATGTTGCCAGCTGCGTCGCCGCCAATAACATTGGCACTTAGCTGATGATTTGGTACATCTACGTTGTAAGCCCTGCCGTTTACGAGTATTCTGGCGGACGTTATGTTGAATCTGATCGTGCCAACACTGGCATTCATTGGCACTTTAAGCTTTCCTACCACCTCACTTACGTTTGTCAGCGACATCAAGTTTACTATACCTGTGGTATTATCCGTAATCCAGCCTGATGAGCCGCGCATGCGAACCTGGAGGGAAGAATATGACACAAGCAAAGCCTGCGTGCCGTTGGATACATTCGGCGGATCTGTTAGTTGGATTGTTAAGATGGTCGTGGCCTGCCCACCATGCGGTATCAGGCCGATAAATGCGCCAACGCCGATGAATGCAGTTATGGCAATGCCCATCAGTATAAGCGGTATCATGTTGACTTCCTTGACGCGGATTGCCTTCTCAATGTTGAATCCGGGCTTTATGCGGTAGTATTTCCACCGTTTGGCATAACCATTCTCTACTCTTTCTATCGCACCTATTCTCTCAAGCTCGGCAATATGCACACTCACGGTGGACGGCGACAGACCCAGGAGTTTACTAATCTCTCCCGGCGTGCGTGGCCGCTTCGAAAGAATCTTGAGTACTCTCTTTTTCATGTGCCATGTCTTGCTCATTGATGCCACCATTTCGTTTCAGGTTTCGGCTTTTCCCTCCTGAACAGCGCGGCATAAACCAGCAGCGCCCAGATTAAGAGTACAGATATGCCGGACAGAAAGATGACCTCTTTAATTTCTGAGGCATGTGCCAGCCCATTATGACTGATATTCCCGTATCCGAAGACCAGCATAGTAACGCCAGATACCAACATCGCTCCCATAACCATTACAATCGTCAACGGTCTCTTAAGTCTTTGCCGCATAATCCAGCCCCTATACAATTCTAAAATCTTGCTTCCTGCACCGATCCCGCCAAAGAATTGGTAGGCGGAACCGGTGCCTGACTCTTTCCCCATCAGTTGTCGATTTCAGCTCCCGCATGCACGGTCTCTGCCGTGTCTGGTCCGCCGCCAACCTGCTGGACGTTGAGTCCACTCTGTACATCAGGCCCGCTTTGTACGTTCAGGCCGCTCTGTACATTAGCACCGCTCCGTGCGTTGGAGAGCGTTGACGCCCCTGCCAACGGCATGTGCGTTGTGCTGCTTTGCGCAGCAACCATGCCAGCCATACCGGCTATTGCCAGTACTGTGGCAACCATCGCTGCCATTCCTATTCTGTTCATGCTATCACCAATACACATTATTAGTTATATATTAAAAGAGGTATTTAATTTGTTCGTTTTTATTTCGTTTTTAACGTCGTAGAATTTGAATACCTGATTGTGATATCTTATAATCCTTAAACCCCAGTTCGTTCACTAGCTCAAGATGGTCGGCCATTACATTCCCTCCCTCTTTCGCAGTTCACGAGGAGGACGCCACAACTGGCTTTAAGCTAGCAACCTAGCAAGCGGCTATTCTAGCCTTGAAGGAATCTCTGCGGCTGCTTCTGGGTGGGGCAGAAGCAGCCTTGCCCGTTGGGTCGTAGTAGACGTAGCCGCCGTCTGAACGAAGTTCGGCACGCCCGAACCTGCACAGAACATGTGAAGGGCGTGAGGCGGCGGAGGCTTACTAAAGACCTCAACTTAAGAGGTGCACAGTATTATTGATGGTTAGAAGCCCCTCGTGAAAACGAAGGGGTCTTTAGGTTGTCGTCGAGAACCTACTAAAGACCTTTTGGGCTATAGGGTCTTTAGTCGCCCGGAGGCCTTTAGTTAGGACCAGGGCACCTCTTAAATTTAAATAGCTTGGGTTGTATAATATACAGTGAACGGACATGAGAAGATATTTCAGGGTTGAAATAGAGCAGGACGAAGACGGCGTATTCGTAGCTACCGTACCTCAGTTGCCCGGATGCGTTTCTGATGGAAAGACTAGAAAGGAGGCCATAGAGAACGTCAAGGACGCCATAGCCGGTTATCTGGCTAGTCTCAAGAAGCACAACGAGCCGATACCGCCTTCTATAAAAGAGGAAGTCGTATCGGTGAATGTGAATGCCTAAGATTCCTATAGTATCAGCGGCAGAGGTAGTCAAGGCACTATCCAAGATTGGATATAGATACGACCATCAAACGGGAAGCCACATAATACTCAGAAATATGCAGCCTCCACACCGAAGAGCCGTAGTGCCAAATAGAAAAGAGGTGCCAAGAGGCACATTGCGTGCAATAATAAGGGAGGCCGGCTTAACAGTCGAAGAATTTGAGCGGCTTCTAGACTAGATTGTGTTCAATGACTTAACGTTCTTTTCAGGCCTATGGCTTGACTCAAGCCAAAGGCGTTGTCTATCTCTTTGTATAATTCCTCTTTGCGTGTGGTAATGTAGGTCATGGTGGTGCTGGGATCACTGTGCCTTGCGAACCTGCTTGTTAACACCAGATTCCCGTTTGTCTGCTTGGCAAAGCTGGTTATGGCATAGTGCCTTAGGCTGTGCGTAGTTAGCCTATGGAGGTGCCTTACGCTCCTGTTAGGGTTGGTTTCATCTGAGGTATCGTATACCTCGTCCAACCCCACCAGTCGTACATAATGCCTGAACCTGTTGCGGACGTAGTTCTGCTCAATGTAAGGCTCCGGCCTCTTGGTTCTCAACTTATCCGCATAGAACAGATAGCCCTGCGCCTTCTCAATCTCGGTCTTGTGCTTCGAGATGAAGGCTATGGTATCCTTGAACAACGGCATCGGTATCAATAACGAGTCCATTACCCGAGCCTTTTCGGTCTTCAAGGTAAGTTCCCTTGTTCCTAGGTCTATTGAGTTTATGTTCACTCTGACCGCCTCGCCTATTCTAAGCCCAAGCTGCGCCTGATACCTGAATAGGAGGCGGAACCTGTCAGAGTCTATCACGTGAAGGAACCTTTGAAGTTGAATGTCGGAAAACGCCTTTGAGAGCGAGCCATATTTCGGCGTTTTCCTCTTTCCCGCAAACCTCTTGGTTTGCGTTTTATGTAATACGGATTGCAATTGCTGTAATTGGTGCCATGAAACATTCATGGACACCTGCTTGAGGCTGTTGGAAAACCTATTGAAATCTTCCTTCCTTGATTTCCGTTTCGGATTTCCGAACCTTGGCTTGTCGCCGCAAATTGAATTTGCAGGGGAAGAGATTTGAACTCTTGCATCCACAAAGGAAACGGGTCCTAAGCCCGTCGCATTTGGCCAAGCTCTGCCACCCCTGCATAAGCATAGAGTGTTCTGTCAAAATATATAAATACGCACAGGGGCCTAGTAATATAAGCGCAAAACAACGGTGCAAATTGATGATAAATACAAGATACGTACGGGAGAATATCAATGCCATACGCAAGTCGATGGTCGTCAGGAAGAGCGATTATCCCGTAGACGAGATACTCAAGCTTGACGAGGAGATAAAGAAGATAAGCGCCGAAGCCCAGCAGCTTCGGGCACAGAGGAACAAGGGAAGTCTCGAGGTCGCTCAGCTAAAGAAGTCGGGAAAGGAGGTCGACGTTGCAAAGACCGCACAGCTAGCGAAGATCAAAACAAGGATAGATGAGATAGAGCAGCAGTTGCCACAGCACCAGAACCGAGTAGACGAGCTGCTCTGGAACATGCCTAACATACTTCATGAATCGGTGCCGTACGGAAAGGACGATAGCGAGAACAAGGAGATAAGATCCCATGGAAAGATTCCTGACAAGAAGCCGGCGATGGGGCACGAAGAGGCGCTTACTAGGCTGGGACTCCTTGACATAGAGCAGGCCGCCAAGATCGCAGGGTCAAGATTCTTCTATCTCAAGGGAGGTCTTGCGCTCCTCGAGCAGGCGCTTATCCAGTTTTCTATAAAGGAGCTCACTAGCAAGGGATATACGCTTGTTGCGCCTCCAATGATGATGAAGCGCGAGTACTACAAGGGAGTGACCGCGCTTGGGGACTTTGAGGAGATGCTCTACAAAGCGGCGGAGTCTAAGGAGGCACAGGAGAAAAAAGAATCAGAGCATATAGATGAGGAGCTCTTCATGATAGGCACATCGGAGCATCCAATAGCCGCAATGCATGCAGGACAGGTATTTTCGCCAAAGGACCTTCCGAAGAAGTACATAGGCTTCAGCCCGTGCTTTAGGCGAGAGGCAGGCGCACACGGGAAAGACACCAAGGGCATATTCAGGGTGCACCAGTTCTACAAGGTCGAGCAGTTCGTCTTTTCCACGCAGCCGGATTCATGGAAGATATTCGACGAGCTTATAGCCAACGCAGAGGATCTTTACAAGAAGTTGCAGCTCCCATACCGTATAGTAAACATATGCACCGGAGACATAGGCATTGTGGCGGCGAAGAAGTATGACCTAGAAGCCTACATGCCAGCGCAGGGCAGGTACCGCGAGATGGTATCGTGCTCCAACTGCACAGACTGGCAGTCAATGAGGCTCGACATAAAGTATGACGAGGGATCGGAGAGGAGGTACGTGCATACGCTAAATTCAACTGCGATAGCCACAAATAGGACAATGGTCGCTATAGTGGAGAACTACCTCAACGATGACGGCTCCATAACCGTTCCAGAGGCCCTGATTCCATATCTGGGCAAGAGCAGGATTGCTTAGCAAAGGCGCATTAGATGATAAAAGCCCTAGTTTTAGATCTTGACGGGACGCTCTATCCAAAGAGCATAGAGTTAAAGGCCAGCAGGAGCAGCAAGATGCGTGTTTACCGGTACCTGCGGGACAGGCACATGATTGATACTATATCAAGAACTGATCTTCACGCAGCGGAGGAGAAGATGGCGACAGGCAGCGTGTCGATGGCAATAAGGGAACTCTGCAAGAAGTATCCAATAAGCCTTCATGGATTGGAATACTATGCGCACAATCAGGATCCGGCAAAGTTCGGGATGAAGCCCGACAAGGTTCTCGCCTCATTGCTCAAAGACCTGTCCAAGCATTACAAAATAGCCATATTCACCAACAGCAGAAAGGTCTGGGCGCAGAATGCTGTCAGGAAGCTTGGAATATCCAAAATAATAAAGAGGAGATACCTTGTCTATGCCGAACGGGTAGACAACAAGCTCAAGCCCGAGCCTGCCGCATTTCGGTTGATGTTCAAGTGCACAGGAATCAAGCCTAGCGAGGCGCTCTTCCTCGATGACAAGGAGAGGAACGTATCCGCCGCAAGAAAGCTCGGGATGAAGGCAATAATGGTGGACATGACCGGAAGCAGGAGACGTGATAGCATACACGCAGTCCTGCGGAGAATTAAATATGATTTGGGGACTAAAGAATGATCGATAAGTGGACCAGATGAAGAATGAATACAACATACTTAGGGAGATAAAGCGTCTCAAGGGAATACGTGGCTACGGCACGGAGCTTATCAGCGTCTACATCCCAGCAGGCTATCCGCTATCCGAAGAGACCGCAAAGCTAAGGGAAGAGCACAGCCAATCATCAAATATAAAGTCGAAATCTGTGCGCAACAACGTGCAGAGCGCCCTCGAGAAGATAATGCAGTACCTTAAGCTCTACAGGGAAACTCCAAAGAACGGCCTTGCAGTATTCTGCGGAAACGTCTCAACAAACTCCGGAAAGGTGGACATAGAACTCTTCTCCATGGAGCCTTCCATTCCATTGAAGGTCAACATCTACAGATGCGAGTCTACCTTCCTTCTGGATCCGATAGAGGAGATAGTGGGCTCTAAGGACACGTATGCGCTGCTCGTCATGGACGGAAGGGAGGCTACGATAGCCACCCTCAAGGGCTCACACATACAGATAATAAAAAGGCTCAACTCCATGGTGCATGCCAAGGTGGGAAAGGGTGGGCAGTCGCAGGCAAGGTTCGTCAGGCAGAGGGAAGAGACAATCGGCGAATACCACACAAGGATCTCGGAAATACTAAATACTACATTCACATCGTCAGGGTTCAAGATAAAGGGGCTGATAGTCGGTGGACCAGGCCCATCAAAGGAATCATTCCTGAAGCAGAACACCCTCAACTACCAGATAAAGGTCTTAGGGACCTATGATACGGGATACACTGACGAGTTCGGGCTTCACGAGATGATAGAGAAGGCTGCAGACCTGCTCAAGGAGCAGGAGGCTTTCCAGGAGAGGAAGGTGATAGAGCGGTTCATGCAGGAGATATCAAGGAAGGGTCTGGCAGTCTATGGATACGAAGAGACGCATCATGCGCTTGCGGCCAATCAAGTCAGTACCCTAATAATAAATGAGGATCTCGAGATCCACGAGATCAAGTACAAGTGCAATTCCGACAACTCGATATTTACCAAGATAGAGTACGGCGGCCACATAGAGGCCAAGCACGCCGAGGACGGCGGAACGCTCGAGATCGCAGGCGATAAGGACATGATAGAGGAGCTCATAGGCTATGCAGACAAGAATGGCGCCGATACCGTCTTCGTCTCAAGCGAGAGCTCTTATGGGCGGGAATTTCTCATGGGTTTCAAGGGTATAGGGGCAATACTGCGCTACAAAATCTGAACTAAATCTTCCACTATTCGCGCCAATT
Organism: Microcaldota archaeon; assembly: GCA_021802765.1. Classification (GTDB taxonomy): domain Archaea; phylum Micrarchaeota; class Micrarchaeia; order Micrarchaeales; family CABMGC01; genus JAJZNA01. The sequence continues at coordinate 133,687 of JAJZRI010000001.1, read as the reverse complement.
TCTATATCCTTTTAAAGCTTGGTATTTAATCAGTATTGACTTCTGTTTACTGGGGATTTTATGACAGAGAAAAGGGTATTTAGCCTATACGAGATTGAGCAGTTTATCAGGGATGCCGGAGCCGAGAAAGTAACTGAGGACGCGGTCAGGGATCTGGAAAGGGAGATAGAGCGCCTGGCAAACACTATTACAAAGAAGGCGATAAGGTATGCAGAGCATGCGGGTAGGAAGAAGCTGATAAGGACTGCTGACGTTCTGCTCACAAAGGATACCGATAGCCGCGAGCTTTCTTACAAGAAGCCGTATGATCTTAGCAGCAGCGCAAGCACAACAAAGCCAAGTTCAACAAACATCAAGTAACGGGTCACTTGCTTTTCTGTAGCTCTTCCTTTTGCGTAGTTCATTACCAGATGCGTAAGGCTATATATCTTGTTGCCGTACGGCGCCTTGAATGTGCCGTCCCGTTGCCTTATCCCAAGGTCGGTAACCTTGAATCCTCGCCTTAGGTGGAGCAGGAACTCGATTATCCATGGCATGAATATTATTATCCCGAAAGCCTCTGCATTTCCCATTATCGTTATCGCTGCGATGCTCCCTCCGAAGAGATACGTGAAGCTATCTCCAGGTATTATCCTTGCTTTGTACATGTTGAATGGAAGAAAGGCTAGCGTCGAAGCAAATAGCAGCGCAGAAAGGAATAGCCCAAGATAGTTGCCAAAGATCAGGGAGTATACAACAAGCCCCATGCTCGCTATTGCACCCATGCCAGGCTGAAGACCGTCGAATCCACCAAGGAGATTGAATGCGTTAGAGACGAATATGACTGCTAGCGGTATGATTATGAGCGGATAAATAAGTCCGAGCTGGATCTGCCCTAGTAGCGGTATGTTGATGTAGTTTACTCCTGCGTTTATCGCCATGAGCGGAAGCGCGCCAAGGAATGTCAATAGCGGCTTTTGCCATTGCTCAAGCCCCTTGCGTATGTCCTTGAGGTCCGTTGTCGCCACCCGCTGCGCCTTAACATTTATGTCATCAAGGAACCCGACCATGGCTATTAGTACGATCGAAAGCGCTACGGCAAGGAGCTTTGATATGCTAAGCAGCGGATTGAAGATTCCGAAGCTGCCTCCAAATGTGTATGTCAGTATGCCGACCATTATCCCGAATGCGACCGCAAGACCTCCGCTGCTAGGTATCCTTGCTGGTCTGGCCTTGTTCCTGTCCTCAGCTATTATTCCTGCGCCATAGAAATATGACATTAGAAAGCGCGTGCCTATTACCGTGACAATGAAAGCTATTGCCGAAGGCACTATGACCGTCAGGTATGTGTTTGGCATAAGTTAAACTATGATGTAAAGCATATAAAAATCCTGCCCCACCTAATCTAATTATGTATTCAAAAGAGCTCCAGGAGGTATTCTCAAGGCTTGGAATAAAGGTTGGAGATGCAATACTCATACACTCCGATTCTGACCTGCAGCAGGGCATACTTATGCCAAGGACCGAGGCGGGCGGTAGCGACATAATCGTGATAAAGAGGAAGGACGGATACAATATTGGAATAAAATACTCCAACTCAATGAAGATTGAGAAGGTCTCGGCAGGTGCATCGCATCACTTCTCATTTCCCAAGAAGGAATCAAAGCCCAATCCGTCACTTGGCAAAATGACAATGATCTACACTGGCGGAACGATAGGCAGCAAGGTCGACTATGTCTCCGGAGGCGTCTATATGCTTACCAAGCCGGAAGAGCTCCTGCATGATGTACCAGAGCTTGACCAGATAGCGAACATAGAAATAAACGAGCTCATGAGCGTTGCAAGCGAGGACATGTCGTATCATGCATGGATCAAGATGGCCGAGGCGGCCGCAAAGGCACTCAACAACGGAGCAAAGGGCGTAGTCATAACGCACGGAACTGACACCATGCACTATACCTCCGCGGCGCTGAGCTTCATGTTAAAGGATCTCAATGCGCCGGTGGTGATGACCGGATCCCAAAGGAGCAGCGATCGGGGATCTAGCGATGCTTTCATGAACTTGATCTGCTCTGTGCAGATGGCAATGAAGAGCGATGTTGCTGAGGTCGGCATATGCATGCATGGCAGCAGCTCGGACAATACCAACATATTCATAAGGGGAACCAAGGCGAGGAAGATGCACACATCAAGGCGTGACGCATTCAAGCCAATAAACAACCTTCCAATATGCAGCGTTGACCAGAAAGGCAAGATAACCTATCTGAGCGATTATCGAAAGGTGAGCGAAGACCATAAGCAGAAAGTATCTGCGCAGATCGGATACGAGCCAAAGGTCGCGCTTGTCAAGGCCTATCCGAATTCAGATCCTGAAATAATAGAATATTACCTGTCCAAGGGCTACAAGGGCCTGATAATAGAGGGCACAGGTCTTGGCCATGTGCCTTCTCAGACCGAGAGGAAGGAATATTCGTGGCTTTCTAATGTAAAGAAGGCCACAGACTCTGGAATGATAATAGGAGCGACATCGCAGTGTCTATATGGCCGGGTAAGCGGCACAGTCTATCGTAACCTTAGGCTCCTTGAGGACGCCGGAGCGATACACTGTGAGGACATGCTTCCTGAAGTGGCATATGTAAAGCTCGGTTTCTTGCTTGGGAATTATGGGAAGGAGAAGGCCAGGGAGATGCTAAACAAGGACATTGCCGGAGAGATAACGCACAGGACCGAGTTCGACTTCCCAACAGAGTGATTTTTTGCACGATAAGGACTACTACAAGAGCATAGGATTTAGATGCGGGCTTGAGATACATCAAAGACTATCGACAAAGCACAAGCTCTTTTGCGAGTGCAGCACTGATTCGTCTGGAGATAGGGTCATAGGGAGCGTAGAGAGGCGCCAGCGCGCGGTGGTGGGCGAGCTAGGGGCAATGGACCGCTCGACTAGTTTTGAGAGCAGCAGGAACAGGAGTTTTGTTTACAACATATTCAAGAGGAGCTCATGCCTCGTCGATGTGGATGAGGAGCCCCCACACCATGTCAACATGCGCGCAGTTGAGGCTGCACTTAGATTCGCTTCAGCATTCAATGCAAAGATACCTGATGAGATAGAGCCGATGAGGAAGGAAGTGGTCGATGGAAGCGATCCAAGCGCATTCCAAAGGAGCATGATGGTCGCATACGACGGGACACTTGAGATTGGCAAGAGAGGAATACCAATTACCTCCATATTCCTAGAAGAGGAATCAAGCGGCATAGTCTCGACCAAGGATGACACTGTGACATACAACATAGACAGGATAGGCATACCATTAATAGAGATAGATACCGATCCGAGCATATCGAGTCCGCAGGAAGCCAAGGAAGCCGCGCTAAAGATCGGCCTATTGCTAAGGCTTACTGGAAAAAAAGAAGGCGACACTGCGGTGTCTGAGGTGCAGAGAGGAATAGGTACCATAAGGCAGGATGTCAACGTCTCAATAGCTGGAGGCACTAGGGTCGAGATAAAAGGCCTTCAGGAGATCGATTCCGTAGATCTGTTCATAGAGAATGAGATAGAGCGCCAGCTCCGCTTAATAGATATTAAGAAACGCCTTATTGAGAGGCATGCGCAAGTCGACGGAAAATCTATTGACCTTACGGAAATACTCAAGCATCATGACGGCAAGATAGTAAGAGACGCTTTGTCAAAAGGCGGAATTGTTCTAGGAGCAAGATTAAAGGGCTTTTCCGGATTTCTTGGGATGGAGATCAATCCTGACAGGAGGCTGGGCAGTGAGGTTAGCGACTACGCCAAGATGGCCGGAGTAAGGGGGATAATACATAGCGACGAAGACCTTGGAAAGTACGAGCTAAGCGAGGATACAGTGGTGCGGATACGGCAAGCTCTTGGCGCCAATTCAGATGACGCGTTTATACTTATAGCAGCAGACAGGCAGTCATGCTCCAAGGCAATGGCGCATGCCATTGACAGGGCGAGGATGGCCATGGCAGAGGTGCCACCTGAGACTCGCGCAGTGGCAGATGCGAAGAAGGGAAACACGCGTTTTATGAGGCCGCTTCCAGGGGGATCCAGGATGTATCCCGAAACAGATTCCGAGCCAATAGAGATTACTTCGCAATTCTATGAAGCTGTAAAGAAAGGCACAGTTTACATGCAGGAGAGGATAAAGAAATTGGAAAAAGAGCTAAACAATCCGCAGATAGCGGAGCAGATGGCATCATCCACTAAGCTCATGCTTTACGAATACATAACTGGGCGCGTAAAGGGAGTCAATCTTGTGGTAGCTGCAACTCTGCTCGAAAAGGTAAGGGAGCTCGAGCGCTCCGGAATAAGCGCCGAACTCGACAGAGATACGTTTGTAAATATCTTCAAGAGATATTCGGAAGGCGAGATAACAAAGGCCGCCATAGGCGAGATAATAAAATACTCGCCAAGGTCCGCCTCGGATGTCGAAAGGATAGTAAAGTCCAATGAACTCGAAAGGATCTCCGGCGCAAAGCTAAAGGATATGGTTGCGCGCGCAAGGAAGAACGGCGCAGATGCGATGCGCGAGATAATGTCAAAGTACAGGCTTAACGTAGACGGAGAGGAGCTCAAGGGGCTTATAGGCGATAAGAAATGAAGACCACGCAGCGCAAATTGAAAAGGAAAAGGATAAGCACCAGAATAAAGGAGACGCTCTTTAGGTCCAGGTTCTTCGATCTGCAGAGGCTTAATCTGAGCATCGGCAAGCGGACAGCGGTCTTCTATAGGGTAAAGAGTTCCAATTCCGTAGTGATACTACCAATTCTTGATGACGGCAAAGTGATCCTGGAGCGCCAATACCGCCCGGCAATAGGGCGCTATCTTTATGAAATCCCTGCCGGTCACATGGATGAGGGTGAAAGTCCAATAAATACTGCAAGAAGAGAGCTTGAGGAGGAGACCGGATACAGAGCAGCAAAGCTCAAGCCGCTATTTTCCGCATACCCCTCTCCCGGAATAAGGACCGAATTCTCCTCCTTCTACGTCGCAAGCGGCTTAAGGAAGACATCAACCCACATGGACGCCGATGAGGTAATAGAAATAAGAAAGATAAAGCTGTCCAGACTGGTCGACATGATAAGAAAGAACAGCATAATCGATGCAAAGACGATTGCAGCCGTACTCTTCTACATCTCCTTTGCCGAAAAATCTCCGCAGGCAAACAGCACCGGATTCAAACAGCGTAAATTCTCCTTCTAACGCTGTCGTATCTCTTTAGTTCGCGCCTAAACCTCTTATATTCGGGGCATAGTATCGAGACTACGTCCCAAAAACGTCCCGAATGATTCATCTCCTTGAGATGCGCTACTTCGTGCGAGACGACATAGTCCTGCAGCTCCTTGGGCAGCATTGATATGCAGTAATTGAATGATATTGTCCTATCATTCTTGCAGACGCCCCACTTCCTGTATCTGCGCACCTTGACCTCTCCAACGCTCGCACCTATCTGCGCGGCCTTCGCAACGGCCATCTCTCCCGCAAACCTCTCCGTATCGTCTCTTATCATGCGGTCAACAAAACGCTCCGCCGCCTCCTTGCTATTTGCGTATATTATTAGATCTTCTCCTAGGATGTCAGCTCTTGGTCTTGCCTTGGAGTTTACGTATCCTACATTATACTTCTTCGACCCATAGAATATCGATCCAGAATCGAAAAGCCGCACAGAGTTCATTATCTGCTTATAATGCTTCGATATCCACGACCTGTGCTCTACTATCATCTTCTGCATCGTCCTCTCGCTTTTGGATACCACCACCAGCCTGTTGTCGCTGAACTTGAGATAGCTGTTTCTTATCCATGGCTTCTTGACATACTCGACCTCTATCATGTTCCCGTCTATGTCTACTTTCTCCAAAGGATCACTTCTCGTTCTTCGAGTCCCTATTTATCTGCGCAAGAACCTCGAGCATGGCCTTGTCATCCTCGCCAAGAAGGTCCGCATGCCTGAACTTCAATGCACGTATCTCATCGCTGCTTATATAGGTATAAAGTATGTCGTCATCGTGTATCTGCCTTCCGAACGTTATCCCGTCTATCGATACTGCAACGTTGTCCCCCTTCTTCGCCTCCTGTTTTCCCACACCGTTGTCCTGGATCTCCTTTATCTTTCCCACCATCTCCCCATTCTCCTTCATCATCATATATCCAGGCCTGAGTCTTCCGGATAGCACCTCTATGCCGAATACTGCCGGATGGGATATCCTGAACGCTGAATTGGGCAGTATGTGTATCTTTCCGGGGAAGGTAAGCGTCTTCTCGAGCAGATCACGTTCCCTCTTCTTCTCATCGGCTATCCATTCCTTGTAATCGTCTATTAACTTGTATATTATGTCTGCCCTGAGTATGCTTATCCCTGTCGCCTGGCTCTCCTGCACCGCCTCATCCTCGATCCCGACATTGAATGCGAGTATTACTGCATTGTGCGCATCGGTGGCTCTCATTGAAAATGCGTCAAGAACGTCTCTTTTTGTTATCTTCCCAAGGCTCTTCTTGCTTATCTTGACGTCTATGCTTCCTAGCAGCTTGGATATCGCCTCTATGCTTCCTATCGTGTCAGCCTTGAGTATCACTCCCGTCTTGTCCGTGGTGAAGACCTCCTGGAGCTCGGACTTTATGTCCTGTTCGTAGGTCGGGCTCTTTGTTGATATGATTAGCGATCCGGGCAGAGCGTCATCAAATCCGCTGCCGCTTATCTTCACTCCAGCAGCCGCGCTCACGAAGTCGACATAATAGAATTTGCTTGAAGATTCCCGCAGCTCCTGGAGCTCCTTTGGCCTAAGCAGCGCGCGTATCTTGGCCGTGCTTATGCCTGCTGATGTAGCAAAAGCCACAGTGTCATTTGCATGCAAAGTCCCGTTGTACAGTATCACATCAAGCGTTATTCCAAGTCCCTTCTCCTCCTTCTTTTCTATTATCCCTCCAACACCTGGTTCATTTGGCTCTATATCAAGCCTCTTCTCAAGGAACCTCTGCGACAACCCCGTGGCATACATGAGGAGCTCGGCTACTCCTTCTCCGGTCCTTGCACTGAGCGGAACTATAGAGAGCTCCTTTGTCACGTCGCCAACCCTGTCAAACCTCTCGCTCTGGAATCCGGCTTCGCTTAGCGTTCCGACAAGCGAGTAGAGCTTTGCCTCTAGCTGCTCCTGCACGTCCTTGGTCTGTTTTGATATGGATTCTATGAAGGAATAGGTCTCCTGCTTCCTCCATCCCGTGATAAGGTCTATCTTGTTCGCAGCCACTATGAAAGGCGTCTTATACTGCTTGAGTATGTCTATCGCCTCGTAGGTCTGCGGCTCAAGGTTCTTGGTTATATCCACTACGAGTATGGCAAGGTCCGATATCGACCCGCCACGCTTTCTGAGGTTCGTGAAGGCCTCGTGCCCCGGGGTGTCTATGAAGAGGAGCCCAGGTATTGTTATCGTTGCCCCCATCTTTGATAGTAGCGGCCCGCATATCTTCTTTACCACATCGATAGGGACCTCGCTTGCGCCAATATGCTGCGTTATGCCTCCTGCCTCCCTACTAGCAGTAGCCGTATTCCTTATCTTATCCAAGAGGCTGGTCTTGCCATGGTCTACGTGGCCCATGACCGTTATTATCGGCTGCCTTATCATCGCTAACGCCCATCTATTATAAGTTTATAAGTATAAAGGTTAAAAAGTTAAACTAGTGCGGATTCATTTGAATCCGATGAGTTGTTTTGATGGAAAATATTAACGACCTGAGCAGCCGGATAGTTGGCACGGCGATGAAGTGCAGCGACGTCGATATGATTGAAGAGGCAAGATTTGGGGAAGGTGATTACTCAAACGAGTTAATCTTCTTCGTAAAGCCGGAAATCTTCATGCTAAATGAATCGGACGCAGTCAAGTCCGTCGGCATGATACTCTCAAAGCTCAGGGATTTCAATGTGGATATCGCGGGCACGTATGCCATAAACGGCTCAGCGCTAGAAAAACACAACATCATGGCAAGGCACTATGGCTTCATAAACGTGATGTCAAATTCGGCATCTAAGAATGTGGATGCGGAAAGCAGGAAGAAGATCTCCGAAGCATACCACTTGGGCGATTTTGCGATAATGGGGGGTCACGAGTACCTCAAGGCCTATCCCAAAGAGACCCCCGACAGCCTGGACAAGCTCTGGTTCGAGGATAAATCCGTGAAGATTCGCAGCGGATTCTACGTGCGTCACATAAAGAAGGACGGCAAGGACCTGGTGCTGGTGAACGGATTTCATCCAAAACAGCTTGCATATTTCACAGACCATACGCATCGGATAGTGCTAATGCTTTTGCATTCCAACAATGGATGGAGCAAGCTCAAGAATGGCATGGTTGGGGCGACGTTCCCAGAAAAGGCCGAGCCGAATTCTATGAGGGGAACCTTCTTCAGGGAAGCCAAGAGCTATGGCTTTGAATCAGTTACCATAGCAAATAACTGCGTGCATCTCTCAGCCGGGCCTTTCGAAGGCATGTTCGAGATATTCAACTTCTTTGGAAAGATAGCATCAGCCGATCTCAAAGGTGTTAGCCAGCCACTCATACTTAGGAAGATGATTGCCAGTGGCATAAGCAAGGAGAAAGCACTTACAGCGCTAGACAACCCAAGGTTAGAGCTTGATGGCAAGCAGACCGATCTCTTCAGCGCAACTGAAGACAAAGATACTGCAGATGCAATAAGCATCTTCTCGGATAAAGTCAAATAAGACTTTTAAATCTTGGTCGGCAAATCGGATTATGCACTTGAAGCTCCAGGCGGCAATGGAGTATCTGATGACCTACGGTTGGTTAATACTCATCGTTGCAATAGTAATTGTTGCTTTGTTACAGCTGGGCCTATTCAATAGCTCTAATCTGGCATCTCGTGCAATTGCAGGGGCCTGCGAGGTAGTGCACAATGCAGCTGGAAGTAATCTTGCTGGACAATGTACAAATGAGATTCCCCAGTACACTGCTCAGTTCAACGGCCAGAGCAGCAGCATATCCACTGGATACTATCAAACATCCATAACGTCATATACGATAACTGCATGGGTAATGACAACATCGGCAGGCGCAAATCCCATATTTCAGGACCGCGGTAGCGGAGCGGGCATGAGCTTCACACTTGAGATAGGCTATAACGGCGGCCAGTCAAGCCATCCAGGTGCAATCAACTGCGGCGTTGATTCTAATGCTATATGGATAGGTGGGTACACGTCAGCCGCTGTAAATGATGGCAGATGGCATTTTATAGCCTGCACTCTATCCGAAGCTAATGGAAACCCTATAACTCCGTCTGCTATAGCCGCATATGTGGATGGTGTCATCGTGCCCATGAGCACAGCTCAGATTGGTTCTGCTATATCGCCAATAAGTGGTCTGGGGCCTGCAATAATAGGATACCATCAGGCGTGGAACAATTATTTTAATGGGCAGATAAGTAACGTGCAAATATACAACACTTCGCTGTCTTCCAATGAGATAAACCTGCTATACCGGGAAGGCATCGGCGGAGCGCCAATCGACCCTACGCATATCGTCGGCTGGTGGCCTCTCAATGGCAATGCAAATGATTATTCCGGAGATTACAACAATGGGATACCATCATCGATATCTTATAATGGATCATGGACTTCGGCATATGTGCTGCCCTGATCCGATAGGTCTTTTATCTTTAATGCAGATTCCCTACATATGCATTTGAAGCTTCAATCGGCAATTGAATACCTATTGTCCTATGGGTGGGCATTGCTTACTGTTGCAATAGTGATAATAGCCATGTTTCAATTAGGTTTTTTAGCAACTCAAGTTTCACTCCGCATTCTGTTACTGGTGCCTGTCAGGCCGTTCACAATGCTGCTGGAAGCAGCCTTGCAGGTCAGTGCAATAGCGCAATACCACAGTATGTTGCCCAGTTCAGTACGAATCACAATAGTGAAATAAACATAAACAATCCTGACGCATTTGACGCGTCGACTTTTACAATAACCGCGTGGATCAACACCCGCAACAACGGCTTTATGACTATTGTTGGAAGATCTGCATCAACTCAGGGATGGAACTTTCTTATAGATTCAGCAAGCGCCTTAGGCATATGCATAGATACTTCTTCCGTATCCAATTGTGCGAACTACCCTTCTTCTCCAGAGCTCAGCGACGGCAGGTGGCATTTTGTTGCAGCTACTGTTAGTCTATCCTCTCCTTCTGCAGTGCTGTACCAAGACGGATCACAGATAGCTGCAGTTGATTACTGTCCAGGCACATTCAACGCGCTGTCCAGAGGATCCTTCAACATAATGGGATATGGTCAGGGCACTGGATGCTGCACCTCAGGTCAAGTAGCTGACGTGCAGATATACAACACTACTCTCTCCTCAGGTGAGATAAGTGCTCTCTACATCGAAGGCATCGGCGGCGTGCCGATCGATCCGACACACATCGTCGGCTGGTGGCCTCTCAATGGCAATGCAAACGATTACAGCGGAAACGGCAACAATGGCGTTCCGACAGATATATCATACAATGGATCATGGACCTCCGGATATATTGCGCCCTGAACATATACCTACTTCGGTTCTTTTAAACTTTTTATCAGATAAAATATCATGCCATTTAGATCCCAGCCGGCAATGGAGTATCTGATGACCTATGGGTGGGCTGTTCTTGCTATTGCTATAGTGATAATTGCCCTTTTCCAGTTGGGCGTCTTCAATGGAACCAATCTTTCCTCCCATGCATCAGCAGGCGCTTGTCAGGCTGTTCATACAGCTGCTGGAAGCAGCCTCGCAGGCCAGTGCAATAACCAGCCTCCACAATTCGTAGCGCAGTTCAATGGCAACGGCTATCTACTTCTGCCTTCTGCCACGTTTAATTATCCAACATCTGGATCTACAAATAGCTATTTTCTGACTTTTTCAGCATGGTTCAAGACCTCTGAAAGCGGGGCAATATTTGCTCAAGATGATAATGTGATGCCGGGCGGAGCACCAGGTGGCTGGGTGCCTGCAATATATCTTGACAGCAACGGTTTTATCAGGTCCTCGGTCTTTTGGCATGGTAGCACTTCGTCTCAGTTGGTTACACCAGTTTCCTACAATAATAGTAACTGGCATCAGCTTGTGGATACCTACTCAAACGGCGTCGAGTCGTTATATCTGGACGGACAGTTTGTTGGATCCCAATCGACTTCAGAGGAATCATATAATAACCAATATTTGTATTTCATAGGTACTGGATATGCAACTTCATGGCCGTATGCAAATGGATGGATGTATTTCAATGGAATGGTATCCAACTTGCAGGTGTATAACACCTCCCTATCGCCGACTGAAATAACCGCTCTTTACCAGGAGGGCATCGGCGGCTCGCCAATCGACCCGACACACATCGTCGGCTGGTGGCCGCTCAATGGCAATGCGCAGGATTATTCGGGAAACAATAACAACGGCGCAGTTGTGGGTGGCGTCTCCTACACCTCTACCTGGGCGTCTGGATACGCCTCACCATGATGGTTCAATCGGCAAGTAGCAATGACCATTCTTTTAAATCCTTTATTGGGATAGGAATAATATGCGCTTGAAGCTCCAGTCCGCAATGGAGTATCTAATGACCTATGGCTGGGCCCTAATGATAATTGCCATTGTTCTAGTTGCCCTCTTTCAACTCGGATTCTTTAGCTCAGGAAATTCGGTCCCACGTATCCCCGCAGGGTCATGCGAAGTGATAAAGACTGTTCATGGATCAAATCTTGAAGGCCAGTGCAATGGCCCTGCCCCGCAGTATGTTGCGCGGCTCGGTGGAACCAGCTATGCTTATGCTCCACTTGGAACTTATTATGGCCAGAACAATCCTCTTACTGCATCTGCCTGGGTCTATATGTCTGCCACTACCAACGGACCTATATTCGGCGTAGTAAATTCACCGCCATCAGGAGGGTGGAGCATGCCATTCATAAGTGCCCAGTATCCGATAATATGGGGAGATATCTGGAATAATGCTCCCATATCCTATTCGGTTCCATCTCCAGGTTGGTACTTTGTCGCCTTTAGTTATAATCCAACAGCCAGTGGCATATACTCTCTTTACGTAGATGGGTCACTTGAGGCAAGCGGCACAGGCCAGCACTCCCCCTCAGGCTCCCTGGATTATTGGACGACTTTTGTAAGTGGCTGCAAGCCTGGACCAAGTGATTGCACAGATACTGTGGCAAGTTATCTTACTGGAGAGATTGCCAATGTTCAAGCATACAATACTTCTCTTTCAGCTAACGAGATAAATGCTCTTTACCAAGAGGGCATCGGCGGCGCACCTATAGACCCCACGCACATCGTAGGTTGGTGGCCTCTAAACGGCAATGTTGCAGATTATTCCGGAAACTTTGATAGTGCAACATCATCAAGTGTCTCTTATTCTTCATCATGGGAGTCGGGATACACCCTGCTCTAGATAGAAATCCTACTTATCTGAAATTATCTCTCCAAAAGATCTTATGAAGTATGCCCTTGCCACCTTCACAGAGTCTTTTCCTTCATCTGTAAGCGAATAGGTGATGCTCTTTCCAGCCTTGCTGCCCTTTATGAGGCCCCTGTCACTTAGGTCCTTTAGTGCCGGATAGAGCGTTCCAGGCTTTGGCTTGTCTCCTCTCCTTCTCTCTATCTCAAGCGCTAGCTCTTCTCCGCACATCTCCTTCTTCGAGAGCAACCAAAGCATCTGGAAAGATAAAAAGCCCCGCATGTCGCAGCCGCAGCCATTTCGCATACAAAACAAGTACATATAGGACAACCTATATATTTAAATATATGTATAGGTCATACTATATGTGGTGAAAAAATGGAAGAAAAATGTTGCGGAAGAATGGATGGCAGAAGTGGGGAAAAGTCCGAAGGAGACTGCGGATGCGGCAAAGGTCATGGCGGAATGAGGAGTTTCCTTACGAAGGAGGAGAAGGTAGATATGCTCAAGGAGTATAAGGAAAACCTTGAGAAAGAGATGCAGGGAGTAAAAGAGAGAATAGCAGAGCTGGAGAAGAAAAACTGATAGCTTAATCTTCTTCTACCTGGATGCCGATGAGCATCAGATGTTCATGCTCATCCTGGCCTCCTCGCTTATCATCTCCGGAGTCCAGGCCGGGTCCCATACTAGGTCCACGTCAACTGTGCCAACATCATGCATGTGCTCGAGGCGCAACTGAACATCTGCAAGTATTACGCTGGTCACTGGGCACATGGGGCTGGTCATTGTGAGTCTTACCTTAATATTGCCAGTTTCATCTATGTTTATTCCCTGTATCAGCCCCAGGTCGACTATGTTCAATCCTATCTCTGGGTCGACGCATCCCTTAAGTGCCATCACAACATCTTCAGTAGTTATCTTCGTCATAAGTATCAATTCATGAAACCTTGTTTCCCAGGTCCGTCATCCCTTGGGAATTGACTATCGCAAGTCCAGATGCAGAACTGTTTACCGTGTTGTTTATTACCTGCGTTGAAATGCCGTTGCTTACGTATATTCCATTGCTTGCACCGTGCACGTAATTGTCCTTGACCATGCTCTGGTTTATATTGTTAAGCATGATTCCCGAAAGCGCGCCGGTTATGTTGTTATAGGATATCTCCGAAGACGACGCCCCGTTCACTCTTATCGCAGTTCCGGATGTTGATGCTATCGTGTCGTTGAGTATCTTTATTTCGGATACCTGCCTTCCAGAAGTGAAGTTTATCGGATCTGTGAATCCTATCAGCACGCAGTTCTCCACAGTCGCACTGGTGTTGACTGCGCTTACGAAGCTTCCGCCATCCGTAGCCCTTATGGTATGCCCTGCGCAGTTTATCACGGTGCCTGAAGCTGAAGTATTTCCCTGCGTATAGAGATCAAGGCAAGTGCTCCCGTACCTATAGAGCATGTCCTGTGAAAGCACTATCGTGTCAGGGCTTGTCATGAGGCTGCATATGTTCTGCGCGGATGCATAAGGCACCTCTGAGAGCCAAAGGCACTTGAACTTGCTTACTCCGTAGTTTATGCCGTTGCTCTGATCCAGCACCCCGCCAGAGCCGTTTGCGCAGTAGTAATCGTAAGCGGATGAGCTAAGCATGGAGTTGTTGTATATCTGGTTGTTCCTTGAATTGGTAAGATACATTCCGTAAGCGCCGTATTTTGAAGTGCTGTTAATTACGCTGTTGTTGAATGCGCCAGAGAGCCAGAATCCGCTTCCTGAAGGTCCGTATGCTGCATTGTCGTTCTCTAGCATGCTGTTGTTAACCTTCAGCAGCCTAAAGCCGTAAGCTGCGAACGAGCTTACATAATCAGAGAGAAGCTTGATCCCTTCCCCATTGCTTATGTTGAATCCAGTTACAGTCTTGGAGACATTAGAGCCGCTTATTGTGAGGCCAGACACATTGGTTGCAAGGAATCCATTGGAGAAGCTGCCTACATCGCATCCGCTTATGCTCACGTTGCTTGCATTGCTTATTCCAAATGCAGTGCCGGTATTCTTTGATGAAAATATCGTGCTGTTTGCCCTGCATGAGAGCGTTACATTGCTGGACTCTATGTTTATGCATATCCCGGTCCTAGGGGATATTATTGGCTGCGGCACCTCGTATGTTCCAGGGACGTCTATAAGTGTGCATCCGGTTATCGGGTATAGTGCAAGTCCGGGTAGCCTCCTTACAGGGCAGCTAGGCGCCCAGGCGCAGTCAGAGCTTCCGCACTGGCTGTTCTCTATTGACAGCAATGTTGAATTATACACGTTTGCAGTGCAGTAGAGATCGACCCCTTTGTTCTGCAGAGCCTCAAGCGCATTGAAGTACACGTCAGTAGAATTGTCTATGAAGACTCCGTCAGTGTTGTTTGTAGCATGTATCCCTGTCATTGTAACATAAGTGCTGCCATTTACATATGCGCCATACCTGTTCTTAGAAGCCGTTACGTTGGTCACATTTCCGTCAGTTGAGTAGATTACGTATAATCCATACTTGTTGTTGCGCAGGCTTATTGCGTGCACCTGGAACTTTACAAGATTTGCCAGCATCATTCCATAGGTATCATTCTGAAATCCGCATCCTACTATGGTGTCATTGAATGTCCCCTTTCTTGCCAACACCCCGTAATGCGCATTAGTTATGTTATGCCCTGAACATGCAAGGTATACGTTGGAGGCGTTTATCAGTATGCAAGGTGAATCCACTCCCTGGGTTATTGATGTGTTCATGTAGTTAGAAAGGCTAAGATCCGATGTGAGCAAATACGCCCCTCCAGAGTTTATGCTTCCGCAGCTGTTTATGGTCCTCGGCAGGGATACCTTCGTGATCAGTGACTGGTTGTTGTTTCCTGAGCAGTAGGCAAAGTTGCACAGGCTGTTCTGGAAGCATGTGGAGTTCTGGAACTTGTTCGATTTGGTGTAGACCGCATTCCCATAGCATGCAAGATCTATCGGATTTCCTATGAATGCACTGCCGGTTATCTGAGTTCCAGTCGTGTTTGTAAGTGACATGCCGAGCCCGAAGTTATACTCAACAAAGCTCTTAGATACTGTGTTGTTTGATCCCAGGGTTATATTCAATCCTCCATTCGCCACGGTGCTGACTATGCGGTCGCCATTGAGCTGATTGTAGTGCGAATCATAGATGTACACTCCCGATCTTGTTGAATTATGGACCGTCACATTGTTTATCATGTTGTCATTAGACGCATTAAGGAATATTCCATATGAGAACTTCGTCACTGTGAGGTTGCTTATGACTACTCCTGAATGTGAATCTATCCATATGCCGTAGGACGGTGCGCTATTCACCGTAAACGGCCCATTACCTATTATTCCATGCTGCTCCCCGAGAAGCTTCACATTATCTGCTGCCACGTTTATGCAAGGCCCGGCTGCAATCGATGTGGTGATATTGCTAACAAGATAATAAGTGCCAGGTGAAGTTATCGATATGCATGAGTTTATGTTGTAGTCTATTCCCACCGTGGAAGTGGAAGTAGTCACTGGCGCTGCAGACCCCGTTGCAAAGTGATACGCCACGAGCAGCACTATCAGGACTGCGATTCCTATCCCTCCAAACTTCACTAGCCTTTCTTTCTGCATCTCCTGTTCAACTCCTCCCGGAGCAGCGGCGTTCGCAGCAGTTCCAGCACTGGAAGAGGTATCAGATGCACTTGGCGGTTGAACGCCCCCAAGGGAAGAATTGTCTGGCATGGTATCACGGCAATATGTTAGATTTATATCTTATGATATATGATACTTATTTATAATCTACCGCGAAGGCGTAAAGTCTCCAGAAGCTCCATCCAAACTAAATTGCAAAGTGAGTTTATGAAAATTAGCTACAACATGTCTGAACTAATAGGTGCAATAATCGGAGATGGAAATATATACAAAAACAGATATGTCGAAATTTCAGGAGATAGTAAATTAGATATGGCTTACTTTAAACAGAATTTACTCCCAATTATTGAAAATGAATTATCTTATGTTCCTTCAATAAGAATGGGACTATTTGGCGTTCGTCTGCGCATAAATAATAAAAAGTTTACCATTTTTCTAAACAATTTAGGTATTCGTTCAGGAAAGGGCAAAGCCGCCAATATTACAATACCAAAAACAATCTCCAAAGATTGGAATCTTTCAAAAGCTTGCATAAGAGGAATAATCGACACTGATGGTTGCTTGTCTTTCGATAAACGAAAAGTGTACAAAGAACCTTATCCAAGAATTATACTACATGTCAAAAGTAGGCGTTTAGTATATCAGATCCGCAGACTACTCTCAACCAACGGTTATAAACCAACTATTTCAAAACAAATGACATTGCATGGCGAGATGCATTGGGTATATCTTAACGGAAAAGAACAGGTCTATAAGTATATAAAAGAGATTGGATTCTCAAATAACAGACACTTATTTAAAGCAAGAGAAATCATTATGGAATACGTTGCCCCGGTGGCTTAGCCCGGTAAAGCGCCAGTTTCGTAAACTGGATATCGAGGGTTCAAATCCCTCTCGGGGCTTTTTCATATCTTATAAAACCCCTCGGCTTAATTTTATATGGGTATCTAATTATACGGCCTTCAAACTCACTGTTGCTACTTGGACATTATATGGGCCTTGTGAGCCAACGTAATATGATGCATATATTGTTCCAGAATGTGTTGAACCTGTATTTACGACCGTATCAAATACGAATTTTACTGCTGCTGTGCTTCCAGAAGATAAATTGCCTGCATTATAACAAGATATGCCTCCAGATATAGAATTCGATGCGGATGGTGGGCAAAAGTGGCTTGTAATACTTGGCAAGTTCTGTCCTGATGGTACCCATAATATGTAAGTATTATTCCAATTAGTTCCAGTTGCTTGACCTACAGTTGCAGTAAAATTACTTAAGTGAAGTATTGGGCTCTGACAGATGTATCCAGTTTGAGCTATACATGCCGTGCCAAGCGGATTTCCACAAAATCCTACACTGTTTGGAAGCCACAGAACAAACAACATAAAAATAACTGCAATCCCGCTTAACAAGTTATTGAAATATTTACTTACCATAACAAACAAAATAATTAGACCTATAAATATTATCGGAAGACCAGCCACCCCTATCTGTGAGCATGCTCCAAGTATTATTATATCAGCAAAAAACATTATTATGAATAGCAAGATGGAACTGAACAATAGCAAAGGATTGCGTTCTTGACGTCGTTTATCTCTAGATTCTTTACTCTTAATCTCATAATTTATTTGTTTTTTTATTACAAAAACATAAAGGAAAATTGCGTAAAATAATATAATCAATGTAAGTCCTATGCCATTAAATCCTACTCCACACGCACTGGTATTAACCTGTCCATTTCCAGTCAAAGTCATGGTTAATGCAAGATACGCTTCTATGGCAAGTATTAGGTATGCAACTGAAGGTCTATAAGAAATTAAACTTATAATTGTAAGTATGCAAACAAGTGGCAAAAGAAGTGTAAAGTTTGCTGATAAGCCACATAAATGCAATGAAAAATAAAGTTCAGCTATTAAGATAAATACTAAAGGGATTTTTGTTAAAACCCAGTTTCTTGCGGCTGGGTTTAATGTATTACTATTAATCATTGTTCTCTTGGGATTATTGCTTTCGCTCTTTTTTGTATTTATATAATTATATTCCATGTATCCTCCAACTATTGAAAAGATACTAGGTAAAATTATCAAAGAAAATTTTATTAGTGAAAGACCTCCCACTACCGCTTCCCAGGAAATTATTCCAAAAATAATTAGTAAGTTTGTTACAACTGTGATACTTGAAAGCATGGCCTGTCTTGCATCTGACCGTTTAATCTGTATTGCAGTAATGATAGATAATAAGGCAGTCAACAAAAATACAATAGTATTCGTATTTTCTCCACCATTTAGATAAATTAAGCCTAAAATTAGATTAAATACTCCGCCTGCAAATAACAAGTAAAAACTGTATAATCTTAGTTTAATTTTAGACTCTTGCCGCATGTTAATAATCAGAACCACAGCTACAAAAATAAATCCGATAATTACGCCCATCAACATTCCAAAATTATTAAAACTGAAAAAAGGAGCGTTGCTTATTCCAAATATGAAATTACCTATTATAAATCCAATAAGCCAAATCATGAGATATTTTTTAGGATTATTTATTACTATTTGATAATATTCAGAAAATTTGTTTTGTAATCCTCCCGTCTTCCTATCCATATCTTACCCTCATTTACTAGACTAATCGCCCGTCTATATCTTCAACGATTATATCCATTCATATCCTAATCTATTTCTTCTCTGATAAACCATAAATACCCCACCAATCCCTAATTATACCCGGGGCTTGAAATTGAAACTCATAATAGTGAGGCATGGAGAAACTGAGGAGAATGCAAGGAAGATACTCATGGGTCACTTGCATGGCCGTCTCAGCAGGAAGGGAAGGCAGCAGGCAAAAGAAGTGGGCCTAGCACTGCGCAATTATGATTTAGACAGAATCTACTCCAGCGATCTTAGTCGTGCGGTAGACACTACAAATGCCATATCAAAGCACCACAAAGATGTACCAATCACCTATTCAAAGGCGTTGAGAGAGCAAAGCTACGGAATTTTCCAAGGCAAGAAACTGCATCTAATGTTGAATCATCCAGATTACATGCGCCTTAGAGATAAGTTCAGACCAAAAGGCGGGGAGAGCCTAAACCAGCTAAGAGCGAGGGTCTACAGGCTGATAAAGGGCATTGCGAAGAAATACCCAAATGACACAATACTCCTCTCCGCACACTCAGGAATAGCCTGCAGCGTATTCTCGATATGCTCCGGATTGCCAATGTGGGATGCTGTCAGGAAGAAGGCGCGAAACACGGGTATTTTGGTGGTAGAGATGAAAAAAGACGGGCTGAAGATACTGAAGGATGACATGTTTGAATGAATAGATATGAATATTTGATAAGAGACTATCTCCTTTGGGCAACGCTCCTTACCTGAAGCGGACTCTCGGGGCTCACCCCACATTTGTCCGCGTTCGATATGGTTGCATAATTAACAAATTAAGGCAAAAATCCCCAACTTTTATCCAATTTAGCTAATATAATATAGCCGACAGATCCAGCTATCATCATGAATGGGACAATTGCTTCAATTCTTTCTGCTCCAGTGGTTCAGGCTACTGTAAAAAACACTCTAGGCAGCGATCAATATGCTGTCATAGAGCGGCCTGGCGCATATGTTCTATCACTGAAAAATGAGCCCATTGAGCACTGCAGGAGGATAATAATACTAAAACCCAAGGGCTTCACCTCCAACAGTATGGATGAACTCAGCAGCCATCCTGAAGCAAGAGAAGCTACAGTGGAGATAAAGGGTGCTGCCAGAGCGGAGAACACGGGATTCTTCCCAATAAAAGACTGTATTGAGTTTGTCTATCTTAACAAGGACGATGCGCAGACACAATCCAATTATCCGTATGCAAGCGCCGCTAAGGCGTTCAGAGAGGTAAAAGTATCAAGGACAAAATTTAAGGTCGTCAGGAGGAACCACTACGGCTTCTATCACAATCTTGTTAATCTGACCGACGAGTGGCTTGTGCTGATTCTGGACAAGACTCTCAACCATTCAAAGAAGGTAGACTATTCATTTATAGATGGCGCAGGAAAGGATAGCGACACACTTCAGGAGATT
The DNA here is from genome assembly GCA_021802765.1 of Microcaldota archaeon. Classification (GTDB taxonomy): domain Archaea; phylum Micrarchaeota; class Micrarchaeia; order Micrarchaeales; family CABMGC01; genus JAJZNA01. The sequence continues at coordinate 113,520 of JAJZRI010000001.1, read as the reverse complement.
GCAAAGAGAGTTGTTGCAGATGGAGACGATATATTCAAAAGCAATCGTGCAATAGTCAAGCGCATATACGCCATGAACCCTGATATCAGCCTCCCTGCACTCATAACGCTTCTGAATGTCGAAGAGCGAGGCAGGCATGAGCAGTGCACTGTATTTGCCATTATCTTGAATATTGCAAAAAGGCATCCTGCTCTTGCACTGAAGCTATTGAAGAATGCTGAAAAAGACGAAGCCGCGCAGCCATATTACCTACGTGAGCTGATAGGCAAGATAAAGAAACATTCAAAGTGATCCCCGCCGTTCTATTCGGGCTTTAGCTCTGGATTCCAGTCGAGAATGTGGTATTCCTTTTTATTGTCTATACTCCTTAAAGGCAGGTTTCCTACAAGCACTTTGTCTATAACTCCATGCATCATCTTCACTTTCTGCGATTCCATTGCATCTTTATAATATTGAATCCCATTCCTATATCCTATTCTTTTATTGTCAAAGACGCCCATGGCAAAAAAATCATTGCTGCCTATGAGTTGGCTGCAGAATGAATACCTACTAATAAGCGGATTTTGATCATCATAAACCAACGCCTTCCTGGCATTCGCCGCACACTGTGCAAATAATCGAGTAAGAGTAAGCTTTGCAAAATAGTACTGCACTTTAGTGTGTGGTACGGGTCTCTCCACTATGGTAAATCTCCTTATGTAGCCTGTTTTCAAGAGCTTCTTGAAGTTGTAGATAAGCACATGAAATGGTATCCCAAGACTCTTAGCTATATCTTTTAATGAGGCTCTCGAATTAGAATTCAGAAGTCCGATTATTTCCCTGTACTTGTCATTAATCTTTATAGTATCAAGAGTCTCGCTTCTTATAGGAAAGAAACCAAGTTGTCTATGTGCTATCTCAGATGAATACCAAGAAGCCTTATAATCTGCGAGAAGCATCTGTATTCCTTTGTCCCAGTGCGCATAGGCGCTTCTCGAAGTCGAATTTGCATATATCAGCAGGCCCCTATTCCTCATCGTGATTGCAGCAAATTGCGGTATATGTGATTTCTTGAGTAGCGCTTCAATATGTTCATAATCTGGTTTCTCATCAAATCTGGCTATTATTAAGTGTGGGTGGACAAGTCCAAGGGCTTCCTCATTGAGCTCAAGGGTATACTTTATTTTCAGGCCATTGTCTATTCTTGTCAATCGTTTTGCCACTGCCTGTCTGGTAATACCGAGCTTTTTTGCCATTTCTGTATCAGTTACCCTTGCGTTCTCAGAGAGCATACGCATTATCTTCTTAGTAATATTACTGTACTTTTGGTTGAAAAGACTCTCAAACTCATATATTGGATCTGTCATAAGTGGTCCTGGATTATGATCGTAGTAAAAATCTTTAAAGTTGCTCTTTTAGTATAAAATATATCAAAATAGTGATAGTTACTTGTAATTCAATTAATTAGTAAATAAACTATCATATCGACTGCAATAAGTTGCTTAATTAAGAGTAAATTTAACAAATTTGTTAATATTTACTGTTTTCGCTTTGTATATATACGAGCATATCAATAACACTTAATTTGTGGGCTGGGTAAATTTATGGGTATGAAACTGCGTGTTTTGAAGTACGTCCTCGGACTGGATTATCACCGAACAGATCCCCTAGCTTTCGGACCCTCCCCAGCCACCATCCCGCTTAACAATGCTGAAAGACCGGTAAAGTGGGTTCCGGACGGATATGAATCATGGAGAATAGTCTACGCTGACTAGTTACATTTACGCTTAATTGGGTGTGGGTATGGCAAATACAATAGAAGTTAGTCGAACAAGGATTGACCAAATTACTATGGATTTGGTGAAATTGCTAAGAGATAGGGAATTGCTGTCAATAGAAATAAGTAAAGCCAAGGCAGAAAAAGGAATCGGGATATTAGATAAGAATCGTGAAACAGTAGTGCTGGAAAAAGCACGTGATGCAGCAGTAAGATTCGGTGCAGATCAAAAGTCTGTAGATAAAATATTCCGGGTTCTTATAAATGACAGTAAAAGAATTCAAAAAAGAGTATTATTGGAACAGCAAGTAACTGAATTGGTATCTAAGCATGACTCTAGAACAATACCGTTAAACAACGACAATAAGATTGTTTCAATTAACAATGTAGATTTTGCTCTGCCGAAAGGGTTGTTGCACCAATTTGCTGATATAGCAAGAAATGCATTTGGCAAGAGCAAGAAACAATCGGACATGGAGAATCATGTCAAAGGAGATACGTTGCATCTATTGTTTCATGATGGGGAATTGGCAGGATTTGCATCTTACATCAAATACGAGTATCACGGAAAGGCCATCTTATATCTCAATGGGATTGCAATAAACAAGAACTACCAGAAAAATGGATTATTTTATGGATCTTTGTCGACTGCGCTTGGTGAGGTAAATCCGGATTATCTTACCATGAGAACACAAAGCATTGTAGTATACCGGGCCACACAGAATTTGGTCAGCTGCGTATATCCCAACACAAATGCCCCAGAAGCAGAAGCCATAGAAATAGGAAAATACGTAGCGTCAAAGCTCGGAATGAATAGCTATCTGGCAGACCAATTTGTTGAAAGAGGCACCTATGGAAAATCGCTATATGGTCATGTTCCAACTGTTGATAATCTTGAACTATTGCATCTATTCAATAGCAAATTGGGCATGGACAATGGTCGAGGAGACTCTATAGTGATAGTATGTCCTATTAACAAAGGGCACGCAGGTCTGTCTTCAGTAGTGAGAGGAGATTGACAACAAATATTAAACATCGCTCGTAAATAATACTGATTTACTTGAGTAGCAGAATAATACATACGTCAGAAAAGGAAGAAGTAGTTGAACTCTTTGATCTTGCTTCAAAACTCATAAAGATACCCTCAGTCAATCATGAGGGAAGATTGGAGAATCTTGACAGAATAAGCAGATTCATAGCTGGGTGGTTTACTGCCCATGGCATACGATCTCGCATAATTGAATTCAGGAAAGGCCATCCTGTAGTAATCGCAGAGGTTGGCACCGGCAAGAAGACAATACTGTTAAATGGGCACATGGACGTTGTGCCACAGGGTGATGGAAAATGGGTGCGCGATCCATTTTCAGGCACTGTCTCAAACGGCAAACTCTTCGGCAGAGGCGCAGCCGACATGAAATCTGGTCTTGCAATGTTCATGTTACTTATGAGCAGAATGAAGGAACATCCTGGTCAAAGATTGATATTCACTGCCGTCTCAGACGAAGAGACGGGCGGATTTAATTGCTCAAGATATCTTGCGGAAAAATACTCTCCTGACCTGGTGCTTGTAGCCGAGCCTACTGGATTAAGATATGTAGGGATAGGGGAAAAAGGGGTGCTTCACGTCAAGTTGAGGACTCAAGGCAAGGCATCGCATAGCAGCAGGCCTTCCTTGGGTAAAAATGCAGTAGTTGCAATGATTGGGGCGCTAGACAAGCTATCTGGAATATCTAAAATGCCCATCAAATTTCCAGAAGCAGTTAGGCCTGCTCTACTCAATAGCCGCACTCTGTTCGGTTCAGACGCAGTAAAAATAACCATTAATCCATCGGTATTACGAGGTGGTAATAAGGTAAATGTTGTTCCAGATTCCTGCGAGGCCGATGTTGATATGCGTCTACCTCCTGGAGTATCCTCAAAAAAAGTCCTGGACACGGTAAGGAAATTAGCTCCCGCCGCAGAAGTAGAAAAATGCCCAAGTTCCGAGTCAAATTATACTGACATGAATGATAGGCATGTGCACTCTTTCATGAAATCCGTAGCAAGACATGCAAAATACCCTAAGCCAATAGTGTCTACCGGCGCCTCTGATGGAAGGTTCTTCAGGTATAAGGGAATACCAACCATCTCTTATGGTCCTGGAAATTTTGATATGGCCCATTCCAATGACGAATATGTAGATCTTAGTGAGTTCAAAGCCATTTACGAAGTATATCTTGCTTTTCTAAGCTCATTTTCGTATAAGTTACATAAATCATAATGGTGTTGCAATATACTTCAGCATCAATCCTGTGCAATCAATAGCATTACATATCCTTTGGGCAACGCTCCTTACCTGAAGCGCACTCTCTGGGCTTTCCTTTCGGAGGTTGAATCCCACAGTTTCCCATAACCTCCATAAAGTGGGCAAGGTGAATATGGCACATGCGTGCAGAAGATATCGCCTTATCTTTCAGTTGCGCATGCAATTGGTTTGTTGAAAGTCGCGAGTTCTTACCATATGTTCATAATCACATCTTGAGATTAAGAAAAGCACTGGGCGGTCACTTCTGGGGTAGCGGATATTTCTACATGTCAGTCAGCAATGTGACTGAAGACATCGTGAGAAGATATGTAAGGGAGGACAATACTCAAAGGCAGAGGCTGTTATTCAACTGATGAAAATCTCCCGCTTTTAGGCGTGGGCAATTTAATGGGCAGGCAAATAGTAGAGCCTTGCAATTGCATATCTGCCTTGATATATTGTCGAATCTGTAAAGTTGCCCTGGGGGGATGGGCTTAGAACAAGCTGCCAATATTGGCATTTCGATACATTATCCTTCCCGGCAGGCGGATTTATAGGTAGAACAACATATGAGTTGTTTTTGAATGCGCTGCAATTGCTAAACGACGAATACGCCACGAAGCGCTCGGCGTTTACAAAGCGAGCGTATATGCTTATGCTAGGATCAGAATTGGGGAAGTACACTGCGCTATAATTTGAAACTCCAAGCAAATAATTTGAGATTGCCATCTGGTCATACCTTTCATATACTAGAACTTGGTGCCAGTTCATGTTTATGGGTATTGACGTTCCAATCAAGAATGATATCATTAAAACTGATGCCACACCTGTTATGTACTTGCTTCTAAACGGATTGTCTTCGATAAATTTTGCTATAGCAATGCCCATAACGACCAATGCCGGCACAGCTATTATCATAAGAAACCTATCAAGCCTATAACTGGGCAAATACTCAAATGGAGAAAGAGATATGTGCATAGGTCCAAATTCTAGATATAGAAAACCGGCCACCAGAAAGAATATTGCAAAATATGATTTTTTCTCAAGTCTAACGAGTAAGTAAAGCAAAGATGCCACGACGGCGTAGAAGTAGAATCCAGTGGACGTATTCTGATTTGCATAATATACATATTGCACAAGATTTCCAAGCGAGAGGTTATGTGTGATTACAAACGTGGCTAGAAATGAGTATAGATTGTAAGGAAACATCACGTTTGGATAGAACATTAGGTTGGTATTGGTTGAGGGTATGGTGTCATTACCGCCAACAGCGCTATAGAAATGTAGATTTACATCAAAAGTCACTAATGGGTTTTGGGAGTTGAGATAATTAAATGTCATTAAGACAATTAGGGCTATTGCAATCCCATATGCCAGGTGAGCTAGCTTTTTATCTATTCTTATTTTTTTACGCAGCACCTCGATGATTAGGTATGCAATTACTATTATCCATATGACTGCAGCTTCGGGTGACACCAGGAAGGATGCCACTAACAGGATCCCACAGAGCATATACCACTTTTCTGAATTTCTTTTCTGACCATATAGCAGGGCTAGTAGGGCCAGAGATGTGAGGAATGCAAGGGGCACGTCTTCACTTATAGTGGATGAATACACAACAATCAACGGGAAGAATGCAGCCAGAGTTGCCGCAATTGCACCGGCCCTTTCATTGAAGAGTTCCTTTGCCATGAAAAATGATATTATTATTATGCCTATGAATGAAGTTATGTCCCATGCAGAATCCGTAATCAGATTTACACCAAAGAGTTTGTAGAATAATGCAATAGGCATTATTTGCATAAGCCTTACGCTGAATATGTAACCATTCTCAATGAAGTGTCCATGCAAAACGTTATATGCCAAAGATAAGTAAGTTACGTCGTCACCAAAATATGATGGACCATCTATAAATACTATGGAGTAAATGATAGCAAATACAACAATAGCAAGCAGAAAGATATAGTACTTTTTGTTCACATCAACTTCCTTGCGACCACGAGCAGGTTTTTGTGCCATTTGCCTTACCAGTCAGATGAGAATATCTAATTGCAGCTTTTTATTCTTTTCTAAGATGGGATCTTCGGGCCGCTGGATTTTTGAATGGGATGCTTGGTAGGTTGAGATAAGCATAAGGGAAAATCCAGGTTCAAGTTTGAAGCTTAATTATGCCAATTAAAGTTCATGAAGGTTACACGGGCAACCACAAAACCTTTAATTTTGAATTATTTTCCTTTTATTTCATCTTAATAATTTACAACGGCCCAAAAATGGGGGTTATTATACTTTGAACGCAATGTATAATCATCGTGAAAAACATGGCAAAGAAAACAACACATAAGAAAAGTGCAAAAGGGCACAAGAAATCAAGCAAGAAAAGGTAGTAGTTTAAGTACTGCCAATGCATGTGCAAGAAGTGCGGCGCAATCGCGCCGTGCTAAATACACAGCTTGCATATGCAAAAGATTAATTTTGTAAATTCCCATTTATTTTATAAATTGTAACGGGTTTCAAATTTTTGGGCTAAGGTACGGTAGAATTCAAGGTGTGCAAATGACTGAAGCAATAGAACCTAAAACAAGGTCCCAGAACGGGATATCGCCTAGACGCGTAGAGATACGCACTCCAAGCAACGGGCGTGATGCAAAGAAATGCTTAAGCTGCAGCAGTACGGACATCATCTTCGATAATGAGAAGGGAGAGTACGTATGCAACAACTGCGGCCTAATCATAGAGGAGAATGTAACTGACAGCGGACCTGAATGGAGGGCATTCGACGCCGATCAGAGGAATGCGCGTGCGCGAACAGGCGCTCCGATAAAATACATGAAGCCAAACAAGGGTCTTGTCACTGAAATTGATATGTATAACAAGGATATCAGGGGCACGAAGCTGCCGTCGAAGAGGCAGGCGCAGCTCTACAGGATGAGGAAATGGCACAAGAGGGCGAGCATCGCCAGTTCCAGCGAGAGGAACTACCTTATCGCTCTTCCGGAGCTAAACAGGGTAGCCAGCTACCTTGGACTTCCTGACAACATAAGGGAACAGGCAGCGCTTCTCTATAGGCACTGCGTTAAGGAGAATTTAATACGCGGAAGGCCAATAGAGACAGTGGTAAATGCAGCGCTCTACGCCGTATGCAGGAATGTGGGCGTCCCAAGAACCCTTGATGAGATCGCCAAGATATCTGGAGTATCAAAGAAGGAGATTGGAAGGTCATTTAGGGTGATATCTCATGAGCTCCATCTAAAGATCCCGCTTCCAGACCCATCAAGCTATGTTCCAAGATATGTCTCGGCGCTCAAGCTGAGCGGAGACGCTCAGGAGAAGGCGGTGCTTCTGCTAAAGCAGGCCATGAAGAAGGGCCTTGTAAGCGGAAGGAGCCCTACTGGAGTATCAGCCGCTGCAGTGTACATAGCATCGGCGCTTACAGGGGAACATAGGACGCAAAAAGAGGTCGCCGACGTAGCAGGTGTAACCGAAGTGACGATAAGGAACAGGTACCGCGAGCTCAAGAAGGAGCTTAACGTAGATGTAGTTCTCTGATTCTTGATGCCCAATTTGTTTTTGGCTCCCATTTCCACTGCAAACTTCTAAGGCATCAGCTTCTGGTAAAGTCATCAATTTATTTTATATGCGCGCTCAAGTAAACTGCACTATGGCCATAGAATATGCATGCAGCAGAATATGTGGCCTTTGCTACAATTAGAAATAGCTATCTGAAAATGCCATGCCCGATGCTCAAAGTATGGTGATTGGAATGAATACGATGGCAAGGCTTTTAATTATTAAATTAATATCCCATAATTTCTAGTGGCTAATTGCCATAGGTTTATTAATTATAAAATGATAGTTAATTATTGATTTTTATGAAGACTTATGCCGGTTCTGGAACTGCGATACTCGTTGACATTATCGGGGCGATAATTATAGGATACCTATTTTCGCTCTTTTCGGGAGCCGCCACTGGGATTATGGTCTCCATAATCGCACTGCTTATCCTTTTTGGTATGTCGATAAGGGTGATCAGCGAATGGAACAGGATGCCTGTGCTTAGGCTTGGAAGATATCAAGGAATAATTGGTCCAGGATTAGTTACAATCATGCCAATAATCGATGCTACACCGTATAGTCTTGACCTTAGGGTCATAAGTACAACTTTTAGTGCCGAGCAGACCCTTACTAAAGATAATGTTCCGGTTAATGTAGATGCGATACTCTTCTGGCAGGTCGAGGATCCTGAAAAGACGGTGCTAAACGTCCAGTCATATTTCGATTCGATGCAGCTTGCCGCACAGACGGCTCTCAGGGATATAATAGGAAAGTCAAACCTCACCGACATGCTCGCCGGAAGGGATGTTATAGGTCAAGCGATCCAGGGACTAATAGAGGACCGGGCAGAGAATTGGGGCGTAAAGGCCATACAAGTAGAGATAAGGGACGTTAAGATACCTCAGGACCTGCAGGATGCAATGGCCCGTGTTGCTACTGCAGAGAGGGAAAAGAATGCAAGAGTCACACTGGCAGAATCCGAATCTCTGGCCGCAGACAAGATGATCGAGGCGGCGGAGAAGTACAAGGTAGACCCTGCAGCAATGCAGCTCAGGGCGCTAAATATGATGTACGAAATGAGCCTGAATGGTAAGAATCTGATGATCTTCGTGCCGACAGAGAGCAAGGGGCTGTCCATGCCAACTCCGATAGGCATAATGGGCTTTGATGACCTGCAACAGGCAGCTAAAAAGGGCACCGCAGCGAAAAAGTCCACAAAGGCTCCGGACAAGACTGCCTAGATTGTAGACGTCTTTAGGATTTGACTTTTTTGACTGAGTAAGTGGCGCGGATGAATACTCCGATCTCCTTTATTGAGTCTATCCTAAGTCCTGTGACACTAGCAACCGATTCGAGTTCACCCCTGTTCATCCTATGCGCTTGTAGGAATCCTATCAGCGGCAGATCCTTTCCTTTCTTCATCTCGTATATCATGATCTTACCATCCTTCTTCAGAAATCCAGAAAGGTATTCCAGCGACTCCTTCTTGTGCGCCCAGTGATGGAAGGACATCGTGCTGCATATAATATCAAACTTCCGCTTGAAGGGCACCATAAGGCTGTAGCCAAGTCCAACTTTTATACCATATCTACTTAACCTTCTCCTTGCGATTTCGACCATGGTCTGCGAAGGATCCACGCAGTATATCCTTGCTCCACTTTGTATCCGTGCAAGCTTCTCTGGCAGGATTCCAGGTCCAGTGCCAACATCTAGTATGGTGATTTCTCTACCATTCTCTTCTTTCTCAAGCATGTCTCTGGCCGCGAAGTCGTAGAGAAGGTTTCCTCCAAGCAAAGCAAGCAGATTATAAATGTGCGAAGTTATCCTGCCGAAGCGCTCCTCCCCTTCAAGATCCATATCTGCAATAGTCATCATAAGTAAATGAATCACCATCCATAAGAATTCAGCACATAAGATGGCATAAACTAGAAATAACAGCCAAATGACTCCCTATCGCAGTAATAGTAGTAATATCCATATCCCTTGGCACTTATCAAAGAAAAGCATGGCAAGTATAGTTCTTCAAGACGCGGCTTCAAGCCACCTAAGTGCCAATAGAACCACTCCTGTAAATGCGATTAAAATTGCAATTGCATAATAATAGCCCTGCAATTGGCTGCCTGATGTTGGCTGCGTAGTAACTGTGGCTGAACCTCCTTGCGGAGCTGTTGTTTGCTGCTGCATCAGGGCCACTACTCCCTCTCCTTTCAACGGATATGTGATGTCACAGCTTGTCGAATTAACTGAAAATGGAAGTATCTCATTCCATGAATTATTATAAAGCGCAAACGGAATTGCGGTACTGTTTCCATTAATGCAATCGTACTCCGAAGTCACATTCATTAATAGCTTGTTACCCGCGCCCGCGCTTACGGCCGAAATGTTTAGAGTCATGCCTCTAACATATCCAAAAGGTGCGACAGGAAGGTTCGTGTAGGCTGTCATATTCTGTATCTGTAGTGTCGCATTAGTTGACGAAACACTAGATCTCACGTTAAGCACAGTTCCCAGGCCGAATGCATTTAGTAGAATTGGGTGACTGTTAGGCACCTTCACGTTCGCCATTGGGCTCTGTGATGAAAGCACTGTTGTATTCGCCTTAAAAGTAACGTTTGGAAGCTTGAAGATGCTAAATTCTAGGGTACCTTGCGGACGCGCAAATGTCATATTCTCAACAACAAGATAATAGATGTCCGAAGCTGTGCGACCTATGATTATCGGGACATTTTGATATAGGTTGTATTCTGTATTGTCTATTGTTACGCTGGAATATTCTGGCCCTACTGAATGCACAATCAGGTCAAAGGTCTTTTCATCAAAATCTATGCTAAGGTGGTTATACTCGACAACATTTGCAATGTAGAATCCATTAGGCCTTGAAAACAGTTCAAATGTGGATTCCGGTGCACCAACAAGTCCTCCATAAGGTGGTAAAACTCCACTGCCTCCGCTTCCGCTTATAACTACCCCGCCACCTCCGCCCCCACCCGTTGTCGTTGTTGCATTTATGCTAGTAGTTGCATTTATGCTAGTAGTTGCATTTATGCTAGTAGTTGAACTGATGCTAGTAGTTGCATTTATGCTAGTGGTTACATTAATTGTCGTTGTCGTATTGGCCGAGGTCGTTACTGCAGTGGTCGGCAAACTAGTCGGGCTGGTTGAACTTGATGTTGTCGGAGATGTCGAGACTGTTGTTGTGGATGTTTCTGTGGTTGTTGATGTCACCGCAGAAGTTGTCGATACTGTGGAAACCGTAGTTGTTGAGATGCGTGGAGTTACAGTTACCAGAACTGTCCCAGAGTAATTGTAAACCGGCGTGGTCGCGCTATCCGCAATCCTATAACAATAATAAATGGAATTAGTTGGAGCTGCATTATATGTTGGCAGTACTGCGCCAGAAATAATAATTCCTGCTGTGGCGCATGGACTAGTGTTTTTTACAGAGTACCACTGGTAAACATATGGTGGCGTTCCTCCGGACGGATTTGCCTGGAGCGTAATGCTGTCTCCCTGAAGTATGCCCGCCGCAGGTGGCGTGACGCTTCCAGCCATCAATTTCGTATTAATTATAACATTAGCAGCTAAAGAGTTGGCAACGGCACCCTTCTTGTCAGTCACTTGCAACTTAAACCTGTAATTTCCTGTCACAGTGGATTCGCTCGTGTTAAAGAAGCACATAAGTGAATGGGAATTTACACATATTGTTGCATCGGAGAAGGTAGCTGATCCAGGTACCGTGTCAAGCCACTGGTACGTGTATGGCGACTTTCCGCCGGCGACTGAACTTACAGTTATGGATACCTGCTGTAGCCTGTCTACTGTTTGACTGAGTGGAAAAGGGTTAGATATGGTTATTGGTGCTGCCTGCGCAATAGTGCAACTGAGTATAATCTCAGTAATTCCAAAAAGTACCAGATACGCCCAAAGACGTTTCATAAGGCACATCTTTTGCAAATATGCTATATTAACTTAGGAAAGCAGTGCGTATATACCTTCGCGCAGCGTAACTTTATTCGTATCGCATGAATGATTAAATTCTATCTGCCGCGCCAAACTCCTTAAAAGAGCCCTCCAGTTCCGACGGATTGCCAATTCCTATCAATACGACTCCATTCTCATTTAACTTAAGCGCCCCATTCACAAACTCTATCTCTTCAGGATTAACGCATGCGTGCGGCTCTACATTGGTAAATGCAATACATCTCCTTTTTTCGAATATCTGCGAATGTATGCCTTCTTCAAATTCGTTATTGCCAATTATCATTGCCAATGCCTTTTCGCCATTTGATATTTTCCTGCCAACCTCCCCTTTATTTGCTGAAAATGCGCCAGTAACATCAAATATCTTAGGCGATCTTGCCTTGTCGAAAGATACCCTTTCACTAACTGAGGAATATTTGCGCTGCATCACAATACCGGCAGCTGCAAGCAGCGCTGCAATTAAATAATATGGCTTTATTGGAGTGCCTATCATTACAAATGAGAATGCAATTGTGAGAAAGGGCACTGCGAGTATCGAATTGCCAGTTATTAGCGGACCAAGCATCTTCACGGCGTAATAATATAGCATTGTTCCAATCCCATAAGCTACTGCTCCTAGAAATAGTATTGACGCCACAACCTTCGGCGTGAATGCTATTGCTATGCTGGTATGTGTAACAAGCACTATTGCAGATATTGCTGCAAACGAGGCAACATTAAATATCGCTACTGCCCCTGCCGTATCTACGTTATACATATTCATTATCAGTATTGAGAATGTGCTGCACACTGCAGCCGCCAGAAGCAATCCTATGTAGAATGACTGACCGCTGTTAAAGGTCATGGCGGTGCCGCCGCTTAATATTATGTATATGCCTGCAAATCCTATAAGCGTCGCAAGCATCTGTTTTGCACTTACCTTCTTTTTCAGCACTATAGGGGTGAGTATCGCGACCATTATCACCCAGCTCCTAAAGACTATTGCGCCTATCGACGGGTTCGTGCCTAATGTGCCCATGCCAAGAAAAAGCTGCGTAAGGACGTCATTGAGGAGTCCGGCAAGTATCATTATTCCAAATATGCTTGGCCTGCTTGTTATGGATCCAATTCCTTTTCCCCCGTCTCTACCCAGGCTTATCGCTACCGACACTACGGACCCGACAAGGAATCCATAGAAGAGCTCCTGCAGTATGCCTATGCTGCTTCCACCTATCTGCAGAAATATGGACCATAAGGATACCTCTAGCACCACAATTGCAAGCGCAGCATATCCCCTATACGCCATTTTCATGATTCTACTTCGTAGCCGACATATTTAAACAGAGTATAAATGCCTTAATTTATTTACATAATTTTCGGATTTCTAATATCGGGTTAATATACCTTGGCTGCAGATACTAATCCATGGAGGATGGGCCAGAAGGCTTAAGGCAAATGCTTAGCAGCCGCGAAAAGATACTTCTCAGAGAGCTGAGCATCGACGCGCGAGCGAGCCTAACTCACCTTGCCAAGAGTGCAAACTGCTCTTCAGTTACCGCTACACGGGTGCTAGAAAGGCTTACCGAACGCCTCGGTATTAAATTTACGCTTGAAGTGGACATGGATCGGCTCGGTCTTTCTGATAGGCACATACTCACGGTAAAGTTCGATCGCATGCCTGAAGAGTCGTTCCTTGAATCTCTCTTCAAGGATGACATATATGCTCATGACGTGTATCTCACGAAAGGCGACTTTGATCTTGTGATATTCGCTGCCACGGATACCCCTATCAACTACACCCTCTGGGAGACTGATCTTGCAGCCAACCTTTCAGATTATACACCAGATCTTAGGCCGTCGGAGTTTGTCTTCCCACAGCTTGGGTTTGTCCCGCTAAATGACTCGTTCGTGGACTTCATAAGAGCTGAGATCAAGACGGACAAGTACGACAAGACAATGTTGCGGCTGCTCAATAAGAACTGCCGCCTGGGCTACAGGGAGATGGCAGAGCAGATGGGGATAAACGAGGACACCGTAAGATACAGACTTTTTAGGCTTATGAAGAAGGGCATAATACGAAGATTCACCATTGCCGTACAAAACCCTGGCTACGGCCATCTCATGCCCTACTTCTTGAGGTATAAGTTCTACAAGGGAACCACCACCAGCGCCTTCCCGCAGATGAGGGCTCATTACATGAAAGAGAGTGAAGATGCTCCTGCATTCAACGACTTTCAGATGATAGCTCCGCTAAGCGGCAGCTATAGATCCTTCGGACTTGTTTTCGGAAATAGCCGCAAGGCCATACTTGACAAGGGCATAAATTGGCACAAGGCGCTGCTTAGGCGCGAACAGGTAAGCGAGAAGCACGCCTTCATAATAAAGCCGCTCAAGGGTCTCCTGCCCCTAAGGAACCTTGATGCAGCGTCAAACTACCGATTTATCTGGAAGTAGTGCATCAGACGGCAAATAATTAAAAATCCGAAAATATTACAAATAAAATTCAAAAAGAAATAACATATATAAACGAGAAAAATCAGAAGTATTATGGGGCAAGGATATAGCGCTTTCTATTCTTTGTCTGCACAATACCCATCCCAACCCGTGCGGCAATCTGTGCGTATTCTTGCCCCCACACCCCAACTCCTTAATGAAAAGTTAAGCTTCAAATTGCTTTCCGAGGTTCCTTAACATATCTCCTACAATTTCGCTAAGCCCAAACTTCTGCTTCCATCCCCAGTCCTCTCTTGCCTGGCTGTCATCTATGGATTTCGGCCACGAATCAGCTATCTTCTGCCTAAAATCCGGATTGAATGAGATCTCGAATTCAGGGATATGCTTCTTTATCTCGAGAGCCATCTCCGCAGGTTCAAAGCTCACTGCAGTTATATTATAGCTTGTCCTTACGCTTATCCTTTCAGGTTTTGCCTCCATCAGCTCCATCGTAGCCCTTATTGCATCATCCATGTACATCATGGGCAGGTATGTTCCCTCCCTAAGAAATGAGGTGTACTTCTTCTCCTTCAATGCCCCATAGAATATCTCCACAGCATAGTCCGTAGTCCCCCCTCCAGGTGGGGTCTTCCAGCTTATTATCCCAGGATATCTCAAGCTGCGTATGTCTATTCCATATCGCTTGAAGTAGTAGTTGACCATGAGCTCTCCTGCGACCTTGGTTATTCCGTACATGGTCGCAGGCTCCAGAACCGTTCTCTGGGGAGTCATATCGCGCGGCGTTGTGGGCCCAAATGCCGCAATGGAACTCGGCCAGAATATGCGTATTGGCCTGCCTGCATCCTTCCTCTCCCTTGCAATATCAAGTATGTTCTTTAGCGTTCCCATATTCGCCTTGTATGCAAGGTCCGGATCCTTCTCCCCCTTTGCCGATAATACGCCCACAAGATGGTATACTGTTGATATGTCATGCTCCTTGATTATCCTTTTTATCAACTCGACATCTCCTGCATCACCGACTTCGTGAAGGCCGTTATCTGCAGGAACATTGTGATGATAGAGCGCCACTACATTCTCTCTTCCATGCATCTCCCTAAGCGCGGGCACGAGCTCGGATCCTATCTGCCCAGCCGCACCGGTAACCAAAATCTTCATATCGTTGATAAGCGCTGTCAAAGAATTTAAATTCAATTATTTAATGATTGAATCCAGGTTCATGGACGAAGAACGTAGTCACTGTTTCCATTTATTAATTCCTACTAATAATTCATATCTGGTGCATTCATGAACAACCAGCTTCAAAACGACCTAAAGGCAGAGCTTGAGGAGATGCAGGGCAAGAACCTTTTGTGGAATCCAAGGACTCTTGAAGGGCCTTCCGGAGCAAGAACTATGATAGAAGGAAGAGAGATGGTGGTGCTATGCTCGAACAATTACCTCGGGTTATCAAACAGCAGGATACTAAAGAAGGCAGCGATAGATGCCATAAAGAAATACGGCGCCGGTTCTGGAAGCGTAAGGCCAATCGCAGGAACAATGGACCTTCATATCAAGCTCGAAGAGACAATAGCCAAGTTCAAGGGCACAGAGGATGCTATATACTACAATTCCGGGTTCACGGCAAACAGCGGCGCGATACCTGCGCTTGTCAGGGAAGGCGACATAATAATATCAGACGAGCTCAATCACGGGTCGATAATAGACGGCGTAAGGCTCACAAAGGGAGAGCGCACGATATACAAGCACAAGGACATGGGCGAGCTTGAGGCAAGGCTCAAGGAGGCCAAGACCAAGAATCCCAAGAGGGTGCTGGTCATAACCGACGGCGTCTTCTCAATGGACGGCGACATAGCGCCGCTTGACAGGATAGTCGAACTCGCCGAGCAGTACGGTGCATGCACATATGTCGACGATGCTCACGGGGACGGCGTACTCGGGGAGAACGGACGCGGCATAACAAATCACTTCAAGCTCGAAGGCCGCGTCGACATGGACATGGGCACTTTCTCAAAGGGCTTCGGGACAATGGGCGGCTACATAGCCGGCACAAGCACCCTGAAGAAGTACCTGCTCAACAAGTCAAGGACATGGCTGCTGACAGGGTCACACCCTCCGGCTACTGTTGCGGCGAGCATAGCTTCGCTGGAACTTCTTGATAGGAGCGACAAGCTCGTGAAGAAGCTCTGGAGGAACACCAAGAGCTTCAAGAAGAGGCTCAAGGAGCTTGGCTTCGACACAGGCGCAAGCGAAACGCCCATAATTCCTATAATGACCTATGATGAAGAGAAGGCCGCGCAGATGAGCAGGAGGCTATTTGAAGAGGGCGTCTATGCGCTTCCAATAGTATTCCCAATGGTTGCAAAGGGCAAGGCAAGGATAAGGACAATGATGTCAGCCGATCATTCAAGGGAGGATCTAGACTTTGCCATCGAGAAGATAGAGAAGATAGGCAAGGAGCTCTCTCTTGTAAAGTGAAAGTTGCAGTTAAGATCAAGCTACGCAGCTTGAGATCCTCTTGACGGTTGCATGCATGGGCCTCTGGACATGCGCAGCCTTGACAACCGCAAATATTTAATATACTTAATAAGAAGCGTTATTCGGTGTCTGGTACGAATCTAAAGAGATTTGTAATTTCGGTTGCCGCCACCGAATTGGTGGGAGGAGTGCTTGGGTCGGCATTAACCTGGTCATCCCTGCAGTCATGGTACCCGACTCTCGCAAAACCTTCACTCACCCCTCCAGGTTATGTTATAGGCATGATCTGGACCGTCCTATTTTTCCTTATGGGAAGTGCGTTCTATCTTGTCTGGAACTCAAAGAAGGGATTAAGGGAAAGAAGCACATCAATGAATCTTTATGGGCTCCAGCTTCTACTTAATCTTCTTTGGTCTTTTGCGTTCTTCTATCTGAAATCCCCGTTTTACGGACTAGTAGAGATCTCATTCCTGCTAGTTGCAATATCTGTCACTATAATAAGTTTCAGCAAGATATCGAAAAAAGCCGCTATGCTTATGATTCCATATCTCCTCTGGGTGTGTTTTGCGGCCTATTTGAATTTCTCAATCCTGCTTCTCAACATGTAATATGGTCCTTGCTCCTTAGAGGTTATGGTCAAAGAAGTCAAGAAGCATATGCCATGCGTCTTTTGCCGCGGCATCGTTATAGTGCGGCCTTGTGTCGTTGAAAAATGCATGGTGCGCCCCAGGGTACATCTTTATCGTGAAGCTCTTCTTGTGTGTAGCAAGTGCCTTAACGAGCTCGTCTATCTTGGAATTTATTCTAGTGTCTTCGCCACCATAGAGCCCCATGACTGCACCCTTCACGTCCTTGATCTTGTCAATTGGATCTGGATTATCCCCGTAGAATATTACTGACGCATCGGTCTTTCCGGTGCAGCCCAGGTTTATCGACATTCCGCCTCCGAAGCAGAATCCAACACTGCCTATCTTTCCGCTTGCGTTCTCCAGGTTGCTTAGATAATCAACTCCAGAAGAGAGGTATCCTGTCAGGAGGTCAACTGGCCTATTTACGAAAAGGGTCTCGTAAACGTCGGATATCATTTCCCTCTTGCGGCCATCCATCTTCTGCAATTCCGCATTCCTGTAATTCTCGTCCCTCTGCTTTTCTATGGGCAATGACATCATGAATTTCATCGTCTCTGATATCCCTTCTATTGTGAGCACTTTCGAGAGCCTTCTGCTTGAGAATAGATGCGGCGCAAGAACAACGTAACCTTCTGCCGCAAGCCGCCCTGCAACATCCTTTGTATGTTCGTCCAGACCGAATATTTCATGTATCAGAACTACTCCTGGATGCTTTCCGCCATCTTCAGGCTGCGCAAGATATCCTGTTATCTCGTCATCTTCGGTCCTATACTTTACCATCTCTGATTTTATCATTTGAGAAACCTTGTTTATCGCACTCTAAGTGCGTTTAGTATAACTGTTACATCTATGACTTCCTGGAGCACAGCTCCTATGGCCGGAGGTATGTATCCAAATCCGGCTATAACCATCAGCACAAGACTCGCACCGATGCCGAATAATATGCTCTCCTTTGCTATTTTTAGCATTCTCCTCCCTATCTTCACAGCCTCGCCTATCTTTGTGGCATCGTCTACAAGTATCACTACGTCTGCTGCCTCGGCCGATATCCCTGTACCTCTTGCTCCCATTGCGACTCCTACAGTCGCTGTGGCTAGGGCCGGCGCGTCATTTATGCCATCGCCCACCATTATCGTGTCTTTGCCGCTTTCAGTAGCCTTTCTTACTATCCTCTCTTTATCCTCGGGAAGAAGTCCTGTCTCATAGCTCTTAAGCCCCGCCTCCTCTGCAATAACTCTTGCGTTTGCGTCGTTGTCGCCCGTAAGCATATGTATGTCCTGCACGCCCATATTTCCAAGCTCGGAAAGCATCTTCTTTATGCCTGGCCTGAGCTTGTCCTTTAGCACTATTATACCGGCAAGGTCGCCATCTATTGCTATTAGCGAGCAGAGGCTTCCTTTTTCATTTTCCTCGTCGACCATCTTCTGGTAGTCGCCTATGAATTCCATGCCGGTTATCTTCTCATAGAATTTCCTGGATCCAACAGCCACATGTGATTTTCCAATCCATCCCTCCACTCCGCTTGAAGGATGCTCCCTGAACCTCCTTGGCGCTTCAAGCTTGCCGAAGCTCTTCCTTGCCTTCTTGACAAGCGCCGCGGCCAAAGGGTGCGCGGATAGCTGCTCCACGCATGCGCTCTTGTAAAGAAGCTCCTGGCTGCTATGCTTGCCTACAGGTATTATCCTTTCGACAAGCGGCTCCCCGTAAGTTATCGTGCCAGTCTTGTCAAGGAATACGGTATCTGCATTGCCTATCTGCTCTATTGCTGCGCCGCTTTTCACTATTATCCCGCTGTTTGCCGCCCTGTTCACCCCTGCTATCACTGCTATTGGTACAGCTATTATGAGTGGGCACGGGGTTGCCACCACGAGCACGGCCAGCACGGTCTCGAATCTTCCTGTAAGCAAAAACCCTGCGCCTGCCATTATCAGGGTCAGTGGTGTGAAGTAGACCGCATACCTGTCGGCAAGCCTCTGGATTCCAGGCTTCTCCTGCTGCGCCTTCCTTACGAGCTCGACTATCTTTGCATATTCGCTCTGGCTGCTCTTCTTCAACGTCTTCATCTCGAAAGTACCTGATGAATTGACGCTTCCACTAAGCACGGCGTCTCCGGCTTTCTTCTTCTTTGGCACGGGTTCTCCGGTCAGCGCAGATTCGTCAAGGTATGCTATTCCATGTGTCACAACTCCATCGACCGGAACCATGTCTCCATGCCTTATTACAAGTATGTCCCCAACAACAACTGCCTCGGCGCGTATCTCCTCTATATCCTTACCCTTCTTTCTCCTTGCAGTCTTAGGCGCGCGTGCGATAAGCTGTTCGAGGGAGGAAGACGCCCGTTTGAAACCGTATCTTTCCAGTGCCTCTCCGCTGGACTGCATCATAACTATTATGGCTCCTGGAAAAGCATTGCCAAGTAAAAATGCTACTATTATTGCAAGTGTCGCAATCACATCTGCAGAAAACACGCCTACGTATACCTTTTTCAAAGTCTCGATTATCAGCGGTATGCCTCCAAGTACTAGTACAGCATACCAGACAACGTATGCTGCGGAGCCGTCTCCCAATATGTACAAAACAATCCCGGCAAGTAATCCTGAAAAAGCGAAAGTCGGCAGTCTGTATTCCGACACCAAGGTTGAGATTAAGGATTCGCCCTTGCCCATTCGACCATCACTTACAGCAAATAATTCTACATAGAGTTTAATAATACGTATGACGGCCATTACCGAGCATAATGATAAAAATACACGCTACAAATTATATCTGATAACATGCCTTTGATCGATGAGTTAAAGGGCTTCATATCCCGTGGCAATATACTCGACCTTGCTGTTGCTTTCGTTATGGGTGCAGCATTCAATGCGCTAATTAATGCGCTTGTAACTGACATAGTCACCCCAATAATAGGTATACCTGGGCATGTAAATTTTGCTAGCATAACCTACACGATAAATGGTAGCCAGTTCCTGATAGGTGCATTCATAAATTCAGTCATTTCCTTCATTTCCATAGCCATCGCCATATTCTTTTTCGTCATAAAACCAATGTCAAAGCTATCTTCTCTCAACAAAAATCCCCCGCAGCCCGTGCCTCCAGCGTCAAAGGCTTGCCCATATTGCACGTCAAGCATACCAATAAAGGCTATAAGATGTCCTTTCTGCACTTCAAAACTTGAGTGATTCGGTGAAGTTAAACAAGCTTACAGAGGAAGAAGAGTCCGTAATAGCGCATAAAGGCACAGAAGCGCCATTTTCAGGAGAGTACGATAATTTCTTCAAGAAGGGCACTTATGTGTGCAGACGGTGCGGCTTGCCTCTTTATAAGTCCGATAGCAAATTCGATGCACATTGCGGATGGCCTGCATTCGATAGTGAAATAGAAGGTGCGGTCAGGCACGTAGATCCAGATCATGCGCATAGCCTTCTGGGTGCCGCAAGCGAACTCACATGTGCAAGATGCGGTGCCCATCTTGGCCACCTGTTCAAGGGCGAAAGGTTTACTAAGACAAACGAGAGGCACTGCGTGAACTCAATTTCCATGAAGTTTATACCTGAAAAAGAGGCATGTCAATAGCCATTGATAAATATGGGCAGTAAAAACAAGACGATTGTGCTTGGTGGGGGCTGTTTTTGGTGCACTCAGGCAATATTTGATATGTTTAAGGGTGTTGTCAAGACAACGCCCGGATACGCAGGAGGTCACACTAAGAACCCAACATACGAACAAGTATGCAGTGGCAGTACGGGGCATGCGGAAGTCATAAAGATAGACTATAATCCACGCGTTACGGGACTTGAGAAGCTGCTGGATATATTCTTCGCTGCTCATGATCCCACATCGGTCGACCGGCAGGGCGCAGATGTGGGTTCGCAGTATCGTTCAATAATATTATACGAAGATGAGAAGGATAAGAAAGTGATAGTAGCCTATATAAATGGCATCTCTGTAAACTTCGAGAAGCCAATAGCAACTGAAGTTAGAAAACTAGATGCATTCTACCCCTCGGAGGACTATCATATGAACTACTACAAGTCCAATCCGCTGCAGCCTTATTGTATGTTCGTGATACGCCCGAAGATTGCCAGAATAAAAAGGGAATTCATCTTGGATTAGCAATCGTGCGGCACGCATCCGTAGCAGGTTATTAATATCATAACATTATGCATATTATAGATGTTAACTTGCAGAACATTACTCAATTCTTGCACAAGAACGAAACTGTGCTGATGACTTTGAGGCAGAGCTATCTTTCTTCCATATCTCCGGACTCAGTGGCAGTCACAGACAAACGCGTTATTATAATACACAACTCATTCTGGGGCCTATATCTTGGCCATAATTTTGTCTCACCAACAAGAGTTAGCAGCGTAATGCTCAACAACATAATGGGCACTACCAATTCCAATGGAAAGATCCTTGCGACCGTACAGATACGTATAAGAGGATCTGGTGAGGACGAAATGTCCGAAGGCAGTGGTTGGCACATAGCCGGTCTTAGGATAAAAGAGGCGCAGAAGCTTTCAGACATTATAGAAGAATCCATAGATGTGCATAAAGAAAGCCTGCCCGAGCTCGATTTAGATGCCACTAAGTCGCTCTTAAAAGACGGCAAGTCCAGCATTATATGGTTAGGGTCAGAGCCTACAAATTTTGTTTCGTACCTATTGGGGGTCGATGCCAGTTACATAACCAGAATGAATCCTGTTGATATAACGAGCATGAGCCAGGAAGGGTTGTCGAAACTAGGCGGAAAGATATTCGTATGCTATAATGGCAATGTTTCCGCGCAGATAGTCGCACTGCTTAAAGACGAGTACGGGGTAAATGCATTCCTGTTAGGTGACGGTCTGATGAGCACGATAAAGAAGTCTGGCAAGGATAAAAATAATAATGTGTATAAGCAATAATAAAGCAGGCGTAAATAATATGGTTAATGAAAAGAAATCCGAATGGGAAAAGCTCGTGAGAGAGTGCCTTGACTCCACCACAATAGCTTCAGTGGCTACTCAAGACGTCGGCGGAGTATGGGTAACTTCTGTGTACTTCTCCTATGATGGCAAGTTCAATATATATTTCATATCGCCAGCAGCAACACGGCACATGAAGGCAATAAAGTCAAATCCAAAAGTCGCCATTTCCATGTTCACTCCGCAATCTGCAGCTGGGACGTACCAGATAGGGTTGCAGATCGAGGGAACAGCGACAATAGTTCCGGACGAGGAGATAGAGGAAGTATACTCAATCCGCACAAAAAGACTCGCAGCTGATAATCACTGGGTGCCACAACCCAATGAGGGGCATTTCGTAAAGGATCACGGAGGGGTGTTTGTCAAGGTTATCCCTTCCTCCATGTTATATATCAATACGCGCCTATTTGGGGGAAACAGCAAGAAGGTCCCACTTGGCGATATCGTTATGGATGGAAATTAATCTATCGGTAAGCCAGCGGAAGCAACTCTGATATCTTTAGCACTATTATCTTGTCCATTGTTCCGTTTGACATTATCACGTCAAGATCTCTTTTCGAGTATCTTGCAAATTCATATATGACTTGCCTGCAAGACCCGCACGGCGTTATCGTGTAATTCTTTCCGTTGCCAGGCTTCCCAATAACTGCAACTGCCCTAAACCTGCGCTCACCAACCGAATTCGCTTTAGCTATCGCAGAGCGCTCTGCGCATGTGCTGTTTATCGATGAGCTGTTGTTTACATTGGCTGCAGATATCATCTTCCCTGATTCAGTGAGCACCGAAGCTCCTATCATATTGTTCTTGTAGGGGTCGTAATAGTTCTTCATTGCACCCCTTGCCGACATCAGGAGCTTCTTGTATCTCGGGCTAAGGTCGTCAAATCCCATAAATGCATATTCGTGTGAAAATGAGTCATGCAGCATAGCAACACGCAGATTAAATCTTGTTAACAAGTGTTATAAACATAATCTTTGAACCTGCAAGAGCCTGATAAAAGTATCGGGATTACAGATAAATATAAATAGATGCGGAGCTCTTATAACTCTGTTATAAAGTGCTTTAAATGACCAATGGCTATGAGCGTGCATCCGAAGAGGTAATACCTGCGGCAAGGGTCGTAATAGCTCGGGCACTGAAAGAAAAATACGGGATGAGTGAAAGCAGAATAGCGCAGACGCTCGGCGTGGCCCAGGCAGCAGTCAGCAAGTACTTGAACAAAAAGTGCTCGGTCTCTGTTGAGCGGTTATGTAACAGCATCTCGAGTTCTGATCTCTCTCCTTATCTGGCTGATATATCAAAGGGAGACAAGGCAAGGCTTAAGGCATGCATCTGCTCACTATGTGGTACGCTCAACAAGTTCGATTGCAAGTTTTCTGCTCTGAACAAAGGCGCTAATTAAGGTTTTCTTATGTCAAATGAAGGTCTGGAAGAGGTAGTCGAGAAGAAGGAATACCTGGACAAGTATGGGTTCTACCAGGACGTGTCCTACGACGAGTTTCCAAAAGGCATATCAGAAAAGGTAGTCAGGCTCATATCAAAGCTCAAAGGCGAGCCCGAATGGATGCTCGAGAGGAGACTCACAGCGTACAAGATATTCGAGAGCAAGCCAGTGCCGCAATGGGGAGCAGACCTTAGCGGCATAAAATTCGATGATTTCTATTATTATATGAATCCTAAGTCGCAGAAGGAGTCCGACAAGTGGGACAACGTACCGGATGATATAAAGCAGACCTTCGATAAGCTCGGCGTCCCAGAAGCCGAGAGGAAATTCTTTGCCGGAGCGGAAGCGCAATTCGACAGCTCAGTAGTGTACTCCCACATAAACGAGGAGCTCGAGAAGCTTGGAGTCATATTCACCGATACGGATACCGCCGTTAAGAAGTATCCGGAGCTCATGAAGAAGTACTGGGGCAGAATAATACCTCCTACCGACAACAAGTTTGCGGCGCTCAACACTGCCACATGGAGCGGAGGAAGCTTCATATACGTGCCAAAGGGCGTAAAGGTCCCAATGCCTCTCAACGCGTACTTCAGGATAAATGCAAGAAATTCAGGGCAATTCGAGAGGACGCTAATAATTGCGGATGAGGGTGCAGATGTAGTGTATCTGGAGGGGTGCACCGCTCCGGTATACGCATCTAATTCCCTGCATGCAGCCGTTGTGGAGCTAGTGGCGCTGAAGAATGCACATATAAGATATGTAACTATACAGAACTGGTCGAAGAACGTCTACAATCTGGTTACGCAAAGGGCTCACGCAGCCGAAGGCGCACGAGTCGAATGGATAGATGCCAATATAGGCAGCAGGATAAACATGAAATATCCCTCTATATTCCTTCAGGGCGAAGGGTCAAGCGGCGAGGTTCTCTCCATAGCTCTCGCAGGCGAGGGGCAGGTGCAGGATTCTGGCGGAAAGATATATCACCTCGCTTCCAATACAACATCTAAGATAATCTCAAAGAGCGTTTCAAAAGGATCCGGAGTGACGAGTTTCAGGGGGCTCCTTCACGTTGCCAAAAACGCGGCAGACGTGAAGTCCCACGTCTCATGCGATGCCCTTCTTCTTGACGAAAATGCAAAGACCAACACCTATCCGTACAATCAGATAAACAGGAGCGACGCAATGATAAGTCATGAGGCAAAGGTTGGGAAGATAAGCGACGAAGAGATATTCTACCTCATGTCAAGGGGGATATCCGAGGACGATGCCACTGCGATGATAGTGCTGGGTTTCATAGAGGACCTAACAAAGGTGCTTCCGCTTGAATATTCGCTAGAGCTCAAGAGACTTATAAAACTGGATACTAGCAAGGGTGTGGGTTGAGACTGATTTCATGCTTTCTAGAGAAGAATTCGTAAAAGATGCACTATCTAATTATAGTGAGCTGCCGCAAGAGTCAAATCCATTGTATAAGAAATACTCAATGGAAGTATCCCTTCCTGAAAGCAACCACGCAAAGGACAGCAAAGAATTGGAAAGGATATCCCGACAGGTATCAGAGAGCACAAAGATAAAATTCGACGCGATTGTTTCCGGGGAAGCGTCCAAATCAAATGGCGATTTGGTTAAGGTGGCGAAGTGGGAGGACCTATACGCACACTTTGATGGAAAGAAACTATTCAAGAGCAGTGACGACAAACTAGCCGCATATGTCAATGCGTATTCAAGAGACTTTCTGGTGATAAACGCAGAAGGAAAAGAGGATAAGCGCGTAAACCTGCTCTTTCTCAACAGCGAATCACTCGCAGTGCAGGTGATCATAAATGCCGCTGCAGGGTCAAAGGTAAACGTCTTTGAAATATTTGTTTCTGAATCCGAAAAGAAAGGCGCAGTAGCCGTGCTGCATGAGATAAACGCAGCAGACGGCTCCGAGGTCGAGATTAACGCCCTGCATAATGAAGGCAGGGAAACAGATGTGGTCAATCTTTACAAGGCAGACGTGGGAAACAGCACAAAACTGCGCGCAAATTTTGTTTACAATGGCGGGCATGTTACAAAGTCACGAGGCATAGTCGATTCATCAGGCACCGAGAGCATTGTCGATATAAATGAGATCGCTTTTGGCAACGGCTCGCAGAGGTTCGATCTTAGCAATTCAATCTCAAATACAAGACCCAGGAGTCACGCGCAGTTAAATTCTGGAGCCGTCCTCGATGGCAATTCGCAGTGCATGCTGAAGGGATTTGCAAAGGTGGAGAAAGGGACTAAGGGATGCTTCTCCAGGATAACTGAGCGCGGGATACTGCTCAGTCCCGATGCCCACATAGATGCGCTTCCGGATATGTCGATAGATTATAGCAACGAGGTCAAGGCTACGCACTCCGCAGCCACCTCGCCAATAGATAAGGAGGCGCTCTTTTACCTCCAATCAAGGGGGCTTGAGGAAGCACAGGCAAAGAAGGCATTCATAATAGCATTTATATCAAAATACTTATCGAATATGGCAAACGGCGCGGCAAGCGAGGTGGCCATGGATGTCATGCTTCAAAAGCTTGAACGGGGAACCTTCGGGATTATTTCGGATCTCGATGCGAAGGGAGTCTGGATAAGCAAATAGGTGAAAAAATGTTACTTGAAATAAATAATCTACATGCTGATGCGGAGCAGAGGAATGTGCTTAAGGGAGTAAATCTCAAAATTGGCAAGAACGAGCTGCATGTTCTAATGGGTCCTAATGGGAGTGGAAAGACAACGCTTGCCAAATCAATAATGGGTCATCCCAATGTAAAAATAACAGAGGGTAGCATACTCTTCAATGGAGAGAAGATAAATGAAATGCCAGTTAATGAGCGCGCAAGGCTCGGAATATTTTTGCAGTTCCAGAATCCGGTTGAAATTGAAGGATTAGGCATAGTGAACTTTCTTAATTCTGCAAGGGGTGCTTTGAGCAAGGAGAAAATATCCTACAAGGAATTCATGGGAGAGATAAAGAAGAACGGAGAGAGCCTAAAGCTAAGGGAAGACCTGATAGGTAGGTCGCTCAACTACGGCTTCTCCGGAGGCGAAAAGAAGAAGATGGAGATACTACAAATGTCAATGCTCGGTCCGAAACTAGCCATACTTGATGAGCCTGATTCGGGACTTGATATAGATGCAGTAAAGATAGTCGCCGAAAATATAAACCACATAAGGGAGAGGACAGGAATGAGCATACTCCTAATAACGCACTACAGTCGCATACTTAGTTACATGG
Source organism: Microcaldota archaeon (assembly GCA_021802765.1). Taxonomy (GTDB): domain Archaea; phylum Micrarchaeota; class Micrarchaeia; order Micrarchaeales; family CABMGC01; genus JAJZNA01. The sequence goes on along the minus strand of JAJZRI010000001.1, from coordinate 86,743 downwards.
ATCCGCAGTTCATACACGTTATGGCAAACGGCAAGATAGTGCGTGAGGGTGGAAAAGAGTTAATAACAGAGATTGAGAAAGAAGGTTACAAGCTGGATGAGTGAATATGGCATTAGACGTCGACCGGATAAGGAACGACTTTCCCATACTAAGCACAAAATCTCACGGGAAACCTCTTGCATATCTAGACAGTGCTTCAACATCGCAGAAGCCAAGAGCTGTAATAGACGCTGTAAAAGAGTATTATGAGACCTACAACTCCAACATACATCGCGGTATGTATGAGATATCAATGAAATCGACGGATGCATACGTCGAGTCGAAGGAGCTGGCGGCCAAATTCATAAATGCGGATTCATATCGCAATATAATATACTGCAGAAATACCACGGACGCCATAAACATAGCCGCATTGTCGTATGCTGAACCAAGGATAAACAAGGGGGATCACATACTCGTGACGGATATGGAGCATCACAGCAACATAGTCCCATGGCTGATGCTTGCAAAGAGGAAAGGCGCCATACTAGATCACGTGAAGCTCAGGGATAATTCTTTCATAGACATGGACGATTTCGACAAGAAGCTCGAGTCCAAGCCGAAGATAGTGGCCTTCACCAACGCATCTAATGTGCTAGGCACGATAAACGACGCAAAACTCATGACGAAGATGGCTCACGATTCCGGAGCAGTTGTCATGCTAGATGCGGCGCAATCTGCGCCCCACGGCAAGGTGGACGTGAAGGAGATCGATTGCGACTTCCTTGCGCTTTCAAGCCACAAGATGCTTGGACCTTCTGGAATAGGGGTACTTTATGGCAAGGAGGAACTGCTTGAAGAGACAACCCCCGCGATTGTGGGTAGCGATATGATACGCTCCGTGACTTTTGAGTCTGCTGATTGGAACGAGCTTCCATGGAAGTTCGAGTCAGGAACACCAAACATAGAGGGCGCAATAGGGTTTGGCGCGGCAATCAAATATCTAAATTCAGTAGGCCTAGATAACATACGAGAGCATGAGATGGGGCTACTAAAATATGCCTTCAACAGGCTAGAGGAGGTAAACGGCATGCAGATATTCGGGCCTGGCAAAGGCGACATAGCCAAAAAGGAGGGGCTGATCTCATTTAGAATAAAAGGGGCGCACCCCCATGACGTCTCAACCATATTCGATGCTGAAGGAATAGCGATAAGGGCAGGCCACCACTGCGCGATGCCGCTGGTGGTTGGCGTACTTGGTTTTCCAGCCGTATCCAGGATGAGCTTCTATCTGTATAACAAGCAGGAGGAGATCGACAGGGTAATTGATGCTCTGGCCACAGTGAAGAGAGTGCTTAAGATAAAAGATGAGTGATCCTTTCAGGATCCAAACCAGTCAGCTCTGCCAAGCACCATTACTATTATATCCTCAAAGCTTATGTGCTGCCTCTTTTCCCTAGATACATAGAGCCCAAGGTTGCTTATCTCCCTATTAAGCGTATCTATATCCCCAAAAGAGCTCTCGACGATTATTATCCTTGATTCATCGTTCATGTGATTTACTGCCTGCCGCAGGAAATCAACCGAGACTTCTACGCCCGTCTTCCCGCCATACCAGGTGCTCGCCATCTTGCTATTGTCTTTGTCTGGAAGATATGGCGCATTGAATATTATTAGGTCGAAGTTTCCGGAAATGTCCGAAAATAGATCGCTCTTCCTGACTATGCAGTTTGCCCTGACTACGGAACAATTTCTATCCACATTCATCTGGCACAGCTTCACCGCGTCATCGCTTATGTCTGCAAATACTACCTTATCCACATTCGGATTAGTGCCTGCAACTAGTCCCAGTATTCCGCTGCCGCATCCTATGTCTGCAACGCTTATGCTTCCCTCAAAACTATCCAGTTCCTCCTTTATTGTTTCGGCTGCCAGAAAAGAATCCTCTGCAGGAACATATACATTATCATCGGTGGCAATGTCCAGCCCTTCATACTCCATGTGCATATATCGTATCATTGAATTATAAATCTGCCATCTTTCCGAAGCACGAATATATACCTTTCATGCCAGAATTAACTGGAGTGTTGCAATGTTCTTTGACGAGGTCTCTGCCTATTACGAAAAGCTGGAAAACACCTCCTCAAGGCTCAGCATGGTGGACATACTCTCAGCGCTGCTATCAAAGGCCAGACCGGATGAGATCAAAAACCTGATATACTTTACACAGGGCGTGATGGCCCCCCCTTTCGAAGGCGTTCAGATAGGCATAGCGGAGAAGTTCGCAGAGAATGCCATAGCAATAGCCAGCGGGCACTCAAAGGGCGAGGCAATAGCAATCTTTAGGAAGACCGGCGATCTCGGCCATACAGCAGAGGAGCTAATAAGGAAAGGGAGGCTCAAGCCCCTGTCTAAAAAGCACCTCGAGATTAATCACGTGTTCGACTCGATGAAAAAGATTGCAGGCACATCTGGCGCAGGAAGCCAGGACGCAAAGATCGGAGCCTTAGTCGAGCTGCTCGCATCCGCATCGCCCCTTGAGGCAAGATACATAATCCGATTTGCTCTGGGAAAACTCCGGCTCGGAGCAGGAGATGCAACCATATTGGAATCACTCTCAAAGGCATATACTGGTGACAGGAAAGCAAAGGCCGAACTGGAGAATGCATACAACATATGCAGCGACCTGGGAAAAGTCGGGTACATACTTAGCGAGAAGGGAATGAAGGGCATAGCCGACCTAAAGGTGTCAATCTTCGAGCCCATACGTCCAGCACTTGCAGAGAGAATGCCAACAGCAGAGCAGATACTCGAGAAGATGGGTGGCAGGTGCGCTATAGAGAGCAAATATGACGGCCTCAGAGCGCAGGTCCATATAGATAGGAAGAAGGGAAGGGTTAGGATATTCTCAAGAAATCTTGAGGACCTAACCGGGATGTTCCCGGACATAGCTCAGGCTGCGCTTGCAGAGGTCAATGCGAAAGAGGCGATAATAGAAGGGGAAGCGATATCTTATGATGAAGTCACCGGAGAGTTCAGGCCGTTCCAGGAAACGATACAGAGAAAAAGAAAGCATGGCATCGAGGCGAAGAGCCAGGAGATACCGATACACCTCTTCTCGTTCGATTTGATGTATCTCGACGGCGAGGATTACCTTGGCAAGCCGTACGAAGAGCGCAGGAAGAAGCTAGAGTCGATAATAAATGGCGACGGATTCATAAGATTCTCCGATAAGATAATAGCAACTACTCCTAAGCAGATAGACAAGTACTTCGAGGACGCCATTGAGAGCGGTCTTGAGGGAATAGTCGCAAAGGATCTCTTGGCCCCCTACATAGCCGGCGCAAGGAAGTTCAGCTGGATAAAGCTCAAGAGGAGCTACAAAGGAGAACTCTCCGACACGATAGACCTTGTAATACTCGGCTACTATAGGGGCAAGGGCCAGAGGACCGAGTTCGGCCTTGGCGGCCTGCTCGGCGGCGTATACAACGAGAAGAAGGACGTCTTCGAGACCATATCGAAGATAGGCACCGGATTTAGCGAGAAGCAGATGCAGGATCTGGGCAACCTTCTAAAGAAGAGCAAGCTTCCAAAGAAGCCTGCAAGAGTCGAGGCACTCATAGAACCTGATTTCTGGGTCGAACCCGAATACGTTATAACTGTAAGGGCCGACGAGATAACTAGGTCTCCAATGCACACGTGCGGCAAGAATGGGGACGATCCCGGATATGCCCTAAGGTTTCCAAGACTGGTGAGCGACGGAATAAGGGAGGACAAGAGCGCTGATGATGCTACGACAACAAAGGAGATAATTGAAATGTTCGACCAGCAAAAGAAGATAAAAGTTGACGGATAAAGCGCGGCGCAACTAACCTATCTGTCCTTTTTTATGATGTACCCTTCAATTTCAAGGAGTCTTCTCTTGCCATTTTTTCCCCCGCGGCCTGAATAGTTGCCCAGTTCGCCACTGCTCTTTACAACTCTATGGCATGGGATTGTCGGAGCCAGAGGATTCGCCTTAAGCGCACTTCCAACTGCGCGGTAAGCCTTTGGATGTCCGATTTTTGCGGCTATCTGCTTGTACGTCCTAACTTCCCCCTTCGGTATATCAAGAGTAGCACGCATAACTAACGTCTGAAAATGGGTCATGTTGTACTTTTCAAGTCGCTTCATTACTGCCGCTTTTTTCGAGCCTTCCATGAACATATTTCGGGGCAAATATTCCTATATTTTTGCTTTGTTACTTTGTACAGAATTATGAAATTTCATTCCGTCCTTTTACTTTAATATATAATATAATACGTGAAGTTTCATCATTTACCTACACATTGCTCTAGATAAGCTATATAAATATATTCCCGCGAAGATTGTTATTGGCGATCACATGGTAGAATTCGGCAATGATTTGAGTAGAAGCGAGGAGAGCGCAAGCGGCGCTCCGCAGATAAAAATAGTGACTATAGGGGTAGGAGGCGGAGGTAACAACACCGTAAACCGATTACTGAAAGTGGGTGTCAAGGGGACTGAACTAGTTGCGGTCAACACTGACGTAACGCACTTCAAGATAGTTGACGACAGGATAAAGAAGATACTTATAGGAAAGAGCATGACACGAGGTCTTGGAGCAGGAGGAGACCCTGAAGTTGGTGCAAAGGCCGCAGAGGCCGACAGGCAGCAGCTAGAAGAGGTCCTCGGAGGAGCACAGCTCGTCTTCCTATGCGCTGGTATGGGAGGAGGAACCGGAACCGGAGCAATACCTGTGATTGCGCAGATAGCAAAGGAGCAGGGCGCAATAGTGGTATCTATGGTCACTTATCCATTCGACCTCGAAAGAGTGAGAAAGGTAAAGGCAGAGGAGGGAATCCAGAGGCTAAGGAAGTTCAGCGACAGCGTGATACTTCTGGACAACAACAGGCTCGTGAAGCTTGTTCCAAACCTGCCAATGAACGAGGCATTCGCAGTTGCGGATGACATACTCGCAAAGGCAATAGGCGGACTTGTCTGGACAATAACACAGCCAAGCCTGATCAACATAGACTTCGCAGACGTAAGGTCGATCATGGGAAGCGGAGACGTAGGATTCATATCAGTCGGAACAGGAAAGGGCAACGACAAGGTTGGCTCTGCGGCTGAGGCGGTCCTAAAGAACAAGCTTCTTGATGTAGACTTCGAGAACGCGAAGGGAGCACTAATCCACATATCAGGCGCATCTGACCTGAGCCTTGGTGACGCAATAAAGGCCGGAGAGATCATAACCGAAAGGATGGATCCAAAGGCAAATGTCAAGTGGGGCGCAAGGATCATACCTGGATACGAAGGCCAGCTAGAGATAGTTGCCATAGTGACAGGAGTAAAGGGATCCAGCATAGTCGGAAAGTTCGCTGACGAGCCACAACAGGTAAAGTACGGAGGCCTGGACATGATATGAGGGCCTTGCCTTCATATCACAATTTGGTGACTTGATATGGTTGACCAATTCGACTATGATGCCTTCACCCCAAAGATAGCTGTGGTTGGGGTAGGAGGTCAGGGAAGTAACCTGGTAAACAGGCTATTTGGGTATGGGATAAAGAGTGCAGACACGGTGGCCGTTAATACGGACATAGGCCACCTAAACATGATAAAGGCCAACAAGAAGCTGCTCATAGGCAAGGAGATAACCAACGGACTTGGCGCCGGAGGCTTCCCAGAAGTGGCTGCAAAATGCGCAGATGTGAGCCGCGGAGAGATAGAGACCGCCCTTGAAGGGTACAATCTCGTCTTCGTGGCCGCAGGAATGGGAGGAGGAACCGGAACAGGGGCAGCACCAGTAGTTGCAAGAGTCGCAAGGGAGATGGGAGCTACAGTGATCGCCACTGTGACATATCCGTTCTCGCTTGAAAGGAGCAGAAGATTCAAGGCTGACTGGGGGCTCGAGCAGCTCAATAAGGAGGCTGACTGCACAATAGTGATAGAGAACGACAAGCTACTGTCATACGTGCCAAACCTCCCTATAGAACGGGCATTCGAGGTAGTAGACAATGTGACTGGCAACGCCGTAAAAGGAATAGCCGACTGCATAACCCTGCCTAGCCTCATCAACCTGGACTTTGCTGATCTTAAGAACGTTGTAAGAAACACCGGAACTGCCGTCATAAGCCTCGGATACGGAAGAGGAACGGATAGAGTGGCGCAGGCAATCGCCTCTACCAGGTCCCACCCATTGCTCTCAGTAGATTACGATGGGGCAAAGGGAGGGCTCATACAGGTAGTAGGAGGATCGAACCTGACCATCAGCGATGCAACCCAGATAGGGGAGGGCGTCACTGAAGGCGTCGCTGGCAATGCCAATGTCATCTTCGGAGCAAGAATGCTTCCAGAGCTCAGGGACGAGGTACGCGTCATGTCTGTAGTGACTGGAGTAAAGGCAAAGTTCGGAGAGCGGGCAAAGGAAGCGGAGAAGGTTGCTGCTCTGAACGTAGAGAGCATAGGCAAGCTCTACTGAACAGGTCTTGCATCTTACTTAGCGGAGGGGGCGCCGTGCTCTCTCCCATTTATTTTTATAATCCCTAATTACTGTGTGGTCCAATGAAACTCCTTGTAATATCAGACCTGCATTATCGCGGCGGAGGGATAAGTGAACTAGCTGGCATAATAAGGAAGGAGAGGCCGGACCACCTGGTGCTTCTGGGGGACAATATAGATCCTAAGGAATTGGTGTCGGTGAAGCTCTATAAGGAGTTCATCTCTTTGTTGTCAGGCAAGTTTCCGCTCAAAAAGACCGTCCTGATGCTGGGCGACGAGGACTACGCGCATCTAAAGGACAAAAAAGCGGTGCTAAATTACATCAAATCCCTCAAGACCCTAAACGGCAAGGAGGAGCACTTTAGGTACGCGATTGGAAACCTGCTCTTTTCGCATGGCAACGTGGAACGATCACACCATCTAGAAATGCTCGGAAAGAAAATAATACTCTTCTCAGTTGCAAACAATATCCACCACTACATACCGCCGCTAGTTAGCGTATGGGCCCGTATCGCGCTCTTGGCAGGCAGGCGTTATCTCTTCATAGGCCACATGCATTACCTGGGAAAGGTCGGGATCACAAGGACCACATTTTGCGGCACGTTTAACAGGGATGCGAAGTATTTCAACGAGAACTCTTTAGGCTATGTGGTAATAGAGCACAGCGGATTTGAGATAAGTTCAATGGCAAGTATACGCATCAGGAGGATTGCCAAGTGAGCGTGCCCGCGCAGGCAAAGGGGATAGTCGTTAAGTATTTAAACTTGAATTTGTATGAAGTTAGCGTGATAATTTGCCCGAAGATATAACCTACGGTTCGATGAAGGACCTAAGGCCTGGAAGATTCCTGCTCATAGACGGCGTGCCTTGCAGGGTGGTCGAGATAGACGTCTCCTCACCAGGAAAACACGGCGCGGCAAAGATGAGGGTCACTGCTGTAGGCATATTCGACGGATCAAAGAAGACGCTGCTCAAACCCAGCGACGCAGACATAGAGGTACCAGTGATAAACAAGAAGAAGGCTCAAGTGGTATCTATAACCGAAAATCACGCTCAACTCATGGACCTTGAGTCCTATGACACATATGAACTTCCAGTTCCTGAAGACCTAAAGGACTCCGTGAAGGCGGGATCAGAGGTCGAGGTAATGGAGAGCATGGGCAAGAGGGCAATATCAAGGGTAATGGGAGGTGGATAATATGGAACTTAAGGTAAACAGCGACAATGAGAACAAGCTTCTGGGCAGGAGAGAGGTATCCGCGACAGCGACTTATACTGACAAGACGCCCACGAAGGACGAGGTAAAGGAGCAATTGTGCAAGAAGCTAAATCTAGATCCGGCACTTGTGGAGATAAGGGAGATAAAGCAGCAGTACGGCCTGAGGGTCAGCGACATAACCGCTTATTCATACACGGATGCCCAGACTATGGCAAAGCTCGTCAAGAAGAGAGGCGAGAAGGGCAAGAAGGCCGCAGCCAAGAGCACGGCCACTGCAACATAAGGTGTAACTATGGCAGATGCACCAAAAAAGGAAAAGAAACTCGCATTCAAGTACAAGCCTGCGGTAAAGTTCTGTCCAAAGTGCGGGGCCAGGATGGCTGTGCATGCGGATAGGCTTGCATGCGGCAAGTGCTTCTACACAGAGTTCAAGAGCCAGAAGTGAATGCAGGGATGTCTTTGCAGTCAAAGCATGAGATAGCCCAAGGCATCTACGGCCTGCTCGTATACCTTCTAATATATGCAGTGCTCTCTACTTTGTTCTCTGCGGCAATTACCCTGACCTACCAGTATGGTTACATCAGCCAGAACAATTTCGACTTCCTTGGCAATGTGGCATCTCTGCTGCCCCTTTCAATAGCCGTAATAATCTACTTGATGGTCTACAAAGGCGTCAGCAGGTCGGAGATATTCAAAAGCCTCGGACTTGCATCAAAGGGCGTGCGGTACAAGCTTCTCCTAGCCGTCATGCTATTTGTAATAGTGCTACTGCTTGAGATGGCCGTAAACCTTGTCGGATATGTTACCAATACCACCATAAACACCAACGTAAGCCAGGTGTTCTCCGGCGCGCCGATCTGGTTCCTGGTGTTCATAGCGGTGATAGAGCCGATAAACGAGGAGCTGCTCTTTAGGAGCTTTCTCGTGCCGCGGCTCGGGATAATCCCAAGCGCGATTATCTTCGGACTGGCGCATTATAGCTATATGTCCACGTTCGGAGTCGAGATGATAGCCGCCTTCGTATTCGGGATAACTGCAGGATATATCTTCAAGAAGACGGGATCGGTCTACCCAAGCATTCTCGCGCACATCGCCGTTAATACTATAGCGGTGCTAAGCCTCATCTAGTGGTCTGAATGAAATTCAAGATCATAATAGTGCAGCCCAGGTACCAGATAAATCTGGGATACATAGCAAGGGTATCAAAGAACTTCGGCATAAAGCGGCTCTTTTTTGTCAAGCCACGCACCAAGATAGGGCAGAGGGCCATAATGTTCTCAAAGCACGCGCACGAGCTGCTGGAGAATGCAAAGATCTATCCTAATCTGCAATCTGCGATATCCGACTGCGATGTGGTCGTAGGAACAACAGGCATATGGAGGAAGGCCAAGGTAAGTTTCAAGAGGATCTATCTTATAGAGGAGATGGCAAAGCGGATATCAAAACTGGGTCCGAACAAGAAGGTCGCGATACTGATAGGGCGCGACGACATAGGGCTCACGAAGGAGGAGATTGAGCGATGCGACATGGTGGCATACATCGGAACGAACCCAGACTATCCAGTGCTAAACATCTCCCATGCCCTGGGGATATTGCTATATCTTCTAAACTCAAAGGGCTTCAAGCCTGTCTATGACGACACCCTGAGCCGCAAGACCGACAAGAAGGAGCTAGACCATCTGTTTAGACTATTCGATAAGGTTACTGAAAAGAAAAGGATTAGAAACAAAAAAGCAGTAAGGGGCGTATTTAGGCGCCTAGTATACATCTCCCAGCCGAATGTGCAGGAGGTGCACGCCCTTATTACCGCGCTGAAGTAAGAGGTTATCTCTTCCTCTTTATTATCTTCACTTTCGCAGGGGTTATGAGTATCCTGGTGGCGTCTATCTGGCCTATGTCTCCATTAAGCTTCGTCACATATGCCTTGAGTGCGTCTATTACGTTCTTCCTTGTCGTGGGTCTCTTGTTGAGCTCGGATATGTCGAGAAGTATTATGTTCTTCCTTGATATCTCGTCCTGTATGGCCTTCACCTCGTCCTCGCTTGATATCGAGACAGGCTTCACGTACATGTCTGCAGGCTCGTGCAGAAGGTCAACGTTCTCCATCTCCACCGAATTCATGTATTCCTCTATATTCATCTCTTTGCTGGTTCCAAATGCTTGGCCAAGCTTGTCGAAAACTCCCATTTCAATCACTAGTCGCCTTTAACGACTAAACTATCATATACAAATCATTTTAATAAGGCTTTCCCTCAGTCCTTTTTATCGTATTGCGGATTTTACGTATACAAAATCGCCAGTTTTTGCTTAAAAACGCAAATGCAAGCATCATTTTCCATCAAGTTTCTCCTCGTAAGATCTGTTTCCTGCTACCTGCGCAATTATCTTGTTTGCGACCTCCTTGCCAAACATGGTGCGCATCGCATCCTGCGCCTCGGGCCTTTTTATGTCATGCGCCTTCCTTATGCCGCCATTGAACATCATGCGCGCCCTTACGCGTCCCACCTGCTCAAGGCGCACAAGGTCCATAAGCTCCTTCTTTATGCCGTACTTTATCCTTATCCTCATCTCAAGCAGCTTCAGTGAGTTTATCCGGGATATCTTTGCAAGCTCCATCCCTGCATAGAGCAGCCAGTCAGCATTTGTGACCTTTGCAAAGAGCGCGCCGGGAGTGGTCCTGTAATCCTTCATTATCTCCCTTTCAATCTTCTCGGATGCCCAATCATTTAGCATCAGCGCCGTGCTAAATGGCCTAACCGGATCGTAATACATCGATTCGCTCGCATCGTATCTGGCGATGCTGCTATCCACCATCGACTGGTAACTGAAGTAGTGCTCCTCCGCCTCCTCCGTAGCCCTTACGTATGGCCGCATCTCCACAGTGTTGCATATCATGAAGAGTATCGAAATATCGTCTGTAATCTTCGGCATCGAGTCCAGCATCCACTTCGCCGTGAGTGGATCTATGTAAAGTTCGCTCACCCTATGACCGATGCGCGTTGCATTGTATATGCTCGCGCGCTTCTCAATGAATCCCCAATCCTCAAGCTCCTCAAGTATCCCCTCGAGCATCACCTTTAGCTGCCTGTTGTCAGAATACTGGTATCCGTAGAAAGTGCCTCCCATGAAGTCGAGTATCGCCTCCTCGCTCGTTAGGAATTTTGTCGCCACGAATGCAAGCACGTGCGTCCTGAGCACCGGCCGTATGCCAAGCTTCGATTTTACGGGCTCAAGATCCGAGAGTATGTACCTGTTGTAGAGATCCTGCGCATCTCCCTTGGATCTTGCGATGAGAAATGCCCTTCCCTGCTTATCGTACTTGGGTCGCCCGGCTCTTCCAAAGAGCTGCGTGACCTCGTTTATTCCGATGTAAGTGCTTCCGTACCCTTCGCCATACCTGGTAATATCCCTTACCAGGACGGTCTGCGCCGGCATATTGATCCCAAGCCCAAGCGTCGTAGTGGAAGCTATCGCTTTTATCCTGTTGGACTTGAATGCATCCTCGACCAGCTCCCGTTGCTCGTTGACAAGTCCGCTGTGGTGGAACGCTGTTCCCTTCAGTATCACTTTTGCAAGTCGCTCGCACTGTATCGTCGGCCTGCTAAGCACACCAAGAACCTTCTCGCTAAGCGCTTTAAGGTACTCCCTGTCCTCCTCGGTAAGTTTCTTTGCTATTGCCGCGCCCAACTTCTCAGCGCCGGATTCGGCGTTCCTCTTCGTCCCGTAGAATACTATTATCTGCTTCCCCTTGTTTATCGTGTCCTCCGCAACCCTTACCTCCGGTATGCTGCTCTTGCTGTCGAGATCCTCCTCCCGCCCGGTGTCGTACACTGCCTTTCCATTTATCTCGATACCGCGTTCGAGGAGCACAGGTCTGTAGTCACTTTCTATGAGCTGCGCCGAGAGCCACTCTGCCATCTCCTTCGCATTGCCTACCGTCGCGCTCAGTGCCAGTATCTGGGCGCCGGGGCAGAGCCTCCTTAGCTTTGATACAAGTATCTCTAGCGTAGGTCCCCTTCCTTCCTCGTCGAGCATGTGCACCTCGTCGACGACTATGCAGCCTATCTCGCTAAGCCAGTTGAGCCCGTGGCGTATCAGGCTGTCAAGCTTCTCCGTCGATGCGAGTATTATGTCATAATCCTCAAGCCAGCGGTCCAGGGAGTCCAGGTCCCCTATAGACATCGCAACCTTCAGGTAAGGATAATCCTTCTTGAAGTCGTTGTACTTCTCCCTAACAAGGGCGCGCATAGGCGCTATGTAGACAGCCTTCTTCCTATCCCAGAGCACTGTCTTTAGCATTGCCATCTCGGCGATGAGCGTCTTTCCGCTTGCCGTCGGCGCGGCCACCACGAAGTTCCCTCCAGATGTGATGCCGTATTCCACTGAGAGCTTCTGCGGCGGCGTAAGCTCATAGATGCCTCTACTTGTGAGCGATTCTATCAGCTCGCGCGGCACCTTTCCATCCAAATCTTTTATGTTCATAACAACCTGCGTAAGTCTTTACGCAAATCATGGGTAATATATTTAAATTATTATCCCTTACATATTACAAATTGAATTAAATATTCTACGGGTTTGGTTAGACAACCAGGTTCTAGATGAAATGGCAACACTCTTGACACAACACGCGAAACCAAGGTTAAAGGGAAGGGAAGTGCAGATAACTGTTCCTAAGGAAAAGGAAGACAGGATAGTTGGACTGCACGTCTTCGGCAATCTTTATGGGCTTGATCCAAAGCTCGCTTCGGATCCCATATACCTTAAAGGGCTCATTCTAAACGCCGTAAACAAGGCTAAGATGACCCTTGTGAGCATCGACGCAAAGGCCTTCGGAGGGAAGAAAGGGGGCGTTTCTGTGATAGCCCTCGTAACAGAGAGCCACATGGTGCTCCACACATGGAACGAGTACAAGTATGCAACTCTTGACATATACACCTGCGGAGAGCACTCAGATCCTCACGCCGCATTCAACTACATAGTTCAGGAGCTCAAGCCGAAGAGACACCAGATCTTCTACGCAAACAGGAGCAGCGAGTGATTGCAATTATTTGTTGCAATTTTTAATCTCCCTGAGCGCAAGCCATCCCTAATCCATTTTTAAGCTTTCTAGCGCAAGTATCTCTGTGTGCCCTAGTAGCTCAGTGGTAGAGCGCCGGTTTTGTAAACCGGAAGTCGGGGGTTCGATCCCCTCCTAGGGCTTGATGAAAGTAAGGCACCTATTCGTAAGCATAACAAACAGTTGATTTAATGATTCTCTTGGGCACAACCGCTGCCATACTTGCAATGGTTCTCTGGACAATATCAGGTACCATAAACAAGAAGGTGGCCACGGGGCTTGGAACCCACGTGTCAGCATTCCTCTACGTGCTGGTAAGCTTAATTCCTGTGCTGATAGCCACAATGATAATAGGCACATATTCAATATCATCATTTGGCATAGAGACTGCCGTTGTTGCCGGAGTGTTCCTTGCTGTAGGATTCATATTCGGGTTCAAGGCCCTATCAACAGAGAATCTCTCAAGCGTTTCTGCGCTGCAGGAGATAATGCCAGCGCTTCTCCTGCTCTTTGGCCTCTTCATACTTGCCGAGAGGATAAATCAGGTGCAGTTCGCAGGCATAATTATAATAGCTCTCGGAACACTTATGACGATAACAACTGAAAAACTGGAGATAAACAAGAGGATGATTCCCGCAATTCTTGCGGTGGTGTCATGGTCCATCTACTGGATGATAATCTCCTACTCGGTGATCTCTGCGAAAACATTCGCGCTTCCCATACTTATATCCAGAGTAATAAGCCTTCCAGTCACTCTCATCTACCTGCTTTCAGACAGAGACGCCGTTTCAAGCCTCGCCTCCTTGCCATCGCGAATAAGGACTAACAGGACGGCAGCAGTGCTGTTGATACTCGTCTCCATCGCCTCCTTTGCGGATGCATCTGGAGATACGATATTCGGGATAACCTCCGGAAGCTCGGTCTTTGCTATTGGCGCCGCGCTTATTGCCCTCCAGCCAATGGTAGTGTCTTTCCTTGCATTCGTGATATACAAGGACAAGCTGACCAGGCTACAGCTGATCGGGCTTCTTGTCATGCTTGTCGGCGCATTGATACTTAGCGTATTGTAGCCTAGTTAATAATCCCGCAATATGGATATAGCAATGCGCAAAGATGGCTGCTGGAGCGGTGGTTGGCAAAAGTACACCATGCTATCAGGTCTTGCATCGTTTGCATTTGCAGTCATCCTCATGCTTCCTGACTTTGGCGTGATTCAAAAATGTCCAGTAATTGGAAACAACTTGGGCCTCGGCGGTCTTGAGCGGCTCACCATCCTTCCGGTCATTTTGTGGATAATAGCAATTTCAGTAAAGATGTAAATGGAGTAATCACTCTTCCTTTAGCATCTTGCATATCTTACCGACAAGCTTCTTCGGATCATTTGAGTATACTATTCTTGCCCCGACGTCCCTTCCAAGCGGCGCTATCCTGCGTATCATCTCGCTAAATCCGCCGCTTCCCTCCAGCACGCCTATTATCTTGCTGTGGTCGAACGCTATGGTGAATTCATTGAGCGTCCCCATCGCTCCGCCGACCATTATCAAGGCATCTACGCTTCTTGCAAGCATGACGTTCCTGCCATTCATCCCAAGCCCGCTGTAGAATATGAAATCGAATATGCCCTCCTGTTCGGGATGCTTTTCATTATGTGTCCTTGCATTATCCCACGGCGAGATTCCGTAAACCCGACCGCCTGCCTTCTTTGCAGCTGCTGCAGCTTTCAATGGGAGCCCGCGTCCCGCTCCTGTAATTACATTGACCTTCTTTTTTGCTAGCTCCCTGCCAAGTGCAATTGCTATGTGGTCTGACTCCTCAAGCCCGTTGTCGCTTCCGATAACCGCAACAGTGTAGCGCCTCATAATATTCTCCTGTCCCTAAAACTTAAATTCCTTACTTGCAGTTCATGGTCTGCTATCTTGCGAAGCCTTGCTATCGACTTCACTGGATTATTGGATTTAAATATGGCAGATCCTGCCACTATCTCATCTGCGCCTGCAGCTATGGCAAGCCTTGCAGTATACGCATTCATTCCTCCATCTACTGCCACAACAGTTTTAAATCCAAGCTCATCTATCATATCGCGCGCTTTCTTTATCTTGACAAGAGATCCGGATATAAATTTCTGGCCACCAAATCCTGGATGTACGCCCATTATGAGCAGTGTGTCTATCTTCCCAAGATATTTTCTGGCAGCTTCTACCTTCGTGCCGGGCTTTAGCGCAATTCCAGCCATTGCACCGTATCTTCGTATTGATCTTATGGTGCTTTCCAGCTTATGCGACGCTTCACTATGCACGATTATTATGTCCGATCCGGCATCCGCAAATTCCCTTATGTACTTTTCCGGATTGCTGATCATAAGGTGCGTCTCGAACGGAGCCTTCGCATGCCTTCTCGCAGAATGTATGGAATGGGGCCCTAGTGATAGGTTCCTTACGAAATGGCCATCCATGACGTCAAGGTGTATCCTGTCAACCCCTGCCAGATCCAGCCTTCTTAGTGTTCCTCCAATGTCGGAAAGATCCGAATCAAGAATTGAGGGAGAGATAAGCACATTCTTCCTCTGCATAAACAAATCTGCCCTAGAAGGTTAATATGTTTTTATGCGGACATAACAGCACTGCAGCTAATTGGCAGAGCAAGGGTACCATTTTGGGTCCAACTCAAAGAACCTCCAAGTACGACCAGGAAGTCGCAAAGAAAGAGAGCAAATTTGGAATAAACTACAAATGGATAGCATTATCCAACACCACTCTGGGAGCCATGATGGCAACTATCGACGGCTCCATACTGATAATCTCATTGCCTGCGGTCCTAAGCGGCCTTGGCATAAATGTCCTTTCCTCAGGCAGCACCGACGTGCTCCTATGGCTCCTGCTCGGATATACAATCGCGAGCGCATCTTTTGTGGTAACCATAGGCAGGTTATCCGACATGTTCGGCAGGGTGAGGCTCTACAATCTGGGTTTTCTCCTATTCGCAGTATCATCCACTCTCCTATACCTGTCGTCTCTGTTCATAAGCGGCATGGAAGGCGCAATATCTCTTATAATACTTAGGGTAATCCAGGGAATAGGCGGTTCATTCCTGATGGCAAACAGTGCCGCGATACTTACCGATGCATTCCCGCACAATGAGCGCGGCAAGGCTCTGGGATTCAACCAGATAGCTGCAATAGGAGGAAGCCTCTTTGGCCTGGTAGCTGGAGGCGTTCTGGCTGCAATAGACTGGCATCTGGTCTTTCTTGTGAGCGTTCCTGTAGGAATACTTGGCACCATATGGGCGTATCTTGGCCTAAGGGAGGTAGCGACAATAGACAAGGACAGCAGGTTCGATATACCCGGGAATGTTGCATTTGCACTTGGCATAATACTGATACTTCTCGGCCTGACATATTATGTGGTCCCTGCCGCAGTCACATCCTACTCCCTGGCCCTAATCATCGCCGGTTCAATAATGCTGCTAGCTTTCATTTACATAGAGGCAAAGGCACGAAGTCCAATGCTGCACCTCGGACTCTTTCGCATACGCGCATTCGCTGCAGGAAACATAAGCCTCCTGCTCGCAGGAATAGCAAGGGGCGGACTGCAATTCATGATGATAATATGGCTCCAGGGGATCTGGCTTCCGCTGCACGGCGTGAATTTTATTGACACGCCGCTTCATGCAGCAATAGATATGCTGCCCCTGCCTCTGGGCTTCATGCTCCTTGGCCCGCTATCTGGATACTTATCAGACAAGTATGGCGCAAGGGTCTTTACTACTGTCGGAATGCTGATAAATGCAGCCGGATTTCTGATGCTGGCCATGCTTCCAGTCAACTTCAACTACGAGGCATTTGCGGCAATACTCTTCCTGCTAGGAGTAGGCCAGGGTCTATTCGCTGCGCCAAATACCACAGCGATAATGAACTCTGTGCCTCCGGAGAGGCGAGGAGTTGCGTCTGGAATGCGGGCTACGTTCATGAATGTCTCGACGATGTTTAGCATAGTTCTTTTCTTTACGATCCTTACAATAGGCGTATCACGAGGCCTGCCCTCGGCGCTGTATTCAGGGCTTCTCTCCAAGAACATCTCCGCCCCGCTTGCGCTCAATCTGTCGCACCTGGCGCCATCATCCGCGCTCTTTGCATCGCTAATAGGCTTCAATCCCATGAAGTCGCTGATACCTCCGTCGAGCTTTAGCCAGCTTACCCCTGCAGAACAGACCACGATAACTGGAAACCTCTTCTTCCCCAATCTCATATCACCGGCATTCATCTATGGCATGAGACTGGTCATGTATTTCGGCGCATTCATATCGATAATCGCGGCAATAGCCTCTTCGCAGAGAGGCCCAAGATACATAAACGAGAGTCACGCACATGCGGAACTCTCTCCTGCCCACTGACAATTATCAGATGCCTTCAGGCACAGCCTCTACATCGTAAGCGATTATCTTCCCGTCTGTAAGGTCGATGATCACGAAGTTGCAGTTTCTAGGGCAGTGGGCCTGGTGCAAAGCAGCTCCCCTGCCATCCATCAGGTCGCATGCCGCCTCTATAGTGTCCCCGTGCGACACTGCAACTATCCGGTTTCCCGCCGCGCTATCAATAAACGAGCTGACCTTGGCCTTGAGTTCCACCCAGGGCATTACCTCGTTCCTTGGATCACTCTTCCACACCTCGTCGCTACCGCTTGGCATCTGTTTGCCTTCGATCCTTCCAAACCATCTCTCCCTAAGCCTCTCATCCACTATGGCATTCATGCCTATTGCCTTTCCTATTACCTCTGCAGTCTGCCTTGCCCTAAGCACTGGACTTGAATAGAATCCGTCTATGCCTCCAAGCGATGAAAGGCTCTTTGCTGCCTTTGCCGCCTGTTCAAATCCGGTCTTGGTGAGCGAATATCCTTCGATAGAACTGGAGACTATTCCAAGCGCATTGGTCTGGCTCTGGCCGTGCCTTACAAGCACAAGTATCCGTCTGCCGCCGTGTTCCGCCATAAGCACAGATTGCAGGATAAGATATAAAAACTTAGTTTGCATCTAAATTAGCGGTTCTAATGGTCTCGCTGCAGATGCTGGTATTCCTTGCAACGCTGCTAACTGCTATACCTACAATAGTGCTCGCCGCGTACATGACAAAGAAGTGGATAGGTAAGAAGCAGAGGAGCCATCTCTTCTGGAGCGCAGGACTTTGGATCTTTGCGATAACCGTGCTGATGGAGACGCTCTTTGCCCAGGGAATATACTCCAGCTTCCTCATAGATTCATACCTGCTACTTGTGGTAGTACTTGTCGAGATGCTTGCGCTGGGCAGCATGCAGCTGATAAAGAGCAAACTCTATCGCAACATCTATTACGCATTCACTCTTATAATAACTGCAATAACTGCCTATCTTATCTTCTCAAAGGACCAGGGCAACCTGATAATGAATTATGTCGTTGCGGGTCAGCCATCAATACCTGTAATAATCGCATCGTCTCTCGCCACATTCGTTGCGGTCATCATAATAGTCTTCATAGCTGCAATATCGTACCGCAAGACCCACAACATGAAGATGATAAGCATAATAACCGGGGTCTGCATAGTCAGCATAGCCGGCACCCTATACATAGTATCATATCCCTATCTCCTCTACTATGCCGAGTTCATAGGCATGGCGCTGCTCTGGCTCGGTTTTATCTGACTGCGCCGCAGTAGAATCGTAAACTCCAGATTAGTCAGGAAATCATTGTAGATTTAGGCAGTATCTTGAACAAATAGCTGCACGAATACATCAGCAGCGCTGCGATAATGAATGTCATGCCAAATCCATAGTCCACGGAGAAGATACCCGATGCGAATGTGCCTGTTAGGGTGCCGATCCCTGCTATAGCGCCGTACACGCCCATGGCACTTCCTTTCTTGCGGCCGCCAAGAGTCTTGAAGAGCATGTCGTATGATGCAGGGTAGTAGATTGCATATGCTATTCCTATGGCGAATGTGTAGAAGATGAAATTGCTCACATAGAATACCGGTCCATTTACGAAGAACAGGAAGATCACGCCAATGGCAAGATACGATGCACCCCTGCTAAATAATGCAGCCACTGCTATGGCTGCCCCGTCGCGATCTTTGGTCAGCCTGTCATAATAATAGAAGATGACCGTCTGCGCGGCCATGGCTATAAGCCCGATCAGAAATATTGTCGATTCTGTCATCCCGTAGATCTTAAGCCCCACAGTGTATTCTGTGTTGAAGACGGCAGTGCCAAAGAAGAATATGAAGGATACGACATAGAAGAAAATGATGAAATTTCTCTCAATAGATCCAAGTCCCCTAAACTTGAAGAAGTTCTTTATCCCAGCAGGATGCGGTATCCTTATCAGCATGTTTGGTATTGCAACGAGCCGGTACATGAACGAATGCACTCCTTCATACAGGTCTATTCTTATCCTTGACATCTTGGGCTCGATTATCAGCTTTGCGGCGAGCAGTGCAGATAGCAATGCAAATAACGCAAGTACTATCAGAAGCATGCTAAGTGTGGACACTCCCGTCACTATCCATGACACCAAAAGACCTATGGTAGTCCCGATGCCGGATATCATCTGAAGCAGGGAGAAGTCCTTTGCCCATTCGTTCTTGTTCTGGTTGTCCATTACAAGAAGGTTCAGAGGGACTCCGGATGCGGACCAGACGAAGGTTATCGATGCATATATCAGCGCAACTGCATATATGCTCTTTACGAAGAAGAGGCTCAGTATCAGCGCCGCAGTGAAGAGATACGAGAAGATTATCAGCGTCTTCCTTCTGTTAAGGAGATCGGTCAGATATCCCCAAACAAACACTGAAGGTATGGCAATTGCGCTTGCCAATGTGAAGGTGTATGCCACGCTGAGCGCATCTCCGCCGACCTGCAATATGTAGAGGGCTATGAATGTTGAGAGCGGTCCTGCAGCAAGGTTCGCAGGCAAGACGGGTATCATCCACTTCTTTCCAGAAAGTTTCCTAATAGCCTCGAGTTCCATCAAGAAGCCTCTGTCAGATATACACATATGCATATTTTATATTAGTATTTATCCAATCACAGGTTGTATGACCCGCCAATTCCTGCGCGGCAGTGTGTTTTAATGTTCAATGCAGCATATTTTGGCGTTCCAGGGGCTTATAGCGAGCAGGCGGCGATAAAATACTTGGGCAAGGCCTCGAAGCTCAAGGGGTGCAAGTTCCTTCCGGAGGTGTTCGAGTCTGCGGATACAGACTCAAGGGTTGGGGTCGTGCCGATAGAGAATTCCATAGAAGGCGCCGTGACCCAGACATACGACCTTCTACTCAAATCGGAGCTCTCAATAGTTGGTGAGACTATACTGGAGGTATCCCATTGCCTTATGGCGCCAGAGGGCACCAGGATGGCCGACATAAAGATGGTCTACTCGCACCCGCAGGCGCTCGGCCAGTGCAGGGAATTTCTAGACAGCCACAAGTTCGATTCAGTTCCGTTCTACGATACTGCCGGCAGTGCGCGCATGCTCAAGGAGACGAAGATAAGGAACACCGCTGCAATAGCAAGCGAGAGGGCTGCGAAGGTGTATGGCATGGATGTGCTTGCAAGGAAGATACAGTCAAGCAGGCACAACTACACGCGCTTCCTGATAATCTCAAAGGATACAAAGGCAAAGCCGCCCAACAAGACAACAATAGCATTCAGCGCAAAGGACAAGCCCGGCTCGCTCTTCAAGGCCCTTAACTCTTTTGCCGACAATAGGGTAAACCTGCTTTACATACAGTCAAGGCCAATACCTGGCACTCCATGGGAGTACAACTTCTATGTGGACTGCGACGGCGGCATAAACAGCTCCAATGTCAAAAAAGCCGTTGAGGAACTTTATGACAATTCTGATTTTGTTAAGATACTAGGCTCCTATCCGAGGGCGAGGTTTGGCAAGAATGTTTAATCCAAAGAGGGTAGCTATAATCGGCGGATACGGACTTATGGGCCAGTGGTTCTCGCGCTTCTTCTCAAGGAAGGGGTGCAAGGTGGTCATATCCGGAAGAAGCCGGCTGAAAAGCTTCAGGGCAGCAAGGAATCTGGGCGTTGCCGCGGCAAAAAGCAACTCCGATGCGATAAAAGGTGCAGACCTGATAATCGTCTCAGTGATGGCCGAGCGACTCGACGGTGTTCTCGAGGAGCTCTCGCCGCATCTCGAAGAGGGGCAGAAGGTTATTGACATAACCTCTGTAAAGTCAGTTCCGGTCAAGCTCCTGCACATGCACATTAAGAAGAATGTGGCCTTAGGGACGCATCCGATGTTTGGTCCATCCGCGCAGGCAGAAGGCCAGAACTTCATATTGACTCCGACAAGTGGCAAGGAGCGCGCCTTCGCAAGCGAGCTTCGCGCGTATCTTAGGAAGAGCAAATTCAACGTGGTGATCATGAGTCCCCAGAAGCACGACAGGATGATAGGTGCGATGCTCTCGCTCACCCACTACGTCGGATTCGTTACCGGTGACACATGGAGAAGCCTTAAGATACACAAGTTCATGAGCACGAGCAGCACGAGCTTTAGGTTCCTGGAGTCCTTTGTAAAGAGCATAGTCGACGCAAGTCCGGAGCTCTACTCATACCTTCAGGTAGGCGTCCCCAACGTGCACAAGGTAGAGAATGAATTTGCAAGGATATCAAGGGAATGGGCGGAGCTCACCAGAAGGAAGGACAGAAAGAGGCTAAAGTCACGCATGTACAGGATAGAGCGATACCTCTCGAGGCTTTGATACACTCACGTGTATGTGTAAGATACGGTGACCTGCTGGCGCACTCCCTGCACTCCGTTGAAGAATATCAGGTTAGGCCCGCTTCCTGAAGATGCAACTCCGTTCGCATATAGCGGGAACGGATATGTATAGCTCTTCGATATGCTCACGTTCCTTAACGTGAGGCTCATGTTTTGGGAAATGACTCTTGCCTGCGATGTCGCATTGCTCATCGCCTGCGCGAGTGCATCGTTGCTAAGCTGCCTCACCTGCGATGGCGTGAGCTGCGCGGAGACCTGGCTTACGTAGACATTCTGTATGAGCGAGAGAGTGTTGAGCAGCGGCGTTACGTTTCCTACCTGCGCAACGTATACCGAGACAGTTTCTACCGCCTCGTACTTCGTGCTGTTCCACTGCCTTTGCAGAGAATAGGACTGCGTGCTTATCCTGCTCGAGTTGTTCCCTATGTACTTTGCCACAGTGTAGTTGAACTCGCTGAGCGTAAGTGAAAGATTGGATGCGGCTATCGCTGATGTGGTCCCTGTGCCGTTCATTGTCACATAGACTGTCGCGGCGGCAGGATACGTGTAATTAGTGCCGCTTGCAGTAACTGTCACAAACTTGAGGCCCTGGTTCTGGAAGCTACCGTTCGGATAAAGCACCGAAAGGGCCAGAACCAGCGTCATACCGACTATCGCAATCACTGATATTATGAACAGAAAGTTCTCTGTCTTCACGAAGGCACCATAATACTCTCTCAAGAAAAGAATATAAATCAGGGCAGCTGCCCCTAGCTTATTTATTTAAGTTCTGCGTATTAACTATCATGTTTGGGAAGGGCGGCCTGGGCAGCAACTACTACTACGGCAGCGATACCTACAAGCACATAGACGCCCTGATAGAGCGCGGTAGGGAGATACTCATAGTCTCCCCTTATGTCGACAGATACTACGCCGAAAAACTCCTCGGCTACTCCAGGGGAAGGAAGCTATATTTGATCTCCTCGTCTATGGACCCCGAAGCGCTCAGCATGCTTCGGGGCACGTCAAGCATATGGGCAGTAGCATATCTCTCCCTATCCTCCATTCTCCTTGCGCTTCTGCTCTACATACGCGTCCCGGCAGCTTTACTTGCGCTATCCCTAATACCTATAATTGTCGGATCGATAAAGAACCTGGGAAGGAAGAGGATAATGCTCAAGGTGCCAAGGCAGTTCGTGCATGCAAAGATGTACATATCCGACTCTGCGGCAATAACCGGGTCGGCAAATCTGACCTACAAGGGCACGCACAGGAACCTCGAGCAGATAAGCATAACGAGGAGCAAGGAGGACATAGATAAGCTCAGGCGGCAGTTCTGGGAGCTCTGGTCAGGGCTCTAGGAAATCGTCGATGCCTTGCCTGATGCGAATATCCTGGGGCTCTGGTCCCTTATCAGCATGAACGAGTCTCCCTGCAGTATGGCTATGGGTTTCTCGAAACTAATCTTGGCGTTCTGACCGTCCACCTCATCAACCTTCGCAATAACGTGCGAGAAGTTGGAGACGAGCATGTATCTCTTTCCAGCCTCAACCTTCTCATTGGCAAAAGAGCTTGTCTTG
The DNA here is from genome assembly GCA_021802765.1 of Microcaldota archaeon. GTDB lineage: Archaea > Micrarchaeota > Micrarchaeia > Micrarchaeales > CABMGC01 > JAJZNA01. The sequence continues at coordinate 63,669 of JAJZRI010000001.1, read as the reverse complement.
AGTGTCGCAGTCATCCCCTTTGCCTTCTGGAACTGCTTTGACGTCAGAAGGTCTCCCTTGTCTATCTCCTCATACTCTATTCCCTTAACTGCCAGGCCGACTCTTGTGCCGTATCCGGCCTCCTGCACGTCGACGTCCTGGCTCTGTATCGATTTTATCATGACCTGCTTTCCGGAGCTGTGGTAAAGATTGTCATGGACCTTCACCTTCCCCCTGGTGACTACTCCAAGGACGACAGTGCCTATCCCCTTGACAGGGAAGGCCTTGTCCACGTCTATGCGAAGGTCCCCATCATGCTGCTCCTTGTGCGCGACTATTTTTTCAAGCAGCTCCTCCCTGCCGCACACCTCGTAATCCTTAAGAAGCCCGTTCACCATCCTGCTAACGTCGTTCTCGTTGAGAACTATCGAGCGCTTTTCAAGCAGGGACGCAGCGACTATTATCTCGCCTAGGAACTTGTCCACGGTCTCGGTGCTTATCACTATCTGGCCGGATATGAGCATGGTCTCTGCAAGGCTCTGGTAGAGCCTCTCCTCCCTGGTGTATGGCATTATCGCGACTATGACGTCTGCGTCCATCTTCCTGTTGAAGAAGGTTATTCCCTCGTCGGATCCCTTCTTGCCTATGAACGATGCGACGTTCTCGTTTACCGGCACTGAGACTAGGTAGTTCATCGAAACATCTATGACAATTTTATATCAAGGTCCCCCGCGTAGCTAAACTCCGGGCACTTGAGGTAGAGGCTTATTATGTAGCTGTCCTTCCTGTCCGCCTTTATGGGGAGAGCGGGCTCCGTGCTTGCAACCAAGAACGGCTCATTTACCTCTATCTTGCTCACCTCATCCCCGAATGATATTATCTTGTAGAGCTGCAGGTTCTGCTTGAAGGTCTGCGATTTCTGCATCGAGCTTGTGACTCCAGAGTCCTCAAGCTCCACAGTTTTGTCGCCGTGGTGCAGCGTCACCTTCTTTATGCTTATCGTTATGTTGTTCGATGGCTCGCTGGTAAGGCTAACGTTCATCGGTCCTTCCCAGTTCATGTCCGGCGCGGCCATCTTCAGGGTGAAGACCACTTTCCCGAGGTACTCGACTTCCGCGGGCAGCGTGGGACTTATGCTGATGATCCTAAACGGCGGATCGACAGTCATCCTGCTGAGCACTATCTTTGGTCCCTTGAGATTGTCCGGAAGATTCTCGCTACCTATCCTGTTGTTGAACGGTATCCTTATCTCGAACGTGTCCGCTCCGACTTCCATTCCCTTTATCTGATGCGAACCTCCCATGAACCGGAGGTTTATCCCGGTTATCGTAATCTTCTTCTGTGCAGCCTGCCGCGGCGCTTGCTCATCAGCCGCCTTCCCGTCTACCTGCGGCTCCGAACGTGCCTCTGCCTGCTCCACATGCTCCGCAGGCACTTCGTCAATTCCGCTCTTCTTGACGAACATGTCCATTATTCTGTCGATAAACGAGGCCAAGGAATCATCTCAAGGTTTAGCAGAACTATATGGGTTATAAGCTTTTTAATTTTGTTGCTGATAAAGTTATAGGTGTTGGTGTTGTTGACTCTTAATTCTAAGGCTCCCGATTTTGCCCTGGACGGATCAGACGGCAAGAAGCATACCCTAAAGGAATTCAGTGGCGGGTATCTTGTGCTGTATTTCTATCCAAGGGACGACACTCCCGGATGCACCCTTGAGGCCAAGGGATTCTCATCAAAGATAGCCCAGATAAGAAAGCTGGGAGCCGAGGTGGTCGGCGTAAGCAGCGACGACATAGCGTCGCACCAAAAATTCTGCTCAAAACACGATCTAAAGGTCCTTTTGCTCTCCGACACGTCAAGTTCCACTATAAAAGAGTACGATTCATACGGAAGCAGGGGAATATTCGGCCTGGGAACACTGCGAAATACCTTCCTGATAGGCAAGGACGGAAAGATAAAGGAGATATTCGAGAAGGTGAACCCCATGGGCCATGCGGACCAGATAATAATGGCGATTAAAAAACACGAAGTAAAGTGAATGTACATGGCAAAAAAAGATAGACCGTTGAAATACCAGACCCTCGGGGAGAATGTAATACCTTCAAGATATGTTCTTGTCCTAAAGCCCAACCTAAAGACATTCAAGTATCTCGGAGAGGAGGAGATAGAGGTTCGGATAGCCAAGAAGACCAGGGAGATAGCACTCAACGCCTCTGAGCTTGAGATAAGGCGCGCCTCGGTCATGGTGGGAACCTACGAGCACAGTGCGGTAGTGAGCGAAGACAAGCCAAAGCAGAGGATAATACTAAAGCTCAAGGACGCCGTGAGCGGAAATGCCACCATAAAGATCAGCTTTGTCGGAACAAACAATGCGGAGATGTACGGATTCTATAGGAGCAGCTACAAGCAGGGGGAAAAGACGCGCTACATACTCTCATCGCAGTTCGAGGCTGCCAACGCAAGGAATGCATTCCCATGCTTTGATGAGCCGGCATTCAAGGCGGCCTTCGACCTCTCATTCGTGGTCGACAAGGAGCTCGACTGCATATCCAACATGCCAATTCTGTCCACAAAGAAGAGCGGGAGCGGGACAAAGCTGGTCAGGTTCATGCAGACTCCGCGCATGTCAACATATCTCCTCTACCTGGGCGTTGGAAATTATGATTACATAACTGGCAAGGTCGGCAAGATAGACGTGCGTGTGATAACCACGCCGGGAAAGAAGGACCTGGGCAAGCTCCCGATGGAGTACGCAAAGAAGTTCATCGAGTTCTTCCAGGAATACTTCGGCGTCGATTACCCACTGCCTAAGGCTGACTTCATAGGGATCCCTGACTTTGCGGCCGGAGCAATGGAGAACTGGGGCGCGATAACCTTCAGGGAGACCGCGCTTCTCTCATCAGAGGAGAGCTCCATAGCCACAAAGCAAAGGGTGGCAGAGGTCATAGCGCACGAGCTTGTGCACCAGTGGTTCGGCGACCTTGTCACAATGAAATGGTGGAATGACTTATGGCTCAACGAGAGCTTTGCGACGTTCATGAGCTACAAGGCGATGGACGCCGTCTTCCCCGAATGGAAGATGAGGACCGAGTACAAGAGGGACGTGATAGCCACGGCATTCGGCGCAGACCAGCTAAAGTCGACCCATCCTATAAGCGTGCCAGTAAGGTCTCCAGGGGAGGTCGACCAGATATTCGACGAGATAAGCTATGACAAGGGAGGCACAGTGCTGAACATGATAGAGGATTATTCCGGAGAGGAGATATTTCGCAAAGGGCTTACAAACTACCTCAACAAGCATGCATACTCGAACGCCACAAAGTTCGACCTGTGGCAGGCAATCGATGAGGAGGCGAGGCGAAACAGGAAGAGGATCAATGTCTATGATGTCGCAAGCTTCTGGGTGGACACGCCAGGATATCCGTCGGTGAGCGTGAGGAAGTCCGGATCAGGATTTGAACTCTCCCAGCAGAGATACTTCCTGCTCAAGGATGTAAAGGACAGCACGATCTGGCCCATACCAATCAACTACTCGCTCTCCGGATCAGAGGGAAGCATGCTCCTTGGAAAGAAGTCCGCAAGCGTATTGGCGCAAGGCGGCGCATGGCTCAAGCTCAACGCAGGTCAGAACGGACTTTACAGGGTCTTCTACGAAAAGGAGGATCTGGACAGGCTCGGATACCTTATCAAGGAGCAGAAGCTCGACCCTGTTGATTCATGGGGGATAGAGAACGATGCTTACGCCCTGATAAGATCCGCAAGGGCAAGGGCAAGCGGCTATCTGGAGTTTGCTGAGAAGTACTGCCTGACCAACGAATATCCGCTGAGCTCAAATGTCCTGGGGCACCTGGGCTTCATAAACGACATGCTCGATGGGGAGGACGGCCTGATCTCAAAGGAGCTGATAATAAGGTACACTAACCAGCTCATCGAGGACCTTGGATGGAGCAGGAAGGAGTCTGAGAGCACCTTCGATACCGCGATGCGATCCGCCGCGATACTCCGGTCCGCAAGGGCAGGATACGAGCCGACGATAGACAAGGCAAAGGATCTCTTCAACGACTATCTGGGCGGCAAGCCTCTCGAGGCTAATTTGCGCTCGTCAATCTTCTACGTCAATGCCTGGGTTGGGGATGCAAGGACGTTCGATACGCTCAAGGAGCGCTACATAAGCGAGAAGGTGCCTGAAGAGAAGTCAAGGTTACTCAACTCTCTTGCAATGTTTGGCGATAAAAAGCTGCTTCTCAAGGCATTCGACTTCTCGATGTCAAAGGACGTGCGCCTTCAGGATTCCTATGCCATAGTGGCCATAGGCTCCTCAAATCCTGTCGGCAAGGACCTAGTACTTGGATGGACTAAGCGCAACTGGAAGGCCCTAATGAAGCGGTTTGCTAGCGGCACGCACATGCTCAGCAGGTACGTCGACAACCTTGCGGTCTTGAGGACAAGAGAGGACCTAAAGGCCGTGAAGTCGTTCTTCTCAAAGAAGGAGAACATGAGGGAGGACCTTAGGCAGGCGCTTGCAAACACATTGGAAGAGATAGAGTCCAACATAGCGTTCATGGAAGCAAACAGGTAGCGCCCCGGCCTCAACTGTCCGCGCCGACAACCCTGCCCAGAAGGCATACAGAGGTATTTGCATGCGCTTTTGCAAGGATCCTCTCCCCGATCTTTGCGCCGCACTTCCTATCCAGCGCTATTATCCTGTATGAATCATCGCGCGCTATGAGCGATCTCTCATTCTCCTCAGTTACAAGTACGCTCTCACTTATGCCAACAAGCTTCTTTAGGTCATCTCCTTGCACAGATCTTGCAAGCCTTGACATGCTCGAGCTCCTCTCCTTGATTACGTCCACGGGAAGCTGCTTGAGCTGCGAGGCTTTTGCATGCGGGCGTGCGCCAAACCTGGAGACGTTGGTGAATGTCGGCCTGAACCTTCTTATGAACTCCATCGACTCCTCGAACTCCTCCTGGCTCTCCCCGGGATATCCTACTATCATGTCCGTCTCGATGCTTATGCCTGGAATCTTCGACCTTAATTCTTCAATATGGCCGCAGAACTGCTCTATAGTGTATCGCCTGTCCATCTCCTTAAGTATCCTATTGCTTGCCGATTGCAGCGGAAGATGTATGAACCGGTATATCCTTCCATCCCTGTATCCGGATATGAGCTCATCGATGTACTTGCGCAGATGCTCAGGGTTGAGCATTCCGACCCTTACTCTAAAATCCCCGTCAATACTCGAGATGCCTGAAAGCAGCCTTCCAATGTTCGTCTTCCTGTCAAGCCCGTATGCCCCTACGTCCTGCGAAGTCAGCTCTATCTCCTTCGATCCCCTCTTTACGCTAAGTTCAATCGCCTTTAGTATGAGTTCCTCTGAGAAGCTGTTTAGGGGGCCGCGCGCAAACTTGGTCTCGCAAAAGCTGCAGCTGCTAAGGCATCCCTCGCTTATGGGTATCCTTGCTATCACTCCTTCTGCTCCGGTTGCATAAGATAGCTTGTCGACCCTAGAGTATGCTGAAAAGTCCACGGTTCCCGCCTTCTCTATGCCCTCTATCGCGTCGGTTATCCTGTGGACGTTGCTCGTTGTCACTATGCTGGCATTTGGCGCAACCCTTCTTATCCTGTCTGCATTCGCGCTGGCCATGCACCCAGTGACTATTAGCCTTGCGCCCTTTCCAGAGGCCTTTGCTATCCTGTCAAGTATCCTCTGCTCTGTCGGCGTCTTCACTGTGCACGTGTTTATTATTATGTAATCATGCGAACCTGCCTGTGCAAACCTCCCATTCTCAACGCTAAATCCTTGCGCCTTTAGCAATCCCTCCATTATCTCGCTATCGGCATGGTTGAGCGTGCATCCGTACGTCTCTATCAATGCGCTGGGCATGTGACCACAACTATTAAAATACCTAATGCTTTATATGTAGTGCTTATCATAGCAATTTTTGAGTGATTCACGTGATGTGCGAACGATGCGGCAAAGACATACACAAGTACAACACTTGCAACTACTGCAAGCGCAAGGTGTGCGTTAACTGCGTCAAGAGCTCAAGGCGTGTCTCAAAGGTGATAAGGCTGGTCATCTGCAAGGACGACTGGTCAAAGATGCCTTCAAGGAAGCTCTTCAAGAGTGCGGTCAAGGAGTAAAGGCTACTTCTCCTAATCAAGTAATCGAATAATCAAAGGCTCTAGCCCGAGCGCCACTTGCCAATGCTTAACTTTTAATATCAGAAAATCGCACACGTTTCTGATCCAATGCGCACTTTTGAATCCAGAATCGCAGCTCGCAGGCCAAAGGATAAAGATGAACGACTGTTCATCGGGCTCTACCGCAGGGAGCTAGACAAGCTGGATAATCAAACTGACTTCACTTCATACATAGGGCGCAAAAAAGATTTCACCCAGACCGTGTCATTCAAAGAGCCATGGAGCACTTCAAACGTATCTGAACTTGTGGACCTGCGCAGAATTCCCGCGATATGGGTGCCTTCTATGCACATTGCCATTGACTACCGCGCATATCCTCCAGAGCCGTATCAGCGCAACGTAGGGAGTCTCACACGACTGGGGCACATAGCCATACGCACTGATAAGACCAAGAAGAGAAGCGTTGCATCAACCATCTTCTATTTCCCGCGAAGCTCTTTCGATCTCACCTGGCAGGAATGGCCGCATAACGCTCCGGGGCTCGGATATGCCATCGAAGGCATGATGTTCTGGAGCCTTAAGGATGAGATAACGCACGCGCGCACCGGATCCCATCCAGCAAATCCAAGGGCCAACCAATTGAAGAGAGCCGGCCTTCCAACATGCAAGCCAGTGCCCATAGACCAATGGCTCGAGGGCCTTTTGCGCGGTTTCAAGCAAAGCATCGAATCGGCGAAGCTGGCAATGCTCCTGAATAACTATCGCTAAACGCCAGAGCTACTGCGCCGTTACAGTATGGTTTTGATCCTCGGTAAAGTTTATATATGTTGAATAGGAAATGGTTATCTGAAGGCATTATGAAACTTATTGCAAAAGCCAAAGAGATGCGTGAACGCAACGCAGATTTGTGGGTGTCGAGAAGGCTAGAAGAATGCATGAAAGATGACCGCGCATTCAACAAGGCGCTGCAAGGTCTCACCAAGGCGCCAGGCGAAAGGAGCAGCTACAAAAAAGATAAATTGGCCGGCAAGCTCTATGAAATACTCTTCAATAGGGCAAAAGAAAATAAGCTGTTAAGAACCTAATAAATCAGCGGCTCTTTCCAAGCCCATAATGCTTTGCAATCATCACCGCCGCAGACCTAGGGCTTATTTTTGTGTTGTCGATGCTCATGGACTGCGCAAAGCCAACCTTTGCAAAGACCCTCCTCTTCCTGATCTCAGCATGAAGCTCCTTCACCGTGCTTATCTTCTGATACTTCTTTCTCGAAGGATGCAGCACCCGTCCCCTAAGCTTCTTTATGTCGCAGTATAACTGCACGAAAAGGCTCCTGCCCCCTCCCTTTCTTGCTATCCTTACTATGTCTTTTAGGAATGCGTCCTCGTATGCCGTATTTCCGTAAGCGTATGTGAATATAATTCCCTTGACGCCTGTCCTTTGTGCATCGCTTATCATCACCTTCCTATACTTGTCCCTAAAGCGAAGATAGTTGGGGTCATCAAAATCCCATATCGCACTTGCCACTTCTATGGTCAAATGGTTGTGGAAGACCCTGTATCCAGTTATCTTTGAGAGCTCCTTGGCAACCGCAAGCTTGCCTACGCCCGGAGGGCCGTATATTATGATTAGCTCCATTGGCGCACCGGCTCACTTCCTGTTTATGCCGACGGTTATCTTCTCCCCTTCGACATCAAACTCCTTTACAAAACTGGTGCTTACCGCATTCGTCCTAGATAACTTGTGTGCGCCCAGGTCTGCCTTCACCTGCTTGATGTTGTTTGATATCGCTTCATGGAGCTCCTCAGAGACCATATATTCTATGTCCACCTTCTCTCCCTTCTTTAGCCCCATCTCCTTCCTTGCGATCTGCACCCGCCTCTCAAACTCCCTAAGCAGCGCCTCCTCCTTTAGCTCCTTGCTTACCTCCCTGTCAGCGTACGCTACTCCGTACTTGAACTTTATTGCATTGTCCTTCTCAAGCTTCTCTATGACGACAAAATGCTCTTGCGTCACATCGAAAGTTCCCTTGTCAGTGCGCAGCTGGTAGCTTCCATGCTTTCCTATCGCAGCGCTCATCTCCTGCGCGTCGGCCTTCTTGAGAGCTTCGGCAACCGCCGATGCGTTCTCCTTGAACGTCGGGCCTAGTTTTTGGAAGATGGGCCTGACCTCGAATGCCGAGGCCTGCGACTTCTTTACATTTAGGTGCTTTACGTTGGTGTAATTCTCTATGAGGTACGAGAGCTTCTCAAGCGCGTTATACGCTTCGTCGCTGCTCACTTCGGCAGTCGCGTTTGCGATGGGCCATCGAAGCTTGGTTCCTGACTTCTCCCTGCTGTTGAGTATCGCAGTCATCGCCTCCCTTGCTATCTCGAACTCCATCTCAAGCTGCCTGTCCATTGCCTTTGTGCTGGCCTTTGGCCACTTCTCCATGAATATGCTCTCCTCCCCTCCTATGCTGCGATACATCTTCTCTGCTGAGAACGGCATCACCACCGATGACACCACAAGGATGTTCCTGAATATGTAATTGACAAGATTTGCTATCGTCCTTACCTGCTTTTTGCTGCCTGTTGAGACCTTCTTCTTTGCGATCCTAAGATAGAACCTGCTAAAGTCCTCAAGAACGAAGTCCCGCAGTTCCTTTACCGCATCGTCTATGAAGTAGTTGTCGAGGTGCTTGGTTGCGCTGTCTATGAAGGTGCTGTATCTTGAGAGTATCCATCTCTCCTCAGTCTCGAGCTTTGCGGGATTTGGCTTTTTGGGCGCCTTGCCTTCGATCCTTGCAAGCGCATTGAACTCGCCCACCAGCTCCGAGATGTTATAGAATGTTATTATGTTGCTGTTTGCCTCGACAAGCTCCTGCTTCTTTAGCTTGAGCTCAAGCCACCTCGGATGCCTTGAGCACCAGAACCTAAATCCGTCCGCCGATACCAGGCTTAGAAGATCCTTTGCTGAGACCGCATTGCCAAGGTGCCTGTGCATCTCCTGCCCAAGCTCGTCTTTTATCATGCCGCCGATGTTCACCCTCTTGAATGAGGTATTTCCGTATATCGCAACGCTTGTCCTAAGAAGCACCGCAAACCATCCCCTTATCTGGTCCCTGCTCTCGGTTATCCAGTCAACAGGATATAATCTCTTGAACTCGTCCCCGTGAAGGCTTGCCGTATGTGATATTCCTGCATCGTACCAGACGTCGAATATGTCCGGTATCCTCTTCATCACCCCGCCGCACTTTGCGCACTTGAATGTTACTTTGTCAACTGATGATCTATGCAAATCCGTAAGCGGCTCACTAAGCCCTGCCCTCTCCTCAAGCTCCTTAGACGATCCCATGACCTCGACTGCCTTGCACGATCCGCAGATCCATATCGGTATTGTCGATCCCCAGTACCTCTGCCTTGATAGCGTCCAGTCCGGAGAATTCTCCGTAGCTTCAGCGAACCACTCACGCGCAGCCTCTGGGTGCCACTTTATCTTCTTATTCTGCTTGAGCATCCTCTTCTTTATCTTCTGTATGTTGACAAACCACTGCTCAGTGGCCCTATATATCAGCTTGCTCTCGCACCTCCAGCAATGGGGATAGCTGTGCGTTATGCTTCCTTGGTGCAGCAGGCTTCCATCTGCCTTGAGCGTCTCAAGGACCGCCTTGTTCGCCTCTGCTGGAACCTTTAGTCCTGCAAACTTCCCTGCTTCCTGGGTGTATCTTGCATGATCGTCTATCGGCGACATTATCGGCATCCCATTCTCCTTGCCTAGCTTGAAGTCCTCCGGTCCGTGTCCAGGCGCAACGTGCAGCAGCCCTGTCCCTTCAGTTATGGTCACGAATGTCTCGCTGAGCAGCACCTTGTGGTACTTTCTTAGCTCCTTTTGCCTAGGCACCTCCTCTTCAAGCGGGCTTACGTACTTTACTCCCTTAAGCTCGCGCCCGTAGAACTCCCCAGTGACCGTTGCGTTTAATCCTGCCGCCGCAGTGAAAGAGTCAAGCCTCTCCTTTGCAACCACATAGTTCTTCTCCCCCGCATTTATCGAGACGTACATCTGCTCTGGATTTGCCGCAATCGCAAGGTTTGAAGGAAGCGTCCATGGGGTCGTTGTCCATATCACAAGATAAGTGTTGTCCTTTAGCTGCAGCTTTGCAGGATCAACGATCCTGAATGCAACGAATATCGAAGGGTCCGTCGCATCCGCGTACTCGACTTCAGGTCCCTGCGCCGAGAGCACGGTCTCATCTTTAGGGCAATAAGCGAGCCCCTGCAGGTCCTTGTATACAAGTCCGTTATCGTACATCTTTTTGAAGATGCGCCAGCCTGCGTTGATGTAGTAGTGCTCAAAAGGAAGGTATGCGTGCTCGAAGTCAAGGGACGAGCCGAACCTTATGTAATCCGATATCATTCCTACCGACTGCTCCTTTGCAAACTCCCTGCATGCGTTTATGAAGGCATCTATTCCCATCTTGCTTTCAATGTCCGCCTTCGAGGTTATTCCAAGCTTCTTCTCGACCTTAACTTCGATGGGCAGTCCGTGGACGTCGAATCCCGCCCTGTCATGAACATCAAATCCGCGGTATCTCTTGTACCTTACTATGAGGTCCTTTATCGTCTCGACCCACACGTGGTGCGCTCCGAGCTGTCCTGTCACATATGGGGGGCCGTCAAGGAAGTAGTAGGGCTTCTTTCCCCTGTTCTTCTCCCTAACCTTATCAAGTATCCGGTTGTCATTCCAATACTTGAGAATCTCCTCCTCATTTTTGTTAAGGTCGAACATGTAATTCCTCGTAACGGGCCAAGGACTATAATATCAAAAACAACTAATGAACTACCTATGTCTAAAGACATTGGTTTCCTTGTTCATTGATAGTGCTTTCCCAGAATTTATATACTCATATGGTATTATTCTGAGTAGAGGTACCGTCTCCAAAGGCGCTTTGGGCAGTCCCTGCCCCGATCTCAATATATTTACTGCAGCATTATAGTCTCTATCTGCTTCAAATCCACAGTTTTTGCAGTAATATGTCCTATTCTGTAGATGCAATCTATCTTCCTTTCCATTAACACTACCGCACCTACTGCATGTTTGTGATGTATCTTTGGGGTCTACAATAACAAGTTGCCTACCAGCTCGTTCGGCCTTGTAGGAAAGCATGTTTCTGTACATTCTCCATGCAGAATCCGAAATATTTCTATGAAGCGTTCTATTACTGCCTTTCTCAATCAACTTCCTACTATCTAAGTTCTCTATTGCTATTATATCAAAGTTGTTCACATAATGCCTTGACAATTTATGAAGAAAGTCTCTTCTCCTGTTGTTTGTTTTGATATATTGCTTTTGCAACTTCTGTTTTTCCTTCTGATAATTCTTCGAATTCCTATTTTTCCTTGAAAGGTTTCTATGTATCATCTTTATCCTTTCTATATTCCTTTCCACAAAATGTGGATTTTCAATCATGTTGCCTTCGCTGTCTACAATTATATGTTTTATCCCCATGTCAATTCCTATGTTTCTGCCTGTCTTTGGAAGTAGATGCACCTCAGAATCAGTTTGCAATATTACAAACCAGTTCCAATCCTCTTTCTTTATAATTATTCCCTTTACCTTTCCCTCCACATTCCTATGAAGTTTTACGTTTACTGTGCCTATCTTTGAGAAGTCGATTTTCTTACTTTTTAAATTGATACGGAAGCCAGACTGATTATAGTTTATTATTTTTATGCCATTTTCTGCCTTAAACCTAAGTCCCCCAAACCTTTTTCCTCTCTTTTTAATGCTGTTGAGTGTATCTCTTGTCTCTTTATTTGGATAAATGCGAAATTTATAAGAAAGCATAAACATGCCTTATATTATACTTAAGTATATAAATATATACCTTATTACAATATTATCTAATAGTGGACGCGCGACATAACGTACTTAAAAGTAGCGCCCTAACAGGTCTTAGAAATCATTAAATGCTTTTGCTGTAAAGCTCTAAGTGCAGAGATTCTTATGAGAACAGCAGATGCTACGACCCTATTGCGGGTACTTCTGATAGTGCTCGTTGCATACCTTATAATCGCTCATTACAACCCTGTTGTAATAATACTGATCATAGCCGCTGCAATGGCAATGGATGCTCTTGACGGCTTCTTTGCGGTAAATGAGGTAAGCAGGGGCAAAATCGGTTTCGGGCAGTACATAAACGCGCTTGCCGGAAACGAGATGGCAAAGAAGGAGGTCAAGAAGGCAAAAGAGAGCCTCTCAAAGACCTCAAAGTTCGGCCAGAGAATAGACGTGGCCGGGGACCGCGCAGTCGAGTACATACTCTGGGTGGTCTACACCTACGTGAACGTTGTTCCGCTCTTCGTATTATTCATTATTATAATAAGGCACTCGTTCGTTGATGCCTTCATGGCATCGAAGGGCACCTCCGCCAAGATGAAGACGAAGTTCGCAAGAGTCGTCTATTCATCGAACCTGTGGCGCGGAGGGATAAACATTGTCAAGTTCCTTACATTCTCATACCTTTCATTGATGTATATCTGGGGATATCCTGCATGGATAGGCTACGTTCTCATAACCGTGCTGGTGGCATACATACTCCTCAGGGGAGCTGCGGAGGTCCTTGAGGCCTACGCCTAAAGTGATCTTATGGTAAAGAAGTGCATAGTTACTAGCTGCATAGTCATAAAGGATGGGAAAATACTGCTTCTATTCCACAACAAGCTCCAGAAGTGGATGTATCCTGGCGGACACGTGGAGGAGAATGAGACTCCGTATGAAGCCGTGCTAAGAGAGACAAAGGAGGAGACTGGATACAACGTATCGATCATTGGAGCAAAGCCTCTTGGCCTAAAGAAGAACAAGGAGGCAGTGGAGATGCCGATGCCAGAGATGGTCCTCTACGAGGATGTTCCTTACAAGACTGGAAGGCATATGCACTTTGACTTCGTGTATCTTGGAATTGCAAAGGGAAAGCGGGGAAGGCTTGCAAAAGGAGAATCAACAAAGTTCATGTGGGTGACAGAGAAGGACATCGCAGGACTCTACACCTTTAACAATATAAGGAAGATATTAAGGTATACATTCAAGGAGATTAAGCAAAGGAGGATAAGAAGCTGATTTGATGGCACCAAAAATAAGCGTAGTGATTCCAGCATTCAACGAGCAGAAGTACATAAAATCTGTCTTCAAGGGGCTCAAGTCGCAGACGCTCAAGGATTTCGAGGTAATAGTCGTTGATGGAAACAGCACGGACTCCACGCGCGAGATATCGCGCAGGAACGGGGCAAAGATAATCATAGAGCCAAAGAAGAATATCGGAGCAGCAAGAAATACCGGGGCAAAGCAGGCAAAAGGAGACCTTATACTGTTCACAAATGCCGATACGATGGCATCAAGAGACCTGCTTAAGGGATATCTGGAGCTATTCAAGGACAAGAAGGTCGTTGCAGCCTCCGGGCCGCTAACCCCGCTTGAGAAGACGACCGCATTCATAAGGTTTGGATACTTCTTCGCATCGGTGATACTCGCAAAGATAACCTTCATAGGAGGAAAGCCTGCAATAAGCGGATCCAACTTCATAGTAAGAAAGTCTGCATTCAAGAGGTGCGGAGGATTCGACGAGTCGTTATACACCTACGAAGACCTCGACCTTGCCCACAGGCTCAAGGGGCTGGGAGACGTGCGGTACATGAACGATGCATCTGTTGCCACAAGCACGAGAAGGATAGTCAAGTGGGGCATACCAAGGTACATACTCTTCAATGCCGGAAACGTGCTAAGATACAACCTCTTCCACAAGTCAAAAGAGCACTACGAGCCAATAAGATAGCTTAATGGTTGATGCTGTTTCTTGAAATCCCTAAAGACATCATATTATATCGCTTATACTGATCGCATTTTTTGTCTTCTTTCTTAACCTCTCATCTTGAGTAATCAGAATGAAATGCTCCGTTTCTGCCATAAAGCAATACGAAGCGTCATAAAAAGTCAGATTCCTATCGATCGCAAGAGCCAGAACGCCAGCCATGGACTTTATACCCACCTGCTCCAAGCCGCGTATTGCTTCGAAGAACAATAGCGCCACTCTCTGCGGATTTCTTATTTTCCCTTGCTTATTCTCCTTCCAAAGCACGTTGCCGATCTCATGCTCCGTGAGCCTGCTTATGACAAACTTATTCGGATCCAAAGCAATGCCTTGAAGTAGCATCGGATACAACGCAGAAGTATCAATCAGGTACCTGCCTTTCTTTCCTACTGGATCTGACTCCATTTAACCACTCCTGTTCAGTGACGTTCATCAATCTATGCAGCTCCTTCGCAACATTGCTTGACTTTTGCTTTTTGGCTGCGACCATCTCCTCCAAAACTTCCTCCAAGGTCCTCCTAACATCTATCCCCAGGCTATCCGCCTGCGCCTTCAAATCCTTCCTCACCCGTACAGATAAGACCTCCGTTTTCATGGGCATTGCCTTTGTATACAATATATGTAAATTGTATACATTCTAATATATAACTCCTTACGGCAGGTGAAGATGAAGGTATTTTAGATTGTAAGTCAGATATTATTGTTCAAAAATGCCCGAAATAAGCGTAATAATACCTGCACTCAACGAGCAGAAGTACATAGGCAATCCGCTCTCCGGACTCAAAGAGCAGACATTCAAGGACTTTGAGACCATAGTCGTTGACGGCGGCAGCAAGGATAGGACTGCCAGCATCGCGCGCAAGTCGGCCAAGGTCATCGTCTGCAGGGAGAAGGGCGTGAGCGTGGCGCGAAACAGGGGTGCTGCGGCCGCAAAAGGCTCCATACTGCTCTTTTTGGATGCGGATACAAGGCCCTCAAAGGATCTTCTAAGAATCTATCACGAGATCTTCCTGGACAAGTCTGTGGCCTGCGCTACCGGTCCGGTCTATCCCCTGGAGAGGACCAAGAAGCGAATACGCATGGGCTACTCAATAGTCTCCGTGGCTTTTGTGAAGCTCTCTATACTGGCGGGCAGCCCTCACATAATAGGCTCAAATTTTGCTGCAAGGGCCAGCAGCTTTAGGAAGTGCGGCGGATTCGATGAGAAGCTGCTCACGTATGAGGACTGGGACCTGTCAGGAAGGATAAAGAGATACGGCAAGGCGGCCTACTTGGATAGCGCCTCGGTCCGCACAAGCGTAAGAAGGGTAGCCGCATGGGGGGTCTTTGGATACTTCCTCTTCTACCTCACGAACATGATAATGTACCATGTCCTTAGGAAGGTCAGGTCCAATTATGGCGAATACCGATAGCCTTCCAATACCTATAAAAGTCTTTTTATGCAAATAGCAATAGTAAATTTGTCTCCTCTATTGCGGGGTAAATCAAATGGATTACACTAAGTTTGAAAAGGCAACAATAATCGGCGCAAGGGCACTACAATTGGCATACGGGGCACCACCTCTGATAAAGGTGCCAAGCAGCGTATCTGAGCCTCTTGAACTCGCAAAGCTCGAGTTTGACGAGGACGTGATACCTATAGTTGTCGTAAGGAAGGTCTCCTAAGAGCGATTGTCATGGAAAAGCAATATGATATTATAGTGGCGGGAGCAGGAATAGCCGGCTGCCTTGCGGCTGCAGGGGCTGCAAAGAACGGTGCGAAGGTGCTTCTCCTTGACAGGAATGATCCCGCTCAGGTCGGAAAGAAGACGAACTGGGGATGGGTCTGCGGAGACGCTGTCGCAAAGTCTCATATCGAATTCGTCCACAAGGAGATCGGCCTTAGGCTCACAGAGCCGGTGCTTGACGTTGAAGTCGAGGGAGTGCAGGTATTTAGTCCTGACCTTACAAGGAAGTTCCAGTTCGAGGGCGCGGGATACAGCCTTGATAGGCCAAAGCTCGCAAAGGTAATAGTCGACTTCGCAAAGAAGAGCGGCGCAGAGTACCTTGCGCATCATGAAGTTGAGGGACCTATAATCGAGAACGATGCAGTAGTCGGAGTATACGGAAGGGACGAGAAGGGCGCGCAGTACAGGGTAAATGCAAAGATAGTAATAGACGCCCTTGGGATTGCAAGCACGATAAGGAGAAAGCTTCCAAAGAACAACTACATAGAGAACACGGTAAGCACCGATGATATTGAATCAACCGGAAGATACATCGCGGAGTTCGAGCAGGAAGGCGACGATCTAAGGTATTACGATCCAAAGAATGCGATAATACACTTAAACCAAAAACTCGCCCCCGGAGGCTACGGATGGGTCTTTCCAAAGTCAAAGCACAGGGTCAACATCGGAATCGGCGTCGAGAAAAAGAGCATCGAGCTAAGGAACACAAAGATGGGCAAGAAGGACACGCTTCACATGCTAATAGATCAGTACGCGCAGTGGAATCCGGTCGTGAAGGGCCTGAAGGTAGACGAGACAGATTCAAACGGAAAAGGATACTGGTCCGTGACCGTAAGAAGGCAGTTCGACAGCCTTGTCTATCCTGGATACATGGGCGCCGGCGATAGCATGGCAATGCCTAATCCTATAAGCGCAGGAGGGATCGGCCCTGCAATGAATGCGGGAGCAATCGCAGGAAAGATTGCTGCTGAGGCTGTTGCGGCAAAGGACACAAGCATAGAGTACCTTTGGAAATACAACACACGATACAATGAGGTCTATGGAAGCAAGACCGCGGGCCTTGAGGTCCTAAGGGTATATCTCCAGTCTCTTAACAACGAGCTCATAGACTACGGGATGTCAAAGTTCCTGACAGAGAAGGAGGCGGTGGACATAAGCTACGGAATAATACCGGAGATAACCCTGGCAAGCACATTCAACAAGGCGCTTAGCGGCCTATCCAACATAAACGCTTTCAAGAACCTCCTCTCGGCAGTCAAGAAGATGAAGGAGATGAACGCACTCTACTCAAAGTATCCGGACTCCCCGGCAGGCTTTGATGCATGGAAGAAGCTGGTGAACGAGGGGATGCACGATGTCAAGCAGAGGTTCCCTCCAAACCCTGTCTGATCCTATAAAGAGAAGGAAGACGCGCAGCGCAAATCTTGAAGAAAACAGTTATAAGCGCAGCCAAGGCATATGCTGATGATATCATATGGCTCAGGTTTACAGGAACGCTTACGATGCAAAGGCTGCAGCGAGCAAGCTCTTTGAAAAGGCCCTCTATCTCGGAATAACGAACAAGGGTCTTCTAATGGAAGACATTGCAGGATTCGACATACTCCCAATCGTGGTCGCCTCGAATGGACTAGGCCTTGACAAGCTGATAGATGCGCAACTCAAGATGCTTGATCCTGAAAAGTCAAACCTCACCGATCTCTCGGTCTATCATACGCTTAAAGGCATAGCACTTCTTGGCAGAATGGGATTTGTCTACAGCAGCAATGCAGGCACCAAGGACCATACAGTATCTCCAACGGCCAAGGCAACCGTACTATTCGATCTGATGCAAAGCACAGAAAGAACAGAAGAGTGGCTTGCCGAGTGCAGGTCCAGTGCGCAGGCCGGTGGCGTAGACATGTACCGATTCGACCTGAATGCGGAGAAGGTGCGCAAGCTAATAGCGGGCATGGTAAGTTCTAAGGACAGCGCACTCAAAGGAGCCGCAAGGCAGTAGGACCGGTCCCTGCCTCCATGCTGCTCTGACTGCTATGTGGCTGCAAATCTTGCAGAAAACAGTTAAAAGGCAAGCAAGAGCAGTGCTATTGCATAAGGATTAATTGTAAGATTAGCTATTGGTGACTACTTGGCGCGGATTTATCAGGCTTGGGAAGGCGCAGAGGCTGCGGCTAGCAAGCTCTTTGACAAGGCGCTATTCATGAAGGTTGAGCACAACGGCCCTTCCATTACCGACAAGGCAGCATTTAGGATACTCCCAAGCGTTGTGGAATCGCACGGAATAAGCATGGAGAAGCTCATGGACGCGGAGTCAAGGAGACTTGGCGCAAACAGGGAGGATCTTGCGGCATATCATGTAATAAACGCATTAGAGCAGCTGATAAGGACCGGCTTTGTATACCTAAGCAGGTATAGCAACGGGGACCAGAAGGTCTTCCCGACTACCAAGTCTGCAGGACTCTTCTATTTGCTGGAGAATCCGCAAAGGCTAAGCGCATGGATGGCAGAGCGCAGGGCAAAAGCAGAGTCTCAGGGAATGGATCTCTTCAAGTTCGATGTAAATGCGCAAAGCGTGCGCAATATCATAGAGGAGATGTTAAGCTCAAGGAACGGCGCATCACTTAAAGAGACGGCAAGGCAGTGAAGTAAATCGGCTTATTTTATATGGATATCTGGGCAAGTAGTATCAGGGAATGGATCTGAAGCATGGCTAAGAAAACTGACAAAGCCAAAAAGCAAGAATAACTGTAACTGTGTGGTGATTCAAATATGATCGCGCATTCAAAAAGCAAAAAACCTAATCGGGTTTGGATATCTGTAATCTTCTTTGGAATAATTCTTGGAATTATATTTGTAATTGTTTTTTCAAACAACCCTGATGGTAATCCTCTTTATACAGTATGCATGGCAAAATACAATTATATCTGTCAATCACCGAAGTTGCTTTCAGATGGCTCTAGCGCAATACTGAATCTTCTGTTAGCTCAAGTAACTAACGCTACTTGGAACGATACAAACTTCATATGGGTTCCTAACTGGCAGCAGATGTTGAATTCTGAAATAATCTGCCCAGTTGGCACAAATGAAATAAATGGCGGAATATCCTGTGGCATTCCTAGTGGATTGGGGTTGCATAGTGGAACCCCGATAACCGTAAATTTCACTTTTAACAGCAAAAACATAGTCAACGGCGCAACATATTATGGTCAAATATGGGCAGAGTATAAGGATCTAAATGGAACATGGCATTCCACCCAGATGACTTCCGAAGTGAAGCTTAGAGCTTATACTCCTGGTTAATGGTGTGGGTCAAGTCAAAATCCTTCACGTCGGCGGCTTTTTGGGTTACGTCGGGAATGTTTAAACCATTACCCCCTTTCCCCTCCTTTGATTAAATATCCCTTTATCTCGCAGAAAGGGCGGACGCGGCGCAGGCGCGCAGGGTTTGATTAAATATGAGTCTAAGATGTTTTTAGAATTATTTTTGAGTGTTAGACGACAGATTTTGCGATGTTTAATCAAATTGGATACATGTGAGAAAGAGGAAAAAGTGATGAAATATGGGTTAGGTGGGTATGTTTTGGGGTGGTTTTTGAGGTGTTTTGTGGTTTGTTTGATTGTTTGCCGTGTATTGCTAATGTTGCCTAGTTGAGTTGACTTTCAAAAAGAGGCTTTACCCAGAAAAGGGGGCTTAGAAGGCTTGGAAGAAACGAATATAAATATCAAATTAAAATTAAATTAAGTGTTTGAATGTCATTTTTATGTAAAATTGGGTTTCATAAATGGAACAGGCCAACATATACTGATTTAGGACCTAGTTCACACATTAGAGATTGGAAAAAAACCTGTTTAAGATGCGGTAAGCGAAAAAGTTGGGTAGAAGGTAAGAAGAGCTGATAAAAATGGAAAAGCTAAGTGCCAATATAAACAAGGATGAATTTTTAGATGCATTGCTTAATAAAGAAGTAAGAGTTTTTACTGATGAAATTATTGCAATAAAAAATGCAAAAGAAGGCAATTCCTACCAACATTCTGAATATGCTGGCACTTTAATCTCTTACAATAAGAATTTTATTGAAATAGAAATGGCTGTCTTCAAAAATGTTAAAATAGAGTCACCTAAATTAATACTTAGTAATAAAACAAAGGAAAGATTTTTAGTTTCTAGAAAACACATAACAAGTATTAGTTACGAAAAATAGCTAATAAGATACTATAAAATACGAAATTGAAAAGATAGATTAAATGCGCCTATTAGATAAGTTATCCGGAAAGGAAAGAAAAAGAGGCAGTGTTAAAGTTATGACATGGCAAACAGAGTATGGTGGCGGAAGAAAATCCAAGCTTCTAAATAAAGACGATGAGGAAGTAATTGGAAGTGAAAAAATAAGGAGAGAATACGGCTATCTTTATTTTATAGGTAAAGATGGCTATGTTTGGAAAACATTGATTAAAAATAATCCTAATGGCATAAAAGCAAGGGTTACCAATAAGAAAATAAAAAAGGAAGAAGGATATTTTTATTTTCTAAACGATGAAGGGTATGTTGCAAGAAAGGATATGGCTGCGCATAAACATCCTACAAATAAAATTTCTAATACAAAAGCCAACAAAAAATATAGGATATTGGAAACAGATAGCATAAAACCATACCAGCCGTACCCATTGATGCTGTTTAGGATAGAGGCAAAAATTACATTCGGCATTGTTAAAAAGGGAGATAAAGGAGGTTATATACAAAGGGAAGAGAACCTAAGCGTTAATGGCAATGCGTGGATATTCGATAATGCAAGAGTCCATGGCGATGCGCGAATCTCCGAAGATGCACAAGTTTATGATAATGCCGAAGTCAGTGAATCGGCGCAAGTATATGGCAAGGCAGAAGTCCATGATTATGCGAAAGTATATGGAAATGCACAAGTTAAAGACAATGCAGAGATTTACGGAAATGCTAAGGTCAAAGGGAATGCGCTAATATATGGCAGGGCGAAGATATATGGAAAGGGATTTGTTGGCTTTAATCAGAAAGTTGGTGGTAATCAAGAAGTTATAAGGGATATCATGATTGATGAGATGCAATAGTGTTTAACGTTCACTTAATTCCACAAAACATGAGGATTGATAAGTATGCCAAGAGTAAAACCTAGATGGGCTATCAATATCCCTAAAAATCTTGCAGACGCATATTTCTTCGTACTTTGGTCTTTATTCGCAGTAATTCTTTTCTCTGCATCGATGGCAGCAACAGAATTTAACCTACTCCACCAAGGAAATACACGCGATATTGTAAGCTTCTATACGCAACTACATTACTTTATTATTTTAATTGTATTTTTCCTCTCTACGAGCGCAGTCTTCAGGTTTTTACAAAAATGGGGTTTTGGCATACAGTTTCTTTTCATTCTTTACAATATTTTTGCGATAATTATATTAGGGTGGGGAGTTTATGCATACATCATACTTTAACTTTATAGCCACCTCAAGCCATAAAAGTGCTTTCAGCGATACATAATCTATGAACAGGGCGGACAAGACGTTTATTAGGGAAAAAGGGGCTATGAGGACCTGATTGGGAATTGCACAGATAGCTGCATTTTAAACTGGGCTTAAAAATGCAACTACAAGGGTGGATTTACTTCATAAATTCTTTCTATTTTGCCTTTTGCGTTACGGTTAAAGCGCATATTAATTGTTGGTAATGTTACAGGTGTTTTTATTACTACAGAATCATCATCTTTAATTATTATCTTTTTATCCTTAATAGCTTTTTGTATTGCAGATAATCTTGCATCCACTACTGAAAGGAACAATTCCTTATGCTTGTTCCAACATTCCATGAGATAAGCCGAATAACCAAACATAGCCCACGGCACTATCCTGTTGAAAGTTTTGATTGTATAATCACTATTTGGAGATATTACTGCCTCTTTATCATTAGATGTGGATTCATAATCATAAAAAAGATGTATTTCTCTATTTGGCCCAAGCCTCATCACAGTTTCCCATGAAACTCCAGTTGTCACAAAATTAGTTTTGTGAGTAGTCTTATTTGGATATATCCAACAAATATCCGTGGCTTTAAATCCATCATATCCACCGAAAAATTTCTTTTTTATGAACCAGCCATTTGATAATCGATATTGACCAAATCTATTTTCATAAGGAATAGAATCAAATTTTGTTACTACTTTCTCAAAAGGTTCACATTTGAGTGTATCGTTCAGCGTCAACATCACTTCTACACTCGAAGCAAAATCTTTTATTACTTTATGAAGTTCAGTGTGATGTTTAAATAATACATCTCTTGAATAAGAACAGTTATGTTATAGGCTATAAGCTTGCATAGCAACTCAGCTACAAACAGATATATACTACAAACACCGTATTAATACATTAAAAACAGTGGAAAGATGTTTAAGAGCGAAAAACCATATAAAGGTCTAGACGATTATTTTTTGACTAATATAGAGCAGCTTCACTCAAGAAGTAACACAGAAATTGAAAAACGCATCAAAGAAATAGAAAGTATTTACCAAGAATGGCCATTTAACCCAAACTGGAAACATCCAAATGACAGAGGTTGGAAGAATGCTTTTTGCCTATCAACCGTTAATCTTATGGCACAAGCTGCAAACTGTTATATCTTGGGATTCTATGAAACGTCTGTAATGGCGTCATCCGCAGCAGTGGAGCAGATAATACACGTGGATATTGATCCAAAAGTCAAGCATGTTAAAATAAGGGAGCATGAAGAATATATTATCCAAAACTATGGCACATTAAACAAAATTTTGCTCAAAGCGAAGAAAAATGGATACCCAACAAATCTTCTTCTTGATTCTAATGAAGTTTTTCTAGACGAATGTACTTTTGTGCAAAGAAGGAATATGATAGCTCACGGAGCATATGAAAATCAATTTCCAATAGAGCAAGTACATTACTCAAATTTCTTGGTGATTTCACCAGACATACCAAATATAGAATATACGATGTTCAATGGCAAGGCATCGTTCGACCAATATAAAAAGGCTAGTAATTTTATAATTGAAACCTTTAGATGGTTTGAAAATACAAGGCACCCCTAATCAGTATCAAATAAAAAAGAGGAAATGCCGTTTAAGATTTTAGCAGAAATGGATATGTAGAGGTTCGGGCTGGCCTGAAATAGTAAGGCAAATATTTTAAGTGGTAATCACAGATGTGTAATAAATGTCAGGTGCCATTGCCATTATCTAAACGTGATCCGAGAGTTTGATTCGCGATAGAAAAGAATTAAATATGATAATAACTTTACTTAAAGCTGTGATAAGATGTGCAATGAATGCAAAGGCGTCAATCAAGGGTGTAGGTGCCAATGTGGCCAAGTTGGTCATAATGGTGAAAATGGGCATTGGCTTGACCGGGACGATACTGGAATCTTCTGTGAAGGAGAGGCCGGATGTCAACACTATATCTCTTTTGAGTTAGGAAAAGCAAAGGAAGATGAATAAAATTGGTTTGAACAGAGATTAGATGGAAGGCCCTAACGGTAAGCACTATGCTCAAAGACATCTAGCTAATCAGATGGAAAAAGAAGGGAAATTAATCTATAAATGTGGATATATCTCCTGTTCAAATACTTTTAGGACTATTCCAGAAGCAAGACTTTGTGTTGTTACGCATGTAGCTTCTGAATACTATACAAGAGAAATGGATAAGAGCCACAAATATCACGAAGAATATACAAGAAAATCTGAAGAAAATTACAAAAAATTGAAGCTGCATTGGCTGTGGCGGTTCTTTAATTAATAGTTATTTTACTCAGCTACATAATTATATACCAAACTATACGCTTTATATATTTGAACTTCCATAATATAGCACATGGCTTCTTCTTCGTTCATCAAACGCCCCAAGCTGACGCTGAGCGAATACTTTCCTCAACTTTCTGTGTTTAGAATTATAGCCGGTCGTGATCTATTATGTCGACCAGTTCCACGGAGCTATTAGTGTCATTTACCTTATACAGGAGAAGCTTGTTTTTTATGTGGGTTTCAAATACGCCCTTGTATTTGCTGTGCAATTGGTGGGAATTGTGATGCGGATCGTTGAGTATCCGTCCCATCTTCTTATTGAACTCCTTGTACGTTTCAGAATCTCTCTTCTTTATCTTCGAGAGCAGCTTGCCTAGTTTTGGCGGAACTATTATTGCATACAATGGAACACCGCTAGTCCAATGCCTTGTCTAGTTCCTCCATGCTCTTGTATCGGACTCCTTTGCCTTCCTTCAAATCCTTAAGATTTTGCTCTATGGACTTCTTTGCCTTTTTGCTTATGCCGTGGCGGTGGTCGTTTTGCAGTTCTTCCAATATCTCATTAAGGCTCTGGCTTATCGCATACAATCTTTGATCCAAATCTGGACGTTTGTTCTTTTGCATTGTCCTGGTCTCCATTCTTTGCATATTTATCACTTTTGATTTTGCTGTATCTTTATTGCCTTCATTTCTATCTTTGATATTGCAATATGCATATTATGCCTCTTCTAATTCTTAAAACTTACCCTTTTTCTGTGCCCTAATCAGCAAGTAAGCATGCACTATCTCCTCTATTGCCTTTGGGTCTTTCAATGCTTCTGCTATTGCCTGCAGGGTCCGAGCGCAAGTCCGCAATATCCGACTATTTTTATCGGATCCGCATCAGTAAGAGATAGCAGTGCCATTTCCATAAGAATTATGTTTATTGCATAGACTAATTTCTCGCTCACGCTGTTGTTCTTGACCATATCTAAACTCCTCAGACAATGCTTAAAAACGTCATGATTAAATAGCCGCATTCATAACTATTAATCTGGTATCGGTCTTGAAATTTTGATAGGTGCCCAAAGGATGAGAAGAAAGAAAAGAAAACCATCAAACCTGCAATGGGCCACAGAAATTGCCTTCGGAGCATCAATTGCCATAATATATAACAGAATAATTGCCCAACGGGCTAGGGTAAGAAACGCTCCTCCAAATGGAGTTATGCCTATAGCCACAGATCCAAACTTATCAATACGATAATGTAATTTCATAAATAATGTCATGTTTGCGGTGTGAAAATGGACATAAAAAATGCAATTAGTAAAAAATTTCAAATAGTGTTTATTTTATTTGTTCTTTTAGTAATTTTTATCTTTATACTTGCGTCTATCGGTGTCCCTGGTCCCGGAATATTAAAATTGTTACCCTGCCAACAATATTCGTCATCAGGATTTAACTGCACAGATCCCATAATGTATACGAATGGAACCATATCCTTCTTGTTCTCACAAGGAACTGGGGCAACGTTATACAATGTGCATTTTGCATGTGCGTTATTTACAAACAATTATAACGCACATCCTGTTGCAAATGCAGATCAGTATTATGACTTGCCTAATATCTCATCAGGTTTACGTAATGATTCTCTTGCAAACAAAGAACGCATAAGCATCACCAATTTGCAGTGCTACGGGCCGAATGGCTCACGCCTCAACTCACGTCCATCAAGCGTGCCGTATGGTGGATATGTGTGGATTAATTACACCACTAACGACAATACACCTTCAGCAAACAATCCTTGGATATCTTCAATAGTGACACAGATATGATCTAAATGATAAAGTGCAGGCGATATTATGGCTAAAAAATTCCGAAAGCATTCCCCGATTCCATCACTTCTATCTCTTATTTTATGGCCTGAACTTGTCGGAGTGCTAATAACTGTGATAATATTAACATCAAGCTATGCCTGGTATAACAGCCTATCGATGCCCGTGTTCTATACGCGTAGCTATCTTTACGGCATAATATGGCTATTTGTATACCTGGTTATGGCAGTAGCACTGTATATCGCCTCAGCAAAAAGGCGCAATACCGATATGCGAATTGCATATGCATTGTTTGTTGCTGCAGTAATACTTCCTCTGATAAATGCTGCTCTGTTCTGGCAATTCCATCTCATTGTTCTGGCAACTGAGACCATGATATTGGAACTGATCGCGGTGATGGGACTTACCGTAAATCTCTGGAACCTTTCGCCCCGCTCAAGCGGGCTCTTGATACTAGCCATACTCTGGATTATGTTTTGGATAGCGATCGAAGTTTTAATAATAGAGCTTAATGGATTTTTATTGACAAGCATTTGATAGTCCATATTTTTTTATGAAACTTTTATGTAAGATGCTCAGAAATTAAGTCAAAATTAGGATACCGACTGCCTATTTTCTCCTTTCTTAGACTGCACCGGCCGATAGTGCAACCTCACGCATCCGGATTAGGCTTAATCTTCAGCACCCTGTACTGCCCTCCCGCCATCTGCTCTATCTCCTTCTTCACCCTGGCGCTGTTTGTAACGAAGGTGAGCTGATGCCTGCGGTTCCTTGCCCTCTTTATGCAGTTCTCAACCTCGCTTCTTATGTAGGTTGTCTGGATCTCGTAGACGCTCACTTTTGAATTGTTCCAGGCACCCTTTCTCCCTCCTGTTCCTATCGTCCCGACATCGAATCCCTCCTCTCCTGCCGGCACGAATGCGAAGCTGCCCCTCTCCTGCTCCATCTCTATTATCCTTTGCATCATGGCCACATGGTCCTCCCCTCCCTTCCTCTCCCCCTGCGCAAGCACCATCATCTTCGGATCGACCATCCTTAGCGCCTCCTTGCTTAGCCTGCCATCCTTGCCTATCAATAGAACGAAATTTTTCCGAAATAAAAGATAAATCCGTTCTTTTATAATGCAATTATGCAGTAAACGCATATAAGCCTGATTTAAGTAAATGACTTGGCGATAGTATGGTAAGAGATGACCTGATGAAAGGTTCCTCAAAACGTTTTATCGTAGCAAAATCACGCATCGGCAACCTGGAGGCCATAATTGTCTGCCAACGCGAGTTGAAACCAGGAATACTTATTGCAATAACGGCGCTTTCAAAAGCTGCAACGAAGCTCCAGACAAGAAATGACATCGTATTAATGATATCGACTACCTCGGACAAGTTCGTATCTGAAAGCATGCAGGGAGTCTCTGGATTTACGCATAATGATCATACAATATCTATTTTAGTGAACACTGAATCGAATAAATGGAAAGAGGCAATGGAAGGCACGATCGCCCATGAATTTAGTCATGTGATCAGGTTCCAGGGAACTGGCATGGTCCAGGACAGGAGTCTGCGCGCATCGCTTGCCTTTGAGGGCCTGGCGCAGTGCTTTGAAGAAGAGATAACTGGAAAATTGAAGCCATGGTCTACAGCAATTAGTGAAAAGCAAGCTAAAACAATATGGAAGAGGATAAAAAGAAGTCTTGACAGCGAATCCAGAGATCTTTACACTGATTTATTCATAAGAAAGGATGGAAAGAGATTTCCGCACTGGGCAGGATATGCTCTTGGCTATCTTATCGTAAAGAAAACTCTAGCTAGAAATTCAAAGAAGGGATGGAAATGGGCAATTGCTGCAAGTTCCAAGGAGCTCATAGGATCCGGATTTTCTTTCTCCAACCATCAATAAAGATAAGGACATTGAGGATGCCATGCACATCTATGAGCTATTTGGGAAAAGGCTTGACAAAGACCTCATGGCAAGGGTCTCGAAGTATTAAAAGTAGATAAAGAGATGGTTAAATATGGCATTGCATAGGCGCGACTTAAAGGAGAGGCTCAGGTTCGTAAGGCTATGGGCAGACTACATCAAAAGGACGCCTAACAGAAAATGGCCAAAGCAGCAAAATCTGCTGATAAATTCCGTAATGAGGACTGCCGACCAGGATGCAGGTCTATATCTTAAGGTAAAAAGACTATCAGTTGCAAGAAAAAGCCGACACGGTTAGGCATCTCATGTAGGCTGAAGCGGCCCCCGATCTTTAACTTGTTTTCGTAAGTATCATACGCATCTATCTTCTCAAAATCAAATAGGTAGATCTTGTAATGCTCCTTCATCTCCTTTCCTGTCGGAGTGACTAATCACACCTTTCTATCTATCCCATTCACATGCGCTGCCACAACGAAATGTTTAAATATTAGAATTACTATACTATTATAGTAAAAAATATATGTGATAAAATGAATAAGGAAGAGACAAAAATACTTAGTTACTTGTCAGACAATTTCGGCGATGGAGGGAATATACTGGAGATGTCAAAGGGCATAGATAAGAGGTACGGGCCCGCCTATTACCCAAACATATACAATACTGCAAGGAAGCTTGAAAAAATGGGCATAATATACATAGAACATGAAGGAAACAGTAAACTGATAAGACTTAATACGGAAAATCCCCTTTCCACCTATTATATATCAGAAATAGAAAATTACAAAAATCAAAGGACAGCTATACCTAAAGAAATGCTTAGCAGCATACTGAACCTCTCTCAAAAATTCGATATTTTCTCCATTTGCGCTTTAGACCCGGAAAGATACCTAAAAATCAACCGATTAGAGCTATTAATCCTTATTAGAAATCATGATGAAAGTAGCTACTTACTGGAAAATGTGCTTCAAATGGAATCGACATACAACATTAAAATCGACCCGATCATACTAACCCCGGATGAATTTGCAAAATTAATGAAGGGGGGAGAGATGGATTTAATAAAAGATCTGATCCTGAGCAAAAATATACTGTATAATAGCGATGGATTTTGGGAGCTGATAAAACAGCGCAAAATAGATACCAGTTACCGAAAACTCGGCAAGTATCCCCAAGACCTAACATCCGAAGAGCTATCATATAACTACAATAGATTTGGCTACAGGCTGAACGAAAGCACCAAAACGTCAAATAAACTGTCAATAGAACTTACGATCTTCTCAATGAGTATTAATGAAGAAATCAGGATAAAGTACGGCGCGATTATTCTTCTATATAAAAACATCAAGGAAATAAATCTGGCGCATTTATACTACCTCTATAAAAGATATGACGATTTAGGCATATTTAAGGGAATTTTGCTATCCCTGGCCAAACTGCCCGACTTGCAAAGTAATAATGAGATCAGATACTACTGCAATATAATCTCCGAGGAGCCATCTGCCTTTGACGGCAAGATGGTTAAAAGGTATATAGGGTTGTATAAGTGATGGCAAGAGTTTCAAAAGCGGACCTATTGGGTTTCCTCGACCTCTTTGACCAGGAATTAAAGAGAAGTATCCTACTTATTGCGGTAGGTGGCACGGCAATGACTTTGCTAGGCTTAAAATCATCCACAAAAGACGTGGATTTTAACATTCCTTCAGAAGAAGACTATAACGAATTTAAGCGCATAAAGGAAAAGATAAAACCAGGCATAGCAATCGATTTTTGGTCTTCCAATACGATCTTTAGCGAAATTCTGCCAGATGACTATGTGGGCAATTCGGCTAAATATAAGTCCAGTTTCAAGAAAATTGATGTTAGGATATTAAGCCCCATAGACATATTATGCTCAAAAATTTCAAGGTTCAACGATGCAGACAGGGAGGACATAAAAGATTGCATAAAATATGCCAAAATTACAAAAAGCCAGCTTACTAAAAGGGCAGGTCAATATTCACGGACAGGAAGTGATGATGTATTTAAGCAGAATCTCAAGTATATATTAGGAAACATGTTCTAGACCTTTCCCTACGGATCCAATCTAATCTATGTAGGCTGAAGCGGTCCGATCTTGAGCTTGTTTCCGTAGGTATCGTACGCTTCAACCTTCTCAAAATCAAATAGGTCGTTGTTGAGCATCGGCAGGTGCTCCCTTGTCTCGTAGCTCATCCTGCTCCCTATTATCAGCCTGTTGAATGCTGGGGCTGCAATGAGCTTTATGCTCTTGTTGTAACTCTTGTAATGCTCCTTCATCCCCCCGCCTGCAGGCGCGACTAGCCACGCCTTTCTGTCTATCCCGTTCACGTGCGCTGCCATATGGGCGTGGCCGCATATGATGTACTTCCTTAATACTGCATCATCCGATGGCATCGCATTCCCGTGCATAAGAGCGCATTCCGAGAGGAGGATCTCTTTTTTTATCTCTGCCTTGAACCCCATCTCGCCTATCAGCGACTCTATGTGCGCATCGTGGTTGCCCTTGGCTATTATCACGTTTATTCCATCAAGCTCCCTGAAGAATGTCCTAACGGAATCCATTCCCTCTCTTGTCATGTTTGCTATGCTGTCCTTCACATCGCCCAGAAATACGACTCCGTTTGCCGAGTTTGATTCGCAGATGCCCCTTATCTCGCGCCCCGTGGCCCTTGCCGCATTGGGGAACTCTATTCCGGAGTTCGAGAACTTCTCCTCCATGCCTATGTGAAGATCGCCCACGGCTATTAGCCTCTCCTTTTCTATCATCAAAGCGGGTATGCCTTTGAGAAAAGATACGCCCATAACTGAATCTTTCATAACAAGATTAATAATCCTTTTATGACGAATAAACTCTGATATAGATGGCTCAGGGTTCCGTAAAGATAGGGAGCATATTCGGCATAGACATAGAGCTGCACTGGCTCTTCATCCTCCTTATACTTGCATTCATCTGGATCTCCCCGCTTCTTGGGCTGATCTGGATACTGCTGTTTGTGTGCGTGCTCGTGCATGAGCTCTCGCACTCAATAACTGCGCAGAGGAACGGGATAAAGGTCAGCAGGATAATCCTACTGCCCATAGGCGGCGCCTCGATAATAGACCTCGTTGAGATAGATCCGAAAATTGAGTTCAACATATCAATAGCAGGGCCCATAACGAGCCTTGCACTTGGAGGGCTCTTTGGCATACTTGTGATATTCACACCTATGGGGCTTTTGACATACATCGTGCAGTACCTCTTCGTGATAAACATACTCCTAGGCCTCTTCAACCTGCTTCCAGCATTCCCAATGGACGGCGGGAGGGTGCTAAGGAGCTATCTGCAGAAGAAAAAGAACTTCTACGATGCAACGATAATAACTGCAAAAGTGAGCAGGTACTTCATGGCCCTGATAATAATCGCAACGGCCATCTGGGTCATACTTCCGGTAGGCTCTACTGCAAACAAGGAGACGATGTTCATATGGGACTTGATAATCGTCTTCTTCCTCTACGAGGGCATGCGCGCCGAGGAGGGCAACGCGCAGATAAGGAATGAGACAAAGGGCATGACACTCCATGGCACGCTGAGCAATAACTATTCAGTCATAGGATGGGGCGCCAGTTCAGACGCCCTCTACTCCCTGATAAGCCGCAGAGGCGGCCACATAATATTGACAAAGGATCCTGCCGGAACATACTTTTTGGTCAATGTTTTTGACCAGAACCGCTTGGGAAAGGCCAGTCGCGTTTCAGACCTTGCAGTTGAGATGCCTAACCTTCAGGTCTCCACCAAGATGGCAGATGCGCTTGCAGGCATAGAGTCAACGCAGTTCAGGATAGGCGCCGTGCTCAAGGGCAAGAAACTGCTTGGTATAGCGACAGGGCAGCACATAACTGCGCTGATAAACCTGAGGATGTCAAGGAAAACCAAGTGAAAAGGCCATGAAATAAGGCGGCTCCTTTTTCACATTGTGTTAGAAATAGTTGTTTTTTGAAGGTGCTGCGTCTTCTTTGATCTTCTGCTTTTGCCATACAGAATATCTAGAAATCTTTTCTGGCCGCTGCTCCAGGTCCTGTTGTCTACCTTCTTAACATAATCCGAATACGCATCTATGTATTCAAGGTTGTTCCTAAGGTTGTGCTCTTTTGCTTTCTTTAGGCCAGCAAGAATGTTATTTCGTTTCATCAAATTCGCCAATTATTTTCCTTACGGTCTCTTTTTTCACGTGCAATTCCGTAATGAATTCCCTTAATTTCCCTGCATCAATATGTGCCTTAAAAATATTATAAATATATCGGGCGTCTTCGTAGTCCTTATCACTGCCCAGCCACAGCTTGAATGCGATCTGCAGCTCTATAGGGGAAATGTACATGCTATGCTTGGCATTGACTATGACCCTTATCCTATTGTCCATCGTATGCCTATCAAGCGGTTTTTTGACGAACTTCAGCTCAAAGTTAGGCGCCCACGTGCCCTTCTCTGCATATCTAAGGGAGGATCCTTCAGAAAGCAGCTCGTATGCATCTTTGGCATCCCCCACATTGTTTACTGGTTCAAATCCTTTTTCTATGAGCTTTTCATGCAGCTTCTCCACCTGTTCCATGCTCATTTTATTGATGAGTAAGTCGATATCCTCAGTACCTCTTATCCTGCCAAAAAAAATCGCCATGTATCCGCTCACTATTACGTAATCCACATCGCCCATGGCCTGGGTGAACTTAAGGACCAGTTTATCGAGAGTGGTGAGCTCTTTATTATCAAGCGTTATTCTGTTTTTTGATAACTTAATCTCCATGTGAGGCTATGGGAATTATAGCTATTAAAATATATGGCTCTTATGCTTCCATAGTTTCAAATGTCGACTCCTTGCCGGGTCCTGCATAACCTCCCGTATACTTGGCACCAGGCTTGAGGAAAGGCTTTAAATAATTAATATATATAGCTTATAATGCGACCGGTGCAGGGATGTTATACCTAAAGTCAATTGTGCTTGACAAGTTCAAGTCCTTCAGGCATGCAGAGCTCCTCTTCAGCAAGGGATTCAACTGCGTTGTAGGCCCAAACGGGAGCGGAAAGAGCGTAATATTTGATGCCCTAATGTTCGGACTGGGAGAGCCGTCGCTTCAGACTCTTAGAGTGGACCATCTTGACGAACTCATAAACAGGAACATAAAGCGAAAGAAGGACGAGCCCACGATAGCACACCTTAAGATGGAGCTTGAGGGAGAGGGAAAGGCCGTCACAATAGTCAAGGCGATAAGATCCGACGGGAAGACTTCCTATAAGCTAAATGACAAGACCATGACAAGAAAGGACATAATAGAGTTCCTCTCAAGCGAAGGGGTAAGGGTTGGTGATACTACAACAATAGCTCAGGGAGAGATCAATACTATAGCAACGCTAAACAACAGGCAGAGGCGCGAACTCATAGACAATGCGGCAGGGATAAGGGAGTACGATGACAAGAAGCAGGAGTCCCTAAGGGAGCTTGACAAGGTGGACCAGAACATAAGCCTTGCAAACGCCACGCTACATGAAAGGGAAGGATACCTGCGCGACCTTGAGAAGCAAAAGGAGGCAGCGGAGAGCTACCAGAAGATGACTTCAAGGATAAAGAACCTCAGATTCAGCGCCCTCTCTGCGCGACAGGGGCAGCTAAAGTTCGCAAACGAGGCATACTCAAAGGAGCTTGCGATACTCGACTCAAAGAACAAGGACCTTTCAGCAAGGCTCTTGGAGACCAAGGTCAAGAGGGACCAGCTCTCAGAAGACAGCCAGAAGCTTGCATCGGAGCTCAACAGGATAACCGCAACCTCCGGGGAGACCAATTCAAAGCTCAATGTCACAAACACAGAGCTCGCAAGGCTCGAGGTCGAGATCCCTTCCATACAAAAGACCATGGAGGAGAACAACGTTTCAATAGCCCAGTCGGATGCTGAGCA
Source organism: Microcaldota archaeon (assembly GCA_021802765.1). Taxonomy (GTDB): domain Archaea; phylum Micrarchaeota; class Micrarchaeia; order Micrarchaeales; family CABMGC01; genus JAJZNA01. The sequence continues at coordinate 30,508 of JAJZRI010000001.1, read as the reverse complement.
GAAGGCATCTGTAGAGAAGATAAAGCTCAACAAGGCATCGATAGACGAGCTCAACAAGAAGATAGCAGTAATGCTCAAGGAGATGGAGAAGTTCAACGTTCCTGATGAGGGAGTTGACTACGAGAAGGAGCTCTCGGAGCTCGAGCAGCAGATAAACGACGGAGAGAACAAGCTGGTTGACACGGAAAGATACCTATCAAAGCTGCAGGCCGACCTTTCACTTAATTCGGACAAGAAGCTCGAGCTAGAATCGGCGCTCGTGGAATCGGAGAAGCAGATGTCTCTTACCGCTGATAGGAAGAAGGAGAGGGAGGCCGAGGCATCAAAGAAGAAGCAGGAGATAGTCGGCATGATCTCAAGCATAGAGAAGCTCAGGAAGGAGCACGCAAAGCTCTCCAGGCGCCTCTTTGACATAGACGGGGAGCGCATGGACCTTGCAGAGCAGAGGGCAAGGATGCAGCCTCGCGAAGGAAACCTCGCAGCAAAGATATCATCGGAATTCGCGGAGAAGGACGGCTTCTATGGAAAGGCGGCCTCGCTGTGCAAGTACTCTGGAGAGAATGCATACGCGGTTGAGGCGGCGGCAGGGAGCAGGCTCGAATACTTTGTTGTGGACTCGATAGCAGTGGCAAGTAGGATAATGGACCACCTAAAGAAGAACGGTCTGGGCAGGGCGACATTCATACCAATAGCCGAAGTCAATGTCAGGTCCACGCCAAAAGAGAAGGACGATGAGATAACTCCTGTAATAGATGTTGTAAAGTTCGATGCAAAGTTCTCAAAGGTATTTTCATACATATTTAATGACACCTACATCATACCTACTCTCAACGATGCGAAGAAGTACGGAATAGGAAAGCACAGATACGTCACCCTCGGAGGCGAGCTCGCCGAGCAGTCAGGAATCGTGTCAGGGGGCTCGAGCAGAAAAGGCCTTTCACTTTCATCAATAGAGAACAAGATAAAGGAGCTAGAGGACGAGAAGATCTCGACAAAGAAGGCAACCGATGCTGCAGAGGCAAGCCTCAACGAGGTCGAGAAGTCAAAGGCGCTCCTTGAGATGCAGGTAAACAACATGGAGTCGGATCTTAGGTCCATATCCGACGAGCTCTCGAAATTCGTAAAGCGCCAGGCGGATCTCTCAAGCCAGATAAAGGCAAAGGCGGACTCTGAAGGCAGGATAAGGAAGGAGATGGAGGCAAAGGACAAGGAGAAGCTCGAGGTAATAACCGCGCTAAACTCGGGAAAGCAGTCAAGGGCATCGATATACGACAAGGTGAGCGCCGCATCAAAGAACCTTGCAAAGTCCGGAAAGAACAAGGCGGAGAAGGACAAGTTCGAGAGGCTCAGGCAGGATGTAGAGGCCAGCAGGATATCCGCCGCGCAGCTTGCAACCGAGACGAGCATGCTGGAGAACACCGCATCAAACCTTTCATACTCGATATCAGAGAAGAAGAAGCAGATAAAAGAGCTCAAGGCGCAGCTTGGCGAGAAGGAGCTGCGCAGGGAGGTGCTCACAAAATCCAAGGCGGACATAGAGGCGGACATGAGCGGAAAGAGCACGTCGAGCAGGAAGCTCATAGAGAAGCAGAATTCCATAAACGCCGAGATGAATAAGCTCAGCATGGACATAGGCAAGCTTGAATCGGAGTCGGCGAGCCTTGAGAAGCAGGTCAACGAGTTAAAGCTCAAGAAGATACAGACGGAGACAAGGTTCAACGACATCACGGCAGAGCTTTCGACTTCAGCGTACCAGTCACCGGACCTTGCATTAATAGACGGAAAGCCAGAGGAGATGGACAGCGAGGCCACGATACTATCAAACAAGGTATCGGAGATGGGCGCGGTCAATCTAAAGGCACCAGAGGTCTACGAGGAGATGAAGAAGCAGACCGACGAGGCGATATCAAGGGTCACAACATTGCAGTCAGAGAAGGACGCCGTGCTGCGCATGATGGAGGAGATAGACTCAAAGAAGCTGCAGACATTCATGGACACGCTAAACCAGGTAAACAAGAACTTCGCAAAGCTCTACAACTACGTCTTCCCAGGAAAGGCCTCGATAACCCTGGAGAATGAGTCCGACCCGCTCAACAGCGGAATATACATGAAGCTCAACGACGGCAAGTCGGACATACCGCTCAAGTCTCTCTCCGGAGGGCAGAAGTCGATGATAGCCCTCATGCTGCTCTTCTCGATCCACCTGTGCAAGAAGTCTTCGATGTACCTCTTCGACGAGGTGGATGCTGCGCTGGACTCAGAGAACGCAAAGACCCTCTCGAAGCTGATAAAGCAGATGAGCGACGTGGCGCAGTTCATAGTCATAAGCCACAACAACTCCCTCATAGTGAATGCGGACACCGCCATCGGGGTGACCATGGACGGAACGAAGGAGTCAAAGGCGATAGGCATTGAGATAGGCAGCATGATAAAGGGCAAGCCGCAGTGATTTGATTGAGGCAGCCAAAGTCAGAAAAGCTAGCAAAGGACCACAAGCAGGACCATCTCAAGCTCAACATTCTCTACCTCTTTCTAGTGCTCTCTGTAGTGGGCTACATACTGCTCTCAAACCCTATCATAGGCGCAATCGCCTTCGTACTTCTGATCTTTACCATAATCGAGGAGTTCAGGCAGAGCGTCAACGACGAGGGGCTTAGGAAGAGTCTATACGATGTCATAGCCGCAATAGTGATAATAGTCGTGATATGGATGCTGCTTGTGATAATACTTGGAACATCATCGCCCATAAACGTCGTCGCAAGCTGCAGCATGCTCCCTACCCTTCACAGGGGCGATCTCATAATCCTGCACGGAATATCAAACATGACTGCGTTCCTTGAGTCAAACAAGATACCAACAGTTTCAATCTCCCAGCTGCAGATGAGCGCGCTGCAGAGCAACATGGACTACGAGTTTTTGGCATTTTTTGCCTACAACTCATCAAACCCCTCGCAGATAAGTGAGCTATTCGGCCAGCCAAACCTGCCAATAGCCCTATACAACACCAGGTGCATAGATACATTTGAATCTTCAGGGCAGTATTCCAGGATAAAGGAATGCATGGTCAAATCACAAGGTGCGAACCTGATCCAATACAATTACTCGATAGTGAACGTGAGCATCGCCGGCGGAGCAAGCGCATACTCAGCGCAGACGAACCGGATAAGCATAGCAAACACGACGATAACCGAGAACTACAGCAATCCGATAATAGTCTACAGGACAACAAGCAACGACTCGTTCACTGGAGACATAATACACCGCCTTGTAGCTGCCATAAAGGTCGGCAACCAGTACTATCTTCTAACAAAAGGGGACAACAATCCGGGCCTTGACATCCAGTTCATCAACTATCCAATAGCGCAAAGCGCCGTTGCAGGAAGCGTCGTCTATGACATCCCTGCAATAGGCTACCTTCGATTGATAGTTAGCGGCATGTTCGCGACTCCACAGGGCTGCAACTCTACAATACTTAGATAGTCACCAGCCATCAATCTATAGGGTGCCCTATACATTTATATAGCTAAAATGCGCATTTATGCTCGCAACAACAATGGTGTACTTATGGAATGGAACAAGCTCGCAGACGACGATACAATAGCCAAGACTACAGATGCGCTTAGAAGCCATGGATTTGAGGTCTTCGTGGTGAAAGATTCAACAGAGGCAAAAAGGAAGGTGGAGGAGCTGATACCCGAGGGATCCGAGGTCATGGACGCATCATCGATAACGCTTCATCAGACAGGGATAAAGGACATGCTCATGGAAGGGCGCTACAAGTCGCTTAGGAAGGAGATACTTTCAACAGGCAGCAAGGATGTAAGGGATGCGATGAGGCGTCGCGCATCAAGCGCGGACTGGGGCGTTGGAAGCGTTCAGGCGGTAACTTTGGACGGAAGGATGGTCACGGCATCAGCCTCCGGGAGCCAGGTGGGATTATACGCTTACGGCGCAGCGCACCTGATCATTGTCGTAGGCACGAATAAGATAGTCAAGGATCTCGATGCAGCCTTCAAGAGGATACATGAGCATGCCATACCTCTGGAGGATGAAAGGGCAAAGAAGGCCTACGGTATGGGCACAAGCCTAAACAAGATACTTATAATTGAGAAAGAGCGTCCAGGAAGGATAAGCATAGTGCTTGTTAAGGAAGTGCTTGGGTTCTAAGCTTCTATTCTGTATACATTGCTGTTGACTTCCACAGGGTGCTTAACCTTAATCCCCACCGAGTCTCCTGCTGAGGCCTCCTCAACATCCTCGCGCTCTATCTGCATGCTGGATATACGCTGCCTTATCGCCTCGTCGTCGCTGCCTATCTCTATTAGGTCTCCCACCTTAAGCTCTGCGCTTAGCGTTATTGCGACAACGCCTATCTTGCTGTAGAACTGCTCAACCTTTCCTATAAGCGCCTTTTTTTGCCCGTTATTGACAGAAAAGCCGCGGTTCTCACGCTCCTCAAGCTCGCGCAGGTTCTCCATGGCGTTATCCAGATCCTTCATGATAACCTATTGCCAAATGATAATATTAACTTTTCTTAGGAGCCAAATCCCTTCTTAAGCTCTCCAAGGCGCAGGAGAAATAAAATCACGCATCGAGCATTGAAGCCGCTTCCTCGTCCATCACAAATGTCACATCATCGTGCATCTGTAGGAAAGACGCAGGCACTGCCGTATTTGGGGAATCCCGCAATGCCTTCCTTAGCGCCAGTCCCTTCTCCTTGCCGGAAGCAAGCAGCAATATCGTCCTGGATTCAAGTATCTCCTTAATGCCCATTGTCACTGCCTTATTGCCTTTTGGCATATTGACCCTGAGCGTATCATCCGAGAGCTCTACAACTCTTGTCACCGAGTCGGGCATAGCCCCTGGTTCATTGAATGCAATATGTCCATTTCGGCCAATCCCAAGAATCTGCAGGTCTATTGGACCGTATCTTAGGTACTCCTCCCTATACTGTTTTGCAGCAGTCTTTGGATCGGACTTCGAATCAGGAAAGTGTATGCTATTTGGATTCATATTCACATTTAGGAAGAGATTATGATCCATGTAATGTCTAAAGCTGGCGCTGTCAAAAGGATCAACTCCGCAATATTCATCAAGGTTGAAGGTCAGCTTCCCCTCAAATGAGATCCTTCCGGATCTTGCCTCTTCAGATATTAGTTCGTAAAGCTTGAGCGGCGTGCTGCCTGTCGCAAAGCCCAACACCCTTGCGGAATCAAATCTGCCCCTAAAAATATTGAATGCCTCCTTGGACATGGCCGAGTAATTCTCCTTGACGATGAGCTTTACCATCTAATCTGCCCTTAGCGCACGTATGACTATCACTGTCCTGTCATCGTCTATGTCCGGCCTCTTCTTTGCAGCTTCCTTGAGGAGCCTTTCGGCTGCAGCATCCATGTGGCTGCTGCTTTCAACAGCATTCATTATCTCCCCGTAAGTGAGTATTGTCCTAGTCACGTACTTGCCCATGTTCTTCTCACTTGGCCATATGTATGATTTTATGCTCTTCATCAGCCCGTCAGAGGCCAGCACAATTACATCATCAGGAATAATCTTCATAGACCTTCCATGCACCTTCATGGATTCATCAAAGCCAAGCGCCTGCACGAGGCCGCCAAAGTGCCCAAGGTCAGGCGTATAAAGCCTGCGCATCTTACCTGCTCTTAGCAGGTGCACCGGCGAATCGCCCACATTTGCAATCTCCACCATGTTTCCCGTTATCCTTGCCGCGACGACGGTGGTCTCTCCTATTATCGGCACGTACCTTTTCATCTCCAGCATCCCCCTGTGCACTTCACGCACCGCATCCGAAAGTTTCGTTCCAGGATCAGAATCCCTAAGCAGGTTCATTGCCGCTTCCGCTGCAACTGCGCCGTCGCCTTTTATGGTCGCGCTGTTTGTGACACCATCAAATACTGCAAAAAGCATCCTACCCTCCTTCTCCCCTGCCCCGTTTACCAGCCTGTCCTGATTGGCATGCCTCCTGCCAGATATTGTTGCTGCTCCTACTCTAAAAGAAAGCCCCATACATAATCCTCTTAAAAAACGTCTAGATTTAAGTCCTATCTCGCAGCTCCCTCTTTATTACCTTGCCTATCAGGGTCTTGGGCAGCTCGCTTACGAATTCGACATGCCTTGGCACCTTGTACTTGGCAAGCTTCTCAGAGCAGTAATCTACGAGCTCCTTCTCAGTCATGCTGGCGCCGGGCTTGAGCACTATGAATGCCTTGACCACCTCCCCGCTAAATGAATCAGGATAAGCTACTGCAGCCGCATCCACGACAGCGCCATTGCTGAAAAGAACCTCTTCCACCTCCTTAGGATATACCTTCAATCCGCCGACGTTGATCATGTCCTTCTTCCTGTCCTCTATGTAGACGCGTCCATTCTCGTCGACCCGAGCTACATCGCCCGTTAGCATGAAGCCGTCATCAATCATGACCTTTGCAGTCTCCTCGGGCCTGTTGTAGTATCCCTTCATGACCTGCGGCCCGCGTATTGCAAGCTCTCCAGCTTCGCCAACTCCAAGGATCTTGCTGTGGTCATCGATGTCCACTATCCTGGCCTCGGTTTCCGGTATCGGCACTCCTATCGATCCAGCCTTTGCAGCTCCGTCGTGCAGAGGGTTGCATATTGCAAGAGGGCTCGCTTCTGTAAGGCCATAGCCTTCAACAAGAGTTCCGCCGGTGAGCTTGACGAACTTGTCCCGTATGGCCTCAGGAAGTCCAGCGCCTCCTGATACGCATGCTCGAACAGAGCTAAGATCGTACTTTCCGGACTTTGGGTTGCTTATAATCGCATTGTATATCGCTGGAACAGCGCAGAATATCGTCACGTCCTGCTTCTCTATCGCCTTCATGACCTCCTTCACATGGAAGTTTGGAAGGAGCACGAGCTTTGCCCCTGCGCTTATCGCGCTGTTCATAGTTGCCGTCATGCCATATATGTGATAAAGCGGTAGCACGCACATAGAAACGTCATTGCCAGTCATGGGAAACGAGGCAGATATGTACCTGGCATTTGAGTATAGATTATAATTTGTGAGCATTGCGCCCTTGCTCACTCCAGTAGTACCCCCAGTGTACTGTATGAGCGCAGTCTCGTTTCGCGAGTCTGACACCAGATTGAGGCTCTCAATTGGTCCATTTGATTTGACGAGCCGCTTGAAGTCAACTGCTCCCGCGCGTGCAACCATCTTTATCCCCTTGAGCCATGCAAGATGGCTCTTGACTCCCGGGAGATAATCTGTAACGCTTGTGGTTATCACCTGCTTGATATCCAGCTTCTCGCGGCAGTATTCAAGGCTCTCGAATAAGTCAGTGCTTGTCTTCACGGTCTTTCCGTCCTTCTTTGATTTGCTGGTCACTACGTTGTTGGTCCCTATCACAAACGTCGCGCCCGAATCCTTTAGCTGATGCTCAAGCTCTTCAGGCTTGTAGAGAACGCTGCAGGGCACCACGACCCCGCCGGCCTTCATTATTCCAAAGTATGATATCACAAACTGCGGAGTATTTGGAAGAACCATCGCCACGCGATCTCCCTTTTCAAGTCCAAGGGACTTGAGTCCGGAAGCGAATCGCGATGAAAGGTCATCAACTTCGGCATAGGTCAGCGTCTTTCCTTGATAGTATACGCATGGATTGTTGGGGCTGCGTTTTGCAGACTCCGTGAGAAGTTCGTACAGGGCAGGATTCCCGAAGTCCATTACTGGAGAAAAAGCCTTGTTGACATCTATTTTTGAGTCTGGCGTTGCAGCTACTTGCTGCACTTTGCTAGCTGCGGTTTTTGAGAAAGACCGCGTCGCATGCCTAAAGAGCATCACAATTCCCCCAAGTCTACAGTTAATTAAAAACGAGTAGGTCTTGCCTGATATTTATAGTTTATCTACAAATAAGCCTGTCAGATAATTACGCTGCGATTCCAAAAATGCTTAGATCAAGTTTGAGCTTTTGTTTACAGTTGTAAATATCTAATCGACTAAAAGTAGTATTAGCAAAGGCCTAATCTGAGCGCAATTATTTAAGGCCCGTTATCTAATTTTTGAGTCTTTTCGACTTTCTCTACCTAAAAGATGCCTCTGCGGCAATTAGTCATGCATTTCAAGCCGCTTCTTGTATTCATTGACAATCTGCTTGAGGGTTATGCAACCAACATACTCACTGCCATTCTCCACCGCAACCCATGTCGTTTTCATTTCTGACATGACATCCAGTGCGACTCTTCCACTGCTGTCTAGTTTAACCATCCTAATATCCCATGTAGCTACTGCCCTAACTTTTTTTGAATGGATGCTATGTATATTGAGTAGTGCTATCATTCCTACTCGCTTTTTTCTTTGAGTTTTGTCCACAACTGGCATCGAAGAGATGCCAAGTTCCTTCATGCGCTTAATTGCATAGGAAACTGGCGTGCCTGCATCAACTGAAATATCATTTAGCTGAAGATCCTTTAACTTTACATTTTCTAGTATTGGTTTTTGATATTCGTTCATGTGCACAGGCGATTCCTCCCTTGTGGCTACTTGTGAGCGGTAAAGTGTGCTTTGGCCTGATATGAGGTAGGACATTGATACGGCAATCATCGCTGCTGGCAGGAGCTGAAGGCTACCAGTCATCTCAGTTATCATGAGTAATACCGATATGGGAATTTTTCCTGCTCCGCCCATCAACGCCAGCATACCCACTATCACAAAAGGTGCAACTGAGGTGACTAGGCCAGGGAAGATCGTATGAAACAGCATGCCAAAAAGAAGCCCTACTGAAGCTCCCACAAATATTCCTGGGGCAAATACCCCTCCGCTACCCCCAGTGCCTATTGAGAATGCAGTTGCAACTATCTTTGCAAATGGAAGAAATATTAGTATAAGAAGTATTGGAAGGCCAAATGTCGGAAACGAAGAAATACTGCCGTTTACCATGAGCTGCACCCATCCGTACCCCACACTCATTATTTCTGGAAATAGAATCGCCAGCATGCCAACTACAACTGCGCCTATGGCGGGCTTGTAGTAGTTGCTTATTTTAAACGACTTGAATTTATCATGAATGTAGTAGAAAAATTTTACATATATTATTGCGAAGATGCCTGTTCCTATGCCTAGCACCGCATAGAGTGGCAGATTTAATGGGTTGAATACACCAAGATAGTATCCGAAGATCGGCTGGAAGCCAACTATGGATCCAAATATTGAATATCCAACTGCGCTTGCAACTATTGCTGGGAACAGGGCCGAAGTCTCGAAATCTCTTTTGTATGGAACTTCTACGGCAAGCAGGGCACCGCCTATCGGTGCTTTGAATATGGTACCTATTCCTGCCCCCGCTCCGACCAATATTGCAATTCGTCTCTCCTTTTTAGTGAGTTTTAGCAAGTCAGCAAGGAATGAGCCTATGCCAGATGCAATCTGCGCTGTAGGTCCTTCTCTGCCTGCGCTACCACCGGAACCTATGGTGATCGCAGAGGATATCGCCTTTACTATTGGCACCCTGCGCCTGATCTCGCCATTCTTGTTGTGGAATGAGTTTATTATAGCGTCAGTTCCATGGCCTTCTGCTTCAGGAGCAAACTTGTAAACAAGAAAACCAGAAAGCAGTCCACCTAGTATTATGGAAACTGGTACTAAGAGGAAGTTGCCTTGCACGAATCTACTGCTGCCTTCCCCGGATGCCGTAGGTACTGTCATCCCAACGATTCCACCAAGAAAAAGGCTTTGCACATATACTATCAAGTAATAGAATATTATTGCGCCTATTCCTGCCGCTACTCCTATCATTATTCCTAGAATAAGCCACTTTTCGAAATACTCCAGTTTGCGTACCTTTATATTAAATATTGACATTGTTCATACCCGATCTGGTTGAACTGGCAAATGCTGTGATAAGAATCCAATCATAAATCTACTAATTCCTATCAAATTAAATATATTTATTATGCACTTGTCCGCAGGTTCAAATATTAAATTATGTAGCTTTTGATAATTAGACAAAGTCCCAATCAATTTCAATATTATCTGCTCCGACCGGGATTTGAACCCGGGTTTCAGCCGTGAGAGGGCTGCATCCTTGACCGAACTAGATGATCGGAGCAAACATTTATCTTATCTTCACTGCATCATTTATTATATATTGCTAACTATCGGTAGTCATCATGACCCTCTGTGAAAAATATACCCCTTATACTCTCAATGGCATAATCGGAAACGAGCTTGCAAAGAGCAAGCTTGCGCAGTTCGGGATAGCTGCGATAGAGGGAAAGCGCACCCGCGCAATCATGATCTATGGGCCTTCAGGAACAGGGAAGACTGCAGCTGCGCATGCGATCGCCTACTCAAACGGCTTCGATCTTGTTGAACTAAATGCGAGCGACTACCGCGACTCGGAATCCCTGAGCAAGAAGGTGCTCCCGCTTGCCACCACGCGCGGACTCTTCAGCAAGCGCAGCCTAATAATATTTGATGAGATAGACGAGCTCTCGCGACTGGACTCGGGATCCGAAAGGACCATACTACAGCTGATCAGGGAATCGAGGCATCCGGTGATATTCATAGCCACCGACTTCTGGGGCAGGAAGGTGAGCTTTCTTAGGGAGAGCGTGGATAAGGTAGAATTCAAGAGACCTGATACGGCAGAGGTGCTAGGACTGCTTGAAAAGATAGCCTTAGCAGAGAAGGCCGACGTGCAAAAGGAGATACTGCTCGAGATAGCCAAGAGGAGCAACGGCGATGTGCGCGGGGCGATAAACGACCTCGAGCTGATGGCTGGAGCGAATCCTGACCTTATAGAATATCTGGGGATAAGAGACCGCAAGTCGGAGATATTCAAGGTCCTGGACAAGATCTTCTATTCGGGCAGCTTCGACATCGCAAGGAACGCCACCATCTCCTCAGAGGTCGACATTGACATGCTGCTCAACTGGATAGGCCAGAACATACCAAACAAGTACCTCTCCAAGATGTCAATATATGATGCGTACGATAACCTGTCCAAGGCGAGCATGTTCAGCGAGAAGGCGTCTAGGAAGAGCTACTACGGATACCTAAGGTATGCGAGCATAATCATGTCTTCCGGAGTCGCGCTTGCAAGCAACGGCAACGTCAGCAGGCTCACGCCTTACGCATTCCCTTCAAGGATAAGCAGGCTCAGCAAGACAAAGTCAAGCAGGGAGACGATAAACAAGATAGCACTCAAGCTCGCGCCGGAGCTGCACGCCAGCAGGAAGGTGATAATAAGCGACCACCTGCCGCTACTGAGCGTGATAATAAACAAGGCGATCGAGGCATTTGGCGCGGAGACGGTGCAGGAGTACTTCGAGAGGACCTACAAGCTCGAGAAGGCAGAAGTAGCCACCATTGCCTCCTATTCAACATTCAGCTCTTCCTAGGATATATCGGGTCAAGCTGCATCTCGATGGCAACTGCGGCTTCTTCTATTCCGAAATTCTTCAGCGTCCTGGGATGCAATTCGCCGAAGAAGCCCACCTCCTTTCCCTCGAATGCGAGCTTTGCGCATCTTCCATCTATGAATGCCGGATGATTGAATTCTGATATATCACAGTCCACTCCAGCGGCATAAAGCATTCCCTCGACCATCGCCTTCATTTCGTTGAAGTTCGACTTCGGGCTAACGGACACCGCAGCAAGCCTGTAAGACTCCACAGGTTTTCCTTCAGCGACGCTAAAGGCCATGTCGAGCTCGAAGACGTTCTGGGGCATGCTCTCATGGCTAGATAGCCTTAGGTTGTTAAGGAGCGAAGGCATAAGCCACGTCCTCATCATCGTGATCGTCTCCGTATTGGAGTTCTTGAGCATTATGGCGTGGCTTTCCCTCTTTAGTCCCGCCTTGTCGAAGTTGTTCTCCTCGTTAGTCAGATATGAATTGGTGCACTCGAAGAAGCCCAGGCCAATCATTATGTCAGTTAGCTTCCTGTTGAACCGTGTCCTGTTCTCGAGGTTCCCGGGCTGCGAGTACGCTATCGGCATCGCATTTATGTAATCGTAGCCGTATCCTATAGCAATGTCCTCTATCACGTCCTGGGCATCTATGATGTCCAGCCTGTATTCTGGAATCCTGAATGCGATCTTGTTTCCAACCATGCCCGCCTCGTAGCCCATCTTGTTCGCAAGCGATATGATGTTGTTGTATCCTATGTCTACCCCTATCTCCCTCTCCGCCCTGCTTATCGGTATGTTGATGTACCTCTTCTCCATCTCCGGTGCAAGCACGGCCTTGTCATTGCGCCTTATCCTGACCTTTCTTACCTCAGCGCCCATGTCCATGAAGCTTGCAGCGAGCAGCTCGGCTGCCTTATTCACAGCATACTCCGAAAGTCCGGTTATGTCTATGAACATGCTCTTAGTGGATGCGCTCACCTTTGTTCTCTGCGAATTGAGTATAGGTATGAGCGCTATCGGTCCCTCGGAGTCCGAAAGCGACGGATAGAAGCAGCGCTTCTCGTTCTTTATTATGCTCCCATACTGTCTTCCCTTCTCCTCCTTCTCAAGAACGCTGCTGAATTTCATCTTCTCCTGCTTTCCAAGAGGGACGAATTCGAGGTCCTCGCTCGCCTTGTAGGTCAGGCCTCCTTTTATGGCGCCCATGTCGTGGAATCCCATGGCTATCTTCCTCCTGTTCCTTCCATAAGTCTCGCAGAACTTTTCGGAGAAGTTTATGAGGTTGAGCAGGGACTCCTCGGTGAGCTCAAGGTTGAGCGCCACAAGCCCGCTTATATACGGCCTTATCCTGCCGACGCTCCTGTCAACATCTATGGTAATGGCGGGCTCCTTGTCCTCGATCTCATAATGGAATCTCTTCGACTTGTGCATGAAGTTCTTGATGGTCCTTGCCAGCCCCACTGCGTCGAGCAGGTCTAGCCTGTTTGCAGTTATCTCTATAATTGCCTCCTTCTCATCCTGGCTCTCAACTTCAAAGCCCAGCTTGTAGATGTAATCTGCGAGCTTCTCATCATCCATCCTCTGGCCTATGAGCCCGTAAAGGTACTTCTTGTTTATGCTTATTACCGGCATCCTCAAACCTCCCTCCTGCTTCTGAGCCAGCCTATCCCGTTGTTGTAGAGCTCGGATATGTTGGATATGCTCGAATCCTTTATCAGTAGCGTCCTATCTATCCCAGGACCCCAGGCAAGCACGGAGATCTTACTCCTCTTGACCCCTGTTATCTCCTCCCTGAACATGCCCGCTCCCCCGACCTCTATCCACTCCTTCCTCTCCTCATGATATGCAAAGTACTCCACTCCGGGCTCCACGAACGGGAAGTACGAGGGCTTGAACTTTATCTTTATGCCAAGGAACGCGTAGATCTTCGTGAGCTCGTCGAAGAGGTTTGATAATGTCAGATCCTTTCCTATTATCACTCCGTCGTGCTGGTAGAAGTCCGCAAGATGCCTGTAATCCACTGTCTCGTTCCTAAAAACCCGGCCCACAGAGAAGAGCTTGATCGGCAGAGTGTACTTATCCGGGTCAGTCTTAAGCCCGTTGACTATGTTATAGACGTATCTGGACGATACGCTTGTCGTGTGCGTCCTTAGCAGCATCTGCCTTGCAACGTCTTCCTTCCACTTTGCATGCCATCCCTTGACGTGCGCCTTCCTTACAGTTCTAACATGGGGGATTTTCGAGAGCTCCGCCCTGTCAAGGTTCGATATGTAGAATGTGTCCTGCGCATCCCTTGCCGGATGGTCCTGCGGCACGAAGAGGGAGTCGAAGACCCAGAATGACGATTCAACCGCAGGCCCCGAGACTTCCTGGTATCCCATGCTAACATAGGCGTCCTTTATTCTGTCTATTAGCCTCTTGAGCGGATGCTTAAGCGCAGGCACGCGTCTCTCAACTTTAACGTTAACGTCATAACTCTTGAAGCCCATCGATTTCCATGACTCATTTGCAATTACTCCCCTGTCCACCTGGTCTATCGATTCGGACGCTTTCATTTCAGCGGCCTTTCCCTTCTGGGTTATTGCGACTTCGCTTACCTCCCTTCTCCTTTCAACCTCTATGAGCTTTCTTCTTGAGAGCTCCTCAAGTATGCTCTTGTGCGCCGTTCCTCCCTTCCCCTCGTAAATCTCCTTTAGCGCCCTTGCGGAATCGAATCCCCTGTTTGCAGCAGCCTTTCCCTTATCCGTCATCCTTAGCTCTCCATTCTGAATGTCGACGAGTCCGAGCTTCTTGGACCATTGCAGCCCTATCCTCTCTTTCTCTCCCAGACTTGAGACCTTTATCTGCTTTTCATTTAGCTCCTTAAGCAGCTGCTCTTCAGGAAGCCCGTGTTTTGCGTATTCCACTCCCTCATCGCTTATAGTTATCTTCTCGCGTTCCTGGTGCCTTAATTCAACCATTCCAGCGTCCGAGAGGTTCTGTAGCGCCCACATTGCCTCGTCCTTTCCCAGTCCAGAGTCGGCGCAAAGCCTCTCAAGACTTGCAGTATGCAGTCTCTTCAGGACCTCCAATACCAAAATTTCATACTTGTGCAATAAAGGCACCATTATGCAAATACATTGACGTAAACGTAGACAAGGAATATGCTTACGAGTATTATGAGGAGCAGGTATATCTGCTGCGTGAAGTTCCCGTAGAGGTCTACAAAGTACCGCGTAACTTCCTGCTGCAATGATTCAGTAGAGAGATATGAGAAAGAGAATGACGATAACGGCTCGCCCTCATACCATGAGAATGATGTTGCGTTGCCATAGTTGCCCAAAAAGTTCGGATAAGGGTAATCGGGCTCCGGATATATCGAGACGAGCTTGGTGCCCTGGGGTATTATTATGTTGAATCTTGCGTTCTGAGGCAGTGCCTCGCCACTGCCTACGTGCTCGAAGTTGAGCGCAGAGCTGTCGAATGTGTAGAGGAATTTCCTAGGTCCTATGTTCTGCTCCGTAGTCACGTTCTTTGATACGTATCTCATTGTTATTATCGCATGCGCTCCTTCCCCTCCGTAATTGTTTATTATAGGCCCGGGAAGAAGCGTGAAACCGGATATGCTGGAGTTGGGGTTGAAGACGTGCTGTATGAGAAGATTGGTATGCAGGACCGATATCCACTGCGTTAGCGTCAGGTTTATCGACTGCCTGTCAAGCAGGTACTGCTGTATGGAGCTGTTGCTTATGTTTACAAACAGGTTCTCGACAATCTCTGCCGAGCTGCTTTTGTTGAGTATCACCGTGGTGTTGAGATAGGTAACGTTCATGAAGGCGAACACGTTGGTTGATAGTAGTATTAACGGTATTAGATACAGGAGCAACCTTCGCATGAACCCATCTTTTAGTCGAATATACTTTACTACCGTTATTATAATTTAAACCTTTCTGGGCTTACAGATATCGAGTTTCATCAATTGAAGGCAGGACAGCGCTTCAGTAATGTTAAAAAAGGTTTTGAACCAAATAGATAATGATTTAGAAGGTCTAATTTATGAAGTCAGATCTTGACAATAAACTTGTGGCAGTAGTCCGAGTGCGCGGAAAGATAGGGGTTAGGAAGAACATAAACGAGACGCTCTCAAGGCTAAATGTCCCAAGAGTGAACAGCGCAGCGCTGGTATTTGGCACAGCATCAAACCTTGGAATGATAAAGAAGTGCAACGATTTCGTCACGTTTGGCGTCATAAATCCGCAGACTTTGGAGAGGCTTCTGGTCAGGAAGGGAGTAAAGCCCTCGAAGGCGGACATTGATGCGCTCACTTCAGGCTCAAAGAAGGCAAAGGAGGTGCTTGGACTTCCAATAAGGCTCAAGCCACCAAAGCATGGATGGGAAGATACAAAGCTGAGCTTCTCAAACGGAGGATCGCTTGGATACAGGGGCGAGGCCATAAACGCATTGCTCAGCAGGATGGTATAATAATAGAATCAATAGAATGATTATATGGTATTAAGGCAGAAGAAACGCAGCAGAAAATTCCTCGGTGCAAGGAGATGGGGAGCTGGAAACATAAAGAACAGGAGGGGATCCGGAAGCAGAGGGGGAGTAGGAAGGGCAGGAAAGAAGCACAAGTTCACAAGGATAGTAAAGTACGAAAGAGAGAGGATGCACCAGAAGGGCTTTAGCCCGCTTAGCAGTTCAAAACTCAACGTGATAAATCTAACTGACGTTTCAAAGGCCGCTCAGGAGAAGAACGAAGTAGAGTTAAGGGGCTACAAGGTTCTGGGCGGCGGTTTGCTTACAAAGCCTATAAACGTAAAGGCCAGCGGATTCTCAAAGAAGGCGATGGAAAGGATAAAGCAAGCCGGAGGTCAAGCCACTCCTCTGTAGTGTAGGAATGAAAAACCTAAACATAGCGTTCTATACAGACGCATATCTTCCAGGCGTTGATGGCGTAGTTACATCCATACTCACATTCAAGGATGAGCTTGAGAAGCGCGGTCATAAGGTCTACATCTTCGCGAGCACAGACTCCAAGAACAAGAAAAAGTACGGGCGCAAGGATGTCTTCCTCTATACCGGGCTAAAGTTTCAGCCCTATCCCCAGTACAATGTCGCCCTCTTTCCCTACAACTCCGTGATAAAGCTCAACGAGCTCAATATAGATCTAATACACGCTCAGACGCCCATGGTTATGGGATTTGCCGGCCTGATGGCCTCCAAACTCCTCAATAAGCCGCTCATCAGCTCCTTCCACACGCTCATAACCAACAAGCCGATAGTGGATGCGTATTATCCAAAGAACAAGCACCTCAAGAGATTCGCAACCTCATCAGTGCTGCGCTACACAAAGTTCTTCTACAACAGATGCGACCGCGTCATAGCGCCTTCCGAGTCGATAAACAAGATGCTAAGAAGGTACGGTATATCCAGGGTGGAGACGATACCCAATGCGATAGACCTCTCAAGGTTCAATACCCATGTGAGCGGATCGCGCATGAGGAAGTCCCTTGGGATAAAGCCAAGGCAGAAGATGGTCCTGTATCTGGGAAGGCTCAGCAGGGAGAAGAAGATAGAGGTGCTGTTCAAGGCTGCAAGGATACTGATGGCAAAGGACAGGAACCTTGTCCTTGTTGTCGGAGGCACAGGACCGGCAGAGAATCACTACAAGTCTCTGGCAAGGAAGTTTGGCATAATGGAGAGGACCATGTTCATGGGCTTTGTCGGGAGGAAGGAGCTGCCTAGGCTATACGCCGCCGCGGATGTCTTTTGCCTTCCCTCGACATTCGAGACGCAGGGAGTAGTTCTGCTTGAGGCAATGGCGACAGGCAAGCCGGTTGTCGGAGCGGACTATCTTGCAATAAGCGAGATGGTCGTCAACGGAAAGAACGGCGAGAAATTCAAACCCGGAGATTATACCGACTGCGCTAAAAAAATAGAAAAGGTTTTAAATAATACTGGACATTATAAACACGAGGCCGTAAGGACGGCGTCAGAGTTTTCAAAAGAGAAAGTGACTGACAGGCTATTGGATGTTTATTATTCAGTCCTGTAGGAACAAGGCGATTTACTGAGCGAGAATAACGCAGCGGCGGAAGTCAAGGCGGCAGAGGCTACAAGTCCTGCTGCAGAGGTAAAGAAGGTAGCTGCGCAGAAACCAGCAACGGCGACAGCAGCAGCCACAACAGTTGCTGCAAAGGCGCCTGCTGCGCCACTGAGCAAGGAGGAGCAGCAAAAGAAGCTTATAGAAGAGGAGAGGCAGAGGAGGTTCGGATTCATACGCGATGCGAAATTCGCAAGGAACAGGCTCTCCTACAAGATAGCCGATAAGGCGGCAATATCACAATTATCAGAGATAAGCAAGTCCAATACGAAGAATATAGGCTTCCTTCGGAGGAGGAAGGAGCAGATAGAGTTCAGGATAGCGACCGAGGCCTTCACGCTCGAGGCCGAAAGGGACCTTATAAGGAAGAAGGCCGCTATAGACGAGGAGCTGGAGCAAGCGCTTAAGAGCTTTAGGCTCAGGAAGAAGCTCGAGTTCATAAATAAGGACATAACGGATCTTACGAAGAGGATAGAGGAGTCAGAGGCCAAGATAAAGGAGTCGGACAAGAAGCTTGACGAGTTGTACTCTGCGCTCAGGGCGATGACAGGTGAGTCCAGGAGGAGGCCGAAGACCGAAGGCAGGAGGCCAAGGGATCAGCAGAAGGTCCAGGAGGTAAGCCTCGCAGACGTGGCTATAATGAAGGACAAGAAGGAGAAGGACGAAGACAGCAGCATGGACGAATCGGTGCTAAATTGAAGCTTACTTTTTTTGGCGCGGCCCACGAAGTGGGGCGCAGCTGCATAATGGTGGAGAGCGAAGGCACTAAGATACTTCTTGATGCCGGAATAAAGCTCGGTCAGCAGACTGAGTATCCTCTCATAACCGATGATGAGCTAAAGTCGGTCGATGGGATAGTCACAAGCCATGCGCATCTTGACCACTCCGGATACCTTCCGCACATCTTCTCCGCAGGATACGAAGGATACGTCTATACCACAAAGCCCACGTTTGAGCTCACAAATGTCCTGATAAGCGACTATATGCGCATATCGAATCCGGGCAATGTAACAAAGGATGGGATATCGAAGATGCAGACCCACAACAAGCTTGTCGAGTACGACCAGGAGTTCGAGATAAAGAGCCTGAAGATAAGGCTATACACCGCAGGTCACATACTCGGAAGCGCGATGGTCCACGTAAGCGACGGCCATCATGCGCTGCTATACACCGGAGACTTCAATCTGAGGGCCACAAAGCTGCTTGACGCCGCGCAGGCCGAGGGGCTCAGGGCTGGCACGCTGATAACGGAGTCTACTTATGGCGGCGAGAAGGACGTCTTCCAGCCAGAGAAGAAGGTCATAGAGTCGATGATGTCAAGCATAAAGGAGACGCTAAGCAAGAGCGGCAAGGTGATAATACCAAGCTTTGGCGTCGGAAGGGCGCAGGAGGTGCTATTAATACTTGACGATTACATGAAGTCCGGGCTGCTCCCAAAGACAAAGATATACATGGACGGCATGATAGGAAAGGCGATGCGCATACACAGGCACAACGTCATATACTGCAGGGATGAGCTCCAGAAGAGGATCCTGATGAACGACGACGATCCGTTCAAGAGCATAAACTTCCACAATGTAACGACCAGGCAGCAGAGATCGAAAATAATGCATGGCGAGGAGCCTGCGATAGTGGTCACGACAAGCGGCATGCTCACCGGAGGACCGGTGCTCAAATACATCGAGGCCATGGCAGGCAATCCTAACAACAAGCTAATACTCGTCGGGTACCAGGCTGACGGGACTCTTGGAAGGGCGATAGAGAGCGGGGCAAAGGAGGTAAGCATAGATGGAAGGAAGGTCCAGGTGAACATGGCCATAGAGAAGTACCATCTCTCGGCTCACGCGGACAGGGCGCAGATACTCTCGTTTGTAGGAAGGATACATGGCTTGAAGAACATCTTCATGGTCCACGGCGAGCCTGAAAGATCCGCGGAGCTAAAGGACGCCCTCAAGGAAAAGTATAATGTCGTGCATCCAAATCTTGCCGATTCGGAATCGATAAGCTAGCCTTTGACTATGCTGAATGTGCTGAAATCTATCTCAGCTGCGTTATCCCCGTCTGGCTCGTACTGCTTCTCTATGAGCTGCACTTGTATCCCATACTTCATCGAGAGGTCAAGGCCCTCCTCGAAGTTCTTGAGCACCACCTCCTCACCCATTGCTATGACAAGCACAGAGCCATCCGCCTGGTTCATAACTATCCCGCCTATTCCGAGCCTGTCAGCTAGCGCCTTGACGTAAGCCCGATATCCAACCCCCTGCACGAAGCCGTGAACTATGTAAGTAGCCTTCATCTTCTCCTCCTAAACTCGTTCTCCTCGTATTCGAATATTATCCACTTGTCATTGCCTATCTCCTTGGCGTAGAAGTCCGGCTTGATCACCGACCTGGGCTTGTAGAACACAGTGCACGTGAGCACTTCTGCGCCGTATCTCTTCCTTATTGCCCCTGCAACTTTTTGCAGAGTCTTTCCAGTGTCTGCAACATCATCAACAAGGAGCACGTATCCGGATGGCTTATCTATCCTTGGAAGGCTCCCGATTTGCACGGCGCTTCTCCTCCTGTTTATTCCCGTATAGTAGCTTGCCCTTATCCCGTAGATGCTTCTGACCAGCAGCGCGTCGCTAAGCAATCTGCCTATTACCATACCTCCGCGTTCTATGTAGATTATCTGCGTCGGCATGCCCTTGCTCTTTACTATCTCCGCGGCAAGCGATCTAGAATGCGACTTCATCTGGCCAAGGCTCTCCTTTACGAACTTCCTGCCGCTTAAGAATTCGTCAACTATTCCCATGGCTTCTCATCCCTGCCAGTATCTCCTTTAGGCTCTTTGCGCTTGTGCCCGCACGGCCCACAAGCACCCCGTAGAAGCCCACATCAAGATAGCTCTTCATGTTCTTTCCATCGACGCTGCCTCCGTAGAGGATCCTTGCATTATTTCCAAGACCTATCACCTTCCTTATATGGGCGGCGACATCTGCAGCGTACCTTGCGCTGCAAGCCTGCGCATTTCCGTGCCCTTTTATCGCCCATACCGGTTCATAAGCAAAAATCATCCTTCCAAGCTCGCGCGTCTTCACATGCCTAAGCGCCGCCCTGACCTGCCTTGCCGCTACATCTTTCGTCCTGCCAGCTGCCTTCTCGCCGCCAGTCTCACCGAAGCAGAGTATCGGAACAAGATTGTTGTCAAGTGCAAGCCTTAGCTTCATCGCAACCAGCCCATCCGATTCGCCCTTCTCCGGAGAATCCCTATGTCTCACCTCCGAGTGCCCTATGAGCGCGTATGTGCATCCTAGATTCTTGAAATCATCAATTGTCGTCTTTCCAGTGTAGGGTCCTGCGGATCCTGGAAGATCGAGATTCTGTGCGCACAAGCCTATTCTTCTACCTCTTTTTTTCAGGGTATCAAAGACCTTTGAGAAAGATGCGATTGATGGCGCCACTACTACTTTCTGCCCAAAGCCCAGCCTTGACGCCACAGAGGCCATTTTCGCCGAAGAATCAACGCCAAGATAATCCTTGAAATTGAGTAGGACCATTCCCATACTGATACGATTGCCACGCAAGATAAATAAAACATGCACCAAAGCCCGCGGTGCAAATCGAGATGCCGATGACGTCGCAGGAAATGAAAAACGTGAATTTTCTACATGTCGCCAATAAAATTTCAGAAAGCCTTTTAACCTTTTATAATCAGATTAAATTGGATCCTTTAATGATAAAGGTTGGGGTAAACGGTTACGGAGTTATAGGGAAGAGAGTAGCGTATGCCGTATCAAGACAGGACGACATGCAGCTCATAGGGATAGCCAAGCGAAGCCCGGATTACAAGGCAAAACTTGCAAGAAGGCGCGGAATAAGCGTTTATTCATCAGGCAATCCTGATGCATTCAAGGGGAGCGAGGTAAAGGCAAGCGGCACACTGCGCGATCTCCTTGGCAGCGTGGACATAATAGTCGATACCACTCCGGAAGGAGTCGGAGAGGAGAACAAGAAGATATACGAAGAAGCCGGCGTAAAGGCGATATGGCAGGGCGGCGAAGATCACAGCGTGGCCGGGCTTTCGTTCAATGCTTATGTGAATTACTCATCGGCCATCGGCGCAAGGTATTCGCGCGTTGTCTCGTGCAACACAACCGGACTCGTGCGAACGCTCTTTCCTCTCCAGAAAGAGTTTGGAATAAAGAGTGCAAGTGCAGTGCTTGTCAGGAGGGGCGCAGATCCATCAGAGACGAAGAAGGGCCCGATAAATGCCCTTGAAGTCGACAAGCATCTTCCGTCGCATCACGGCGCCGATGTGAATACCTTAATGCCTTCGCTTAAGATAAGCACTGTAGCGATAAAGGCGTCGACCACTCTCATGCACCTGCATGCGATTACTGTAGACCTTGAAAAGGAGGCATCAACCGAAGATGTTCTACGCACCTTCTCTCAATACAGAAGGATCGCACTCGTCTCGATTAAGGAAGGAATAAGCTCTACGGCGCAGGTAATGGACATAGCCAGGGAGCTTGGCAGGGGAGACGGGGACATGTACGAGATCGCCGTGTGGAAGGAGATGACTATGGACGCAAAGAGGCTTCAATACTTCCAGGCAGTGCATCAAGAAGCCGATGTCGTACCAGAGAACATCGATGCGATAAGGGCGATGTGCGGCATTGAAAAGGATCCGCAAAGATCAATAGACAAGACTGACGCTAATCTTCATATCGGTGAATACAAATGAAAATAACAATAAGTGCGATAAAGGCGGACATAGGATCGATTGGCGGGCATACTCGTCCAAGCGACGAAGTATTGGAGGCAGTTGAGAAGTTCGTGAGGAAGGGGATGAAGGCCGCAGGAATAATAGACCTCTACATTGCCTACACCGGAGACGACATACATCTGCTTATGTCCCACAAGAATGGATTGGAGAACAGCAAGGTCCACAAGCTTGCATGGGATGCCTTCAAGGCAGGGGCGGACGTCGCAAAGTCGCAGAGCCTTTATGGCGCGGGACAGGATCTGCTAAAGGACTCCTTCTCTGGAAATGTCAAGGGCATGGGTCCTGGCGTAGCCGAGCTTGAATTCGAGGAGAGGCCAAACGAAGCGTTCGTTCTATTCACAATGGACAAGACCGAACCTGGAGCATTCAACTATCCATTTTACAGGTTATTTTGTGAGCCTTCGGCAAACACTGGGCTTATAGTCAATCCAAAGCTTGCAAGCGGAATGAAGCTCACGGTCATGGACGTTATGGAAGGCAAGACGGCTGAGTTCAGCATACCTCAGGACAACTTCCTAATCGCTGCACTTCTCATGTATCCTGGAAGGTACGTGATAGACAGCGTGAGGAACGAGACCGAGCCGATACTCTCGGCAACGACAGACAAGCTGCACAACATAGCCGGAACGTACGTCGGAAAGGACGATCCTGCCGCCCTAATGAGGCTGCAAAAGGATTTCCCTGCGACAGAAGAGGCATGCTCTGTCTTCAAGGTTGCTCATTATGTGGCCGGAGACACGAGGGGCAGCCACCACATGCCGCTCATGCCAGTAAGGATAAAGGCAGCGGCAAGCTCGAACTACTGCATGCCAATAGTCAGCGCAGTGCTCTTTAGCATGCATGAAGGAAGGTTCACGGCGCATCATGACGCATTCGACACGCCTGACTGGGACTACTTCAGGACAAAGGCCGTCAAGAAGGCAGAGTACATGCGCGAGCAGGGATTCGTGCATCCAGCAACGCTCGTTCCTGATGAGCTGGAATACAGCAAGGGCTACAAGGCCATGATGGATTCGGCCAGGAAGAAGTTCAAGTGATTCAACGGATCTCTCAGAACTTTACATAAGTAGGAGGTTTGGCGAGCTTAAAGGAAAGGCGTTAGTCAGGGTTGACATTAACGTTCCGGTAAAGGACGGAAGGATAAACAGCAGCAACCTGCGTCTTAAGGAGTGCGCCGCAAATCTCGCTGCCTATGTGAGGGCGGGACTTATACCAATAGTCATAAGCCACCAGGGGAGGAGAGGAGACGGCGACTATCTATCGAGCATGGAGCAGCATGCCTACGCCTTGCAGTCTCTTGTAAAAGGAGCTAATGTTATCTACTCGGATTCGTTCGCCGATTCAGACACCGAGCATGCCGCATCAGGATTAAAGCAAGGAGACATTCTTGTCCTAAAGAACGTGAGGGACAACGATGACGAGAAGAAAAAGTTCGCATCGGCAAAAGAGAGCTCGGAATCGAATATGGTAAGGTTCATGTCACGCCTTGCGGACATCTACATAAACGATGCACCTGCTACAATGCACAGGTCCGACACGTCCCTAACGGGTTTCGTCAATGCAATGCCCTCCTACCTCGGCCTGCAGATGGAGAAGGAGCTAAGGATACTTGAGGAGATAAAGTCAAACATAAGGTCTGGAAAGGACACCGCAATAATATTCGGGGGAAAGAAGTGGGAGAAGTTCGACTACGTCTATGAAGTGGGGAAGAACAGGAATGTCAGGATACTCTGCGGGGGCATCCCTGGGCAGTCTGTATGCTATGCCAAGAACAGCGACTCGTTTAATGAGGAGAACAAGAAATTTCTCAGCGAGACCGGAACATTGGAGACGGCGCAGAAGCTGGCCGACCAATTCGCAGAGAGAGTCGTATATCCAACGGACTTTGTCCTTGAGGGAGGCGAGCACGTATCCATAAGCGAACTCAGATCAAAGAAGGGCTCGATAGCCGACATAGGTGACAACACAATTGACAGATTCTTTAGAGAGATCTCCGGTTCAGAGATGATAATATATGCAGGACCTGTTGGAAGGTACGAAAAGGGATATAATCAGACCATAAGGCTCATAACACGGTTCATGGGAGAGAAGGCGCTGAACTATACCTTAGGCGGAAACTCTGCCGATTCGATGGATGACATTGGTCTGGAAAAGGCATACGACATACTAGGCGGAAAGAGGATAACTTCAGGAGGCGCGGCGCTTGCGTACATTGCGGGAAAGGACCTACCTGTTCTTGATGCTTTCAGAAACAAATCTGTCAGCAAATAGCAGCGCAATCCAAATAATCATAAAATGCCGCTGGTGGGATTTGAATCCACGACATTCCGCTCTTCAGGCGGACACTCTCCCGGGCTGAGTTACAGCGGCGCAATTATGTCTGTGCAAGAAATCCTTTTAAATGCATAAGCACATTCGATGCACTGTAGTTGATGCCAGCGTAGCAAGGTTAAAATACCAGAAACTGCAGAATACCTTTATGGGAGTCTTTAGCGATATTCTAGGTGCGCTTGCAGGGGGCAAGCCATCTAACCCAAAGGTAGACGAAAAGGATTCGGAGCAGGAGGACAAGAGTCAGGGTGCAGTATACAAGTGCTCGCAGTGCGGAAAGTCTCCGCTTTCAGGACCAGTGCTGTACTGCGACGGATGCGGTCAGTACATGTGTTATACCTGCGGCGTGCCAAGTGGGGACATGATATTCGACTGCCCAAACTGCGCAATACAGACTGAAAGGGTCAATCTGTAATCATGCATCCTTTGACTTAGTCTCTGCCATGTCTATTATCCTTAGTAGCGCCTCGTTTACGTCCCTAACCTTTATCACGTTCTCGGTGCCCCTTATGCTCCTGTTGTGGGCGTCAACAACGAACATCATCTTCTTCTTGTCCGCTGATATCTTTCTGGCCAGGTTCGGAGAGTCGTCTATGTATATGTCGTAGTCCAGTTCGGATTTTTCCTCATTTAGCTTGCTTATGACCAGCTTTATGTCGGAGAGGCCGTGGTGGCGCAGCCATTTTTTCAACGGATCAATCGTCTTTTCTGACATCGGATGCCCCGCCCTGCTTGTAACTAGATCTAGGCTGTAGTATCTTTCAGCCTCCCTAAGAAGCCTAGGGTCTACTATCAATCCTATAGAATGATATCTGTCAACCCACGCCTTAACATAAAAATCGTAAAATTGGTCCAGTGTCATGTTTACGGATGCCCAGTCCCAGTCCGTGACATCCTCTCTTCTGTAGTTGGTCGCGTTTATTGCGTTATGCATCTCGAGCATTGGTTTGCTTACGTCCGCTATGGTGAAGTCTATGTCCACAGCGACTCTCTTCGCCCTATGCAATTTCATTTAACCGTAATTAAATTCTTCAAATGCTATAAGAATCTAATCTACAATTAATTCCGCGCGTCCAGCAAGAGCAACAGGAAAGCCGCCTACTTGAGCTTTATCTCGAGCCTTAAGTACTTCAAGATGCCCTCTCCCCTGTCTGCAAGGTCGTTTATCCATACTGCTATTGGAACTGCTTTGTAGACTACCTTCAGCGCGCCTGGCATATACTCCCCTACAGGCGGCATGGGCTTCTTCCCCTTCTTCATTATGAGTCTCAGTCCCCCCTCCCGAATCCATTGATGAGTATGCCCTTCCTCTCCTTTATTGCTGCCAGTATTTTTGCGTTCCGCTCTGAGAGATTAAGATTGAGGGTTCCACGATATGGATTCATACCGAGCTTCTTGATGAACTGACTTCTGTATCCCTGTTGGCGCATGTAGTACCCTCCCTCCTCGAGCCCGCTCTTGACCACACTTACGATTTCGACCTATCTGCTTTTGGTTTTGGCATTCATTTGTATCGCTCCTTCTAAAGAGCCAAGAAAGTTTCAACCCGACTGGGTCTTGCTGAATGCATAAGTCGCTATGGCGAACATTACTGCTGTAGATACGACCATGGCAAGCAGGTCAATCCATATGGAGAACGTTCCGGTGCCAGTCAGCGCATTCCTCAACCCATCAACCCCATACGTCAAAGGATTGATGTATATTATGTACTGCACAGCTTTGGGCAGCACGGTTGCAGGGAATATGCTGTCGGACAGGAAGAACAATGGCATGGTGAAGAAGCTCGTCACCAACTGGAAACCCTGGAAATCGTTTATCAAGGATCCAAGGGTCAGGCCCAGGCCTATGAATGTTCCAGCTACAAGAGCCATGAATACCACAGCAAGAATTGTGTACCCAGTCAGGCTTATCTGGAATCCCAGCAGGAGCGCGATCGCTATCACAAGTATACTTTGTAGCACTGCGGTAGTCCCGCCGCCTAGAATCCTGCCCAGCACGATCGAGGCTCTCGAATTTGGAGTAACAAGTATCTCCTTAAGGAAACCGAACTGCCTGTCCCACAGCACATTAGAACCAGTGAATATGGAGGTGAACAGAAGGGTCATGCCTATTATTCCTGGGACTATGAAATCAAAATAGCTGCCCGTTGTGCCTGGTATATGTATCAGGCTGCCCAGTCCCAGTCCCAGTCCTAGAAGGAAGATAATAGGCATCATGAGCATGCCTATTATCCTGGACCTTGCCCTAACGAATCTCTTTAGGTCCCTCAGCCACAAAACGTAAATTGCATTTGCGTCCATATTATCTTCTCCAGGCCGTCCTTCGCTGTCTCATCGAATCCATCGCGCTTCCTTCCTCCTCCCTGATCGTCTTGCCCGTATAATGTATGAATACGTCCTCAAGGCTCGGCTTGTGCAGGCCCACCGAACTTATAGCTGCACCGTACTTCTCCGCGAGCATTATGATCTCAGGTATTCTCTTCTCGCCTTCATTGACTGTAAGGTCCAGGAAGTCCTCATGCTTTGCTAGCGTCTTAATCCACTTGAGGCTCTTCAGGCGCTTCTGAAGTATATCTATACCCCTGCCCAACTGAACTGATACGACATCTCCCCCAAGCTTGTTCTTCAGCGCCTCAGGCGTGTCAAGCGCAACGAGCTTTCCGTGGTCCACGAAAGCAACCCTGTTGCAGAGATAGTCCGCCTCCTCTATGTAATGCGTCGTGAGTATGAGTGTGGTGTTCCCCAATGCCGCCAGCTTTTTGATGTAGTCCCATATGTGCCGCCTTGTCTGCGGATCAAGCCCCACCGTGGGCTCATCAAGGAACAGTATCTTAGGCTCGTGTATCAGTCCCCGTCCTATCTCCAGCCTTCTCTTCATGCCTCCCGAATAATATCTGACCAGCACGTCGGCCTTGTCCTCCAATTCCACAAGCTTTAGGACCTCGGCTATCTTCTTTTCCCTTTTCTCCTTTCCTATTTTGTAGAGTATTGCATGGAACTGCAAGTTTTCCATTCCGGTCAGGTCCTCGTCAAGGGACGGATCCTGGAACACTATCCCGATGTTCTTTCTCACATCGTTCTGGTCCTTGTTTATATCGAACCCTGCCACCGTTGCGCCTCCTTGGGTCGGCTGCAGGAGGGTTGTAAGCATCTTTATGGTGGTGGTTTTCCCCGCGCCGTTCGGGCCCAGAAGCCCGAAGACCTCGCCTTCCTTAACATTAAAGGATATTTTATCTACAGCCCTGAATTTTCCAAAATCCTTTGCTATCTTCTTAACAACTACAGTATTCATGAAAACTGATACTTATTGCGACAGAAGAATATTTCAACTTTGTCGGACTGTAGGAGTATTTTGATATACCTCTTCCCGGTCAATTTCTAATGGCCTAGAGGCAGTTTGCCAGAATGCCCCTGCGTATCCTGAGTAAACATAAATGCGCATGCCTTCCTCGCGAATGCAAAATGCGAGTGCCGGGCAGCCCAATTCCAGTGTACTGTGACTTCGGTGCTGTCCAACGTCGAATGACGCTAGAAGTCTTGCTTGTACCACGTTTCGTATTCTTTGTGAGTGCCGACAAAATAAAATATTACCGTTTTACTTTGCTCCAAAACTATGTAAATGACCCTATATTGTCCTATTTCATCTACAAAAAACGAGCTCTTATTTAAGTGGCGCTTGTTAGGGTATGTTAGGATCTTGCCAATCTTCTTTGCAACTCTCTCTTTTACGGCTTCATCCAACCCGGAGAAGTATCTGGGCCATTCCTGATCAAACTTGGCTTTGTACACGCCTATCCCTTAACGTGCTTTGCATAAACACCTAAGGCTTCCCTTGTACCTATCAACTTCCTTTTTCTTTCGCGTATTTCACTGTTGATCCTGTCTAGCTTTTTCTTTACCATTGCTTCCTCTACCTGATGTTCATCTCCAAAGCTAAGTATTGCTAGCCTTATCGCTTCTGATTTTGTATTGGCATAGCCTTCTGCAATCATATCATCTAAAATCTGGCGAGTTTTTCCTCTTAAAGTGACATTCATTCTTTCACCTGCGATATTTGTTATATAAATTATGATTTAAATATGTTCTGTTTATGCACTCTTTTGAAGCACCATATGCCTACAAGAAAAAAATGCGAGTGTCGATAGTACGATTACAGTGCGGTGTGCTTTTAGGGTCACTAGTGACCAACTGCACCCTATTTCTCGCGTAACTATATTCACATCTACGATCGCCATATGGATATTCGTTTGAGCACGAAGTGGATAGGCGCATATTGCCCGTATAGAAAAGGGCTATTGTTTCATTATCTATCCTTATAGCCCAAAAGCTTATTGTAAGTTTTATGATCTACAATGTAAAGAACAAAACTTACTATTTCTACTTCGTTTGTCCTAATCGTATAAAGCATTCTCCAGTAATGAGTCAACTCGAGTCTAAATAGATTATCTAAATCCAACGTCTTTGGTATAAGCTCTTTTGATACGCTTTGCCCATATGTCGGATTATATTTCAATATTGCCACTTTGTTATTTATGGATTTCAAGAGTTGAATTTCCTCCGAATTTGTTTTTCCGCTCTTTTTCTGTTCCTCAACTAGTTTTGATAAAAGTTCATACTCTTCTCTAGCCTGATCCTGAAGAATGACTCTTATGGTCTTTGGCGGCTTCATAGTTCAAGACCTCCCTTCTTCAGCTTCTCCATCATATCTCTAGGTGTATAAGTCCAAACGACTCCCTTTGTAGTGATTAGTATCTTTCCACTTTCCTGCAGGTAATCAAGTATCCTAATAAGTGTCTGATGCATTACCTTTCTAGGAAGCCTGCGCTTGAGCTCTGATACCTTAATAACCTCCTTTGCGTTTTGCAACGTATGCTCTACCATCAGAACCGTGTCTAAGGTCGGCGAATGCATTATTTGGGTTTGCATCTGTCTCATAGTTATATGTATATTAAACAGATATATAAATATATCTATTAGATATGTATATAATTAATAACAGGCAGCTCCGACAGCATCTACACCCATAATACTGTTATCACAGGAAGCAACATAACCGGAAGCAACGACAACGTTTTCAGCGGCTAATCCTGCCTAAAATAAGAAGTCTGCGAGTGCCGGACAGCCTTATTCCAGTAGGCTGTGATTCTAGCGCTGTTCGACGTCAAATGGCGCTGTTCTCTAACTAAATGATATAGGAAAAGAAGAATAAAGGCCGGGAGTATTCCGGCTTAAAATAAAATGTTTAGTAGGTGACATTCAAAACAAAGGGATCGACTCCATATGCTTTGAGAATTGCTGCCTACAGTAGCTATCTGACTTTTGTAATGTTCTTCGGAACATCCTTTTTATCTAAATCTTACTGCCCACAAAGCGCTAAGGACAAAGCCTGCAACTATTAGGTACCATCCAGCAGTTATGCTGGCAGCCACTAATAAGCCGCCGACCAGGACAAATGCTGCCGGTCCAGTTCCTGCGCTTAAGCTAGGAAATGACATATTGTTTTTCACCTAGGTGCCAGACCTTACTTTCGGTCCTCCGGCCACCCAATATTAACGATGTTGGATCACCGCTCCTATGGCCTGTCATTGCCATTTTGAGTATAATGTATGAATTTATTAAGATGAAATCTTTCTGTAAAATTAGTTTCTCTGCAAAGCAACGGCTAACTATGTTTGCCGCAACGGCCGCATGTCTCGAGTTTTTGTGCATTCACTTCAACCTTTCCAAGCGTCTCAAACTCCTCCATGTTGCTTGACCCTACAACATGAATCTTTTTTTAATATTTAAGCGTATTCTACGAATTTTCTAAGTGTCATATCCCGAAATATGTTCCTCACGACAAAGGAACATATCTTCTTCAGAGACATTCAAGTCATGAAGAAGTTGAATTTGAGGCAACTGAGATGGATAATACGACAATGCCGCATAGACGAAATG
>JAJZRI010000013.1 GCA_021802765.1 Microcaldota archaeon | reverse complement strand
CTCCAGATAAAAAATTTGGTACCGAATTTCAATCTCAAATAAAAATTTGTTTCTGCATGCGCATGTCAATTATCGGCGACAGATGCAATGAAAGATGAACTCTTACACAAAACTTAATAAGATGAACATAAAATAATCTATCATAGATCTGTGTGATGTCATGGGGAAAATATTGATCATAGGTGCTGGAGGAGTCGGCAGAGTCGTCGTGCAGAAATGCGCGCAGAATTCAGAAGTGTTCAATGAGATAACACTCGCAAGCAGGACATTGGAGAAATGCGAGCAGGTTAGAAAAGATGTAAAGAAAAGAACGGGCAAGGACATAAATGTTGCTGCAGTCAATGCTGATAACGTCAGGGAGCTCACTGCGCTTATAAAAAAGGTGAAACCAGACCTGGTACTTAACGTGGCTCTCCCCTACCAGGACTTATCAATAATGGAGGCATGCCTTGCAGCAGGCGTAAACTATCTTGACACTGCAAATTATGAGCCTCCAGACGAGGCGCACTTCGAATACAGTTGGCAGTGGGCATATAAAGAAAAGTTCAGGAAGAGGGGATTGATGGCAGTTCTCGGATGTGGTTTCGATCCCGGCGTCTCCAACATTTTCACTGCGTATGCGCAAAAGCATCTCCTAGACAGGATAAATTACATAGATATACTCGACTGCAACGCCGGAAGTCATGGGCATCCATTCGCCACAAATTTCAATCCGGAGATAAACATAAGAGAGGTTACTCAGGTCGTAAGACACTGGAAGAATGGCAAATGGATAAAGACTCCGGCGATACTTGACCAGAAGAGCGTTCACTTCAGCTTCAACTATCCGGTAGTTGGAAATAAGGAAAGCTACCTGCTCTACCACGAGGAGCTCGAATCCCTTGCCAAGAACATAAAGGGTCTCAAGAGGATAAGGTTCTGGATGACCTTCTCTGAGAATTACATAAACCACCTGCGCGTATTGCAGAATGTCGGAATGACAAGGATAGATGATGTTGATTATGAGGGCAAGAAGGTCGTGCCGATAAGATTCCTCAAGGCGCTTCTTCCGGATCCGGCGAAGCTTGGTTCAAACTATACTGGAAAGACAGTAATCGGAAATGTAATGTCTGGGACAAAGGACGGGAAGAAGAGGTCATACTATATCTACAACGTGTGTGACCATGCGGAATCTTTCAAGGAGGTCGGTGCTCAGGCCATATCCTATACTACCGGAGTGCCTGCAATGATAGGCGCAATGCTCATGGTAAATGGCACGTGGAAAGGAAAAGGCGTATTCAACGTCGAGGAGCTTGATCCTGATCCTTTCATGGCCGCTCTAAATAAATGGGGACTTCCATGGAAACAGGCGGAGTTCAAAGGGAAACTTCCAGAGTAGTGCAATCGATGAAGAACTTCCATGAAAGCGAGCTAAAGCATTTTCCAAAGAGGATGACTGACAGTGTGGATAGCCCGTGCTTTGTCGTAAATGAGGATCTCCTGAGGAGGAATCTTGAGATACTCGATAAGGTACGGAAGAGGACAGGCGCGAAAGTGCTCCTTGCCCTCAAGGCATTTGCGATGCACAGTGCATTCCCAATCATGCGCGGTTATCTTGATGGAATTGCTGCTTCAGGACCCATAGAAGCAAGGCTCGGCGCAGAGGAGTTCGGCAAGGAAGTGCACACCTTTGCGGTGGCATTCTCCGAAAACGACATGAAGGAGGCGATAAAATATTCCACCACAATAATATTCAACTCGATTGCCCAGTGGAAGAAATATCGGCATATGATCAAGAGGAGCGCAAAGAAGATAGATGTCGGGCTTAGGGTGAATCCTGGAAGAGCCAGCATGGGCACGGACATGTACAACCCGACACTGCCCGGTTCGAGGCTTGGCGTAAACCCGAAAGACCTAAAAGGCATAGATCTGGACGGCATTGATGGCCTTCACTTCCATGCGCTATGCGAACAGAATGCAGATTCGCTTGTCAAGGTGCTCAAATCATTTGAGAGGCGCTATTCCAAGATCATACCAAAGATGAAATGGGTGAACTGGGGCGGAGGCCACCACATAACCAGGGGCGACTACGATGTAGATCTACTTATAAGGACGATAAATGATTTCAAGAAAAGGTATGGCGTTCAGGTTCACCTTGAACCAGGAGAGGCCGTAGCGCTAAATGCAGGAATACTCGTCTCAACTGTCATGGATACGACTTACAATGGGATGGATATAGCAATACTCGATACTTCAGCAGAAGCGCATATGCCCGATGTATTGGCACAGCCTTACAGGCCCAACATAATAGGCGCCGGCAAGCCGGGTGAGCAAAGATACACATATCGACTTGGTGGCATGACCTGCCTTGCGGGAGATGTCATAGGTGATTATTCATTCCCAAGAAGGCTCAAGGCAGGAGATAGGTTGGTCTTTCTTGATATGGCGCACTACTCAATGGTAAAAACGACCACATTCAACGGCATAAGGCACCCAAGCCTGGCGCTTTACAGCAAGAAATCCATAAATGCAAGAATTGTAAGGAGATTCGGCTACAGTGACTATAAGAATAGACTCTCATGATCCGCGGATCTTTTCAGATCTTCCTTTGCGCATAGCATTCTTCACAGATCTTCCAAGGCTCAAGGCACCCTCATCCAGGATTCTGATCCTATTCTCGAATCTTGCCAGAAGCCTGCTTCTATATCTGTCTTCTGACTGGTCTGCACTGACCTCTCTTGCCTTTTTGCTATTTGCCCTCTCGCGCATAAGGCCCCACATTGCAGTTGCTGCACATGGCAGGGCAGTTACCGCTATCGCAGCAACCGCCATAGGTTTTAAGCTCTCTGCTATTGCAAATCCAGAAATCAATTCAAGCGGCGCAGTGATTAGGGCAAGCTTGCTTACAGTCTTTCCAAGGCTCTCACCCCTTTTCTTCCCTATGATATTTGATACCTGCTCAAATCTAGAGACGACTTTGGCAATCCTCTCCCCTAGCGCATTTGCTGCAAAACCAGCCACACCCAGTGTCACATCTATGGATATCTCCGCCGCAACTGCCCAAATCACTATGGGTCCGGATGCAGCTGCAAGGCCTAATCCTGCAGCAGCGCCAATCAGTCCAAGTATCCCCATTCCTTTCCCAAGCTGCTTTATCCCTTTGGCGATGTCACTGTCTTCATTCAAATGTAGCACCTAGAATTGATACAATTGAATGCGTTGACTATCGTTTATAATATTTGTCTTCAACTTGCTATCTCCTAAGCACGCTGCGCACTTCCTCTACCATCGGCTTGCCTCTGCGCGCAAGTTTCCTGCTCCTGTATCTATTGTCTGCACTAACCTCCTTTCCAAACCACTCTGGTGCAACAAACTTGCTAAGGTCTTCCATATTGTCGAATTCAACTTCTGCAGTCATAAGACCAGAAAGCTTCCTTGAACCAACAGCATCATGATAAATATCAAAATCTATTATCCTGCCTTCATAAGGTATCCAATAACGTGTTTTTGTAACTGTCTTTCCGTCAGCAAGTCTGTTTACCATCTCAAACTGCTCTTTCGTTATCGCACGCTCAGCTTCTATCCTCTCATATGCTTTGCTTCCATCTGGCACGAACTTCTTTATAGTGGCAAAATATTCCGACCTATCGCCAAAATCAACCTTGCGCGCTCTTACCCAATTACCAGTGTGAGCGTCCTTTGCGTAGGATTGCGTGAATAATGCATGGTTGTATTCTTTAAGATCAGGAACTCTGTCAGGTTCAACAAGAAACTTCTTTTCCCTCTCTATCTTCACTTCAAATCCGTCCTTTTCGGATGCGGATGAAAGTTCTTTTGGTAGGTTTATCTTTGTGGTTACCTTGCTCTCCTTTTTTGTCACGCTGCCACGCGCCTCCAAATTCCCAATCATAAACTGTGCAGCAGTCATAAACTTACCTGCGCGTGTCTCATTTATATCTGTTCCTTTTCGCGCAGTATCTCCTACTGTCCTTGGTTTTTTAGTTAAATTGGCTGCCTGACTATCCAGATTCGCCTTATTAGCAGTCTTTCTCCCAAAGGTTAATGGCATTTCTGCGCTTTGCAACATGCGCAATTTTATTTTAGGCATTACCGTAGCATTATCATAGGTTATCATTGTGAGATCTATCTTGTGCTTATCCCTTTCCCCAATGCCGTCCGCCAAATACTTACCCTTTCTCTTAACCCCTATCTTTGCTGATTTTGAAGAATGATTATGAATTGAATTTTGCGTGGCAAGCATAACTCTTTCCCTATTCGAATTCATCCTGATTGGTTCAATCGGTGTCTTCCTTGTCCTTGGAATCAGAATATCCTGATTTGGAATTTGTGGCAAAGTTCTTGCCCTAGGTTTCATACCGTATTGCTTAATCTTTTCGCTGCGTTTCATCCAATTCAATAAGTATAATTCAACATCGTAATCCTCTATATCTGATAATTCCGATCGTTGCTCTTCACGCTCTGACTCCTTTTTGCCTTGAGCCGGCATATCCTGAAATGATGCGGGATAAGGCAAAACTGCTTGCTGGGTTTTTATCCAATAATTTTGCTGCGAAATGGTATAATCTGCGCCAAGCAACTGTACTTGGAGCGCAGGTCTTGCTTTATCCATGTTGGCACCCAATCCCGGGCCACTTAAGATCTCAGTGCCGCTGCCCCCGTGCAAGAGCCCCTTGCTGTCATATTCCAGATATCCTGCCTGCGCATGTGCACCCTTAAGAAATAGGCCCACATCATCGGTCTTAGCACCAGGCGCAAAGAACCGTATGCCGCTATCCTCAAACTTCGCTATCGTTTTGGTTTCTACAAGTCCACCGCCAAATACCTGAACGCCATTTAGGCCCAATACTTTGAGTTCATTTAGCGTGTTTGCCACTATCTCCGAATGTCCATCGCCCATCAGTCCAAATCCAACTGCGCTTACCTTTTCGGCCTGGGCTATCCTTGCTATTTCCCGATAATCTTGCATTTCACCTACATATATCACGTCAAATCCTTGTGAAATAAGGTCGCGCATCAGCATCTTCGACCCCCTGTCATGCCCGTCTCCAAAATTTGATATTATTATCCTATTTCCCTGCTCTGCAAAACTTGCATTTACTCTTGCCATCTCCCTCCAAACATCTGCGTCTGCACTGCCTAGCTTTGCTACAACTTCCGCAGATGCTAGGTCAACTCCATCGCCAATGCACCATACTGCAGAGAGAAGCTCAGCAGCCATTACGGGCTCAAGTCCCTTCAAGGCGTCAAGGAATCTTCCATCCGTGAGTGCATCTACCCTCCCTGTCTCGCCTATTGCGTATGAAAGTTCGCTCGATATTCTTGAGTCCTCATTTATTACTGACAGGATCTTTTCATTAAGGACCGCGCTGCTTGTAAGGTTCTCTATGTCACCGGTCTTTGCAATGGAGTAGAACCATTCGCTTGCAGCTTCATAGCCGAGCGCATTGAAGAAATTAGCCGCCTCGCTATTAAACATTCTGTTGTCTGAAAGCAAGGATACGTTTCCAGTTATCTGCATCTCATAGAGGAGGGAACTGGCTATGTGATTGTCAAGCGCCTTTAATGACTCAAGGAAATCGGCCGAGGTTAGCTCTGATGCTCTTCCGGTGTAATGCACCGCCAGCAGCAATTCGGCCCCGACGAGCGGATCAAGCCCCTTTGCTATCGACGCCATTTCCTCTATGGCAGATTCAGCATCTACTGACTTTCCAAATATATATTCCCCCATCTCCTCAACGAATCTTCTAGCCTCTTCACGCGTCTCTTTCTCATTGGAAAGGCCGGAACAGAATTCAGTAGCTAATCTTAAACTGAAAGCGTCTATCTTCTGCTCATTTCCAACTTTTTGGTCATTATTTGAACGCTTAGAAGAAATATTCATTAATGCCATCCAAATCCCCAGCTGACTCATTGATATTTACCGAATATGTTCAAATAACTTATAAGTACCCATGCTCTTTGCATTAAAATTACTTTGCCAAGGTCCTAACCGAAGATCCTATATTTTTGTGTGACTGATGCTCCCCTTTAATAAAAACAGATGCTACCAAGACCACGGCAATAAAGGGCGCTAGGCACATTGGATTATCTAAAATTGGATATTCAGGCTGAGGTAGTAATAAGGTAACATTAAAAAGTACGACAGTAAACAGATTGATAAAAATACTGTAATGTCATAGGCACGGTTTTACCTGCCGAATCCTTTTTTCTTCCTTGAAAATACGAGATAGGCCGCCACAATGATTATGACAATTGCGGCTATAGCTGCATAAAGTTCATTGCTGTTTGGCGATGGGGAGGGCACCTGAGGTTGTGAGGTTGTAGTAGGCTGAACTGTGGTCGTTTCCGAGACATTTGCTTTGAATATGCCTATTACAGGGTCAGAAGTAATTGCGAATGATACGCTGCATGCAGAAGCATTGACATTGAATGGGATTATTGGGTCCCATGTTCCGTTCTTCAGCAGATATGGTGCTATTGACGATGGTTGCAGGCTGCAGTTGTAGTGCAAGGTGGCATTTATAGGCAATAGTACCTGACTGGCAGATACATTCACCGCGAATGTCTCGGTGTAATTCTGGACTGTTGCATTTGAATTCTGTCTAGTAACATTCACAGCAGTGAGCTCGCCACACTCTAATCCGTTAGGAACCAATTTGAACGATGCGCCAATAGACCCATAGTTTACGATGTATGGTGCAGATGTAGCATTGCATATCTTCACCGTGCTGTTACCTTTTGGAACGTTGATTGCAATATTATGTTGTGGAACTGTTGTAGGGATAGTAGTAGTTGGATTAATCGTGGTTGTCGGGGAAGTAGTTACCTTTGTAGTTGTAGGGAGATTTGCTGCTGTGTCGCAATTATTACCGCTGCAGATTCCACTTGATGGCTGA
>JAJZRI010000007.1 GCA_021802765.1 Microcaldota archaeon | reverse complement strand
CCTTTGCCTTCTCTGGCTCCAGGGGCTTGGCCTTTGTCTCGGCCTTTATCATCTCCTCAAGCTCCCTTGCAACCTCCTTCTTCCTCTCTGTTATCTTGCCAAGCACATTTGGCATGCGTCTTACTGCAGTCCCCTTTTGCCTTTGAACTACCGGCTTTGCCGCCTCCTCCGGGGTCTTGGCCGCTTCGGGCTGCTTTTCAATTCCACTTACAAGTTCTACGGATTCCACTCCAAGATACTCCTTTATGCTTATCTCGTCTCCAAGGTCGTATATGTCTGCCACAACGGTCCGCACCTCGGTATCCTTGGACTGTATTGAATCAATTAGCGATACGCTTTCGTTGTAATCCATCCATATCCTCGCATTCATTTGAACAGGTCGTCCGAATACGGAACCTTGTCATTGATTATCTTGACTACTGCGTCTTTGTCCTTATAGTACTTTGCTACGACGCCTCCAGCTCTGTCTACATCAGTTATCTTGTTGTTTACCATCCACTGCAAAATGCTGCCTTTCTCGGCCACGTCCTCCAGTATCTCATTGTAGGTGTAGCCTCCGTAAAGCGCTATCATCTCTGCAAGCCTTGTCATGTTCGATATCTTCGCGAACGTGTCGCTTCTCATGTTCCACCTGTTTAGCACGTTGGCGTCGCCGCTGTTGGTTATCTCTCCGAACTCCAGCACTCGCCTTATCCCAAGACGCCTATGTCTGAAAAGGGAAATCACCCCGCCCAGAGAATTAAGCATTATCTTGGGCAGATCTATCGGCGGATTTGTCATCCTTATTATGGTATCCTGCACATTGTCCGCGTGTATGGTGCCGTAGACGGCATGACCCGTATGTATTGCCTCGAAGAGCGTCTGGGCATCCCATTTGGTTCTTATCTCTCCCACTAGTATTATGTCCGGCCTTTGTCTCAGGGCGTTTATCATGAGATTGTAAAGGCTTATCTCTCCCTTGCCTTCAGCGTTGGCCTGCCTTGTAAGCATAGGCACCCACTGCAGGAAGTTTGGAAGCGTGAGCTCCCTGGTCTCTTCAATGGATATCACCCTGTGGTTCGAGGGCATGAATATGCTCATCGCATTGAGGAAGCTAGTTTTTCCGCTTGCCGTACCTCCGGATATGAGCACGCTGATCTCATTCTGCATGCACAGCCATATTATCGCGGCTATCTCGGGAGACACTGTGTTCCTCTCCATGAGCGCCGGCATGGTCCATGGATTCTTGGAGAATTTTCTTATTGTTATCGTGTTTCCCCGCTGCGATATCGGGTAGAGCGTTGCGTTGACTCTGGATCCATCTCCAAGCTCTGCGTCCATGAGCGGGGTAAGCGTCGATATCTGCCTGCCAACCCTACGTCCTATCTGGTCAGAACGGTCGTAGATGTCCTCGTCGCTGTATATCTTTATGTTGGTCCTGCACCAGCTATAGACCTTATGGAAGACCCATACTCCGTCCTTTGCCGAGTTCACTGCAATCTCTTCCAGGTTGTCATCGGAAAGAAGCACCTCCATGTCCCCCAGGCCGAGCATGAGGTTGATTATGTAGGCTATTAATATTGCCTTGACCTCCCGTGCCGTTCCAGGGAGATATCTCTCTATGACAACTGCCGCTGCGTCAGTGTACTTCTTGTTGAGCTCCTTTACGTACTCCTGGTCGCCTATCTTGCTGGTGTCTATCGGAACAAGACGCAGCAGCTCCTGCCTAAGCGATGCTATGAGTATCTTTGTGGCTTCCCCAAGTCCAGGAACCGTGACCTCGTATGACGGCACTATGCCTCCGCGGTCCATTATCCTTACGCGGGCAAGTATCCCGTTGGCATTGAGGTCATAGCTAGCCATCTCCCTGTCGGCTTCTTCCTTGCCACTGCTGTTCTTTACTTCATCATCAACCATAAAAGCATCACTTATCTTTCTTTCCCATACCCTCAAAATTCTTCCTTATGATTTCCACCTTTCCCTTAACCTCATTTATCCTATCAGACACCTTGTTTGCCCTCTCCTCCACTGCCTCCATGTTATCCCCTGTTTTGACGTCCTGCTGGAGCTTTCTTAGTTCCGGAAGGATTCCTTCCCTCTGCTTTACCAGCTCGTCTATGCCTGTCCTAAGCGAGGCTATCTGGGAGTTGAGCTCTGCAAGCTGCCCAAGATCCTTCTTTATGTCGTCTATCTTGGGCCTTATGGCGTTCATCTGCACCTTTGAAAGTTCTATCTGCCTTGCCATCTCCGCCTTCCCGGCTTCTATTTCGTCTAGCGTCTTCTTGCTTATGCTGTCCATCTGTCTTTGCAACCGGGCCTGCTCCCTCTTGTAATCCTCACCAATCCTTTCGTACTCCCTTATCTGCTTCTCGTCGAAGCTCAGCACCTCGACAAGCTGCTCATGCTTCTCCTTTATGCTCTTTGATAGCGTGAGCGCGTTCTTCCTATACTGGTAGATTGTCTGGTCAAGCGCCTTGTTCAGATCCGAGATATTCCTTTCATATGCCTTGAGCAGGTCACGCAGCTCCTGCGACACGGCCTTGGCGTTGTTGGTGTCAAGCGAGAATCCAAGCAGTACAGAGAGATGGCCCCTTGCAGTAGCCACCTGTTCCTTAGACTTCTCGGACACCGTCTTGATGTAATTCGACCTGTCCGTTATGTCCTTTTCGATCTTTGCCATATTTGCGTCTATGCCATTTAGCTTGTCGAGCATTACCTTGGCATTCTTGTACTTGGTGTTGAATATGTCATCTATCCTTCCTATGGACTTCATGAACTCGTCAAGGTCAAGCGATATCTGGTCAACTGCAGCAAGATCAGAGGATATGAGTTCCTGAACCGAGGACTGCTTTGCCTGGGCCGTCTCTCTGCTCGCCTTAGCCGCTCCGGTCATGGGCGCTAGGAAGAGCCTTCCGGACCTGTGGCTGATTAGTATAAGATTGGCCTTCTCGAGGACGTTCGCCCATTCAAGAACCGCAGCCTCCCCGACGCCCAGTGCTGTGGCTATTACCGAGATATTGGTCTCTCCATGCTCGTTTAGATAGGTGACAAGGGCATCAATCCCTGTCTTAATCTCCTGGTCGGCCATCCCATCAGCAAACCCATAATTAAATCTTTAAGCTTATAATATTAACTAATTTAATATCTGCCTGGCGGCTGCAAGTTTTTCCATGCGCTAAATGCGCCACGTATATGTCTGATTCTGGCAATTTGCCTAGTTTTTCGATTTTTCCTTAAAATCCCATACGTGGTTTTCCCGAAAGATATTTAAATAAGATAATGTCCTATATTCTCACAAAATGTTGATGTAAATGACAACAATAAATAGATACGTCCTGTTGGCCCTGTCCTTGGTCGGACTGGTGGCTCCACTAGTAGCTGCCCAGTCGGCATCTTCAGTGATAAGCTCCAGCCTGTGCGGCATAATAAAGAGCATACAGGCTGTCGTAGGAATAATAGCACTTGCACTATTCATACTCGGAGGAGCATTCTATGCAGTGGCTCACATGCTTCCTGCAGCAGGCAACCTTAAGGGAAACCTACAGGGTTGGTCCCTAGGAATGATAGTCGGAGGAATAGTGGGCCTCATAATCGTGATAATTGCGCCTCACCTGATTTCCATGATATACACTGCAGGAAACCTGGGAACCGGAGTTTCCTGCTGATAAGGCGGTGCACTACCAAAAAGGCAGAGACAAAGGGTCTCTGCTGCTTTTGGGCAATGACTCAAGACTTC
This sequence comes from Microcaldota archaeon, assembly GCA_021802765.1. Classification (GTDB taxonomy): domain Archaea; phylum Micrarchaeota; class Micrarchaeia; order Micrarchaeales; family CABMGC01; genus JAJZNA01. Next base: position 34,044 of record JAJZRI010000007.1, on the reverse strand, counting down.
TTATCCTTTCATTTATTCTTTTCATAATAACTGTCAGCTACAACACTTCCGTATACTCTGCAAAGGGAACGGCAATAGATGTTGCGTTTTCAGCAGTCGCCGCTCTCTATGTTATATCATATGGCCTTTCTGGTCGGTCAGAGTCCTTTTCCATCGCTTCATCAATCCTCTTCATGCTGTCCTTATTGCTGTTTGTTGCAGGTACCTGGTTGCACATTGGTCTTGGCCAACTGTCGATGCATGATTTTTCTGAGCTCGAATACCTTGTTGCCTATCTAGTCATATTCCTGCTCATATTTGCCATAATACAGATCTTCTTCTACATCAAGGACTGGCGAGTGAGATCTATAATATCCATAGTAGTCGTGCTATTATTGGTACTCTATTTCATTCCAAGCACCACAAGTTATATGGTAGACGATGAAGTGCTCCTAAGCTATTACGGCATAAAGGCGCTTGCCGCCGGAACGAATCCGTACTCCATAAATATTGCGCAGCAGATATACGTCCTGCTCCAGCATTCCCGTATCGGATTTACTGCAAGTACCAATGGCACAATAATGGGGCTGATGGATTATCCCTCCTTATACTTCCTTATCCAGATTCCATTTTATGTGCTCATAAGGCAGCCACCGCAGCAGCTTTCCGGAAATTTCATGCACACCGAAGGATTTGTATTCACCCTGATCCTACTAATGTCGTATGTAATTTTCGAGGGCAAAAAGAGGTATGCGCAGCCCAATTACGCATTTTACATAGCGCTTGGGCTTTTTAGCATCTACATGCCGTCGATGATAATAATACTTATGCTGGCTGTTGTGATAATGCTGTATTCTACTGCGGCTGACAAGTACGAATGGCTAATCCTCGGCATTGCCGTTTCGCTTCAGGAGCAGCTATGGTTTATGGCGCTTCTCTTCATAGCCTATTCCTTCAATGTGCATGGCAAGAAGGCAGGAGTAAGGAATCTCGCCCTGACATTCGCTGTCTTTATGGTATTTAATGGGTACTTCATTTTAACCGATCCTTCAGGATATGCGGGCAATTTCCTTGCAGTCACTGGCACAATTCTGCCCAACTCGCTCTCTCCGATAGGCTATGCAATTGCGGTGCATATAGGCGTATTGCTTAGCGCATTCAACTACTTATTCGCAGCATCGATGGCATTGGTGCTTTTGATATCTCTCTATGTAAACAACAGGCAGCTGCTCCCCCTGCTCAGCGCTATCCCGTTCCTGTTTCTTGGGCATGCGACGCAGATCTACTACATACTTCCAGTAGCAGTGCTTGCCCTTGTAGCGGATCCAGTGTCAAAAGATACAATGAAGAATTTACTCTCCAGCACCATCTCCAAGGACAGGAATTTGAAGATTGCATACCTGCTTTCTATAAGTGCCATCCTGCTTGCAATGGTTTTGATAATCTTGCAATCTCATCGTTCATATGAAAGCACCCTCAACCTGAGTGCGACCGGAATCGGAATCAGCTATATCAACTCCACTCATCTTGCATACGGGGCAGTTATCCACTACAATAAGGGTGCAGCTGCAAATCTATATCTAATTATGGAGGCAAATTCAAACGGTAGCGGCAGGTATTACGGCCTGTTTAATAGCAGCATACTCTCAGGCAGCCACAGATGCGCCTTCCCCTGCGCTGTGAATGTAAATATCGTGCATCTAAATGGTTCAGGAACATATAATCTTACGGCAATTCTTCCTTCAAATATCCCCCGCCCCGCATATCTCTCCATGATACTCTCCAATAGTCAGTACTACTATCAGGCTCCTGCAATAAGGTATGGCTAGATATCCAGGCATATCTTTTTTAACTTTTAACCCAAATGATTATCGGTGTGATATTGGCTGGAGTGCTTGAGGAATCGTACGAGTTGTACAGGGAGAAGATAAGCCTCATCCTTCTATTCTCAATACCATTCATAATAGCGTTCGCAATACCAATGCTCGCATCCCTCCCAACATATCTTACTGCAGGCGCCATATTCCTAAGGAGCGCAAGCATCTTCGTGAACGGGAGCATAAGCCAGCTTAGCCTCATAGTCATAACTATATCAACAATATTCTCGCTCCTCTTTCTCAGCTTTGCGTTCGTGCTGATAAGCATGCTCGTGAAGTCCAAGAGGACGCACTCGAAGATAGGCATAATGGCGATGAAGAACATAGAGTCCTACATCGGCAAGGTCTTCTTGATATTTCTGATGTACACTGCAGCCATAGTCATAGTGAACATACTTGGATACTTTGTCGGCCTCTCCGCACTGCTTACCGGCCTTGTGGGTTTTGTGCTCTTCGCACTTCTCTTCTATGCGCCAAGCGCCATTGTGATGGACGACAAGAGAATCGGGAGGGCGGTCAAGGACAGCATAAGGCTACTCTTCAAGGAACCGCAGTACTTTGTGATGTGGCTTGTCCTGATAACTGTCATAATCTCTGCCCTTGATGTTGTCTGCATAGCGCTCTTCGGCACTGTCCTGTCAAAATATATCGTCCTGATACTCAATTCGCTGCTCATCGTTCCTTATTTCGTAATATTCCAGGCGGAGGCCTACATGGACACCTTCAGGCTTCTAAGGCACTGATCTCCTTATAAAGATTTTTAAGCTTCTGTGAGTCAACTATATTCATGCGAATAAAGTCGGCCAGTCTCCCTGCATTGCTACTAGTTGTGCTGTCACTATTTTTCAATGCGCCATATGCGCAATCCGTGCCTGTGGGTGGTTCAGGGCTGGTTGTTCCTCAATTCTGCTCAAATCCACAGTTGCTCTCGGGCATCTTTTCCTCTACAGGAAAGGAGCTCGGGCTTGCCCTCATTGCGCTCACAGTATCATTTGACGTTGTTGCGATAGCATTTCTTCTAAGTCGGATATTCACAAATGCCGGGCTGCGAAGCTGGGTGCAGGGCGAGTACTGGGAGATAATGAAGAGCGCCCTAATCATAGTGGTCATATATTCTGCAATGATAATTGTAGGAAACATAGCATACACTATATCCTCCCCTCTTGGTGGTGCCGGAAGCGTGGCTCAGCCAGGAGGCGGGATAAACCTCGCGCCCCTAATAATGGGCGCGGAGAACTACCTCTGCAATGTCAACACCCAGATGGCGTATGCATGGGAGAGCATGGGCATAATGTCTGGAGGGACAGGCTTCTGGTCGACATTTCAGATGGGTTTTTACGTTCCAATACCGATCGGCCCCTTCTTTGCAATATATGATGGCGTAATGTTCCTGCCATTCGCGAACTGGCTGCTGCAGACAGGAAACTTCATGATTGCATGGTATGGCTCGATAATAAACGACATGGTCAACTTCATTCTCTTCCCATTCTCGTCACTGGTGATAGGCCTTATAACGACGCTTCCGTCGTTCGCATACATCGGCCTGAACTTCTTCATACCAATGGGCCTTATCTTCAGGGCACTTCCTTTCATAAGGGGAATTGGCGGAACGCTTATAGCCATAGGCATTGCTCTTTGCCTTGTACTTCCTGCAACGTTTATATTGTTCAATTCCATAGCGACCAACATGATGGCCAGTGCTATCCCAATAGTGCAGACGCAGCCACCGCTATATGCATTTGGTCAGAACTCCTGCAACAGCTTCTTTAGCGTATTTACCTCATGGGGCTCCAGTCTGATATGCAATACCTTAAACGTAGGTGGCATAAGCCAGCTTGCCGCTAACATTGCAGGATCGATATGGGATGCCCTTGTCGTATTCCAGACAAATGCCATCTACACCTATATGAACAGGATACTCCTCTTCGGAGTATACCTGATAATACAGATGCTGCTCTTCGTGATAGACTTGATAATAATGTATCCACTGGTTGACAGCATAGCAAGGTCGCTAGGTGGCACAATACGCCTGTCGCTTGGAGGAAAGCTAAGGCTTGCGAGCTGATATCATGATAAATCCAGGTTCGATACTATTGGGAATTGCCTCCAACTCCTATTCTTCCGAATGCATATTCGGAGGCTCGGTGACATCAAGCGCAAGCCTGAACACCGGCAACTGGATAGGCATCAATTTCCTAGTAATCCTCCTTTCATTCTCTATAGCTGCAATAGCCTACTCAATAAGCAACATATTCCCGGCCTCAACCAGGGAGAAGATGAAAGGAGCCGCAAAGTTCGAGGCCTTCCAGGGGCTGATAAGCGTAGCCATAATCATAGTGTTAATAGCCTTCTCCTCCGTGACATGCAACATAGGTTCTGCTCTTGTTGCATCTTCAGCGCAGGTAACTAATACGACCTATCAGAATCCGATGCAGTTTGCAGAATCGTACATAGGCAACCTGATGTTTTCGCAGGGTCTCTCCCTCTTTTCCCAGATATACACCGAGTCAGTACTGCTTGCGATAAACGCAAACCTTGCAAGCATAATCGACGAGGCGCTTGAAAACGTTGTGGAAGGCTTTGTAAGCATCTCATTCAGCCCGGGCCTCATGGGCACTCTGTTTGGTTTTAGCGGAGCTTTAGGATCTACATTTGAGGCACTTATCGTGGTGTCCTTCGGCGTACTTTTCATGATATACCTCCTGCTTCCAATGATACAGTCCCTGGCACTGACCGTGATAGTCCCGCTCGCCCTTATAATGAGGTCGATTCCTTTTGCAGGACCAAAACTCCGCGAATCATCGGACACCTTCCTTTCACTTGCAGTGGGCTTCTATTTCATACTACCTCTGGCTATACTCATGAACAGCTATCTTTTCCACTGGATATACACCTCATGCAATGCAACTACCGGGTCTTTGTGCAATCCCTACAGCCAGTTCACAGCAGCCTACAAGCTCCAGCAGGTTGACACAAACCAGCTATTCAATACCCCGCCGCAGAAGCTGGGTTCTGCCACTTCCCCTCTGGGAAACATCTTTGCAAGCATACAGATACCGAATTCGTTCCTTTCATCGAGCATAGCCCAGGGCGGCGGAATACTCGGCGGGCTTGTCGGCGTGCTTGAGGTCACATATGCGCTACCCCAGATAATGGTCACTTATTCTCTAAAGACGGCAGAATACGTGTTCAATGCCATATTCCTGATAGGACTCGACCTTGCAATAACCCTCGCATTCTCACAGGGGCTGACAAAGGGCCTCAATGGGATAGGCAGGATGCTAAGCGTAGGCCCGTTCTGGTGACGATATGAAATTGATGCTAAAATATGTACCAATTGCCCTGGCCTTCATTGCAATTGCCACTGCGGCATCATCAACTTCGATAACCGCGCCATATTCTGCCTTCACAAACTGGTTCCCTGTCCTCTTAATAGCCTCGCTGCTTGCAGTTCTGCTTGCAGGAGTGTATTACATGATAGGTTACTTCCTTAATAATGCGAGGATAAAATCCTCCGCAATATCCGAGGTGGAGCAGGCAGCCGGCAGCATATTTTTAGTCGTAATAATAGTTGCAGTACTCTATCTCGTAGGAACTTCTGCCAGCATCAGCTTCTCAGGGCTTTTAGGATCCCACACCTCAGATTTCTCAAAGATATGCAACACTTACCTCAAGAACAACATGGTATGGATGATAAGCTCTACCCAGCATGACCCTGCCACTGGCCTTCCATACCCTACCACTGCAATCTGCCAGAACCTCATAGGATCAAATGGCCCCAAGGCCTCCGCCGACCAGATAACCACCAACATAGATTACGGCCTTGCCTCAACATATGTCGTCATAGCTAACATGACGAACCAGTCCATATTTGAGCTGAATTCAATCTATAATCTGGAGAGCATAATCTTCTTCCTCAGGAACCTCAACCCCTACATAGGCGTCTGCTTCCCTGTCGAGTGCATCGCACCAATCATCCCAAGGGCCGAAAGCCTACAGCTAAGCTACAAACCATTCAATGGCTACGTGCTCCATCGTACGATAATGCCTACGATAGCCACCCAGGCCATACTCTCCAATTACATGATGACGCTAGAGCTGGTTATAATACTGATGCTATTGTTATTCTGGCCGTACCTTCTCGGGGCAGGCATAGTGCTAAGGACTATCCCGTTCACAAGAAGAGCAGGCGGGCTGATAATAGCCGCAACAATAGTTGGCGTACTCATATTGCCAACCATCTTCCTGATAGAATACTCTGCGCTCAACAATCTCGTTGCTCAGCCTGCGATAGGATCCAGCCAGATTCAAGGAATGGCTCTTTGTGGTTTTGGTCCAGTGCAAGGCAGCAACAATGCCGATGTCCTTTATTGCTACACAAGTGCAAACACGCTACAGACAAGCTACATCTACAAGAATCTGCAGCCGCAGGGCTGGCCCGCTACCATGAATGCCTGCACTTCGGTCCCTACAAGCGAGGCCAAGCCATTTGACTCACCTCCCCCATGCTATGTAAAGAAGAACCTAAGCCTTTACGCATTCCCAAATGCAAAAGACATAATCACATTCTATTCGTGCTATCCTTCATCCGGTACGATACTGCCTACAGAAGCCGAGATACTGCTCTCCACCCTTGTATCAAGCGCAACAATAGCAGTGCAGGGCGTACTGTCGCTGTTTGCAAGCAACTTTGCATTGGGCTCAAACAATCTGGTATCCCCATTCTTCAGTCCAACGGGAGGTCAGAGCTGCATATCGCAGATGAATCCGCACAATCTTGTCGCTACCCTGACTTCACTTACAAATATGTACGGCATAATCTCGGTCGCTGGCTTCATACTCCCGATATTAAACTTACTGATATGCCTGTCTGCCATGACCGGAATCTCGTCCATTATAGGCGGTGAAACCACGATAATTGGTCTGTCCAGGTTCATATGAGTGGTAATCATGAATAAAACCGCAATTTCAATACTGCTCTTTGCAATAATCCTGTCTACGATAGTATCGGCAGCTTCGTCTGCACCGCAGCCTATAGTAGATTGCACTAGCATATTTTCTTCAGGATCGCAAAATCCTTATCTTCCAGTGCTTTCAGGAATAACCGGTTACGGATCTATAGTCTCAGTTGCCTTGCTTGTAGTTCTGATGATGCTTATCGTGCTAGGCGTAGCCTATGCCTTCGGATTTGCTTTCCACATCGACGCCCTTATGAATTTCTCGAAGACCGAGATGCTCGAGGCATTTGGAAATATACTTATAATCGCCGCGGTGGGAACCGGGATGCACCTAGTGCCTGCCGCAATGCATTTCTTTACGGCCTTGGCCGCGCTCAACACAGGCGCGCCAACGGCTTCAACCTCTTCGACTTCCGCATTCTACATCAACCTATGCTCCAACTTCCAGGACAATATGATAATAGCAGGACTAGAGAATTGGGCCGGAATCTTCCTGAATCTCTACATCACAAACTTCTTTGCTACGGGCAGCCCTCCGAACGGCGGGTTGACCATCCATCTGATGCCAAATTCATTTGGAATAGCCTTCGTACCCTTCCAGGGCATGTCATTGGTGACCACTCTCCTCTGGGATGCGCAGCTTACTTATTTCGGTTCCATGTTCCTGGGGATGTTTCTCATAATTCTGCTGTTCATAATCTACTTCCTCTTCCCCATATTCCTCTATGTCGGTATAGCCCTAAGATCGTTCCCATGGACAAGGCCTGCAGGGGGGTCTTTCATAGCGCTCTTTATAGCCTTTTATATTATCTTCCCTGCATTGATATACCCGTTCTCAGTAGTGGGTCCTGCTTCTGACCCTGCAATGGGCAAAGGCTTCTGCTCGCAGAATTTCAATTCTGCAAGCGGAGCATCGCAGCAATCACAGCTACCGCAGAGTATGCAGATACTCTGCGATGGCTCCAGCAGCTTCCTTACGAATTCCTGGAGCAAATACCTAAACCTCATCACATTTAATTTCGGTGATCTTTACTATGATGATGTATACTCATTCGTGATAGGCGTGGAGTTTACCGGAATCAACATGGTGGGATTAATAATCGCCATGCTGATATCCTATGAAATGGTCGAGAAACTTGGAAACATACTGGGTGCCCCTTCAGTGCAGGGTTCAAGGGCTCTGGGTAGATTGCTATGATTAACCTGCTTCCTGGAATATTGCTGATTGCAAATTACTGCACTGGAAGCATAACCAGTTTCCTTACCTCTGGTCCAAACGTCTGGTTCCCTGTAATCCTCATTGCCGCTCTGGCGATAATAACTATAGTCGGGTTGATCTATGCTCTTAGCCCGCTTATGGGAAGGACGGACATACGGACATGGGCCCGTGCAAAGATATACGACGCGCTTGTGACAATAGTATTTGCAATAATCTTCCTGAGCTTCTCCACTGCCATATGCACTGTCAGTCCGGTAAGCCCAATGCGCTCACTAGGCATACTGCCTACAACATGCGATCCAAATGTGGCCAACACTCCCTCGTCATCCGGCATATCTGACATATACGGACTGTCATTATGCGAAATGTACCAGTTCAACCTCAATGCAGCCTCGTTTACGCAGAGCCTATACTGGATGTCCATCGTGCTCGGCATAAATCCTACACTATCTGTGTTCCTCCCTCCAGAGCCATATCCGTTCATGCCAAGTCCTGCCGGGCCCGGAATAGGCGTTAGCTTCTCAATAGCGCTATTTCCGATAGTGCTGGTGCACCAATACGTAATACCATACATACAGGCATATTTTGCTGCAATACTGGCTTCTGAGCTGCTGCAGATAGTCCTTAGCGCATCTATGCTTTTACTCTCTGTATTCCTGATACTCGGACTGATTGCAAGGTCATTTAGTATAACAAAGAGCTTCGGTGGCGCGATGATAGCATTCGGGATAGGGCTTGGATTTGTGTTCCCCCTTATGGCAATGCTCACTTATGGTTTTATAGACACGGCAATGCTAAACGCCCAGGCCACCGCATGCGCCGGCCTTCCACTGCATGGCAATGCCTGCACTCTTCCATCCCTGGCAAGCATAATAATTCCCGGCATACTAGCACTTCCAATAAACTGGATATTTGGCAATGCGATACCATTCAACCAGATCCTTACCCCATTCATAGTGTATGGCGGATTTGTCTCTGCAGGCCTTATATTGATACCACTGCTAAATCTGATAGTGGTGGATGCATTCATAGTTGACTTCTCCAAGGCAATAGGCGAAAGGATGGATCTCTTTTCGCTCATGACAAGAATATTATAGGTCGTTATATGAAATACCAGATACTCATGCTATCGTTTGCAATTGCCGCGCTGATAGGCACGATGCACTCAAGCATACCCATACTGGACCAGTATTGTGGAAGCGGTACATCTGGGGTTGTAAATACCTTTGCACCATGGTACTGCACTACTTCCGACCCAATAATAACAAAAGAATGGGCGCAGTATTTCCCGATCCTGTTCATAGCTGTGACCCTGTCCTATACTATCGCTGCGGTCATATTCATGTTCGGAATAGCTCTTAGGAATGAGCGGCTAAAAACTTTTGGCATAGCCGAGTTATACGAGGCCACTGCCTCAGCAATGATCGGTGCATTGTTCGTATTCATAGCCGCAGTCTTCTTCGGACTATTGCCATCCATAACGGTCGGCGCAATAAATCCGTATGATGCTGCGCTAGCCTACATATCAACGACAATAAATAGCACATATTCTACAGCATCCAACCTATTTTACATTGCGGCAATAGACAGCTCCTATACGACTTTCAACATACAAGGTTCCATAAACGGCGTGCAGATACCAAACGTCCTACCAATCCTCACCCTACCTTTCTATTACCTGTTTTTCTATCCGGCATTCTCCATACTCGGTATGATGTTCGACGCATTCATATCGCTTTATACTCAGTATTACCTGATAACCTTCTTCATGTATGCAGCAATACCCGTCTTTCTCATACCCGGAGTCATCTTCAGGGCGCTCATACCCACAAGGAACCTCGGCGGAATGATGATAGCAATGGCCATAGGCTTCTATTTCATAATGCCAATACTATTCTCTGTGGCATATTATTTCACTTCAAACAGCATACAGCTTCAGCTTGCCCAGACGCAGAGCGTGCTCAACCAGTACTCAAGCATGCCCAATTCCCTTTCAACTGCAGCCTCTCCAAGCTCTCCGCTTGCGCAGACGCTTTCCCAGGTGCAAGGAACAATGTCTTCTTACTGGCTATCTATACTGTTCTTTCCGGCGCTCATAATCTCCATGACATATATGCTGATAACACAGATGGCAGAGATCCTCGGGGGCATGGGCAAGACCTCGTCCAAGCTCAGGGCGCTTGTATGAGCTGGATATTTATACCTGAAAAATCATAATATACGTTGAGAAAATGTTGGCCTTGTTTGGTATTCTGCTCTCGCTCGGCGCGATAAACGCTATGATACCTATTATTATAATACTGATTCTTCTTGTTGCTGCAGCAGGGCTTAATCGAGGATACAGCCTATTCAATTTCTTCGGCCTTTCCACCCTGGCTGGAATAAATCCAGGTGGAAAAGCATCAGTTGCAGGGAAGACTGGGTTCAATTTTGCTGCCGCATTTATTCACGGTTCAGGAATAGGTGCGACTACTAGGCTCGGAAGCAGAACGGTCGCCAAGGTATCAAGAGGAATAGGCCGCGCCTTCATGTCAAGAGTTGGCTCAAGATCAATAATGCGCGGCATCAAGAATCCGCAGGGAAAAGCCGCTTCCAGTGCGGCTCCAAGCCGCTTTGCAACAAGATGGCCAAAGATATCAAAGGCCGCGCAGACCGCAAAAGGGTCAAAGACATGGCAAATGTCTAAAAAAGTCGGGGAAGGTCTGCTCTACAAGCCAGTAAAAGCAGTGGCAAAAGAAATGAAGACAGCAAGCCAAGCCAGAGGCGGACCAAGTGCAATTTCTCGGACGCTTAAAAAAATTAATGGTTCATATCAACACTCAAAATATAAAATGGCAAATTCACGCGCTGTAGGCGCACTCAAAGGCAGCAAAGTCTATCAATTTTCAACAAAACCGGCGAAGGCGATTAAAAATTATGTATACACAAATCCAATAAAATTGGCCAGAGGCGGGCATGATTTTAGAGTACAAGATCCAAAATTACGTATTGCCCCAGAGGGAAGCAAGAACCGCGCATCACTCAAATCCTTCATCAATACAACTGCTGCAATAGCCGTTCCAGGTTACACTTTATTGCGGGCGACAGGCCGCAAGGCCAACAAAGTCGTCGAAGCTAGGAGACTGGCCACGGGAGCAAGGCAGCCAAACGAAGACCAAACGAAAGGAAGAGCGCATACACTCGAGTCGCTTGCCACTGCAAAGGAAAGAGCGACTGCCAGAGTTGCGGAATATGGCGGCTATTCAAACATGACAAAATCCCAAAGGAGAGATGTAAAGCGTGAAGCAAGAAGGGAAATAGCTAAAGGGTACAAGGAAGATACGGCGCCGCAAAAAACACTTGCAGGAAGCGCGCTTAGGAGCCTTGTGAATGGCCCTGCAATAACTGCCACGCTTAAAGGTGACCGCGCAGCTGCCAAAGAGATCCTTAAAGGTTCCGCCTATAAGAACGTAAAGGATTTCGCCGCGGCCATAAGCCGAGGAAAGGCTGCTGAAGGCACAACCGGTCCAAGGGAGGCAAAGAACCTGCTACTGCACAAGCTCGTAAACGCTCAAGAAAAATCAACAACGCCTCAATCAATAAAATTCGCCTCCGCCGCTGCTGCCACCGCGGCAGCAATTATTAATACCCGCGCCGGAAAAACGAATCATGAAGGTGCGATAAGGAAATCCACAATACATTCGGACAAGCTTGCCAACGAGAATGAAAGCGACTGGGCAAAGGCCGTTGCAAACAGGACCCTGAAACTTAGAGAGATGTCCGTTGCTCAAACAAAAGATCCAAAGATCCTCGCTGCACACCTTGAAACAATCGATAAGGACATAACTGCGACCACTGAGAAGATCAATAGTCGGACTGCGCAGCTAAGAAGCGCACCAACCAGCGCCGCGCAATTAAAGGGCGACAGCGAAAAAGAGCTTACTCTTGGGCTCAAGTATGACCAAGCGCATATAGACCGCCTTAATTCCATAAAGGCCCGCGCAATGCTTAATAAAAACATGCCAGAGGATGTGGTCAAGGACATTGCCTTCGGAAGAGAGGCAAGAGAAGTGCCTTCAAATCCTGAAGTGCGGGCATCGGCAATAGCAAACAGCACAATTCGGCTTTCTGAAAGCGAGCTTCATGACCTAACGCAGAGAGAAACTGCAAACGTCAATGCTGCTGCGGAAAAGCTAAAGAGTGCCAAGAAGGACTACGAGGATGCGAAATCAAGGAACGACGAGACTAGGTCTGCTGCAGCAGAGGCGAATGTTGCCAGCGCCCTAAAGGACCTCGACCGCGCAACATTGCCATTGCATTCGCTTGCTTCAAGGCCCGAGATCGGCAGCCAGAATATTGAATCAATATACGAGACGCTGGAGAAAACCGGTGTAGAGTACAAATCGTCAGGAGGCAAGGAGGATGCGTATGGCACAGCCACCAAGATTGGTATCATAAAGAATCCAGACACCAGTCTTGAATTAATGGCGCACATGATGGATGACAAGAACAAGGAAGTTGCAAAGTCAGCCAAGGCTGAAATGGCAAAGCGTTCGAAGAGGAAAGAGAAGCCAAAAAAGACAGAGCACGCGGTCGACGATTCACAGGAAGGCGCGGCAGAAAATGCGCCAGTTCAGGAATCCGAGGGCGAAGAGGAAGACGCAGGCGAATAAATCCCGAATCCGTTTATACGCTGCCTTTGATAAGCTATTAAATAGTTTAATACTAATATCTAGGCAGTGGTATGATTGAATAGTCAAAGCCAGATGCTCGTTTTCGCCATAGCTGTAGGTGTCGGGATAGTCTGTGTTGTGATAATGAGCTTCATACCCTCAGGCTTTGCGCCGCTGGCCCTCATAGTTGCCATAATGGCGCTACTTTCTGGGATGATTGCATTTGCCACAAAGGACTACCTCTTTCTCTTCGAGCCGATAACAAAGATGAAGCACATGAACATAGTGGTCGATGAGAACGAGCCATATTACATGACCCCTAGCGGCAGTGCCATAGTTGTGAGGCGCAACAACGATATCTTCGCCACATCCTTTGTGAAGATCCCGATATACAGCACCGCGACCGAGATGGACGACGACCAGAAGTACAACTTTGCGACGCTCTTTGCAAGGCTTGTGAGCATAAGCAAGACGCCAATGAGGCTTTCCTCGCAGCTCCATTCGATAAACAAGGATGATTACATCGCAAGGATCAATGCAAAGCTAAGCGAATCGGAAGGGAGATACAACACGCTTCAGGTAGACAAGAACGCGGATCCGAAGGCTCTGGACAGGGTTAAGGGAGAGGTGACGATGTGGCGCAACCTTCTTGACAATGTATCCAGGAGCAACTCGCAGCAGCTTGAAGTCTATGCCAGCATATCTGCGTCAGGAAACTCTGAGGATGAGGCCGTGAACTTGGTCACCATAAAGGCCGAGGAGATCGCAGCAGGAATAAGCACTACCCTTGGAGTTGCCGCGTCAATGATAACCGGAAACGAGATACTGATATTCATAGAGCCTGACAGGATGATACCGCCAGCAACGATATCAGAGGTAATGAAATACAAGACCTCTCCAGCGTCGTGATTAAATGGATGAAACAACTATAATCTCCATTGCGGCATCCATTCTTGTGGCAATACTGGTGTTCACAGCTTCTTCAAGGTTCGGGATCTTCGGCATAATAATAGACATGTTAGCCGGCCTTACTGTGATATTGATACTTCTTCTCGCATTTGCAGACTTCCTGCTCGTGCCGGTAATTACGCGGCTGCTAGGAATAACCATAACCCCTGCAAAGAACTTCACGATAACAAGCAGTCAGGATTCGGTCATAAAGTACTCAAACGGCATATACTATGCAACCGGATACCTCACTGCTAACGTGTACAACTACATATTCACCGCAGAGCGATCTATCGATGACCGCCCTGAGCTTGTTGCTGCTCCAGAAAAATGGGAAAAGGCCATAATGAACCTAAAGTTCCCGTTCAAGTTCAACCTAATAGCGGCATCAGAGGACATACAGAAGTACCGCGACGAATTGGAGACAAAAAGGGGCCTCCTCGAGTTCCAATACTCAAAGGAGATGCAGTCTACAAACCCAAACCCTATGGGCCTTGAGAACATGCAAAGGGAGATAAACGTGATACAGACAAGGATAGACAAGATAGGCGAAGGTGAGAAGCCTGTCAACAGCATAATGTACCTGGAGTCGACTGCGGTCGGGGTAAGCCTAAAGGACGCCCAGGATGCCCTTACAAACCAGCTCAGCGAGCTCCAGACCGTATTCAACGTATTCGACCTGAGCCTGATCAGGGTCACGGGCAGGGAGGTCTACTCGCTCTTCAGCTTCAATTACATCATACCCGACGAGAAGGAGATGTTTGCAATCTTCAATACGCAAAACTGATGACATGAGCCTTATAAAGATACAAAAAATAATGGGAAATGAGCTCGCAAAGAGGACCTTCATAACAAGGCCCCCGGAGCCTCCGTACGAGCTCCTGCTAAACGACCCCACAGATTCGATATTCATAGGCATAACCCGTAGATTCGGCGTGCCATTCACTTGGACATTCAACACGCTCACAAACCCCCACCTCTCAGTTGTGGGCATAACTGGGTCGGGAAAGAGTTTCTTCGTAAAGACCTTCCTCATACGCGCAAGCTACGTCTGGGGCACGAACGCCATAATAATCGACTGGGCTGGGGAGTACAAGGGATGGGTGAAGCAGAGCGGAGGTACGATAGTCTCATTCGGAAAGGGCGATTACCTCAACCTTATGGATCTTGCAGGCGCAAAGCCGATAGACAGGGTCAAGCAGATAATGAACTCCCTTGACATACTTACTGACATATCAAACTTCCCAGAGCAGAAGAGGCTTACTTCGGAGGCAATAGAGCAGTCCTATCTCAATGCAGGATTCATAATGGCAAGCGTTCCTGTAGGGGACAGGGACGCTCCCACACTCAAGGATGTCGTCGGCCTTCTGGAGGAGAAGCTACAGGAGGGCACTTACCAGTATCCGGCGGAGCTTGAGAATGCGATTTACAGGCTCAGGCAGTTCTCGCGCGAGGGCGAGGATTACTTTGCCCAGAAGAGCACCATAGACCTTGACAAGATAATAAGCTCGGGGCTGGTAGCCATAGACCTCTCAGGCCTGCCCGATGAGAAGTTCAGGGCTCTTGCGGCACTCTTCATACTCCAGACGCTCAAGGAGAAGATGAGGCTCGCGGGCTGGAGCGCGGCCAAGGGCCTAAAGGCAATAATAGTGCTCGACGAGGCATGGAAGGTGGCAAGCGACGAGCGCAGCGACGCCATAACAATAATAAGGGAGGGTAGGAAGTACCAGTTCGGACTAATAGTGGCCTCCCAGAACCCTACGGACATAAACGAGGCAATCTTCTCAAATGTCGGCACCAACGTGATACTGAAGATAAAATTCCAGAAGTTCATGGACTACCTACAGGGGTCGCTTAACTTCTCGCAGTTCATAAGGGGAGAGATAAGCAAGCTTGGCGTGGGTCAGGCAGCCATAGATATGTCTTTCCAGACCTCTCAGCAATTCCCGTCAACCTTCATAATAAACAGGGTGGTGGGAGAGGTGCCTCTTGACGTCTATACCATAACGCTGGCCGACCTGCTTACAGAGACCGAGCTCAGGGATCAGTCGATACAGAAGGAGTACTCATTCGAGAAGCCGTTCCTTAGGTCTAAGCTGATAGAGAGCGAGGCGAACACCGACGCGATAGACGGCATAATGAATGAGCTCGACTCAAAGAACAGGCTCGTCGACCTTAAGGAATTCGTTAGGATGATGCTGGGCCAGAAGCTGCAAAGGGAGCTCGTTGTATCCTTCTTAAGGGGCAGTGGGATATCCGACCAGCTGATAACCCGGGCATTTAGCTATGGTGAATGATATGGGAGGAACTTTTACGATAAGCAAGATAGAGCTCAAGAGAATACTCTCCAGCTTCAAGGTCAGCGACAAGAACACCGATTCCATACTCGCGCAGCTGGACCGCATGCACCGGCACGTCAATGTCATAATGTTCACTGGAATGCTCCAGAATGCCGGGCTCAAGCACAACGATGTAGTCAACCTATTCAGGCGCGCCGGCATAGACGATGTCACGATATCAAATATATTCGACGTGCTTGAGGAGGAGAAGATAAAGAACACGTTCGGGAAGCTCGTCGAGCTAAAGGTTGAATGAATGCCGACTTATTGCATAATGTGTGGAAAGAGGAAGAATGGAATTGCGATCAGGGATGACCGCGTGCTCCAGTCCCTAAGGTGGTTCAAGGGCAACGTGACGCATAGCTTGCAGGGCAACGACCTTGTCGTATGCAGCGAGGACATGGAGGAGTACAAGAAGAAGAGGGACCGCTTCACATCTAGGAAGAACCTCTATGTGGCCCTGGGTGTCATATTCGCCATACTTGGCCTGATAATCTCAATCAGCATCAATACAATTCTCCTCTCCGTCCTGGTCATCGCGGCGCTTTACCTGATATCCCTGGTCAATTACACGCCTGGGCTTGCGACTGACCAGAAAAAAACGGCTAAAATTAAGCATAAACAATAAATATGCCTAATATCCATATGTTATGGTGGTTCAGTTGCCAGATGCCCAACCTCAAAACGACCAGGCCGCGCTCCAGCCTAAAGTCGAGGAATTCACCATAGATGCAAAGCTAACAGGAACGCTTGATGACATCCGCGATACTCTGGGCAAGCTGCCCTTCTATTCTGTGCAGTTCGAGCCCACCGAGCTTACCCTCGCAAAGGTGGAGAGCAGGAACATAAGCAAGAAGCCATACCTATTTCACGTCATAAAACTCAAGGCCGACAGCCTAACGCTCACCTACTCTCTCATACCCGACACAAGCCTCAATCTCAGGAGGGCCGAGGTCCTAAAGGAGATGTCCTCAGTCCTGTCAATGGTTTCGGACAGGTATACCATAAACCAGGTGAAGTTCATACAGTATGTGGATTCGATACTCGAAGGCCTTGTATCTGGGCTCTCGCAGACCTACACCTCCCTTTACAACAAGTACGATTCACTCCTTACAGATTACAGGGAGCAGAAGAGGATAAACATAGAGATATCTGCGTCCAACCGGAACCTTACCCTCCAATCAGCGCAACTGGTCGAAGAGAATAAAGTGATTAGGGAGCAGTTAGGCGCGCTCCAAAAATACAGCGACGAGTCGCTCATGGCGCTTGTGGAGGAATGGATCACCGTGCACAACAGTTCAATAGACGTGATTGCATTCTCAAAGGACCACAATCTCTCACCAACCCGGGTGGAGCAGATACTCGATAAGATGGTCTCGCTGGGTTATATTGAGTTGAAGAGCTAAGTGATAGTAATGGCAGTGTACTATGTGAACATAAACAGGACCGTGAGCAACGTAAAGGTCTGCATAATAAAGAAGCCGCTCAAGGACGAGTCCAACAAGTTCTCAAGGTTCGTCGACTCACTGATAAAGAAGTATCTGCTTAAGGAGAAGCCGATCGATTCCAACTAAGTGAAGTTTGATGGCTGATGGAAAAGATTTCACAGGGTCTGCATGGCGCAACGACTCTGGAATAAAACCGATAAAGAAGTCCCGGTCCGTTGTAAATACAATAATAATTGTTGCAATAGTGCTGCTTCTGATAGTCGGTGGCATTGTGCTTTATGTGCAGGGCCAGATACGGTCCCTTCCTACAGTAAACGCCACCCCTACAGGACCCATATCCGGTAGCCTTTCAATATCCCAGTACGGCATGCTCACATACAACAACTCAAACTACCTTGTAGGTTACGCAAAGGTGGGCTACTCGCAGTCAAACTCATCCTCGTCAAACCTCACCGTTGCGATATATCCGTCAAATCCATCTGAGCCCGTATACCTGGTAAACCTTGAGGGCTACTGCGTTCAATGCTTCATAGGCTCTAGCCTCTTCGTAGCGCTCAATGCATCAATGCATAGATATGGCCTATACCTTGGAAGCTCTAGCCTCAACTATGTTGATATAAACAAGCTCTCAACAATACCCCATAATTCTACAGTCATAATCCCATCCGGTCTCATACCAAACATCCTCCTGCCCAATTCCACTTATAATGAGAAGTGCACAAACTACGAGAACATCTCAATAATGACCCTACTCGGCAACGGTGATACGGTGATCTATGTAGGGAGGAACTTCTCAAGATCCGTATCCTGCAGCGGCCAGGCAATGCAGAACACTGTCCAGGAATATTCCGCCCTGCTCCCATACTCAAACTTCACCGCATCAAGCTCCTCCAACAGCATCTTCTTCTTCAGCACGCCTACCTTTGCCCTCAAGTCCGGTAGCAGCCTTGGACATGTGTATGCAACGCCGATACTAAATGGCACACTTGTCCTATTCTCAAATTATCCGTCAGTCGGATGGAACAACAGCGTAGAAAACCTGGCCTTAGACATAGCAAAGGCACTCAAGTCGCGATTCTGGATGACCCCGTTGGCGACCGGCACTGTGAGTATACCCGGCGCGCCTTCCGGAACTACTACTCTCTTCACCACAAGCACTGCAATAAAGTACTATCCATCTGTATCTGATGAGATAAACAGCTCCTATGCGCTGCTCATGCTCAACCTGTCGAACCCTTCGGGCTTTAGGGACCTCGAGCTGCCATTCAGGTACAGCCTGCGGCAGAACGGACTGCTTAGCATGCCTGCAGTCGTCGGACTTTCACAGCCACTAACAATTGGCGCTCAGGTATTCAATCAGTCACAGAACGCTACGGTCTCCACCTTTGTACTAGTCCTTTCAAGCAACCTATCAAGCGCTCAGAGCAATCCGATATACATGGGGCAGACTGGCCAGCAGGCAGTGTATGAATTCCCGCAGTTCTTCCTGCCAAGCGGATACTATGTGGCAAGGCTAAGCGACCAGAAGGGCCTGATATATTCGTCAGCGCTGTTCTATGTGAGCAACTCCAGCATAACGCAGAGCAATTTTGATTTCCCAAACGCCACCTTCTCATTCTTGGCATCCAGCAACGGCCATCCTGTGAGCGGCGTTGCGTACACTGCCAGCATAAACGGCGCCTATCCTGTAAACGGTGTAATACAGAACGGCGCCTTTAGATACGCGCTCCCCAAGGATACCTACATAAGCCATGGCAACGGCACCTTCTCAGTGGAGGTGATGGGCGAGAACTACTCGGTCCCATATAACTATCCTTCAACAACCGCAATAAACGTGCCTCCCCTATACGTCGCATTCATAGTTGCTGCGATAGTCATAATAATACTTAACAAGGTGCTAGTGCCTCCGAATGTGGACGACTACTACATAGACGTGCCTGACATAAAACCTGCAAAACTGGAGCATGCAAAGGAATCTTCAGACTCTATGGTCTTGGTATTCGATAAGGTCAATGCCCTTTATAGGTGGCATTACATGCCTCTGACGGCCGAGGAGCTCAAGTCAGGCATAAGCAACAACATAAAGTATGGGAATACGAGAATGACCATAACTCTCAGAAATACCTACTCCATACTTAACTACCTGGTCGAGAAGGACATAGTAAAGATGGCGGATGACTACTATGCGCCGACCAAGTGGATAAAGGAGTCCGGATACAGCATGGAATATCTCACGATATACCGCAAGCTCAAAGATTATTGCATATCCAATGCCATGCTAATGACCGAGCTTGGCGCATCAAGCAGGACCGATGTCATAGTCACAAACAAGGGCACTCAGAACTACGTAAAGATTTACTCTTCCGACATGAAGGTAAGGGACATCGAGATAAACCAGAAGACAAAGGCGTTCCTGGTCTTCCTAGATGAGGAGGCAAGGCTCACATTCCTGGACAAGCTCTATCGGGCATATGGCAAGAATGCGGAGATAATAAAGATGGCAATAGCATACGGGAACCTAAAGCTAATAGACTCCTACAACCTCTCCAATCTCAAGCTCTAAGGATACGTAGGATCAATGCAGATAAGGGGCTCATTCTTCTTCAGCAGAGCCGACGTCCTCCTCTTCCTCACCTTCAGCCTCCTCCTGTGCCTTCGCCTCCTCGGCGGCCTCCACCTCCAGCAGCTTCTTGTACCTGCTATCAATTAGGGCCTTGAGCTCCTTTTCTATGTCGGCCTTCTTAAGGTCCGTTATCTCGCTGAGGTTCTCCGAGAGCTGGCTCACGTACTTCATTATCGTGTTGTACTTGGAGGTCTGTATGGACTTGTTCTTCTGCCCGCTCATGTATCGCTGCAGTCCCCTGGCGCAGTCCATGACCGCAAGCTTGATCTCCTCTATTATCTCCATCTCCTGCGATATCGCCTGCTTTCCCACTCCGGAATAAGGCACATATACGCTTGATACGTTGACCATTACGCTTATGGGCTCCTGGTCGAACTCCTTTATCCCGTACCTCTTCCACTGTATGTCGTTTACAGCGCTTGTTATCGCGCAGACCGAGCCGTCGAAGAGGAGCGGAACCTTGTTTGCGAACCTTATCAGGACTCCCTGCGATCCGACCTCCGTAGTCTTACCGGCACTGCCTCCGTATGCAATACCTGCCTCAACAACGAAAGGGATCCCTCCTCTAAAGACCTTGGGCTTCCTCTCGGTTATGCTCATGAACTGCGGATTAAGTATGTTCTTTATGGTGGCCTCTATCTGCGTCTTGCCTATTGTAGAGAGCGAGTCCAGGTCCGGTGCTATCCACTTCACCTGCTTGAACGAGTTCACAAGCTTCTCTGCCTCGTCCCAGGTGAGTTTCCTTGGATCCTTGTCGAAATCCAGCTCTCCTACTATCCCCTTCAACTCCTCCACCTTGTTCTGGCTTAGCCTTGAGAATGTCTCGACCAGGAATGATGATATCTTCCTGCTCTCACTTGCATGCGCAAATTCGAGGAGGTCGTTTGTGCCTATGCCCAGCGGATGCGGCTTTGATGCCTTCGCCCTTGTGGGCATCTCCGTGACCGACCTTATGAAGTTGAAGCTCTTTCCCTCCGGATCGATGAGCCTTATTGTCGCGTGCGGATTGGAGAGCGCCGTCCTCCTTAGGTACTCGTATATGCCATGGTCGCTGCTCTCGTATTTCACCTCCCCGAATTCCCCGTATATCTCAAGCCCCTTGAATGCCTTGTCTATCTCGACCATGTTAGTTATGAGCGGCCTGTTCGACTTTATGTCTATGCTAAGGTCACACTCGTATGCGCCCCTTCCGGTCCCGGACCTTACGTGTATCGCCTTCCCCGTCGTTATCAGCGAGAAGAGTGTGCATCCTGATCCCCCGATCCCCTGCTGTCCCCTCTGCTGCATGTACCTGTGGAACTTCGTGCCTGAAAGGACCGTGGCAAGCACCCTGCCCATTATCTTTGTCGGTATCCCAGGCCCGTTGTCCGTGACCTTTACTGAGTATTTGCTCTCGGCTATCTGCTTTACCTCGACGATTATCTCAGGTAGTATATTGGCCTCCTCGCATGCGTCCAGCGAGTTGGTTACGTACTCATGCACCACAGTAGTGAGCGACCTGACCTTCCCGGAGTATCCAAGCATCTGGCTGTTCTTCCTGAAGAATTCGGATATCGAGTTGGTCTTTAGCTCCTTGAATATTACGTCCGCGTCTACGACGCTATTAGGCATGCAATTCACCCCTTATGATCTTCTGCTTTTCCTTATCCATTACCATGTACGCAGTTTTATGCATTCCGCCATCTATGATTACCTGTATTCCAGCATTGGCCACCTTGAGTTCGTCGGCAGTGCCTATCGTGCTTACCGTTCCGCCAAAGACCGCAACGTCCGCTCCGCTTACGGATTCTATGTACTCCTTAGCCCTGCCCTCCTCGCCTATTATCCTTGCCTTTATCCGCATGAGCTGGTCCTTGCTCTTAAAGAGGTCCTTTAGATTTACCATCTGGAAGAAGACGTCCTCGTTAAGCAGGCGCAAGGCCTTTCTTAATTCGAAGCCGCGTGCGAAGGCGTGTATCACGTTCTTGGCGTTGTATTCGTCATAAGGTTCGCCCTCTATGAGCACATCGTTGTCCGATAGCTCTATCTTGCACTTTAAGGTCTCCCTGAGCCTCTCGAGGGTCTTGACGTCGAGGAGTGCGGCCCTTTTGTGCGGTATTAGTATGTGTTCCATCTCAAGCAGCCAGAAGCATTTTTATATTTGAATGTAGAATGACTATAAAGATATCGCAAGATGCGGCTGACTGCTTTTCCTCTCTCCAAACAGTGGAATTCCTCAAAGGTTCAGAAAGCTTTAAATATCAATATCATCATAGATATGATTCGTTCATGATTCTCTCGCGATTGCTTCTCGAAGGCGTCGCGAACAGTGCATGAATGATTCAAGACTGATGGTGGTTGGGATGTCGCTAAGGAAGGATCAAATAGAGAACGAGCTCATCGAAATCAAGGAGAGGATAAAAGCCCTTTCCGAGAAGGGTGAGCGGGTTCCTGAAGAAGCGCAGTCCCAGGGCCTGTCATCTTACATTAAATTCCTGGTGGAGGAGAGGGAGAGGACCAACAAGCTTCTTGTGAGTCTCACCGAGAAGGTCTCCCAGCTCGAGCATAAGCTCGACTCCGAGTACGAGACGGTAGAGGGCCAAGCAGGCGCCCCGGTGCTCTCAGAGATACCTCTCTCATACATAGATGCGAAGATCCTGGACTTCATAGCCACGAGCGATAAGTCAATGGCATGCGCAGACCAGGTCAAGCAGCACATGAACTACAAGGGCCGCAACGCGGCCTGCGCAAGGCTAAATGCGCTCTGCAAGATCGGGCTGCTAAAGAAGGATCAATTGGGTCACAAGGTTTACTACAGATTTGATGCTGGCAAGGCGACTAATGCACTAATCATATCACCTCCACAGTAGGGAAATGAGGCCCTCCTCCCCAGAGGGCCCTTTCTACTCACTAATTCTTTCGAGTGGTTGTGCAAAGACCTGCCAGGTCTTTTTAATCCCCAGCGTGCACTAGAAGTTAATGAATTGCCAAGCGCAATGCATTTCTAAGGCTGCGTGTAACCAGAAGTCCACGAAGAGGTATAAACGACATTTGTCGGCACGCCGCCGTTGTTGTTCCCAGAGTAGTCCTGCGCATTGCCATTGAGCGGCCACCAGCCTACGATGTGCGTCGGGTCGATAGGCGCGCCGCCTACACCTTCCTGATACAATACACCTATCTGATTAGCTGAAAGGGTTGCATTATAAACTTGAACGTTTGCTATCAACCCATTGAATATCCTATAGGGCTGTCCGCTTGCACTACCCCGCCCCCCGATACCTAAAGCTGCATTATTGTTTACTATAGGTCCGTTAGCAGATAAAGAATTTTCAAGAACACCATCTACGTATATTTTTTCGAGATAGGTAGTTTTATCAAAAGATAATGTAATAAAATACCAATAATTTGCACTTGGAGTTAATCCACTACCTATCCACATTTCGCCGTTACTCGTTATTACAAAACCCGAAGGACTTATATACGGCGGGTATGATGGACCTTGTTCAAGTGTCAGAAGATAACTTTCTGAAGAGCCAGACGGGCTTCCTATAATGTTTCCGTTTTTATTTATTATGCCTTCGTCAGTATACCCAATTATGCCGTTGGGAACAGGTCTAATCCATGCATTCAGGGTAAATCCATTAAAATCAAATACTGTAGAGTTATTTATGTTTATGTAGCTATTCTGTCCGTTGAACTGCGCAACGAACTGCGGTAGCTCTCCCTGGCACTGCCCGACAAGATTTATTCCTTCCACGCTCCGATACACCTCGCATGCGCCTGCGGTTGCGCGCGGGGCAAAGAATGTCCCGTTGAAGACACCCAACTGGAAGAGGGCGACCATGACTATCGCAATGATGAGGATGGCCCAACCGTATGTCATCAAGTACTCCATGGCGGACTGCGACTTGAACGACATAAAGTATAAATCAGATATAAAGCTTTTATTTATTCCCTTATCTCAAGACGCCGTATAGCCGTAAGCCCACGAAGAGGTATAAACGACATTTGTTGGGACGCCGCCGTTGTTGTTCCCAGAGTAGTCCTGCGCATTGCCATTGAGTGGCCACCAACCTACGATGTGCGTAGGGTCGACAGGTGCGCCCCCGATTCCTTCGGTATAAAGCGCACTTATCTCATTGGCAGAAAGGGAGGTGTTGTAGATTTGGACGTTGGATATATCTCCTTGAAAAGCAGTATTATAACTGTTGAGATCCGGTCCTGATGCAATTTCTGGTTGGGATGTTCCGGAGTAAGGGCTTGTGGCTCCAGCGCAATTTCCTGCAAATTTGCCGTTTACATAAATAGCTGCATAAGTTGTGCTTACTGACCAGACACCTGTAACAAAATACCATTGGTTTGGATTAACTAACGTTTCAGGGCCGCAGACTGACGATCCACAGATGCCATACACCCAGCCGCAAACGCCGTTTTGTCCTGGAGAATTTAAGCTCAAACCGAAAGCAGCATAATTATTGCTAATTCCCTTAAATATTGTCTGTGCATCAGACGAGTCAACTTTAGTGGTATATATCCAAGCGCTTACGGTATAGCTGTACTGATTTACATTTATTGTTATTGGATTGGCAATTTCTATATAGCTATTTTCTGTTCCACTGAACTGCGCCACGAACTGCGGTAGCTCTCCCTGGCACTGCCCGACAAGATTTATTCCTTCCACGCTCCGATACACCTCGCATGCACCAGCGGTTGCGCGCGGGGCAAAGAATGTTCCGTTGAAGACGCCCAACTGGAAGAGGGCGACCATGACAATTGCGATGATTAGAATTGCCCAGCCGTAGGTCATCAGGTACTCCATGGCGGACTGTGACTTCGACGATGAACTCAGGATTGGTTTCTGATTGGGCTTTTTTCCAGAAAGTTTAGACTCAGATATTCTTTCTCTCTGGGATTTTTGCGACGTAGTAGCATTCGTCCTTGGACTAATTCTGTTCTGCCGCATAGAAAGGGTATATCAGGTGAAATTTATAATCCTTGCCTCCTGTGTTTTCGGAGGAAAATGGGATTGATATTATTTCGTCATAATAATTGTTGCAGACGCTTCGCTTTCTGTAGGTCTAGCCTAAGCCTTTCCGGCCCCCTAGTTCTCATAGATTCTCGGTAAAGCCTCTTTTTGAAAGTTAACTCAACTAGGCAGCATCAGCAGTCTGCAGCAAACCATCAAACAAATCCACAAAACACCTCAAAACCACCCCGAAACACACCTACCACACCAATATTTCATCACTTTTTCCTCCTTCTCACACATATCCAATTTGATTAAACATCGCAAAATCTGTCGTCGAATAACCTAAAATAATTCCAATAACATCCTAGACTCTTATTTAATCAAATCCTGCGCTCCTGCGCCGCGTGCGCCCCTCATCCGAGATAAAGAGATATTTAATCAAAGGAAGGGAAGGGAGGTAATGGTTTAAACATTATCGACGTAAACCAAAAAACCTCCGACGTGAAGGATTTGGCTGCCCATAATGCTGCGAAGGCGGGAAAATTGGATGCCAACAATCAAGGCGCATGAAGAGTGATTATGTCCTATGCATATCAAATTCCCTGCGTACTGGGAGCAATATCTTTATTAAAACGGGCATGCAAATCATTAATCTATGGATAAGGGAATAATGATCATATCCCACGCAAGCGACATAGACGGCGTGGGCAGCGCCGCACTAATAAACATAAAGTATGGTGTGGACCCAAATAACATCTTCTTCAGCGACTACTCCACAGAAAGTCTAAATGCCATAAGAGGCGCCATAAAGAAGGAGGCAGAGAAGGGCACGTCCCTTTTCATAACTGATTTGGGGGTTAATGAGAAGACCGTGCCCATATTCAAGGAGATATTAAGGACGATAAAGCACAGGGGCGGAAGGGTCTTCTGGTTCGACCACCACCCATGGGCAAGAGCCGCAATAAAGGAGCTCACACCGCTGTGCGACATATCCATAATAGGCGAGAACGAGCTCCTCTGCGCAACCGAGATAACAAGAAAGGAGCTTGGATTAAATGACAAGTTCTCAAAATACTTCTGCAGGATAGTTCACTTCTCCGATTTTGCGATAAGGCCCAAGCTCAAAAAAGAGTACGACCTCGTCGGTGCATACGCGCTAAGCATAGCGCTCTATAGGATGCAGGGTGCAAAGAGGAACATAAGCGGCCTCAGGCACATGGTCAAGGTACTAACCGGCAGGAGGCTGCTTGACAAAAAGATAAGGGCGGATGCGAACGCCTACAGGAAGATAAATGACAGGAACACCAAGAAGATGCTCAAGGACATCTATTTGGGAGACGACATAGCGATGGGATTTGCCGGCGACATACAAAAGACATATGCGTGCATGAAGCTGATGGAGAAGACCGGCAAGGACATAGGCATATATGTCAACACCAGCGAGGGAAGGGGGCACATGCGCAGCGTTAGAAACGAGCTCACCGAGCTGGCCAATAGGTTCGGCGGCGGCGGGCATCCGCACGCATCCGGATTCACTCCAAGCCTTAAGCGGTACAATAGGTTCAGGACAGCTGCCGACAAGCAGCGGCTTCTTGATGATATTGAAAGGGAGCTCAAGGAGATCCAGAAGAATAATAAATCAGGAAAGCCGCTCAAGGCCAGCAAGTCAAGGACTCCTATCTTCGGATGATCATCTTAGCGTTCCGTAGCCCGAGAGCCTCCATCTCTGGCTAAAGTTCCTAAGCACCGATATCTTGGCATCCTTGTCTATGCAGATCATGTGCTTGAAATCAACGCTCAGCCTGTCCTTCCTAGCCTTCTTAACGTATCCTACAACCGTGCCGGTTCCAACTCCCATCAAAAGCGGCTCGCCGTCACGGAATGCCTGCTTGGGTATGTCATTGCGGTTTAGAGAGACGAATTGGAGCTCCGCCGACTGCGTAGGCTCAGGAAGCTTGCCTGCAAGCCCGACTATCTGCCCTACAAGCCCGTCAGCCTTTGTGAGCGCCGGGTCGATCTCCGTGCCTATTGCAATTAGTCCGCCAGCCTGAGCCTCGTCAAGCTGGTACTTTCCAGCCGAGAGGCTCTCCACCTTAGTGTAGATGGGCTCGTATGACTCCCTCTTGGTCTTGTCCTTTGCCGTGTTTATCCCGGGCCTTATCTCTATCTCCTCGCCCACCTTGAACCTTCCCTTTATTATCGATCCCCCTATGACTCCTCCCTTGATATCCTTTATCTGCGTCCCGGGCCTGTTCACGTCGAAAGACCTTGCCACGTACATGACCGGATCTGACTTGAGGTCGCGCTCAGGGAGCTTTAGGTTGACTATCTCCTCAAGCACCGCATCTACATTGACGTTCTTGTTCGCCATAACCGGAACTATCGGCGCGTTCTCTATCTTGCTGCCTTTGAGGAACTGCTTTATCTGGTTGTAGTGCTGCCTTGCCTTCTCGATCCCGACTATGTCTATCTTGGTCTGCACCACAATCACCCTGCTTATGTTGAGCGCATTTATTATCATCAGGTGCTCTCTGGTCTGAGGCATAGGGCACGGCTCAGACGCAGATATGACAAACATAGCGGCATCTATTATGCTCGATCCTGCTATCGCTGTTGCCATTAGCGTCTCGTGCCCAGGCGCATCAAGAAGGGATATCCTGCGCACAGGTGTCGGCAAAGAGCCGTCCTGGCACTTCTCTTCTGTGGTGTACCTAGCACCCTCCTTTCCCTCGCACCTGCTTATCAGCGCGTCAGCGTAACCGAGCTTTATCGTCATGCTTCTCTTCACGCTCTCGCTGTGCGTGTCGGTCCACTGGTGCGTTATCGCAGAAGTAAGCGTTGTCTTCCCATGGTCCACGTGGCCAAGGGTCCCTATGTTGAATTCGCTCTGCTTTAACATTTGAATCATTTCAATTCTATTCTTCCTTCTTGGCCTCCTTCGGCTTGAAGATCTCCTCGACAGGCCTTGACCCGTACTCGGTTATAACTGTATTTATCTGGGCCGTGTCGGTGCTTATCACGCTCCCCCTGACGCTCCTTCTCGACCTGAATCCCTTCTTAGGTCTTGCCATCCCAGGGCCATTTGCGACAAGGACCTTCGCCTTTCTTGTCCCGTCTATCTCCGGCCTTGACGGGCTGCCTGCCGAGTCGCTTAGTCCAGTTATAAGGAGCTTGTATCCGTCTAGTCCAGCTACTGATCCATCGACCACTTCGTTCATCTTCCTGCCCATCAGCAGCCCCTCGCTGCCCTTAGGTATCTCTGCCTGCGCCGTCTTTCCAGTCTTCTTGTCGGAAAACACTATTTTCATAAAATCATCTTAGCGTAATAAATCATCTGTACATGCTCTGTGGCTCCTCCTTGAACCTGCTTATCCTCTCGGAAAGCTCCCTTGGCACCGCAGGATGCACTTCTGTTAGCGCGTGGTCGAAGTCTGACTTGTTGACCACATCGCGCTTGTGCCTTATGGCATTCATGCCGGCCTCCCTGCACACGTTCTCTATCTCCGCGCCGGTGTAGTTCTCCGTCGCCGCTGCAAGGTCCTCTATGTTAACGTCCTTGTCAAGAGGCATCTTCTTGGTGTGTATGTTGAATATCTTTATCCTTGCAGCATCATCAGGCATCGGTATCTCTATTATCTTGTCGAATCTTCCGGGACGCAAAAGCGCAGGATCCATGTCTTCAGGCCTGTTCGTCGCTGCAAGCACTACTACATTCTTGAGCTCCTGCAGACCATCGAGCTCTATGAGCAGCGTGTCTACGACTCTTTCAGATACTCGGGAGTCCCCCTCCTCCCCGCCCCTTGAATGTGTTATCGAGTCTATCTCGTCTATGAATATGATGCACGGCGCGGCAAGCTTTGCCTTCCTAAATATCTCCCTGACCGTCTTTTCGCTGTCACCAACGTACTTGCTTATTACCTCTGGACCCTTTATCGATATGAAATTTGATTCCCTCTCCGTCGCCACCGCCTTTGCAAGCAGCGTCTTTCCTGTACCTGGCGGTCCGACAAGCAAAAGTCCTCTCACTGGTCGTATGCCCATCTTCTCAAATGATTCTGGATGGGTGAGCGGAAGCTCTATGGACTCCCTTAGCTCCTCCTTTACCGATTCAAGTGCCCCGACGTCTGTCCAGTGGACATTGGGTCTCTCAACGAAGACCTCCCTTAGTGCGCTAGGCTGTATGTTTCTCATTGCCTCTACGAAGTTTTCCCTTGAGACCTTGAGGCTCTCCAGGACCTCGCTTGGCACAGATTGCTTGTTGACTATCTTTGGCATCTCTGCCCTAAGTCTTGACATCGCTGCTTCGCGCACCAGCGCGTTAAGGTCTGCCCCGGTATAGCCGTGCGTCATGTTTGCAAGCTCATCCACATGAACGTCGTCTGTCAGCGGCATGTTGCGCGTGTGAATCTGAAGTATCGTCTTTCTTGCATCACGGTTGGGTACGCCGATCTCTATTTCACGGTCGAACCTCCCCGGCCTTCTCAGTGCAGGATCTATTGCGTCTGGCCTGTTAGTCGCCGCAACGACTATGACCTGGCCGCGCTGGCCCATTCCGTCCATTAGGGTTAGCAGCTGCGACACCATCCTCCTTTCGACCTCGTTCGTCGACTCCTCCCTCTTCGGGGCTATCGCATCGATCTCGTCCATGAAGATTATTGATGGCGCCTTCTCGTTTGCGCTCTTGAATATCTCCCTGAGCTTCTCCTCGCTCTCTCCGACGAATTTCGAGACGAGCTCGGGTCCCGATATTGATATGAAATTAGCATCGCTCTCATTGGCCACCGCCTTTGCAAGCAGCGTCTTTCCCGTCCCTGGTGCGCCGTATAGGAGCACTCCTTTTGGTGGCTCTATGCCGAGCTTTTGGAAGAGCTCCGGATATCTTATCGGAAGCTCCACCATCTCCCTTATCTTCTGCTTGGCGTCGTCAAGTCCTCCAATGTCCTCGTAGTGCACGTCCCCTATCTTCACAGAAGATTCAGGCACAGGCTCGTTCCTTACTACGAAGTTGGTAGCGCTGCCTACGCGGACTATGCCGTGCGGAAGCACCTGTATGACCACGAAATTAAACACTATGCCGAACATAGGTATTGGCACGGAGTCGCCCTTTGCAAGAGGCCTTCCATCAAGCCTTCTCTTGGCATACTCTGCGAAGTCTGGAGAAAGTGGTGGTTTTTGGCCTGGAGGCGGGGCTATCACCACGCGCTCCGCATCCTTTACCAGTGCCTTAGATACGAATACCTTGTCCCCTATTCCGACCCCAAGATTCTGCCTTAGGTAACCGTCAATTCTTATGAATCCTAATCCTTCATCGCTTGGGTGGGCCTGCCACGCAACTGCCGCAGTGGACTTCACCTTCCCTTTTATCTCTATGACATCTCCCGTGCTTATGCCAAGAGCCTGCCTAGACTTGGAGTCTATCCTAGCAATGCTCCTACCGGAGTCTGTCACCAGGGCATCTGCGACTGTGAGCTCTATTGCGTTTACCATAAATGTACCAAAACCTGTTGTTGCAGGTGCTTAAAAGGAATACCGCACCGGCATATAGCCTATAACAGAAGAAGCTATAAATACCCGACTGCCGTATCAGTCCCGCGCCCGCTTAACGATAGTGCGCCGCGCAAAAGCAGAGAACATTTTAAATATCTTTGTCAGGTAAAAGAATTGTCTATACACTTAGATTATGGTGTTTATCATGGGTAAATTTCCACTAGCAGACCGCGTTCTGACACGGATGGTCATATGCAGGAAGTGCAAAGCAAGGAACAAGGTAGGCGTAGCCAAGTGCAGAAAGTGCGGCTCCACTTACATGAGGGCGAAGAGGAAGGACAAGAGGGTCAAGAAGTAATTGTTTAGAGTGATTGTATGGTAGATTTGAATCCTATGGAGAGCCTAGTTCTCCAGGCAATGAAGGACCTCGGCGCCACAAGCGACGAAAAGAAGAAGACTGCTGACGACATAGCAAAAAAGACGAACAGGCCCAAGAGCATGATAAGCAACGTGCTTGTGGAGCTAGACAGGAAGGGCGTAATAAAGAGGGTAGTAAGGGAGAAGGCATCCGGATACTACATAATCCCGCATCAATAAAACAACTTCTTCTGGTAGAATAGATGTCAGAAAGCTCCGATTCGATAGATTTCTTCGCTAGGTACAAGGGATGGGTAGTCGCAAGGAGCATAAACTGCACAAGCTCGACGCAGCCAAGGGACGTCTCGGCATATCTTGCAGCAGTCAGGGAGGACGTCTCAAAGAGGGCCTTCGAAGTGCTTGGGATAGATACAAACTCCCTTGATGCATACTCCGAGATTTTTACAAAGTCACTGCCAAAGAACGATTATTCTGCAATTGTCGCTGCTTACAAGTCTCTTGGATCGGCAGGCGCCGAGCCTGAAATAAACAAGGCAGCGCAAGGCAGGGAGGAGCTCAAGCCATTTGCCAAGGCATATCTTTTCAGGGCGGCTCTAAATAGGCTGGGGCTTGATTGGTATGTGCGCAAGGACAACAAGGCCTTCGCCGCAAGCGCGCCTGCTCAGAAGGCAAGCACTTCCGTGCCATTCCCATCAGAAGGAATATCCTTCATGGCCAAGTATAAGGAATGGGTATCGATAAAGAAGCTCTCTATAGACGGCAGCACAAAGCCAGAGGAGGTATCCGCGCATTTATCATCGATACGCCTGGCAACCGACAGGAAGATCCCGCAGATACTCGGAGTCAACACTGACAATCTTGACATTTACGCGGCAGAAGCAACCGGAAACATGAGAAAGAGCGCCGCAAACCTGGAAAAGATAACGCAGATACTTCGCTCTTCGGAGGCCAAGAAGCAGATAGACGAATCCATAACAGACCAATCAATAAGGGGCGCAGCAGTGATACATCTCTTCAGCAGAATGCTCCAGAACCTAAAAGTGGATCTTGAAGTAAGCCCAGACACCCTCATGGACATGTTCCCTGGTCTAAAGATACCCAAGCCCAAGGGAAGGATGCCTGGCCAGAAGAAAAAGAAGCAGTGACTGATTTTATAAATGTGCACAGGCTCATACTAAATCGCGGGGAGTTAGGCTAGCTTGGTAGGCTTTGAGCTTTGGGAGTTCAAGACCCGTGTTCAAATCACGGACTCCCCGTTTCTTTTTATCGACGTCAAATCCTGTGTTCGAATCCAAGTTTTCTTTAGAATTTAGTGCCACAAAACCTCCTCACAATTTAAGTCCTTGTCTTACTTGTTTTATAAATAATCACTGTTCGACTATAATTCAATAACTATTGACATAATCGCTAGCATCCTTTCTCTTTCTAAGTTCATCTATTGGCATTTCTCTTTCTCTTATTAATCCAGTACTTAAAGTATCAAGATATTCGTTTTGTGCCTCTAGATTTCTTACTTTTTGCACTTGCGGTAGTCTCATTTCTTTAGTAGGGTAATAGAAAAAGTCTGCCTTAGAGAACTCCCCAACTCTTTTGGGTTCCGGAGGTATTGCTCTAGATCTAGGATATGTTGGTTTAGCGTGCGAGCTTCCTATTATATCAAAACCTAAGAATGACAAAAGAAATTCTTTAGCTAAGGTTTCTTTGTACTCTTTAATATTTGTATTAACCTGTTTCTTAATTCCCATTCTCGGAGTAGATATACCCAATCCATAATACATCAAATAGTAGCCTCCTTCCATGTATTTTTTCTTAAGTTCATTCAATGCTATTGTAGCTCTCTTAAATCTATCGACATTACAGCTTTTATAATCTATTAATAAAGGCACGTACGTATAATTGCCGGTTCCATATGCCTTGCTACCTAATTTATCCGAATAAAACTCAACTAATTTTTCAATATCTCTGTACCAGGAAAATGCAGGCACATATCCCAATATATTTCTCTTATTTTTGCTAGAACCAATAAAATCAGATAAGTATGTCATAATCTCTTTGTTTATTTTTTCAGATTCAAAGTCTTCTTGTCTAAACTTTAACGAAAATGGAAGTGAAACTAGATGATCATTGTATAAACTTTCAAAAGATGCAAGGAGTCCAACGTCTCTATATTTAAGTAGGTCTTTAAGATCAACATCCTTGCCCCCAAAAAATGTTACTATATTTACTTCATCTTTAGTTGAAGCTTTCTTTAATTTTTCTTCCAATTCTGAATTATCTGCATCTTTGCCAATATGTTCTCGCTTAACGTTCAAAACCACTTCATTTATGTGTGGGGCATTTGAAAGTCCATATACTCTCTTGAATGCACGCGACGGTAACCTCTGCTCTACATCCTCTAGATTTTTTATACTAAGTGCACTAAAGTCAACTTCGGAAGCCACTTCGTCAACGTTTATTCGCATAATACTTTATTGCATAAGTATTATTTAAATCTAATTACATACTAGTAAGTATGTCCGGTTTTAGGCCCCAACTAAGCTCAAGCTCGCTGTATGAATTAGTTGATAATGTAATAATCTATCTATCTAGTAACAACCTTATTGATAAGTTTAAATTACAAAAAGCCGTGTTTTATTTTTTATGGAGATATTCTCAGTATAAAAACATCGATTTTGGACTTATAGCTCAAAAATTTGATATGGTGCCTTACAAGTATGGTCCTTATTCTGAAAGTGTAGATGGTGAAATTGACACTTTGGTAAGCAGAGGATTTTTGGACCGAAAATCAGAATCCGAATTTAAAGCTACTCCAAAAGGTGTATCTGAATTGGGCAAACTTGATGCAGATGTTAAATTTTTAGTTGATGATATCCTAAATTTGCTTAGTAAGGTTGACTCCAAAACACTAGTATTTTTCATATATTATAATCCATATATACCAAATGATGTTAAGTCGTATTTTACCTCCAAATCCGAGATAAAAGAACACTTCAAATCTAATAAAGAAAAGTACATAAAAGTGCTTAAAGATGCAGGTATAATCGAAAAAGATACAGCTGAGCTTATTTTGAGCTATGAGTGACTAAAAAATGAAATTTAGGTTCTTAGATGCAGATTGCTTACTAAATTTTTCATTTGCATCAGTATTATCTGAACAGGTTTCAAATGTTAAGAGCTTCAAACCTAAT
>JAJZRI010000006.1 GCA_021802765.1 Microcaldota archaeon | reverse complement strand
GCTCCAAGCGAAGAAGAACCACAGTAAGAAACGACACCCAATAAGGTAGCAAAACGGATTTATTTTTTATTTTTACGTTATTCTTTTCCTTTTTTATTTTTACATAATATATTTAGACTTTGCATGCCATAGCTAGTAACGGCGTTGACTAATGCGTTATAGACTTTTATGCACTGCATGTGGTCATGAGGAGGAAGGCTCAGCATTTAGGTGCAGCAGGTGTAATTCGATACTTGAAGTGGTAGAGGACTACTCTGGAATAAGCATTAAAAAGTCCTTTCTGAAAAAGAGGATAAGCAGCAGGAAGTATCTCCCATTTCTACCGTTAGATAATTATTTAGTTAGGAGCGATGAGGGGGCAACTGCGCTGGTTAAGAAAAAGTTCAAAGGAACAGAAGTACTCCTAAAGCTTGAGACAAAAAACCCTACAAAGTCGTTCAAGGATAGGGGCTCTTCCATCGAGATATCGAAGGCGCTGGAGTTTGGATTCCGCAAGGTATGCTGCGCCTCTACAGGAAATATGGGAATGTCCATATCAAGATATGCAAAAGTTGCAGGGATACAGGCGACGGTATTCATGGAAAGGAGCGGCAACAAAAACAAGATGGCTAAGATAAAGGAGTACGGAGCCAGACTGATCAAGGTAGATGGCGACTTTAATGACTCCATGAGGGCAGCTGAGGCCTTCGCCAAAAAAAATAAGGCGTTTGTTTGTGGCGATTACCACTTCAGGAAAGAAGGCCAGAAGAGTCTTGCATTTGAAATAATTGATCAGCTAGATGGAATTGCGCCGGATTTCATATTCATTGCCGTAGGAAACGCTACGCTCCTTGCAGGGATTCACAAAGCGCTAAAGGAGTACATGAACTTTGGGCTTATAAACAAGTATCCGCGGATTGTCGCAGTACAATCAAGTCAATGCAATCCGCTGGTAAGGGCTTACAAGTCTGGACAGGAGGTGAAAAGAGTCGTGCCTAGGACGTTTGCAGATGCAATAGCCGTTGGATATCCGACATTTGGATTTGAAGGCGTCAGAGCACTCAAGGCAACCAGAGGCATTGCTATATCCGTATCCGATAAGCAGATAGGTGATGCAGTAAGACACCTTAAGGATATCGGTATTAGTTCTGAACCGGGAGGCGCAGCGGGATTTGCAGGATACACTAGGCTGCTTGAGAATGGAACACTTTCTGGAAAGAAGTCCGTAGTCATTATCAGTGGAGATAACTAAGAACTTGCGCTTAGACTTCTGCAGAATATAGTTATAAAGCTAGGGAGCAATAGTCTAATCATGATAATATTCAGCACTTCTGTTGCAGGATCTAATAGGATTTCAATAGAGAGCAGGGCTTCCGAGATTGCCAAAGCGCATGGAAAGACGCTGCGAATAATAAACCTGGTCGACCAGATGCTCGAGGTCGCCAAGGGACTCAATAAGGAGCTTACTCCAAAGACCTTGCTTCATCTTGACAAGAAGGTGCTTGATGTGATAAAGCTCAATGCTTTGCACAAGATAAACGACATGATAAAGAGAGATGCCGGAATAGATTATATAATAGACGGGCATACGGCTTTCTGGTGGAAGAACGGACCCATAAATCTGCTTGATATGAGCGACTTCAAGGAGCTCAAGCCAGATTTTTTCATAACAGTAATAGCCACTGCAAATGAGCTGGAAAAGACATTTGGAAAGGTAGATTGGAGAGGAGAGAGCATAGACATGCACGAGCTGCTGATATGGTCTGAGCTCGAGATATACACCGCAGATCTGATAAGCAAGACGCTTGGAAAGGAAAATTATTTAATAGGACTTGGCGAGGACCCGCTGACGCTCTACAATCTCATTTACAATCGCGACATGATAAAGGTGTACATAAGCTTTGCTATGACGAGCAGCAAGGATGTGAAGTATAGGAACTTGCAGAGATTCCTAAAAAGGCTCAAGAAAATAGCAATAGTATTTGATCCTAGGAGCGTGGACCTGAGCACTTACAAGAACTACAAGAATGACTCCAAGATCATGCAGACTGCAGCAAACCAGACGGTAAGGCGAGACTATCACCTAATAGACCAGTCAGACATCGTTGTCGTTCATCTTTCAAATCTAGTCTACTCTAGCGGAGTGGACAGCGAAAGGATGCATGCACACAGCGTGGGCAAGAAGGTCTTCCTCTACTTCCCATTCGACAGGTACAGCCCGTTCACCCCATACTTCGTGGACAAGATGTACAATAAAGAGGAGGCGCTGCTAGCCAAGGTCAGGCAGGTTGCTGCAGAGATGCATAAGAAGTAAGGACCATTGCAGCTTTTTGTACGGCATATTTTTATAACCGAGTTATACAAAATAGCGTTGTGCTGCATATGCCAAATGCTTTTAAGGATGGTAAGAACGTTGAGGAGCGACTTGCAAGGTATTTTGATAATGAATATCTAAGGCAGGTGCCGAAACGGAAAGTTAGCGATTTTTTGGTGCGAGGACTTGCAAGAATAAAGGACAGTATGACCGCAGGTTGCGCCGCGCTAGATGTTGGATGCGGATGCGGCAGCGACGCAATTTTCATGGCCAGAACAGGAATCTTCTCTTCGGTAGAAGGCGTAGACCTTTCGCGTGTTGGAATAGATAGCGCCAAGAAGAATGCAGAATCTGTTAGTGGCTGCGATATGAATTTCAAGGTTGGAAATTTCATTAATGCAGACCTGCGCGCAGATTACTCGCTAATTTTTGTAAACAATGTTATTGAATATATACCAGCATCAGACAAAAAAGCCTTCGTTGAGAAGATGATGGCATCAACAAAGCCTGGGGGAATAAACATGATATCCTTTGCGACGTCGCTTCCAAACAACTTTGTTGATGAACTATTGGATTATCGGCAGATGATTGCAGATAAGCTTCCTTTAAGGTTGTTTCCTAATAGTGACAAACGCAAGGCTACGCCGCTACAGTTCGAGCAGGAATTGTTGGAGATGTACAGGAACTCAGGATGGTCTGTAATAATGTCAGAGAGGCATGAAGGAGAGAGAAATTTCGTAAGCGTGCAACTAGAGACCATAATAGTGCAAAGGCCGCTTACAGAAAATTTAAAGGCGCTGCGTGGCTGACTTTACTGCGTTGCAGGAGTTGACTGCGCCGTAGTTGTAGTAGTTGTTGCGCCAGATGCCCCAGCAGAAGCAGAGGCATTTGCAGCCGTTGCTTTTGAGACGATTAGGTATACGGACTGATTCTTGGCGGCGCTTCTGACTATTATCCATGGACTTGAGACAGGATATTGCCTGAGCACCTGATGCAGCACGGAGATTCCTGGCCCCCTTACGGAAATATGCATAGAATACCACCATGCTGGTGATGACCCATTTAGAGGTGTCTGCGCAAATGGATTGGATTTATTTATGCCCCACAGGCTTATATCATATCCGCCATGCTGATTGCCCAATTCAATATTTTTAACAGTTACTTCGCCGTTCTTAAGCCTCACCTTCTCAGTATTGCCGTTGTATAGTAATAGCACGGCATTTTTTAGCACGTTGAATTCAGGTCCGGATACACCGCCGCCTCTTAGCACATGTATCGTTATCGTTGTAGTGGCATTCTTATGAACCTCCGGCCTTTTTAATTCAGTAAATTCAGGTCTGTACACCTGATTTGTTGACGCCCCTGCTATACCTGCTATAGGTCCGGCCGATAGCGCTGCAACCAACGTAGCTGCGGCAACTTTTGAAGACTTGTTCTGCATCATCTTAATCACATTACTAGTTTTGAATTGCCTCCTATTTAAATGCATCTTCAGATTTTCGGAGTGCCAGTATTTTATAGGTTATATAAATTCACGAATATCAGTGCAATGAGAGAATGAGATAGGATATTCCAATTTGTTGGCGCGCTACCGAAGGTCAGATTTAAGTAGAAACGCCGGGTACGAGAATCGAACTCGTGAAGGCCTTACGACCAAACAGGTTAGCAACCTGCCGCCCTACCGCTAGGCGAACCCGGCACAGTGCAGCAGAAGCTATTTTGCACAATATAGGTATATAAGATTGACCAAGCCTCCGCTCGATCCTGTATCTTCAGAGCATAGCACATTATACTTAGGGTTGCTCCTTCCGGCCTGGCCCGGTTCATATAAGGGACTACCACTAAAGGCAGAATGTCAACACCTTGGCATGGGTCCGATATACCAATATTGTACGCTTATAGCATATGGCCCGCCTGAAGGGGATTTGCGGATGGGAAACCCCTAGCTTCCCGCCTTTCTGCTGCATTAGTATACATCGCTTACAAATGCTTAAATAAATTGGTCTTCAATAGACAATTGGCGATTTTATGCACATTAGCGTTAATTCGCCGGCTTAGATAGCTATATATAATTAGAAAACCATGATGATATCATGACTTATGAACAACTACTTGAAAAGGCTTTCACGCAGCTCCCAGAGCTTTCAGAGGAGAAGGTTGACTTCAAGATTCCAGAAGTGGACTCGCTGGTGCAGGGCAGCAAGACCATCGTAAAGAACATATCGCAGATAGCGGATGTTGCCAGGAGGGATAAGGCGGAGATAGCAAAGTATCTGACAAAAGAGCTTGCGGCGCCCATAACATACGATGATCAGAAGCTGACAATACTTGCAAAGATATCGCAGAACGTACTCAATGAGAAGGTGAAGAGATACTTTGAGCTTTACATAATATGCAAGGAATGCCACAAGCCAGATACACATGTGCTCTTGACCGATCGCGGATACACGACCATAGTTTGCGAGGCGTGCGGCGCAAAATACACAGTAAAGAATTCTTGATGATTTGAATGCAGAGAAAACCCTTTAGAAAAAGGCCCAGTGTGCGTGGAGAAGTGCCTACTGAGGAAAGGCGCGTAATGCTGCCGCGCGATAATGAACTGATAGGAGTGGTCATAAATGCCCTGGGTGCATCAAAGTTCAGAGTCTTGTGCTCGGACCACAACGAAAGAATATGCGCCATACCTGGAAGGCTCAAAAGGCAGTTCTGGATAAAGGAAGGCGACATGGTGCTCGTAAAGCCATGGGTAGTGCAGGGAAATGAGAGAGGAGACGTAGTATACAGATACAGCATAATGGACAAGGAGTCTTTAAAGGCAAAGGGCTTCGAGATACCGGCAGTCTAGCTCTAGGCTATCCTTTTCTTATCTCTAAAAGTAGCTTTTCTGCATCTTTATTTATGCCATATCTCTTCCTGAAATATGAGGCTATGTTACTTACATCCCGCTCCAAGAATCTCTCCGCATTGGGATGGCTTAGCACAACAGCCTGCCCGAAGTCTATGAGATAAGGATTGTCACCCTTCATGAGGATGTTGTATTCGCTTATATCGCCGTGGACCAGCTCAGCCTTGTAGAGCTTTCGTATGTCCTCAACTATTGAACTAAGGACCCTCTCCGGATCTCTCACTTCGATATTCTTCAGGATTGGCGAAGGCGTAGACTCAGTTCCTATGAACTCGATGGCAAGAACATTGTCCTTGAAATAGTAAGGTATTGGAGAATGCACCTCTGCAATCTGCGCTATCTTCAGGTTGCCGAACTCCTTCTTGCACCAGGTCTCGACAATCTCGCGCAGGTTGTTCTTCCTTATCTTGTCAAAACGCGGGTCGCCGAACATATATTCCACACGCTTATCGAAACTGGAGGTCTCCATCCTGAATATTTTTAATACAGTGTACTTTCCAGCTATTGAGCTCCCCGAATCGGCAAGATACACGTCCGCTTCCTTGCCTTTGGATATTATGTGGTCCATGCGTGAGACTATATTGTGGTTAAACATGCGCCATATAGCCATCATAGTCCTGTTGTCGAATACGCCCTCCTCTATCTTGAGCTGCTCCTTTATCATGTGCTCGTCCCTTTCGGGCCTCTTCCTCGTACTGAGCTTTCTTGACATTGGATCGCTAAATAATTAGGAGAGCATAATTAAATATGTGAAGAGTATTCTACCAATCATGCAGCAGCTAAAGATAATAGTTGACAATCGGGAACGCAATGCAGACATAATAGATGCGCTCTCTAAGTCGGGCACGGAGCTTTGCTTTGCGCAGCTGCCGGTAGGCGATTATATTATCTCGAAGAGGATGTGCATTGAGAGGAAGACGGTCTCAGACTTTGAAAACTCTATAATTGACAATCGGCTCTTTGAGCAACTGGAAAGACTAAGCTCCGGATTCGAAAAGCCGCTGTTGATAATAGAGGGAAGCGACGCGCAGCACAGGCTCGCGAAGAATGTGATCCTTGGGACTATATTGAGCATCTATCTAGACCACAACGTACAGGTGATAAGATCCTCAGGTGCAGAAGAAACTGCGACAATGCTCTCAAAATTAGCAGACAGAGAGCAGAATATTGAAGATAACAGACCCAGGATAGTGGGTAGGAAGAAGGCCCATACTACCTACCAGTGGCAGACTCTGATACTTGGCTCACTGCCCGGAGTCGGCCCGAATCTTGCACATCGGCTTATAGAACATTTCGGGACATTGAAAGGTGTGGCAGATGCTGATGAGAAGCAGCTCATGGAGGTGGACAAGGTGGGAAAGAAGAAAGCGGCGGCGATCTACAGAATAATAAATAAGGAGTTCAGTCCAGATGAGTAACAATGGGAATACTAGACAGGATACTTGACGGGAGCACGGAGAAGCATATAATGGACATGGGAAAGGAGGTCATAGACCAGGCCGTGGCTGCAAACAAGATACTCGTCAAGATAATAGATGGCTCACAGGACCTTGACGAGCTAAGGGAGATAGAGCGGGTTGCCGACAAGAAGGTTTTCGAGATAACCTACTCCATAACCGCAGGCGCAATAGCACCAAACCTCATAGATGATATGATAAGATTCGTGGACATGGAAGATGACATAGTTGATACGATATACAATCTTGCCAGGGCGATAGTCAGGTACAGACGTGGTAGGGAAAACAACCCCTACATAAAGAAGAACCTGTTGGAGCTCTCCGGCCTCATAAACTCGGCGCTCGTGCTTCTTTATGAGATGCACAAGTCAGACAGCATCATAACTGCAAGGACGCTTAGGCACAAGATATATGAAATAGAGAATAAGGGTGATGAGATAAAGGATGCAATGCTTGACCATGCATTCGAGGTGGATGTTGACTTCAAGCTCTTCTACCATATGCAGAACGTAGCATACCTGGCCGACGACGTGCTTGACGGATGCCAGGATGCCTCGGACATGATCGTAAGCATCCTTAGATCGATAATAACATAGTGATGCCTTGATAGGTGCGCTGATATACCCCCTTCTGTTCTTACTCGTTGCATTGATATGCGGCAATAACTTATCAGCATGCAGCGGTGCAATAATATCTGGAGGCGTGGTGGACAGGAAGACGGGCATAACCATTGC
This sequence comes from Microcaldota archaeon, assembly GCA_021802765.1. Classification (GTDB taxonomy): domain Archaea; phylum Micrarchaeota; class Micrarchaeia; order Micrarchaeales; family CABMGC01; genus JAJZNA01. Next base: position 31,177 of record JAJZRI010000006.1, on the reverse strand, counting down.
AGTTGCAGGATACATAGCCGGATTTCTTTTGGAAGGCAACCTGCTGCGCACAGGATTGATAGCGCTAATGCCGGTTCAGTCGGAGGTTCTTGTTGTGATAGCGCTAGTTGTTGCGCTGATTGTATTCATAGCCGCTCACCTGGTAAGGATTCCGCAGTCCTTCTCCATAACCTTTGCCATGGCCATAATAGGGATAAGCCTTGCATACGGCGACGTATCCGACCTGCATTTCGTATCGTATATGATCGGATTCTGGGTGGTCTCGACCGTTGTTGTGATATTCGGAGTGCTTGCATCAATGAGGATACTGAGGGATTCGCTGATAAAAGCGAATATATGGCGATCAATACGAAATATAAAGTTGCTTCTGGTGGTAGCTTCCTTCCTTACAGCATTCGTGCTTGGAGCAAACACTATAGGCTTCCTCTTTGTCGCTGTGGAAGGAATAACTAATTCACTATACTCGGAGATAATAGTCCTGATTGCAATGGTTTTGGGCGGATTCCTGCTTAGCAGCGGAGAACTAAGAACGATAGGATCAGACATAATACCAGTAAGATATCTAAATGCCCTTGTAACTCAGAGCGCATCCGTTATAATAGTTGAGATGGCGACAGTCTTTAGCATACCCGTATCGAACACGCAGGTATTTACTGCCAGCCTTTACGGAGCGGGGCTTGGATATAAGACCAGGTTAATAAGGAAGAGGCCGATGTTCGATATAATAATCGCGTGGGTGCTTACGGCACTGGTGAGCCTTATACTTGGATTCGCAGCCACAGCCTTCATTTATCATCTCTGATTGCCGTTATTGCAACCTGACCGCTGACTTCAGATATGCAAAGATCGTACTTCTTCACAACGACAAGATTGAATCTTGATTCTAGATAATTGAGGTACCTGGTTCTGCTTGCAAACAGCACGAACTCATCGCCTCTTGCAACTGCAGTCTCAAGTGCCTTTCCTATGTTCATAGTCCCGGCAGCAAACAGTATTATTTCCATTGAAAGGGAGCTTGAATGCATTACGCCTTCCGATTGCCTTATTGCCGCACCAAGGTACGCGGGCAGCAACCTGTTTTCTATCCCTTTGATTGGTTCTAGCACGACAACGAACTCGCTGCCCACAGACATCCTTTTAGCCTGTTCGATGAGTTTTGCGTTTCCGTGCCTTGAACGCACGAGAACAGCGCATAAGTCATTGCTCAATCTTGGAAGGTCGTACATAAGCCCTGCACCGGAGCAGTTTAATCTCTACCGTACCATTTAAAATCCTTATTGTTGCAAGTATAAGTAGTTGATTATAGCAACGCTTAGTGATAGAAATGAGCCAATTCGGATCGCAATTCCATGGAAAGTCTGGCAGAAGGCTTAAGGGCAACGGAAAGATAAGGCTAAAGAACAGGGACAAGAAGAGACACGAGATGGGAGGATACTTCACTTCCACAAAGCTCGCCGATGCAAATGCAGTGAAGAGGGTTAGGGCGCGCGGAGGGAATAACAAGGACAAGCTCCAGTATGCCGGATTTGCAAACCTGCTTGTAGGGAAGGCCTATAAGAAGGTCAAGATAAAGACAATAATGGAATCGAAGGACAACAGGAACTTCGCAAGGCTCAACATAATAACTAAGGGAACGATAATAGATACTGAAGATGGAAAGGCGATGGTGACCAACAGGCCAGGAAGGGAGGGCTTCATCAACGCAGTAAAGATATAAGGTGTTACAATACCTGCAAGAGCCTACGCATGCGACCAGAAGGACATAGAAACGCTCAAGAAGCTCATGAGCTACGATCCATTCCTTGACAAGTCTAAGACCCCGGAGCAGCTTGCCGAGATGAAGAAGGACGAGAATGCTATGATCATATTTGCAAGACAGGACTATTGGATAAAAGACGGCATAACATTAGGGCTCGATCGTGAAAAATACTATCTTGTCTTAAGCGCAATTGACGCATTTCTGGACAAGGCAGAACCAAAGCTCAAGGAAGGTATACCAAGCATAGCAAGAGCGGATCCCGAGACAGAGATGAAGATAATTGGAGAGATGGACAGGGAGAGAAACCAGAGCGAGAGCGGACTTGGAATGATATTTGGGTAGATCGCTTGAACTTCCTGAGCTCCAATGACCTAACACCGGCTCAGATGAAGAAAATATTTGATATTACTGATTCTCTTAAAAAATCCAAAAAGAAGCCTCTGGAAAGGCTCTCGCCGATCCTAGCGCTTCTTTTTGAGAAATCATCAACCAGGACGAGAGTATCCTTCGAGTCTGCGATGCTGCAGCTAGGCGGCCATTCGATATACATAGATTCAAAGACCTCGCAGCTATCGCGCGGGGAGAGCCTTGCAGACACGTCCAGGGTGCTCTCATCTTACGTTAACATAATAGCGGCAAGGATGTATAGGCATTCTGACATAGAGGAGCTTGCCAAGTATTCGTCAGTGCCTGTTGTCAATGCCCTTACTGACCTTGAACACCCGTGCCAGGCTCTTAGCGACGTATATACAATAAGAGAGGAGTTTGGTAGGGTCAAAGGGCTTAGGATAGCATTCGTTGGAGACATAGCCGCAAACACGGCAAATTCGCTGATGATAACCGCCGCCAAGATGGGAGCAGAAGTATCTCTGGTTGGACCTCGCGGATATGCTGCAAACTTCGAATACCTGCTCCAGGCCAGCAAATTTGAGACGATAGAGACTACTGATGACATGCAGGACGGGCTGAAGGGATGTGATGTGGTATACACCGACACGTTCATAAGCATGGGGCAGGAAGCCGAAGCGGATAAGAGGAGAAGGCTCTTTTCCAAGTATCAGCTAAACGAGGAGGTTATGAAGTTTGCAAGGAAGGGCGCTAAGGTGATGCACTGCCTTCCAGCGCATCGGGGGGAGGAGATAACCTCGGATCTTCTGGACGGAAAGAGAAGCATCGTGTGGCAGCAGGCAGCGAACAAGATGCTGGTCGAAAAAGCGATAATATTATATTTATTGAATGCGGCAAGGTAATGGTGTACTGATGAATACAATATGCATGTCTCTAGGAGGAAGCATGGTCTCCAGGAAGAACGGCGTGAATGTTTCCTACATAAGGAGGCTTGCGAAGGTCCTCAGGAAATATTCAAGCAAGTACAGATTCATAATAACCGTAGGGGGAGGATACGCCTCAAGGCTCTACATAAGCTCTTCCAGGCAGATTATAAAGAACGAGGCAGTGCTTGATGAGATAGCAATAGCCATAACGAGGATAAATGCGCTCATAGTAAAGGACCTCTTCTCGGACATGGACGTCTATCCGAACGTGGTTATGGATCTTCAGGAGCTCAAGGTTGCCAACAAGACAAATGATATAGTCTTCATGGGAGGACTGCTTCCTGGAATATCAACGGATGCTGTTGCAACGCTCACGTGCGAGGTCGCAGGAAGCAAGACGCTGATAAACGTAAGCGAGGACGCCTACATATACGACAGGCCGCCAACGGACAAGAGCGCGAAGAAGCTTGAGATTGTGAGCCACGAAAGGATGATAGAGGTGGCGGCCATAAGGGATACGCGGATTGCTGGATCTAATTTTGTCTTCGACCTTGTGGCGGCAAAGCTTGCAAAACGAGGCAACATTGAGGTGAGATTTGTCAACGACGACCTTGACCAACTCGAACTCGCAATCGCCGGGAAGAAGCATAAGGGAACTACGGTTAAATGAAAGGACCGCAGCCCTTATTAAATTTTAAGCCTAAAAACTATTGATGGAACTACTCGATTTCGATGTAGTGGTACTGGGAAGCGGGATTGCTGGTCTTGGAGCTGCCATACACGCAAGCAGAAGTTCAAAGGAGTCGCTTAGCGTTGCACTGGTCTCAAAACTGCACGTAATGAGAAGTCACTCGGTAGCAGCTGAGGGAGGGATATCCGGAGTATTATATCCTGAGTCAAACAAGGACAGCAAGGACCTGCACGCCTACGACACCATAAAGGGATCCGACTATCTTGCAGACCAGGATGCAGTTGAAGTGCTTGTGGAGAAGGCGCCTGAAGAGATAAAGTTCCTTGACCACATAGGAGTGCCCTGGAACAGGCTCGACAACGGGCACATATCGCAGAGGCCTTTTGGAGGCATGAGCATACCAAGGACCGCATTCGCCGCTGACAAGACCGGATTCTTCATGATGAGATCGCTCTACGATGAACTGCTGAGCCTGAAGAATGTCGAGATATTCAATGAGCATTTTGCGACTTCGCTGATAAGGGATGGGAACGAAGTGCACGGCTTTGTCGCATTTGATATGGCGACCAGGAATGTAAAGGCCTTCAGGTCAAAATCACTAATAATAGCAACCGGAGGAGCCTCGAGGGTCTTTAGCTTCACCACAAATTCATACTCAAACACTGGAGACGGTACTGCAATGGCTTTCAGGGCAGGCATACCTCTCAAGGACATGGAGTTCGTGCAGTTCCACCCCACAGCGCTAATACCTAGCGGGATACTGATAACCGAAGCGGCAAGAGGAGAAGGAGGATACCTGCGCAATGCCAATGGGGATCGGTTCATGGAAAGATATGCAAAGAGCAAGATGGAGCTTGCGCCTAGGGACATCGTATCAAGATCAATAATGACCGAGATAAAGGAGGGCAGGGGTATGAGGGACAAGGAGTCCGGTCTGGATTATGTCTACCTTGACCTACGGCACCTGGACAGCAAGAAGATAGACGAAAAGCTGCCGATGATAAAGGAGATAACGATAAAGATGTTAAACATAGACCCAAGCAAGCTTCCGATACCAATAAGGCCCGCCGCGCACTTTACAATGGGAGGCATACATACTGACATAAAGGGACACGTGATGAGGAGCAGCAGGGAGATTATGAACGGTGTCTGGGCCGCCGGAGAGTGCGCATGCGTTAGCGTCCATGGTGCAAACAGGCTTGGGAGCAATTCGCTTAGCCAGTGCTCAGTCTGGGGCAGGATAACAGGAATGGAGGCCGCCCAGAACGCAAAGAGGGTAAGACGCACATCTGCGAAGTTCGAGAGGATGGCCGAGCAGGAGGAGATGAGGATAATAGGACTGGCCGAAGGAAAGGGCAGCCAGAGCCCCTATGAGATAAGGGATGCGCTTTACAACGTGATGGACGAACATCTCTATGTATACAGGAACATGAAGGGCATGAAGCTTGCACAGAAGAGGATATCGTCGCTTAGGAAGAGGATGAAGGATGTCTACGTGAAGGACAAGGGAAACGTGTATAACACAAATCTCAGGGAGACCTTTGAGATTGCAAATCTGCTCGACCTTGCATGGGTTATAACCGAGGGCGCTATTAGGAGGCACGAGAGCAGGGGGGCGCATGTTGTGGCAGAGTATCCCAAGAGAGACGACAAAAACTGGCTAAAGCACACGATAGCTATGAAGTCAATCGGAGGCGTGCGTTTCGAGTATGTACCTGTGAAGATGGAGGGCTGGCAGCCGGAAGAGAGGAAATATTAGTGGTTTGATGCAGGAGAAGGAGATTTATGACGTGCGCGGCGGGCAGTCAAAGTTATTTAGGCTGCTGCGCTTTGACACCGAAGGGCTTGTGCACCTTGTCTTCTACAGGATAGCCATAGTTATTGCGGCACTCATGGTCATAAGCATGGCAATAGGTGTGGAGTACGTGCAGACGCCTTTTATAAACGCCACCAGAGTACTTATGCTGCTTTTGTGGATAATGTTCACGCCGCAGCTCTTTGAAACAATAAAGGCAATGTCGCTTATTGCAAGCAAAGGAGTGGTGTTTGGAAAGCTCAATCCATCATTCATGTCCCAAGTAAAAAGGAATACGAGCATTGACGGACTTCTCTACGCACTGCCATATGTGGTTCTTGCAGTATGGGCAGTGGGATTAATCGGATTAGTGAAATTGTGGTTTGTATGAGGGCATCTAGATACACTATTTTCATGTACGGCGCAATAATAGGCGTGCCGCTGCTGATGATGCTGACCGTTGTTGGGCTTCTTGAGAACAATCCTTATGCTTACACGGTGCTGCCAGCCCTACTTGGCGTTGCAGCCTCAGTCTTTGCAGTCACAGGATTCTTCGAGACATTTGCGCATCGCAGATATGAAGGTAGCGCTAACAGGCTGGAAGATGGGATTGAGAGCTCCAGCAAGGTGGCGCCTAGAAACACTGGAGGGAAGATTATCACGTTCGTATTGAAAAGATTCAACAACTCCACCAAAGCGCTTGACAGCGCAACATACAAGGTGAGAGCAACGGAAAGGACGACAGTGCTTGGCGCGCTGCTTGAGATAAAGGATTATCAGGATAATACCATCTCCGTGAGATGCAACTGCAGGATGGGGGTCTGCGGCTCGTGCGGGATGGTGGTGAACGGCAAACCGGTCCTTGCATGCGAGACTGGAGCATTGAATGCTGCGAAAGATGAGGTGGTGGAGATCTCGCCTATGCTCGGACATCCGCTGCTCAAGGACATGGTTACGGACTTTGATGACTTCTTCGAGAGGCATAAATCTGTGGAACCGCATCTTTACAGGGAAGACACTAAGGAAAAGTACGCTGCGAAGAAGGAGTATATGCAGAGCAAAGAGGAGCTTGACAAGTTCCTTCCTTACTCATACTGCATAATGTGCGGACTCTGCCTTGACGCCTGCCCGGTAGTGAATTCAAATCCGAACTTCATAGGCCCGCAGGCTCTTTCGCAGACATACAGATACCACGCAGACTCAAGAGACCAGAAGGGGAAGAAAAGACTCTTCGACGTAGACAGCATGGATGGCGTGTGGGGATGCGAATTCTCAGGCTCATGCTCAAAGGCCTGCCCCAAGGGAGTTGATCCGGCAGGTGCAATACAGTTGCTTAAGGGAGACCTCATGGCGAGCCTTCCTGAAAACTAGATGATATGATGCAATACCGCTTGGAGAGAGACGTGCTCGGAGAGGTGAGGGTGCCAAAGGATGCATACTGGGGCCCGGAGACGCAAAGAACCTTGAACAATTTTGACGTATCGGGGGTAAGGGTTCCGCTTGAAGTGATTTACGCTTATGCGATGCTTAAGAAGGCGGCAGCCAGTGCAAACATGAAGGATGGAAAGCTTGACACAAAGATCGGGATTGCCATAATCAAGGCATGCAACGAGGTTCTCGCGCATAAGCTTGACGACCAGTTTATCATAGACATATTCCAGGCTGGCGCTGGCACTTGCACCAACATGAATGTAAATGAAGTCATTGCAAACCGGGCAATAGAGCTTCTTGGAGGAAGGAAGGGAGATTACAGGAAGGTGAATCCGAACGACCATGTGAACATGTCCCAGTCAACCAACGACACTATGCCATCGACTACGCACATAGCAACGTATATTGCAGTGCGTGACCTTCTGCTCCCATCGCTAAGAAACCTTGAGAAGACGCTGGATAGAAAAGCAAAAGAGTTCGAGAAGGTGGTAAAGATAGGCAGGACACATCTTCAGGATGCGGTCCCGATGACCCTGGGCCAGGAATTCTCCGGATACAGATGGTCAGTGACGAGCACAACTGGAATGCTTATCGACGCACAGAACAGGCTTCTCGAGATTCCAATAGGAGGGACGGCAGTTGGCACCGGAATAAATGCCGGTGAAAAATATGCAAGATATGCAGTTGCGGAGCTTGGCAGAATAACCGGGGCCGAATTTAGGCTTCCAAGGAGCAGGTTTGCGCTTATGCAGCAAAGGCTTGAGGAGCTTGCAGTGGCGGATGCGCTAAAGGAGGTCGCGGTCGCAATAAACAAGATATCTAGTGATTTTAGGCTGCTAGCCTCCGGCCCTAGGAGCGCAATAGGCGAGATAGCATTGCCGGATGTAATACCTGGCTCTTCAATAATGCCTGGCAAGATAAATCCGAGCATGCCGGAGATGATGAATATGGTCTGCCAGGAGGTGATCGGGAACTGCGCAACAGTCACAGAAGCAGCTCAGGGAGCGCAACTGGAGATAAACGTCTACACCCCAATAATAGTCTATAACTTGATATTCTCCATAAAGATACTCTCGCGAGGCGTGGACCTCTTCACGGAAAAGTGCGTGCGCGGGATAAAGGCAAACAAGGCAGTGATCTCTGAAAAGCTTGAGATGGATCTCTCGCTCTCAACCGCGCTGAGCCCATACATAGGATATGCAAAAGCCTCAGAAGTGGCTAGAAAAGCGTTTCGAGAGAACAAGAGCATAAAGCAGGTATGCATTGAGATGAAGATACTTGACAAAAAGACGCTGGATCGGATACTGGATCCGCAAAGAGAAGCCGGAAGATGATCAGTTGTTTGGGAGTATGTTGTCCACTATGAATTGGGGATCGTAAGGCATTATGTCCGTGTACTTCTCGCCCGTCCCGAAATAGAGTATCGGTATCGTAGTCTCACTGAGTATTGAAAGCGTGTTGCCCCCTTTCGCATCCACATCCAATTTTGTCAGTATTATGCCATCAAGTGAGACCGCCTCGTTTATCGCCTTCACCTGGTCCAGAAGGGCATTGCCGGATATGCTCTCGCCTATGAATATCTTCATGTCTGGTGCAGTCACCCTGGCCATCTTCTTGAGCTCCTCTATGAGGCTCTTGTTTGTTTCCTGCCTTCCTGCGCTGTCTATTAGCACCACCATTATGTTGTGAGCCTTTGCATGCGCTATGGCGTCGAAGGCCACGCTGGCAGGATCCGCACCGTAAGTCCCTTTTATCACATTTATCCCTAGCTTGCCTGCATGATACGCGGTCTGCTCTATGGCTGCGGCCCTGAACGTGTCGCTTGCAGATAGCACGCAGGATATGCCATTTGATAGCAGCATGCTCGCCACTTTTGCCATCGTCGTGGTTTTTCCTGCGCCGTTTGGCCCTACGAAAAGTATCCGGTATGGCAATTGCCCTGCCGCAGCCTTCTCCTTGACCTTGTCTATTATCTGGATCTTCGACCTACTCGATAGTACGCCAAGTATCGATTCCCGTATCCCATCGCGTATGTCTGCAGAGATGTTTCTTGAGCTCACCTCCCGTCCAACAAGATTCCTTCGTATGTTGTCGGTTATCCTCTCCGTTACATCGTAATTGACATCAGACTGCAAAAGGCCCATCTTGAGGCTCTCTATGAATGGATCGGCGTCCTTCTCGCTTATCTTTACATGGCCCAAAAACATTCCCTTGATCTTTGTAAAAGTAGATACCTGTGGCTCTCTCGCGCGCCGGTCATGCGCAGCGCTTATCTTTGCCCCTTGATGCTGCTCTTTTGGCTGCGAAGCTGCTTGCACATCTTCATGCGCCATAGAAGGCGCTGTCACTTTTACCGAAACAGGCTCTTCTACCTTGGCCTTTGGCGCATTTGAAACGGTTCTTACTTCTGACTTTTGAGAAGGCTCAGTCCCATCCTTCTTATCTTGAATAGCGTGTTTTTCCGATTGGTGTGCTTGGATTTTTTCTTCATTGTTTTTGATATTGATAGGGGCTTCCGTTTTTTTTTCGTGGACCTTGGACTGCTCGCGGACCCGGGCCTGTGGCTCTTCCATTGGTTTTTCCTTTGGAATTTCCTGGACAGGTTGTGAAGGCTCTTGTGCAGGTATTCGCTCAGTGGTATCTTTTGGCTCGGATATGCTATTCGCACCTGGCTTAGGGGCTTGAGCTACATTGATACTTGCCGCTTGCTGCTGCTCCGGCTCAAGCGGCTTCTCTTCCTCCTTTTTTGAGAGCGAATCTATAAAACTAGAAAACTTCTTTTTTAATCCTTCAAACATTAGGATTACCCGTTACCCTTGCGCCGCTGCCTGCTGCTGATACTGCAGCGAGTTCATCTTGTACTGCACGTCGAGCAGTTCCTTTTCTACCTGTTTCTTCTCCGCCTGGAGCTTGCTAAGCATCTCGATGCCCCTCTTCTCGTTCTCCCTAAGAAATGTCAGCGCATCTTCGACAGACTTCTCGATCATATAACCGCCGCCTATGTACGTTATTATCCTGTCTGCCTTGCCAACCTTCGCTGACATGTATGCCCCGCCCTCTCCGCCTATCATTATGTTGGACCCCTCCATTGACTTTGATCTCTCGAGCATCTCTATGTTCCTTTGCAGCGAGGAATTTGCAAGATTATAAGTTGCGATGTTGTTCTCGAGGTTTTCGTACTGCTGGCCGTAAAGGTTCTGGAGGTACCTAAGCTGCATGAAGATCTCATTGAGATCCTGCGTCTTTTTAGGCTGCGGTTCTGGCATTTCAAGCACCAATACGATATCTATTTAGCATAATATAAAATGGTATGATTATATGTCAAGGCCATCGGTTATCCTCACAAGCTCAAAGCCGGTTGTCTGCCCTCCAACGACAACTCCCTTTGAGTTGGCTATTGCGCACAGTCCTATGCTTGATGAGCCGGTGTTGGCGGTTGACTGGGACACGCTGGCGATTTTTCCCTTGACAAATTCCACATCTGCATCTGAGGCGGTGTTGTTGAGCACAATCCCCTTGTTTGTGAGGATATTGTTTGCCCCTACCGTATCAAAATTGCCTATCTGCATCTTTACGGTCTCCACGCCCAGCACGTCCGATATCCTCTCCTGTTCTATGTGGCTGAATTCTTTGTTGACGAATGCAATCTTGTCGTTTGCTAGTATATTGTTCCTCAGTGCGTTGAGGCTTGTGTGCATCGTATCCACTGTCAGCTCCGGGAATGCCTCCCTTAGCCGTGAGATCTCCCTTGCATCAGTCATCTCCGGGAGCATTATGCCCTTAGAGTTTGCAACCGCATACACACCTATGAGCCCCGAGCCATCTATTGACATCTGGTGACTCTTGACTTGGAGGGCCTCCTCAATTATGCTTCGCTCGGTGTGAGTCGAATTACTTGTGATAAGTATGAAAGAATCAGTCGCAATTCCGAATGCACCTATGTAGCTGTTGTTTCCTATCGTGGCTTTTGCTGTTCCCATTATGCAGTACCTTGGGCGCTTTTACTGGCTCGGACCTGGCTGCTGGTTGCCCTGAGGTGTTTGCTTCTTGGCCTCTTTCTTAGGCCTCTCGGCCGGCTTGGAAACCGATTCCTTTGCCTCAGGCTTTGGAGTTGCAGCCGACTTTGCCTTAGGCTGCTCTTTCTTCTGTGCGGCTTTGGCTGCAGGCCTTGCGGAAACATCCTTTGGCACTTCCTGCCTTGCGGCCATCTGCCCGGGCGCTAGTTTTGCGTTTAGTATATCTCCGTTCTTGGTTACCTCTATCTTGACCTTGCTGCCTCCCTTCACTACCCTGCTCATCATGAAGTCATTAAGTGCAGGGTCGATGCTGACAAGCTCTGGTGAGGACTTGCTAAATCTTGCTACGTGGGCCCTGAGGTGATCTGACGCCTTATACCTCTTCTTAGTCTCTTTGAACCCAGCCAGCACTCCTTTGAAACGTATAGTAAATGTAGTTACCATAAAATCATGCCTTTAATCTTAGCTTTCTCCTTCGCCAGTCCCTCTGGAACTTGTTGTACTGTATCCTCCTGTGCGTCTTGACCACTGCCATGACTGGCATTCTCCTGTTCTGCTTGCGTTTCTTTGCAAGCCTCATCTTCAACTTCTGTGATTTTTTGCTCATATACATGCGCCTTTCATTTGTGCTTGAATTCAATGGTCGACTCCTTCTTGTATGTCAACCTTCCAAGTATCTGCTTTAGCTGCTCTTCGTTTATCTGTCCGGATATCCCCTGGTTCTGGGCTGTTGCGAGCAGCATGTTGACGAGCTGCGAATACAGCTCAAAGTTTGCTACCCTCACGTTCATAAGGCGCTCATATGCGCCGACGGTGAGGTACTTCTTTATTGCCATCCTTTTCTGCTGCTCTGCCTGGAGGGCCCGCATCCTCTGCTGCAGGGCCTTCTGCCTTTCAGCTTCGGCATCCTCTGGTTGTGCCAATTCAAGCGCCCTTGATTATGTCGTTTGATAGCTTGTCAAGAAAAGACTTGCCTGATGGTGAGATCATTCTTCCCTGCTTTGTGGTCTTCACGTATCCCTTCTTTTCAAGCGCGTCAAAAGCGTCCTTTATTATGCTGCCGCCGGCTCTTGCATGGTGATGCCTGTGAACTACGTGCTGCTTCTTTGACCCGTACTTTGTCCTGAGCTTTGATATCCCTATCGGTCCCTTCAGGTACACCTGCCTAAGTATCGATGCACACCTGAAATAGAAGAAGTCCTCGCTTGCCGGAACCCTCTCCCTTCCTGCGCTGGTCTTCACGAAAGCCACGTATCCGGGCTTTTGAATGCCGGACTCCTTTAGCTTTGATGAAGCTAGCGTTATCAGCTTTTGCGCATCCACTTCGAATACATTTGCCATACATTAACGCCTCTAGAATGTGTATAATTTACGGTAGTATATCATTAGTTAAATTTATAATGATTGCTATGGCCATGAAGACGGCAATTTTCCATGCCAATGGCAAAGTATATGAGCCTTTTTGTTCAATGATATTGTGCTTATTCAGGCCCGCTAGACGCAGGACTGGTGTATTTCAATGAAACTGAACTTTATAGATGACGAGGCCAAGAGCCTCATAGTGGAATTCGAGGACGCGGACAGGAGCATACCAGAAATGATAAAGAGCAAGCTTCTTGAGAACAAGGATGTTGACTTCGTTGGGGTTGTAAAGGAGCACCCGGACATAGCAAAACCAAGGCTGATAGTCAAGTCGAGCAAGAATGCACGGACGCTAGTGCTCAAGGCGGTTGAGGAGCTTGAAGACGACATGAAGTCGCTCATTGCAAGTCTCCCTAAGAAATAGCTAGTCCTTTCCAAGGTTCTTTATTATAGTGCGCAGGATGGTGTATCCATCGCTAAATGTCCTTAGCTTCCCCTCTCCAACTGCGCGTTTCTTCTCTATGCTGGGAACCTCGATGACCTTGAGTCCCCTCTTGACCGACTTTATGCTTATCTCGGTCTCTATCCCAAATCCCCTCTCCTTTAGGCCAAGCTTCTTCATCGTACCCCTCCTAAATGACCTGTATCCATAGCACATGTCGCTGTATCTTGAACCGAAGAGATGGTTGACCAAAAAGACGAATGAAAGATTCCCGAATTTCCGAAGGAGGGATATGTCCTCCGAACTTCCGCCAGCCATAAAGCGCGATCCCATGCACACATCATACCCTACTCTTATACCGTCGATAAGCAGCCACATCTCTCTGGGATCGGTGGACAGATCTGCATCCAGTGATATCAGTATGTCCCCTTTTGCGGCGTTTAGCCCTTTTATCAGCGCCGATCCCTTGCCCAGGCTGTCGTATATTACTTTGGCTCCGAGCTTCTTTGCAATCCTTACAGTGTCATCGGTGGAATGGCCGTCTACCACTATTATTTCATAGCTGTTTCCTGAAAGGACCGCCTTTACCTCCTCAATGACCTTCCGTATGTTGCCTGACTCGTTAAGTGTTGGTATGACGACGGATATCTTCTCTTTTATGTGGTGCAATAAAATCACTCCAGCCTTAGAGCATAGGTATTCTTATATATCCTCTTCCCGTTCTTCACTCCGGAAAGCGTGTAAGAATTTGTCGAATGCATCTTATTCTTGGAGATGTAGGCCTGCGCCAAGCGCTTATTGCTGAGGTAGACGTCTGCGCCGTCGCTATTGTAGTCCACCTCTCCAACGAACTCATTGTTTACGTCGAAGAACCTCGTCACGCGCTCTATGAACCTTGCTATCTTGTAGTTGTTGCCGCGAAGCTGCATCACCGCCTCGTAATAATTGCACGCCTTCTTGTAGCACATGTCGCACAGCACACGTTTCTGCTCTATTACTACAGGAAGTTCTACTGCAAGTTTTCCGTTTGCAGTCTCCTCTGCTACGTCAAGCTTGGCGGATGAGTCGGTGAAGTCTATCAGATGGATCGAGTACCGCCCTATCTGTGGTTTTATTGCTATCTCTATGTTGCTACCAGTCGGCGGCGCGAAAGACCCGTTGGCCTTTATCTTGCCGCACCTCTTGCATACCTGAAGCTGAACGGTCTTTGGAAGCCGTGATAGGAACTTTTCCTTTGAGCAGTCTTCGCAGAAGTTGCCGAAGAACTTGACCTTTGGCTCCGAATTGCCGCACGTTGGACAGGATTTAGGCATTGCTTATACCACCCGCATTTGAGTAATGCCTGCTTAGTATTGCGGCATATGAAGGCCGTGTAACAAATACGCCAAGAAGGGCGCCGATTATGGTCGACTCCGAGAAGCCTATCACCGAGACAAGGGACGTGGAGAAGAAGAGTGGAAGCATTGCGACTATGAGCAGGAATGCGTCTGCATATACCACATAGAAGGCATTGCTCAATCGTATCTTCATTGCCGCGTCGACACCCTTGCTAAGTATCTCATCTGAGATTATTATCTGCGCATCTACCCCGGTTCCTATGACTGCTATCATTCCGGCGATTGCGGCAAGGTCGATTGTACCAATAAGGCCTATCACCGAGAGTATGATGAAGAGCTCTGCAAGGGTCGTAAGTAATATCGGGGCTATGAGGAAGAGCTTTCTATACCTTATCGCGATTACCATTGACACCGCCACTACTGCAAGCACGAGAGCTATCACGCTTATCCTCTCGAACTGCGCTCCCAGGGTAGGCTGCGTTACTGTAGGCGTTCCAACTAGCACCTGCACAGGCAGGGCGCCTCCGGTAAGAATGCTCTGAATTAGCTTGGACTGCGAATCCGCATATGCTACCTGCTCCGAAGCAGTAAGCGAAGGCGGCGCAAAACCAGATATTGTATAGCTCTGGCTGAGATTTCCATTGGTTATGCTTGGATTTAGTATTGGGGCTGTGAGCAGGCCTACTGCAGGCCATGAATTGAGCACTACTATCTGGCCCGATGCGTTGGTGGCAATCTGGAATGATGGAGTCATATTGGCCTTGGAGTCTTTTATCAGAGAATAATTAAGAGCGGTGAGATTGCTCGCTATGTATGCAGGGGTGTTGTTCTGCACTATGACTGACCTGTACTTTCCGGCATTGGACTGGAAGAATTTGTAGAGAACATTCCAGTTGTTGGCACCAGGATTGAGTAGCTCTATTGGCAAGGTCCTATTCCCCAGGGCAACCGCATTCTGGAGGCTTGCTAACTCCTGCTGCTGCGTTCCGCCTATCGTTGTACCGAGCAGGGATGAATTAAGCAGGACTATTGCGCTGCTTGGCCTGTCAAGATACATGAATATCGGTTTGTTTGCCTGGCCGAATGCCACCTTGGAGAACTGCACGGCGGCTTGCTGCGTTATGTAGAAGTTTACAGACCAGGAGACGTTTGCTCCCTGGACCTGCGGAGGGCTTGCACCTACGCTCCCGCTAAGTATTCCGCTTCCATCAATTGCAATCCTCCCATTTACTACCCCCTGGAACTGACCTTGGCTCTGGATTATGTCAATGGTGCTTGCTATGTCGCTCTGGTTCACGGTGGGAGTATCTATCAGGATCTCGCTTGTGCCTACTCCCTCTATGCTTACCTGCTTGAGGCCAAATGTAGAGAGCCTCTGCTGAAGTATCGATATTATCTGCGTTGTCTGGTTTGGACTTACGCTGTGCTCCAAGGTCACCGGTATCTGGGTTCCTCCGGCAAACTCGATTCCGAGATGCAAGCCGTACCTGTAATCGAGGACGGCAAGCAGGATTACGAATAGGACCAGTCCAATAATCCGCTTGTCCTTAAGGTAATCCATCAGAGCCATTTTCACGCCTTATTCTTCCTATGCACATGCATGAGTATTATCGAGGCATTGCCAAGCCAGGTAGTTGCAAGATCGGCTATTAGGCCGAAGAGCACCACGCCGGATATCTCGAAGTATGTTGGAACGTAGAGTATGTAAGAGACCGCAAATAGCACTGCGAATGAGACTATTGCTGTGAAAGTCATGGTGAGCCCGGTCTTCATGGAGCTGTACGCCCTCTGCTCCGGAGTGCCCTCGTGCCTCTTAAGTATCCTTATTGCTGTAAGCACGTCAGTGTCTATCGAATATCCAAGAAGCATGAGCAGGCCGCCTATGCTTGCTATGCCAAGCGGTATCTTGAAAAGCGCCATTGCGCCTATTGCAACTATCATGTCATTTGCCGCGCCGAATACAACGGCGAACGAAGGGACAACAGACCTGAATATGAAGAAGACTATTATGGATATCAGTATGAAGGCCACTATGATTATTGTCTCGAGCTGCTGCAAGAAGTAGGAACTCTGCAGGACGGTTATTTCCTGATAGGAGTAAGACTTAAATGGCACTACCTGCCCGACTGCGCTTATTAGGCTTGACTGGTACTTTGCGCTCGCATTGTTGTAGATACCTTGCGCCGCTGCCAGCATGGAGTCGGCCGAAGTTGTATTCGTACTTGCATTGACCAGGAAGGGAGATAGTGATGAGCGCTCTAGCACAAAATAATTCCTTACCTGCGCAAGTGAGCTGTTCTTTCCGGTCTCTGCCTGATCGTAGAGTCTTTGTATTGTCTGGTTTGACGGACTCTTTGATAGGGCAAAGCCGTAATTGGTAGCATTTAGCACGTACTGCGAATAGTTTGAGTGCGCCTGATAAAGGAGCAGCAGGTATGACTCCGCATTTGCAAGGCTCTTGTTTGATGGCACGGTTATTAGCACAGTACCTGAACTTACCTGGACCGCAGGGGCTGGGACATTAAACCTGCTTGAGAGCTCGGATGCTATCTGCGATGCAGAAAGGCTTGTGTTTGCCTGAAGCGTAAGGCTTGATCCGCCGCTTAGGGACGAATCAAGTATTATGTTGTGCGACATATATATGCCAAGCATCATGAGCAGCAAAGGCACGGCTATGAGGAACTTGAGATTCTTGTGGGTATATATATTCGGTATGGAAAAGTCCATCGATATCAGTTCAGTATTTCCTTCAGTTGTACTTTCTCATCAGCTGATGGTGCAGCGCTTCGGTGAGTCCGTATAGTATCAACATTACTGCAAGGATCAGGGAGGCTGTTCCGAGGAATGCAGTTGCGGATGAGAATATGGAATTGTAGTATACAAGAAGCGTGCCAATGACTAGGAAGTATATGCTCCAGTAAAGCGTGCGGAAGATATGCCATCCCTTGTGGTTCTCCCTATATTGAAGATAGCGCTCCATGACGAGCTTCGGGTCTACAACGACAATTGTGCTCTCTTTTCGCTGATTAGGCATCAGTATCACCATAGCTTACATTATCAAATATTTTAACTCTTTCGGGCGCCCTGATTTGGCGCAAAAATCACTTGAGGTAAAATATAAATATAGGAAATCCGATATAATGCACTATATGATTTGATGTTCAATCGCATTTCCTGCAGCAGGCTTGCCATAAATACGGCAATCATGGCAATAATGCTGATCGTATTGACTGTGAATGCCTCAATAGTTATTCCAGGTTCACTAAACAGGACCAAGATAGACATGGGCCAGCAGGTAGCCATTAATGTAAGCTGGAATGGCGGATCCGCACCGTATAACGTCACTCTTTATGGCAAATCATGCAGCAAAGAGTCAGTTCAGGTCGGTCCAATTAATTCAATAACTACCAATTCGGCATCAACCCAGTTTATAGAATCGCCAAATTCATCACAAAAATATTATGTTGAAATGGACTACCCTGCTAATTCTACCAATAATAGTTGCAAGGATATAGGTCGTGTCAAGGTAAATCCAGATCCAATGGTAACCCTCAGCTCGGATGTAGGGCAAAAGTACGTGAATTTTATCGCTAATGCAATCGATGGAACTCCTCCGTATTCATTTAATTGGATAATCCCGCAGGGTTTTATAGCGCACGAAGGCAGCTGCAAACATGCGTCGTGCGAACTAACCATGAATGCTCTAAAAAGTGGGACTTACACGGTTGTTATAAATGCAACAGACAGCGCAGGTATGCATGCATCAGCCTCTTCCAATATAACAGTAAATGCGCTGGCGGTCCTTATCATGCCCCTAAACCCAGCAATTGATCAGGGACAAACACTTGAATTGAATACGAAGGTATTGAATGGCGATGGAAACTACACGTATCAATGGTACAGTGGTTCATCGCCAGACTGCGCCTCTAATGCTGCCATAACGAACGCGACTGGAAGTTCTTTAAATATAAGTTTGCTTTCGTCAAACGCGAGTTATTGCGTGAGTGTAGGGTACAATGATGGCAAAGGTTCTGGAGATGATAGGGATAACAAGCATGGAATTAATGCAACTAATGCAAGCAGCATAACAGTAAATCCATTGCCTTCAGTTACATTAGGCAATGTTGTCTCTGCACTGGATGCTGGTCAGAACGACATGATTAACGCGGAGGTGTCTGGAGGCAGTCCACCATATACTTACAATTTTTCAGTGTACAACAGTATAACAGATTCACTCATTGCTAATGCGTTATATCTTAACGCTTCAACAAGCAATACTTTCGAATGGCAGCCTCAACTGGGAGACGTTGGATCTGTTTATGCCAATGTCATAATAACTGATTCGGCATATGTGCCAGTAGCTGCCAACTCTGTAAACCAACGCACTGAAATATCCCAGTCCCTTAGTATCGCCTCGTTTACAGCTTCTGCAAACGCTGTTGACCAAGGAACACCGATATCACTTACCGTCAACGCGTCCGGAGGCACGGCGCCATATACCTATAATTGGCTAGTACTGAATCCGATAACAAATGCGGTAGTTGACAATTATCCCATAACAAACGATTCTGCAACAAGCAGTAATTTCACATACACGCCCACGTCTTCTGATGTTGCAAATAGTCCGGAACAATTTGGCGTGGTGATAACTGACTCCGCATCTTATCCTAGCAATGCAAGTAGCTTAAGCGGCAATATACTGATAAATCCGCCGCCAAGCATTGAGATAATGCCATTCTCCTCAACAATAAGCACGGGACAGGTCATATCATTTTTAGGCAATGTGACTGGAGGCACGGAACGGTATGACAATGTCAGCTATTCCGTATCGCAAAATGGCAATGCTACATCCAGTGCAGTAGCACTGATATCGGGCAGCAACATAGTCTTCAAGTCGCCTGGAACTTACAGCGTGACGGGGAGAGTGACTGACAGCGATATGATTACTGCATACTCCGAGAATGCCGTGGTGAATGTAGGCACATGGAACAACATGAGCAGGATAAACATACTGCTTCCTGCAAATTCCGTGTCAAGCTTCAATTACATGCAGTCCAATACCACAATCAACGTGCACACCTCAAACAGCATTACTGCAAATGTGCTTATCAAGAACGTCACAGCGAAGATTACTTCTGCGCCAAACGCGTCTCCAGTTGCTGGATCTGTACTTTCAAAGCTAGTTGTGCTTAACATAAGCGTCTCATCAGCTGCAACAAACTCAGTAGGCAGCATCAATGTTACAATAGGCTATCCTTCTGATTACACCTCTCCGGCTCCATACATATTCAACGGGACATTCTGGAAGGAGATAACACCTTTCAATGTGAATGCGACATCGCATACAATGACTTTCTCGATATCACCTGATCCTATTGTAGGAGTATTCGGGTCGGTACAGAATCAGCAACAGCAGAGCAGCGGCATCCAGATATTAGGGAGCGGAGGTACCGGTGTCGCCCCTGGAAGCTACAATCCCATGGTCACAGTTGTACTCGCCACGCAGGTTTCTAACATAATGTCAGCGACCAACAGCACCACGGACAACAAGTCGCAGAATACGACCATGCACAATTACACTTCAACTGCCCCAAATAATGCAGTTGCAGCACAGGATCAGACAACAAACAGGAGCGTGTCAAATAATACAAGCATGGGCAAAGGAGGGAGCAACTTGACATCACCAACTTACAACAGCACAGCTTCACCCGGCCAGGCACTTGCCACAGGAAGCAGCCCGTCAACCACTCTAGAGATTGAGGTTGCTGCAGTGCTGATAGTCTTAGCCGCTACAGGATACAGGTATGCATCAAAAAGTAAGAAGGGTAGCTAAACAGTTCATGCTGATTCTCTGATTTTAGGGATATGCCAGATTGCCTTAGTGAGTCAAGAAGGGGACAGGTTTCTGGCAATGATGCGGGGGGAGAGATTTGAACTCTCGTATCCACAAAGGAAACAGGCCCTGAACCTGTCGCATTTGGCCAAGCTCTGCCACCCCCGCGCAGCAGATTCTATTTGCCTAGAAATGCTATTAAAGCTCACGCCCTATTAAGAATAGTGATTTTTTGCTTATAGGAATAGTCGGGGCTCCGAACAAGGGCAAGAGCACCCTCTTTTCGGCGCTCACTTCTATTGAAGTGGACATTGCGGATTACGCATTCACAACGATAAAGCCGAACCTTGGAGTGGCGTACGCAAATCATGAGTGCGCAGAAGTCGGATTGAAGGTGAAGTGCACGCCAAGAAATTCCACATGCTCTAATGGAGTGCGACACATACCAGCGAACCTCGTAGACGTTGCCGGTCTTGTCCCTGGAGCACATCTTGGAAAGGGCAGGGGCAACCAGTTCCTCAACGACCTTGTGAATGCCGATGTTCTGATACAGGTTGTAGATCTCAGCGGGCGCACCGACTCTGAAGGAGCTCCATGCGAAAACTGCGATCCTTCAAATGAGGTAAAGATGATACAGGACGAGATGGCTGAATGGCTCGCAGAGATCATACTCAGGCACAAAAACACGCTGATAAAGAGGCCCGACGGGGATGTCGCAGTCTTCGAGTTGCTCTCTGGATTTAAAACGAGCCCTGAGCAGGTAAGGAGAGCAGCCGAGAAGTGCTTCGTTGCTCTCTCCAACACGAACTGGGACAGGGAGCTTGCGAGGAAGTTCTCGCTTGCTTTACTGAGGGAGAATAAGCCGCTGATAATTGCTGCTAACAAGGCAGATCAGTCAAGCGATGCGGCATTCGAATCCCTGAAGTCAAGACTTGATGGAGTTATTGTTGTGAAATGCTCTGCTGCAATAGAGCTTGCGCTTGTCAAGGCGGCAAAAATAGGAATAGTTGATTACAGCCCTGGCGCAAAGGACTTCAAGGTGCTCAAGGAGACGAGTGCGGAGCAGGGAAAGGCGCTTGAGTACATGAGGAGTTACGTAGCGAGGAATGGGGGCACCGGCGTGCAGGATCTAGTCAATGCGGCCGTGTTTGGGGCTCTTGACAACATAGTAGTCTATCCTGTGGAGGATGAGACGCACTACTCGGACCATTCCGGAAACGTGCTTCCCGATGCCATACTCATGAAGAAAGGATCTACGGCACAGGACCTTGCGTTCAGGGTGCATAGCGACATAGGGAAGGGGATGAAGTACGCCGTGGACGCAAGGAGCAAGATCAGGGTTCAAAAGGAGTATGAGCTGCATGACTGCGACGTCATAAGGATAATTAGCACCGCTAAGTGATTAATAATTTATCCGACCTTCTTGAGGAAGGAGAGCAGTGCAAAGGATTCAAGCGTTGCAATAAATACCATTATCGGGACTATGATGTCCTGGGTGACGAGCGCCTCCTTTGAGACGTACTGCATCGTGAGATAGCTTACTACCATGTAGATTACTATTATTGCTATCAGGTATACCAGCGAGGCATATACGCCGTTTAGAAGCCCTGCCTTAGTGGCGCTCTTTGCCGATGTCGACTTCCTGCCGACATCTGACCCGATCATTGCACCGATTATCAGCGGCAAAACGACCATGCCTGGGAACTGGAGTATGAACCGTATGTAATTGTCCGAGAGAGTATAGGTAAAGGTGCCCTGCGCGATGAATGGAGTATCCGCAAGTATTATGTTAAGCACCACGGCTACCGAGAGCAGAAATATCCATACGAACATCGGCTCGTATATCCTTACGTCTCCTTGCATTCCGGATTTTCTTGGGTGCTCCTCTTCGTCCTCGGAGTCAGAGGAGACATTCTTTGCCATGAATCTAATTTATATCCAAGGATTAAAAGGTTTTGCGCATGCAGCGCAATGGAAACGTTTTAAATGTTTTGACACAGATAATGATTTGGTTGAAATGGCATCATTGAACACTCCGCAGTCGCAAGCAGGCGTACTTAGCTTCTACGATGCGCCTGAAAGGGGACCGCAGCTCAATGTCAAGATCTTCCTCGCAGTAGTGATCATATTCATAGTGCTTGTGCTGGTCCTTGACCATGCAGCAATAGCCTGACGCTTTTAGGCTATTGAGAAGAGCTCCTTCTTCCTCTCCATCACGTCGCCACTCTCGGAGAGTATGCAGAGTATCCCGCGGGCACCCTCCTCATCCATGCCCAATTCCTTGGATAGGTCAGCAAGCTTGTAGCTCCTCTCCCTTAGCTTCTTTAGTATGCTCTGGGCGTACTTGTCGAAATAGGTCCTTGAGAGTATGTAGAACTCACGGTTCTTGCTAAACGACCTTGTGCCAAGCACCTGCCCGTGCCTTATGCTCTGCTCAAGGAGCAACGAGACCTTGCTAGCCTCGGCCTCTGTCTGGAGCACGATGAATCCGTTCTTCTGAAGGTCTGCAATGCTGTCATCCTGGCCTGACTGCGGCGCTACCTTTGGAACGACGAAGTTGTAGGGCTCCTCCTTTGCGGGAGGCCTCTTTCTCATCAGGAAGCGGTCATATATGCTCTTTGGTATGCTGTAGTGGTCCTTTCCATCTTTTCCCTTGAACCTGCCAACCGCACTGTTGGCTACCAGCTTCTGGAAGACCTTCCTTTCGGATTCATTTAGTATTTTAAGTATGCTCTCCTGAGTACGGTTCTCGTAGCGGATTGTGTCGAGCTTCCTAAGTACGCTAAGCTCCTCCTGCGAAGGTTGATACTGGCCTTCAACTAATGCTGGGGAGAAACTTGCAGCCGGCCTGGCAGGAGGCATTGCCTCTTCAGGTTTTGGTTGCCCATGCAGCATGCTTACTATGTCGGAATTCTTTAGGAAGAGAAATGACTTGTTCTCTGCCTTGAAGAAGCCCACCTCGTCGCCGTCCTTTATCTTGAGCGAACTTATCACGTCGAGCGGCAGGTATATGACTAGCTTACCGTTCTTTGATTTGTATACCTTTACTATAGAAACACCAGCAGGTATTAAACCTTGCAATAATATATACGGATAGCAATTATAAAAGCATTTGGCGTGCGGGACATGTCTGGCGAATACGAGTTTCTTGGCAGGAGAGATCTTGACGCAGCATCAAGGCCGCTGCGACTTTATGCAGACAAGCGCGAACGAGGTACTGCGCTTATAGTAGGCGGGAGCTCGAGGTTCCACGGCGCACCGGTACTTGCTTCACTTGCTGCGCTGCGCACTGGCGCAGGATACGTAAAGACGTTTGTGCCTGGGGCTGTTGTTGATCCTGTGCGCAGGCTCTCCCCGAATATAATAGTCGCAGCGCTTGGAACAAGGCAGATACGCTTCAATAGAGAGATAAAAAAGGAGATAGCAAGGTCTAATGCTATTGCCGTTGGGATGGGAATTGGGATTGGGAGTTCTGCTCTGGCCTGCTCCAGGAGAATAATAGATAGCAGCATAGGAAACAAAAAGACAGTCGTGGTTGATGCGGATGCGCTCAAGGCACTGGGTGATATCAGATTCTCTGCGCGCAATGGGTCAATAATAGCAACCCCTCACGACGGAGAGTTTCGCATGATCACAGGCGCAAGGCCGTCGACTGACTTTTCGGCGCGGATAAAGGACGCTGCATCTCTTGCAGCCAAAAAAGGCATCATAGTCGTATTAAAGGGCCACAAGACGATAGTTACTGACGGAGAGAGGACGAGAGTGTGCAGGCCTAGTAGCGCGGCGCTTGCTACGATGGGCTCCGGGGATGTGCTTTCAGGGATAATATGCGGGTACGCAGCTCAAGGAGCGACGGCCTTCCAAGCTGCATGCGCAGGAGTCTATCTGCATGCTGCCATAGGCGATAGACTTGCAAAGAAGATGGGTATGCACGTAATAGCTACCGATCTTGTTGATGCAATACCACTAGCTATAAAAGAGTTTGATAAGAGTTATTGAGTGAGTGCAATGGCTCTTGAGATTAAGAAGCAGATATACGACAGCGTGCACGGCTACATAGGCCTTACGGAGACGGAGCTGAAGGTGATAAATAGCCCACTCTTCCAGAGGCTAAAGAGCATAACCTGCCTGGGCACTGTCAATTTCGTTTACCCTGGAGCGACCAACAACAGGCTGGAGCACAGCCTCGGCACAATGTTCATGATGCAGCAGTTTCTCTCGCACGTGCGCGTGAACGGCAGCATAGTAGATGACAAGGATATAGTGCAGAGAATGCGGCTCGCTGCTCTGCTCCACGACATAGGCCATTATCCGCTATCTCACACGACGGAGCACGTTATAATGAAGAAACTCGGCGGAAGGAGCCATGAGGAGTTTGGCAAGCAGATGATAAAGAGGTTCTTCTCCGAAGAGCTTTCTGGATACGGCATGGAGGAGATAACCAAGACCATAAGTGGCGGAGAGGGAGGAGACATGGGCATGCTGCTCTCGTCTGCCTTCGATGCGGACAAGGCAGACTATCTACTAAGGGATGCCTACCACACCGGAGTCGGATATGGGAATGTTGGCATACAGAGGCTGATAAGGATAGCCTCATTTGATAAGGGCAGGATAATATTCGACAAGGACGAGGCCGCCGTAGAAAGCTTCCTACTAGGCAGATACCACATGTTTAGGTCGGTATATCACCATAAGACCAGCGTAGCCTTCGAGCTTATGATAGAGCGCATATTCGAGCTGCTTGTGCAGGAGGGAAGAATAAAGCACCCAAACGACCTCTATGAATCCGGAAACGAGATGGACCTGCTCGCATATGACGACCACATGCTATACGCGTCTATGCACAATTACCTAAGCGGCGGAACCAACGCATTCCTAAAGGAGCTAATACGAATGTTCCTACTTAGAAAGCCGATATCGGTTGCTTACATAAATCCCCTCCCAGAGGACGTAGAGGACACATCCGAAGAGAACAAAATGATAAAGGAGATGACCTACAATGATGCACGGATAAAGGATTTCTCCTCGCGAATGGGGATAGACGACGCCGGCTGGATCTTCCCGGTCTATCTCAGGCCGCTGGGCATAATAGACGACAAGTCTCCGATATACATAAGGGACAGGGGATCGGTCAGCAACATACTAAAGAGCAACGGATTGGTAATGCAGATGATAGGAAAGAAGAAGCTCTACGATGCAAGGATCTATACGCACCCAAAGTACAAGGTGAGGCTGTCCAAGGCGGTGTCGGCTCTTAAGAGTGATTCTGATGGAGTCTCCTAGCGAGAGCGTAAAGCTCTGGTTCGCCTCTGCTATAGCTGCAGTGATAGAGAAGAAGTATCCAGGATCAGGCATAGACAATATGCAGGTGCTTAATTCAATCTCCGTTCCAAAGAAGGAGTTCGGTGACCTAAGCAGCTCCATTGCAATAAGGCTCTCGAAGATTGCGAAGAAGAGCCCGAGAGAGATCGCATCGGAGATATCCACTGCGCTTGAGAGAACAGGCCTTGTCAAGGAAGTCTTGGAAGCTGGAGGATACGTAAACCTGATGCTCGATGAACAGAAATATTCAAAGATGGTATTTGATGCAGTAAATACGGCGGGCAAAAAGTACGGCGCGAACCATGACGGGAATGGCCGCACGGTGCTCATAGAGTTTCCCGCAGTCAATCCTAACAAGCCCTGGCACATAGGCCACCTAAGGAACGCGCTTTTGGGGGACTCGATATCGCGCATACTGAACTTCTGCTCCTATAACGTAGAGAGGGAAGACTACATAGATGACCTCGGGCTTCAGATAGCCGAGATAGTCTGGGGAAGCAGGAATATGCCGCGGGAGCCTGTCAACAAGAAATTCGACCAGTGGCTAGGGGAGCAGTACGTCAAGGTAAATAGGATAATGGAGGAGAGGAATGCCAAGGCAGAGATATCAGAGGTACTTAAGAAGATGGAGGAGCCTGGAACGTTGGAGGCAGTGGCGGCGCGCGACATGTCGATGAAGTGCGTGAGGGCACAGTATGAGACTGCTGCGGCTTATGGGATATATCATGATGTAATGGTCTGGGAGAGCGACATCGTGCATGCCAAGCTCCTGGATAAGGCGCTTAAGATAGGTATTGACTCTGGCGCACTGGAAAGGCCCGCGCAAGGCAAGAACGCCGGATGCCTTGTCATGAACCTTGACAAGGCGCGTGAGTTCGGCAAGGCCTTCGAGAATCCTAACGAGCATGAAAAGGTGATAGTTAGAAGCGATGGCACTGCGACGTACGTTGCAAAGGACATGGCTTTCCACATGTGGAAGCTGGGCATACTTGATGCAAACTTCAGGTATGCAAACATCGGAATGCAGGCCAACGGCGAGCCGCTTTATTCAACCGCAAGTAAAGGAGAGGAGATGGACTTTGGCAGGGCGGACATTGTTGTAAACGTCATAGGATCTGCGCAAAAGTATCCGCAGCTCATACTCAAAGCTATGCTGAGCCTGGCAGGATATCCCAAAAAGGCTGCAAGCATAGTCCACGTGGCGTATGGAGAGGTGAGCGTGGATTCGGGATCGCTTAGCGGAAGAAGCGGTGGTTGGATGGGGGAGGAGAAGGCATACACCGCAGACGTACTGCTTGAAGAGGCGCAGAAGAAGGCGCTTGAAGCCACGGAGAAGAGCAAGAAGATAGACGATAGCAGCAAGATAAGCAGCATATCCCAGGAAATAGGCAAGGCGGCAATAAAGTTTGAGTACCTAAGGGTCTCGCCTGAAAAACCGGTTGTCTTCTCATGGAGCAGTGCGCTGAACTTCGAGGGAAACAGCGGCCCCTACTGCATGTACTCCTACGCCAGAGCTGGCAGAATACTAAAGAAGGGAGGATATTCTGGGATGGCTAAGCGGCAGGATTCCGATCTGATGTACAAGTCTGCGACAAGAGACCAGGATTTCGAACTCGTCAAGCTCATAGGCGGCGCGGGCGAGGTGGTGAAGAAGGCGGCAGCAGGGTATACCACAAGCGTAATTGCGGATTATGTTATAGACCTTACATCTACGTTTAGCAAATTCTATGAGAGCATGCACGTGCTTGGAGACGAGTCCAAGGAGTACCGCATGGAGCTTGTACACATTTACATGACGACGCTCTCAAACATGCTTGCGCTGCTGGGCATAGGTACGGTTGACGAGATGTAGAGCAAGGAGTAGCAGAAAAACATTAAGAAAGTATTATCAGGTTTAATTCTACAGACTGATGCTTATGATAATCAAAAATCAGATGCTGCGCGCCCTGGCAGACCACGAGAACATCATAGCAAATAGACTTATGACAAGCGGAGATATGCAAGGCGCCAAACTGTTCTGGTCCTTTGCCTCTGCCAAATATGAGTACCTAGCCGCAGAGTTCAAGGGAGATTCTAGAATGAACCTGCTCAATCTTTCACGTGAGATTGCAAGGCGTGCGGAAGACAGCCGGGCAGTGTATAGGATATCGTCCAAGATACTTGCGGTGATGATATCGCCAGAGGGCGAGTTGCCAGTCATGGAACTTTGGCCAGGAACAGTAAGTACTGAACAGGTAAATGACTGCCCCAAGACCAATGAATTGATGGAGAAGGATTCTGTCAGTGCAAAGTACATTTACAGTGTGAAGATACCTTTTGGGAATCCGGCAACAAATCAATTTGCCGAGTTCAGAAGAAGTTTCCCTCCAGGAGTGCTTACTGACATTCTTGTCGGATCCACTAGACAGACGATCTGGATCCGCGACAGCGCAGAGAGCGGCCTGCTTAACGTAGGTTTTCAGTACAAGCAGGCAGGATATCTGAAGATCTTCTCCTCGCATCCAAAAGAGAGACACGAGTATATGAAGAGCATAATAAACATCTACGGCGCAAGCCTCGATAGGATATTCCAGAATCTAAAGAGATGACCCCGGATAATAGCAGAAAAGTTTTAAAAACAGGTTTTCCCATTATCAAGCAAGTGCAATCGAATGGATAAACTCACAAAAAATAGAATGACATATCTTCTGGCGCACTATGAGGGAGTTGTTGCTGGAAGGAGACTTGATGTAGGCGACGCACGCGGCGCGCAACCGCTCTTTGCTAACGCAATAAACAAATACGAGCATATGGCTTCCATAAACGATGGGGAGGAGAGGATGTCGATGCTAAATGAAGCGCTAAAACTCGCACGTCGCTCTGGAGACAACGTAAAGACGTATAGGCTGCTAAATACCATATCAAGGCTCATTATGAATCCAGATTCGGGCATGACATATGTGGAGATAGGCCCTGTCGAGGTTAACATGCAGCCGATTCGCAACGCCATAATGAAGACATATTCGAATGAGATTTATGGCAGCTTAAGCTACTATGTATACCGGGTGGAGTTGGACAGAGATGGATTCGGCAGGCTAGCAGTCCTCTTTGATGACAGCGAACTTGGCACCCTGATTGCCGATGCCAGAGGCAAATACCTGGGAGATAGCGGAGTGCAGGTCACTGATGAGCAGGTCATGGGAGTTATAATCAGATTTGAATACAACCACAGCGGGTATCTAGAGATATCATCCAAACATTCAGCGCAGCATCATACGTATGTTGAGAATGTCATCAACGTTTACGGCACAGCGATGGACAGGATAGTTTCTGGATTGAATACGCTGCAAAGGCTTGAAAAATTCAGTAAAACTTAAATATGAGGACAATAACTTAGTCAGTGGATGCATAATGGAAGTAATTACAAAGAATAAGATGCTTGACATGCTTGCCAGGTGCGAGATGGGACTTGCTGAGAGGAAGCTCGAACAGGGTCGCGCGGAGACTGCTAAGCTTCTCTTTGCCGATTCTGCAAGAAAGTACGGATATATCGCATCTACTAGGGAGAAAAAGGCAGATGCCGTGCGGACCCTCGAGCATGCACTCAAGCTCGCGATAAGGTCCGAGGATCCGATAGGGATATACCGCATAACGAGCAAGATAGTTGAACTGGAGATGTTTCCCGAAAGAAGACTTGTGATGGCAGAGCTTAGGGGAGACGGAGTCGAACTCCCTGGCAACACTTTTATACGCGGGATACCTAAAGTTACAGAGATACACTTTACGGAAATGTCATATTACAGATACATAATAGATATGCGCAACGGCAACTTCGAAAAACTGCTGGCAGCAGCGGAGGATAGTGATATGAAGGGAATGCTCCTCAACCTCACTAGGGAGCAGGCAAAGGTGGTGGATGGATCACTGGAGAATGCGGAGATCACGCTTAACTACGCGGTGCCGCTGGAATTCATCGGCATATCATCAAAGCATAGGAGAGAAAATTCGAATTATATGAAGAATATGATAAACGTTCTTGGCGGAGGACTTGAACTTCTACTTAAATGAATCTTGCAGACCCTCCCCAATGCGCCAAAGAAGCTGATGCGGATTAGAACGTCTCGGGTTTGGGCCACTCCATATCAGTAGGGGTATAAATTTCTGTTGTAGTAGTGCTGAAGGCACTCATCCTGCTGTATACCATTGTGGATGAAGCTATTAAGAGTATGACGCTTGAGATCAGAGGATACGTGATGCTTGTGCTTAGGTACTGATAGGCCATAAGGAAGGCGGAGCCGAATGTCGAAACAAAGGCTATCGCGAAAAGAACTAGCGAGTTCCTAAGCAACGATATCGCGCTGGCTATACCAACGGCCATTACTATTATGTCCGCAACAGGAAAGGTATAGAGTGCATTGAAGTTTACTATGAAGTTTGCGATGCCGTGCTGCAGCGCAACCTGTGCTATGAACTGGGTCTGACTATGTGTGAAGTAAAAGAGCACAGCGGCATTTATCAGCACAAGTGCCGAGGAGAACGCAGATATTGCGTTGTTTCTCGGCGCTTCGGTAGTCTCCTCATTTTCTACCCTCATTGCAGCATCGATGTCATTTAAACAGTAGCTCTTTCCCTTATATTCCACAAGATCGACAAAGCAGTAAGGAAGGCCATCGGTGGCACAGTATCCGTATGCCGCCCTCCATGGATGATTTATGCATGTCTTGTTGCGTAGGTCATCCTTAGGGGGCATATTGGGTGGCTGCGCTGGCGCGCTTTGAACTGGCTTTTGGGCAGGCTTGGGGATCTCTTGAATTGGCTGCGGCTCTACCTCCTTTTTTTCAACCGTCGATGCGGACTTTGGAACCTCTGGCTCGGGAGCCTCCTTTTTCTGCTTCTGCTGGATGTTTATTCCTCTGCTCTTGAAGATCAAAAGATCTGAGAAGTCTTCAGAGCCCAATATCCCACCAGCCCATCAGCACATCACGTTCTTCCAAATCTTGCCGCATGCCTTGCTGCCTGCTCCGCCTTCCTCTGGAAGATCCCCTGGTGCTTGGCGCAGCTTATGCAGTAATAGACCTTACGTGTCGTCATGAATTTAGTATCCTTGTTGTTCATGTCTATTCCGTACCTTATCACTCTTTCGTCCATGACTGCCTTGGCCCTTGATACAGTTCTTCCGCAGTTGTTGCATCTTACTAACGATTCGCTTCCTCTCATTTTATCGCCTGTGAATTACGATAGTATATCTTTTGTATAGATATTTAAATATGCTAGTGGCATTATTGTAAATGCATATCAGGCGATATTATCAAGATCCTTATAATAACCAACATACAGGATGCGGCTGACAGGATAACTGATTCTATAGACTTTGGCGGCGCAACCGTCGTTTCCAAGGAAGTGGATGGCGACGTGCGGACATTGGCAAAGTACACCGCATCGCTCTTCTCAAGCGGGGGGTATGACTTCGCCATAGTGGTCGTGGACAATACTGTGGCGACAAGCATTGCACTCAACAAATATGAAGGCATAACTTCGGCAGTCTGCCATGACGCAGATGAGGCAAGAGCGGCAAAGTCGCAGGATGTCAACGCAGTCATAATAAAGCATAGCAACATTGACGATGCAGATGCCATAGTCAACGCATTCGCAAAAGGAATGGGAATGCAACTCAAGATCAAGCTTCCTGAGGTGCAGATGCCGCAGATAAAGATGCAGAAAGACGAAGTGCAGGTACAGCGCAAACAGCCTGTTCAGATCAAGAAGCAAGCTGCCGTGCAGCCTGCAAAGCAGCAAGCATATGATGAAGCCATGCCTGCAAGACCAGGAGTCATGGGATGGATAAAGGACTCGCTTGGAATAGTCGACGTCCAGGAAGATGAGACGCAGGTAAAGAAGAAGGAGAAGAAGGCCCAGCAGTGATCTGCATGAATACT
>JAJZRI010000005.1 GCA_021802765.1 Microcaldota archaeon | reverse complement strand
TGATGGGTACTCCTTTGCATTCTTTAATGCGTCTTCTACCATAAGCACAGTATCCAACCTCGGATAGTGTATCATCTGTTGTTCTTGCATTCATTTTCACCTAGTTATATATCTATATAATATATAAGTTGATATAATATATAAAGCTTTTGGTGATTTATTATAAGACGTCAAGAGGGTTAAAGCTTACTTAAGGTAATAAGACCACCGGAGGCTTACCACAAATTCGTGTAGTCGCTTATTATTCCCTGTACTCCGGCGCCACGCAGTCTGTCCATTTCCTTTACGTCATTGACAGTCCACGCCACAACTGCAAGTCCCTTATCCCTAGCCTTCTCAACGAACCTTGCCGTTATGTTCTGCGACTTGGATATAAGATAGCTTGCCCCTATCTCCACAGCGAAACTTATTGCATTCAGCGGTCCCTTGTGGTCAAGCCCAAGCTTGATATTCTTGTCCATCGACCGAACATTCCTAAGTATCTGCTTGCTAAACGAGATTATCACCGCATTTTCCTGCATGCCATTTTTGTATATGGCATCAAGGGTATGCCTCTCCAGTCCCTTGTCCTTTATCTCTATGAATGCAAGGCCAAGGTTGTTTCCTATGACTTTTAGGACTTCGTCAAGGGTAGGTATCCTCTCCCCGGAATTCTTTATCTCAAGCCTCTTGAGCTGCGCAAGCTCCATGTTGCGCACTCTTCCAGTGCCATTGGTCATGTTGTCAACAGTGTCATCGTGTATGACCACGGCAACATTGTCCTTTGTCCTTCTAAGGTCGAATTCGACGCCGTCAACGCCGGCCTTTATCGCGTAGTTTATGCTTGCAAGCGTGTTCTCCGGAATCCCCTTCTCCGACGTTCCCTTATGCCCTATCTTCAACATCGCAACATCCTCAGTATGCACTGAGTGCTGATGATATTTATGCCTTATTAAAGACCCTATTTCGTCTTTCGACGTCCATCAATACGACATTTAAATAATTAATTTTTCCAAGTCCCATGGTGATTTTTTTGGCAAGCTCAAAAAGCGATAAAGATGTCCAGGGGCAGGAAGAGCGGCTTAGGATAGTTGCGATGATGCACTATACTGGGGAATTAAGCATAACGGCCGAAGAGAAGGCAAAGACAATAAACGGGGTGGACGACTTCGCTGCCGAGGCAGAGAAGGTCAAGAAGGGTCTTGGAATCCATAAGGGATCTGTTGCCAACGTGGGTGAGACGCCGATAACTGCCGCTGCAATGGCAGTCATTAAGATGGCTATTTCATACAACATAAACCTCTCTGATGTACAGAATCTTTACTACAACACTGAGTCGTCAAACGATATATCGCAGAACAACGGCATAGCCGTAATAAATGCCGTAAACCAGATGAGCAGGACGCTGCGCAAGCAGGCTGGCATAAATGTCGGCGACCTTTCCGATAGCGTAATAGTAATGCATAGTCAGTCAGCATGTGTCTCAGGTGTCGCAATGCTATCGAACATAAGCACTAACGGAATAAGAGGCAAGTCACTGATAATTACTGCCGACGATGCCAGATACAAGTTCGGTACAAATGCAGACGAGACTGCCGGTTTTGGTGCCATGGCAATACTTCTGGATCCAAAGGCAAAGAGCGGAGTAACGGTGAGCGAGATTGCCGGGTCCTCAAGGTCCAATGTTGTCGATTTCGTAAAGCCTATAGACTCGCCAAACGACGAGACAAAGGGCATGGCCATGGTCAGCAAGTATGCCATAGTTTTCGGCAAGTACTCGGAATATGTCTACCTTCTGCATACTTACAAATCCATGAAGCAGTTATTCGAGAGATCGGGCATGGACATAGACGACCTCGAAAATTTCACAGGCAAATATACGATAATAGGGCACGTGCCTTATCCTGGCATGGTCAATAAGGCCGTAGGAAACCTTGTAGTGCATTTCATGAGAAGCAATGATCTGCTCAAAGACCAGATACTTTCAGAGATTGGCGACGGCGCGAAGATGCCAGAACTCAATGGCTTCAAGACTCAAGAGAAGGCATTCGAATTCATACAGGACGTCGCTAACATAGTACTAAAACTCGAGGTGGAGAGAGAGCAGATAAGCCGAGGCGCAAATTACAAGGAGAAGTCCATCTCTGACAACAGCAGGGTCATAGCAGAAGCGAAGAGCGAGCGGCTAGATCAAATAATGCAAAAGTACGAGATAAAGGCCGATTCCAGGCTCGCAGCAGCAATAACAGCGGCGCAGGCGAAGCTCTCTGTCATAGCTGCAAACGGCGGCACTCTCGACTCATTAATATCCGCATTATCAGGAATATACTGCCTCGACCCAAGGTCAAAGGGCGTAGTCAACGATTTCGAGGACATGCACAACGCCTTCAATGGAAAGGTTAGGAAAACTGAGGCATTCAAGCAGATATACTCAAAGCTCGGCGTTGGAGAGTCCCTAAAGGTGCCGTCAGTTACGGGGAACATATACACTGGCTCGGCATTCCTTGCACTTGAGAGCCATATACTGCATTCAAATCCAGAGCAGCTGAGGGGAAAGGAAGTCGTATTTATAGGATACGGCAGCGGCGCGGAGAGCTATTCCTTATTCCTAAACACAAAAGAGGCGCTGCAGATGAAGTTGGTGCTCGAAAAGGTTGCAGCGCTCGAAAGCAGAGAGAGACGTGAGATAAGCGCCGAGGAATACGAGCAGATAAGAAAAGCAAGGACTGTTAGCGATTATGTAGGCGAGGCACCAATGCTTTCTCAGTATTCCGGAGAGTTTATAATAAACAAAGAAAGGCTCTCAAGTTACGCCTTGCAGCTTTCACGTGAAGTTGGTTCAGTTCCACTCAAGTCAGCCGCAAGGTCAAATGATGCAGAGCCTTCAAAGGCAAGGGCCAGCCGCTACAAAGCGAGCGTGATTTAGGCATATCCGGACCACTTTTAAATCGGCGTTCCAAGATTTACATTCTGCCCGCAACTTTGTCCAAAATGAGTAGGTTTTAATATCAGTAAATCAGTTATCTCTATTGATGTTATGAAGTATTTGGAATTCAATAAGTTTACCAAAAGTGTTGCATTGACTGCATTAGGCGCTTATGGCGCCGCCATGGGCTCTGTGATAAGCGAATTTGAGTACGGACTTCGCGGCGCTCCTGTAACTGTAAAGGAAGTCTTACCTTATGCTGCAGTGGGCGCAGTGACTGGAGTAGCCGCCGCGCTCAAAGTACTAAGAAGGCACTAAAACGCCGATCCTCGAATGCATTTTTTGTGGCATCTACTGTTTTTCGTTTACCAAAGTTAGCAGATAAAATTCTTAAACATTGATGGCTTCTATCCTATTGGGGTATGTGGCTAAATGGTAAATGATATGGGCGGAGATGACGATATAAACGGCGATAGCGTTAGCCCTGTCTCCCAGCAAAGAGAGGAATCTCCCAAGCCCCAAATAACGGTGCCAACTCCAAATCCTCTTCCCATACCAAAAATCTCCGAAAAATTCAGCGCTGTGGGCGGTCTTGACAAGGAAATAAACAGGCTGCTGGAACTCGTATACCTTCCAATAAAATACGGGTCACTCTTTAATGAGGCCAGGCTTGGGCGCACGAGCGGCATATTGATACATGGCCCCGCGGGCACAGGAAAGACACTTCTTGCAGAGACCTTGACAAAGAGCGTTCCAATGGAATTCAAGTTCATAGACGGTGCGCGACTGCGCAATGAGCCAGGAATTAACAGCATCCTATTAGATCTGTTTGAGCAGGTGCGCTCCAAGCCAAATTCAGTCATAATAATCGACAATATAGACTTGGTCGCAAGGAAATCAGAGACGCTTCTTGCCATGTTCATGGAGCTTTCAGTGAAGTACAAGAACGGACCTCTTGTAATAGGCATAACAAATGACCTTAAGGAGCTTGGAGGCTATCTAAGGAGGGAAGGCAGGCTTGAGAATGAGATTGAAATAGGCATCCCAAACAAAAAGGCAAGAACAGAGATACTGCAGATACTGATCAAGAACCAGAACGCAGGATCCAGCATCAGCGTGAACAAGGTTGCCGAAATGACATCCGGATACACCGGCGCAGACCTGCACTCGCTAATCAAGGAATCAGCCCTAATAGCGATAAAGCGAGTCCTTGAGAAGAAAGACCTACTCCGGGACAAGGACACACTCTACAGCAATAATTCCTCTGTAATAGGCTCAGAGCACGTGAAGATAACCACCAACGATGTGATAAAAGCACTCGATACCGTAAAGCCAAGCACGATGAGGGACAGCCTGGTTGAAGTGCCGATGGTTAAGTGGGGAGATGTCGGCGGACTTGAAAAGGTCAAGAACGAGATAAAGGAGGCCGTAGAGCTTCCCCTCACCAATCCAGGAGCGTTCACCAGAATGGGAGTGCGGCCTATAAAGGGCATACTTCTTTATGGTCCTGCAGGAACCGGGAAGACGCTTCTTGCAAAGGCCGTTGCAAACGAGAGCAACGCAAACTTCATATCGGTCAAGGCCACCGAGCTCTTCAACATGTACGTAGGCGAGAGCGAGAGGAAGGTGAGGGAGATATTCCAGAGGGCAAGGGGTGCGGCGCCTGCAGTGATATTCATAGACGAAATAGATGCTATTGCCGGAGAGAGAAGCGGCAGAAATCTTGATTCAGGCGTCGGCAGCAGGATACTCAACGCACTGCTCACAGAGCTCGATGGTGTAAACGAGCTCAAGGATGTGGTAGTCATAGGTGCGACGAACAGGCCAGACCTGATAGACCCTGCCTTCTTGAGGCCCGGCAGGTTCGACCGATTGATAGAGATACCAATCCCAGACGATGCGGCAAGGCTATCTATATTAAAGATCCATACCGCAAAGATGCCAATCGCCGCCGATGTAGACCTGAATATCCTTGCATCATCAACTGAGAAGTACAGCGGCGCGGAGCTTGAGAACATCTGCAGAGAGGCCGGCATGATGGCGATAAGGGAGGGAAGGAAGAGCGTATCCATGAAGGACTTCGTAAAAGCTCTAAACGACATAGAGCCTGCTCTCAACAGCAATGTTACTTACAAGCCCTTCGGTGCATCAAAGGCAAATCATGAAATCGGTTTCAAGCCACAAAAACGCGCCGTGGGATAACGAGGCAATATGCAAGCTAGCCTGTTATTTATGCATATCCTGCCCAGATTAAAGCGGTGGTTAATTGACCAAGAGGATAATATTGGCATCAGGCTCTCCCATGCGTGCAAATCTCCTAAGGCAGATGGGAATTGATCCAAAGATCGTGCCCAGCGGTTTTGATGAGAGGAGCATAAGCCTGTCCCGCCCGTCCACTTACGTTAAGAGGCTCGCTACAATGAAGGCCAGGTCGGTTGCAAAGTCATATAAGGACGGAATAATAATCGGCGCAGATTCTGTTGTTTCAGTAGGCAATAAAATAATAGGAAAGCCAGCTGACAGCTCGGATGCGATATCCACCTTGCGCTTCCTTAGCGGCAAGGTTCATAAGGTTACTACAGGGGTATGCATAATCGATGCGGCAACAGGCGCATCCCAGTCCTGTTCGGCAACTACCTATGTCAAGCTGCGCAGCCTAAGCAAGAGCATGATAAGCTGGTACGTCGGCACAGGCGAGCCAATGGGCAAGGCAGGAAGCTACGGCATACAGGGCAAGGGCGCGATACTCGTCGAATGGATAAGGGGTGATTACTACAATATCACCGGCCTGCCGCTTGCAGTCTTGTTTAAGATGCTGGAGAGGATGGGCGAGAGCGTCCTTAAGTAAGTAGAGCACTTGGTCCGATGCTTATGCCAGGGACGGCCTAGCTTATTGAGAATTCAAGCATCTGTCTGACCTTCTCTATACCTATGGCGCAAAGAAGCTTCCCCATACGTGGTCCCTTCTCCTTTCCTATTATTGCCAAGTATATCGAAGCGAACAGCGAGTTCGCGTCAACACCCTGGGCCTTTGCAGTATCATAGACAAGATTGTGGACCTCAAGATCTGTCATTCCAGGCCTAAGGCCCTGCACGAACTTCCCAACCACTTCATGGTTTTTGCTTATCTTGCCGCTCTTTATCGAGAAGTTATACCTTTCAGGAGCATATCCCATCGCTATCCATCTTTCTATGTACTCTGAGAGATATCCAACGCCCTCACTGTCGTTTACTATCTCGGCAACCTTGTCCCAGTCCTTGTATATCTGGTAGTTCAGGAGCATGTCGACAAAAGATGCTTTCCATGGGAGCTTTCCTATTGCCACTTTGAATGCGAGCAGCCTCTTCTCATCCGCCCTGTTCTCTGCAGCTGCAAGCCTGCTGGTCCTTTCAACCGTATCATACAGGAGTACGAGCTTGTCCCCGGTAGGATCTATGTCCTTGTCGCTTTGTATGTCTGGTTCTATCAGTGCGTACTTGAGTATTTCTGGAGGTATCAGTTGCGTAAGCTCCATTGCGCTCATTCCTATTCCCTTTGACTTTGAGTATTTCTTTCCATTTATCAGTATGAATCCGTATTTGAAGAGTATCGGAGGATCGCGCTTTAGTATTTCCTTGTGGATCGAGTAGGCTGTGGTAGCACTTCCACCCTTTGTCATATGGTCTATTCCGCTGCCTTCTATGCTGGAGTCGAAGACCGCCTGCCATGCAGGCCAGTGCAGCCTCCACTGCAGCTTGTATCTGTGGTCCGAGAGCTTCGCCCGCCCTGAGAATCCACATCCTTTCGTGTATTCAACGTCCCTGTTGCAAGAGTATTCGTATTCGATGTCCGTATGCGATGTAACTACTGTGGTGGCGATCTTCCCGCACTTATCGCAGATTGGCATTATCGGGCTCCATCCTTTAAGGTCTCCTACCTTCTTCATAGAGGTCCTTGCGACTACCTCCTTGACCGACTTTTCCTCGTGGAGGAAGAGTGAGGCGTACTTATCCATCCTACCGCCTGCATACAGCTCCTGCGCAGTCAAAACCTCTATGTCAAGTGAAAGCAGCTTCATCAGGGATTTGGCCTGCTCTAGGTAATGCATGCCAAAAGACGTGTGGCATCCCATCGGGTCAATCGTGTACACCAAAGGCTTCCCGAGCTCAGGGGTCAGCACGTCGGAATATTTCTGCAACTCAAAGGGTATTCCGTCAAATGCATCGAGTATGTCCCCTATGAAATTAAAGTCAGCTTCGACTCCCTTGTTCTTGAGCGACTGTTTTATCACTGCAGGATAGAGGAATTCACATATGGTTCCAAGATGGGCAGGACCGCTTGTTGTCATGCCTCCAGTTATTGAATATGGCGCTTTCTTCTCATCAAGTAACTGGTCTACAAGTATCTCGGTCCAGTGCTTCCCGCGCATCTCCTCTTTTGTCCTGCCTTCCATAATAACAACCGTGCAAAATGCCTGATTGGTAAAGCCCGCATCGGCATAAATGATCCCATTTTCCGTTCAAATCCGAAAGATCTGGGATGATGTTAAACTGCATAAAGAAATTTATAAACGCATCGCGCATTCGCCAGCTCAGCCCGATTTCCGGTACTCATACTCCTAATTTGCCCGCATACTGCGTAAGAAGGCTAAAAGAGGGTGCAAAGTAATTTATCAGGACATTGGTGTATCCTGAGAAGAAAACAAAGAGCCCCATCAAGATGATGAGTATTATGATCAGGCCTATTGAGGTTCTGTTGATGAGCTTCTCATCGAACAGCCAGAGCATGGTGACGTACAGCACAAGCGTTATCATCCCACTGACGATTATGCCTCCCTGAAGGCTGCCAATCGATGGATAAAGGACGCTGTTAACTATGTATGTGGATAGCAATCCCCCAAGAATCGTAGATCCCAATATAAAGATGAAGAAGAGCAGGAAGACGTATCTCTTTTCATGCAGTCTCTCCTCCTTTGTTGCAGCTCCCTTGCCCTGTGCTATGATCGGATGCTTGACAAGCCCCTTCACTCCTCCTATGAACAGTTCGCCAAGTACGCTGCTCAGTATGAATGCTATGAGCATGAATACCAGCTGTTCTCCTACGCTCCTGGAAAAGTAAAGTATGAGGAATGATATGATAAATATCATCAGGAGCTCAAAATACACGTCCCTTGCAGACATAAAATCACAATCCAATCTAATTTATTGCCATGTCTTCACTGCATCCTGCCAAAGCTTGCCTGGGGCATTATTCCTCCGTAAGGATAGTCTCGCTGTCTTATCCAATATATCGGTCCCAGGTTACCACCGCTACCCTGATTCTCAAATCCTATATTCTGGGGTAGAGTTATGGCTGAAAATGACAATGATATAGGATCCGAGTAATTCACCATTGCAGTGACATTGTTTGGATTCAGGCTCGGAACCATTATAGAGTACGTCTGCGGGCTGCCGAATCTGAGTCCTTGTGCATAAGTTGCAGTACAATAGCTGTTTATTACCTGTAACCCGCCGTATCCCGGCCCGACGAAAGACCCGATATCTATGAGATTGCAGGCATTGTTGGATGAAGCAGGCACCAGACCGACGTCCTGATAGTGTGGCTGCGTTGAATTATTGCGCAGCGTGCCATAGAAATCTACAACACCCATGCCAAACGAGCGCAGGGAGAGCACGGCGCTGTATCCGTTATTCTGCTTGGAGGTCGCCTCACCTATTGTGAGCCCATCCCTGACAATTATGGGGTTGGATGCAAATTGCGAGGAGTTTATCCACAGATTTGTGTTAAGCTTAGTTCCCGAAAAGTTGTCATAGAAATTGAAGACCTCTCCTCCATTATCGTAAGCGCCATAATTTCTGCCCAGCTCCGGAGCCTCTCCAGTCGGCCCGTATTTAGACATAACCGCAAAAGGCATGAAATCCATGTATATTGTAATCGAATTGTGCGGAGTTATCGCATAAGGAAGCTTAACCCACACTATCGTTGCATTTGAGCTTGAGCTTGCATTGCTCTCCACCCATGCAAATACGTGTGCCCCTCCTCCCTGCGGCACAGTGGTAAATTCTACGTTGTTCCAGCTGCTGCTTATCTGCCCGGAATAGTTCTTGCTGTCCACCACAAGCATCTCCTGGAAACCGGCAGGCAATGCCGTCCCGGCACTGTTTCTTATCAATATGGGCACGTAATTTATCGCTGACATTGTTGTTGTAGAATTCTTTACAATGGTGTTAGATGTGCTGTTAGTCGAGCTTTGATTTTTGTAAACCACTATCTTCGTACCGCTATTATTCGTAATTGCAGTATTTGTGGAGCCTGACTGCACAGTGGTAGTAACCGGAGAACCGGGACTTGCCCTATTTATATATACATATACAATCGCCAATGCGATTAATATTATGAATACTGCCGTTCCCATAACTCTTTCATCGGCCATTGGATTCTCCTGCGATAACTAACTGATGTTAGACTAGGAGCGGGAATTTATAAGCTTTTTTATCTCGGTCAGAGGGAAGTCCTGATCATTCATCCCCGTGTAATCAGGGGCCATTGAAGACTATTGCAAGGAACGCTGTTGCTATGCCTATAGCCAAAAATACCCAGAACATGGTAAGGTAAGCGCCCCACATCCGGCTATGCCTTTTTGTCATACCTGGCACGATGTCCATTATCAGTGACACGGGGAATGCAAGAATCCCAACCATACCAAAAGATGCATACAATATGCCAAAATCCACAGGGACGCTGGTTATGCCCAACTGATAGCCAGCCACTCCATAATATAGCGTGAGTAGACCGGTAAGCATAGCGAGAAGACCAACATAATGCGCCTCTTGCTTAGCCCATACCGTAAGCGCAAAAGCCATGAATACTATCGATGCGGCCATTAGGGGATTTAGTATCAGGTAGCTGTACGGTTCAGGCATCTGCATCGTTACTTTCATATATGCAGATATCAAAAACATGCAGATACCAATAATTAATATCGGCATTATTCCTCCGCCAACTATCTTGTACATGTCAACTTTTTCTGGCTTAATATATCTTGCAAAGGAGACCACGGTAAGGTAAAAAACTATCGCCGATGCGGCTCCAAGCAGGAATAGCAGGAAATCAATATTTTCAAGGGCCATTGACTCATCAATAATACTGCTCTTTCAAAGCTTAATTATCTTGCTATCCTGCAACATATGCGCTGAAAATGCAGACATATAATAATCAGAAAATGCATATGAAGTGCACTTATCCTTTCAAATCTATCAATGCATGAGAACGGGCCTGGAGGGATTTGAACCCTCGACTTAAAGGTTAAAAGCCTTCCACTCTAGCCAAGCTGAGTTACAGGCCCGCAGTAGATATGACTACTCTGCTAAATTTATTAATACTTCATAGGAGTTATACTGCTTATGGACACGTCATATCTTGGCAAGAGAAGCATGGTCGTGAGATTTGAGGCATCAGACGGGCTGGGCCTCACCGGCGTCCTCTCATCAAATGAGCGGAGCAAGACATGCATAATATTCATCCCTGGTATGGGCAGCGGCGCATTTGCAAACGTTGGACTTGCACTCGCAACCGCAAAGCCAAACGCTGCAGTATTTCTTGCGAACAACCGCGGCATGGGGCTCGTTTCGGGCTTTCCAAAGCGAACAGGGCGCACCAGGCGCAGATTTCTTGCCGGCACGCAGCTTGAAAGGTTCGATGATTCGATCTTTGATATCAAGGGCGCAGTGAACGCCGCGTCAAGGCTGGGATACAGAAAAATAATCTTATGCGGACATAGTACAGGATGCCAGAAGGCCGCATACTATCTCTACAAGCGCGCCGACAGCAGGGTAAAAGGTGTTGTTCTAGTGGCTCCAACCGACGACCACAACCTGTTCATTAAAAATCTCGGCGGTAAAGCTTCAAGCATTGCAAAAGAGTGCTTGAGAATGGTCAGGTCCGGAAGAGGAAATGCACCTGCGCCAGGAGGCAGCGGTCTTTCTGCGCAGAGATTGGACTCCATACTAAATCCGAAAAGAATCGAAGGCAGGCTATTCAATTACGAAGGAAGTCTCGAGGAGTTTGGGCAGATAAGAATCCCAATACTTGCAATCTTCGGATCGGAAGAGGAGAATTCAACCAGGAATGTTGCAAAGTGCCTGGACCTTCTAGAAAAAAGCAGCACATCAAGAAACTTCTCAAAGAAGCTCATACGCGGCGCTGAC
Source organism: Microcaldota archaeon (assembly GCA_021802765.1). Classification (GTDB taxonomy): domain Archaea; phylum Micrarchaeota; class Micrarchaeia; order Micrarchaeales; family CABMGC01; genus JAJZNA01. The sequence goes on along the minus strand of JAJZRI010000005.1, from coordinate 27,545 downwards.
CATTCATTCCATGGGAAGGAAAAGGCGCTTTCAAGCGCTATAAATGCATGGATCTCAAGGTTCTAGACCCTAATCCTACCTTCTCTTTTTGTCTGAAGGCCTGTGCCTCACGTCTGTGAGTACCATGTGGAAATTGTTGTCGAATCCCAAAGCCTGCTTGAAGGCGTCATGGTCGAGCGTTATCGTGCTGTCAGAATAAGGGTCATTTATGTAAAAGGCATCCTTGTCATAGCCCTTGACCACTATCCAGTGCGGCGATGATTCCACGTACGGATTCAACGCATTGGCATCTATTAGCACTATGGGTATGTGATTTGTAGAGAGCTCCTTCTTTATCGCGTTCACCGAGACGTTGCTGGTGAACTCCTCAGGTATCTTCGCGTCCTCGGACTTCTTCTTCACCTCGTTCCAAGCCGACGTGAGGGTATCAAGGTTTACGTTCTCGTAAACTGCAAGCTTCTTGTCGTACCCCTCATCCTTCGTATTGCTGATTATCTTTACCCTGCCTCCTCTCTTTGCTATGGAGTGCGCAAGGCCATACTTTGAGCCGTGCCATACGCTTCCATTAACCGCCTCCTGCCATATGCTGTACTCCTCCTCCTTCTTCATCTTGAAGTTGGAGTCTATATGCCTGAGGACCATCATTGCACATGCAGCAGAGCTTGTGAACTCCTCCGTCTGCGGATAATGTTCTATCTCAAAAAGGACCTTCTCCTTTAGCTTTGCCTTTGGAGCAGAGGCTCTCTTTGCAGGCCTTCTTATGGGTTTCTTTGCCGCAGATCTGGAATTCTTATTCGTAGGCTTGCTTCTTCCGCTCGTTTTTCTCAAAGGTTTAGGCATATCATCACGTTTTATCTTGTTTAAACACCAAATGGTGCAGGGAGAGAGATTTATTCAATGTTTTTTGAACTCCCGCAGGCCTAAGCCAACGGATCTTGAGTCCGCCGCGTTTGACCGGGCTCCGCCATCCCTGCACACCTAGTAATTACAACCACTTATATTTAAAGTTTCATCTCGATTTATATCTGGCCTGTTAATGGGGCATTTTCTGATATATAAATCTTCCTGAAGGAAAACCTGTGCATACGATGGAAATTGAGAAAATTAACGAGAACAAATACGCTGTCAGGAAATCTGCGATGCCGGGCATGAGAACTGACGTTATGCTTTATACAAACAAGCTACTTCTGGAGAAGATGCGTTCTGACCATACTTTGCAGCAGGCAGCAAACGCCTCGACACTGCCCGGGCTTGCAGGCAACGTCATGGTAATGCCCGATGGCCATGAGGGATATGGATTTCCAATAGGCGGGGTGATGGGCTTCGATGCAGAAGAGGGTCTTGTATCGCCAGGCGCAGTGGGCTTTGACATAAATTGCGGAGTGCGCCTTATCAAGACGAATCTATCCGAGAAGGAGGTAAGAGACAATGTGGATGCGCTCTCCGATGCTCTATTCAAGAACATACCCAGCGGAGTTGGGAGCAGGCTGCAGATCGGACTTACAAATTCCGATCTGGAAAGGATATGCGAGGAAGGCGTTGATTACATAATAAAGAAAGGATTCGGCACTGAAGATGACGTCAATAGGATAGAGGAGAAGGGCGGAATGGACGGCGCGGATTTTTCAAAGGTTAGCAAGGAGGCAAAGTCCAGGGGCCTCAATGAGCTTGGTACGCTTGGCGCAGGGAATCATTTCCTAGAAGTGCAGAAAGTGGAGAGAATTTTAGACGAAAAGGCTGCGAAGTCCTTCGGCCTGCATGAAGGCCAGATGGTCGTAATGGTGCACACCGGGTCAAGAGGATTCGGGCATCAGATCTGCAGCGATTATCTTCGCACGCTTGTAGAATATCAGAGGAGAAGCGGCATAAGTCTTGTGGACCCTGAACTAAGCTACGCGAAAATAGGTGACAATGAGGCTGCAAATTACCTTGCCGCGATGAAGAGCGCCGTAAATTTTGCTTTCACCAACCGGCAGATAATAACCAATTCAATACGGAAGAGCTTTGAGGACACATTCCACAAGAGTGCAGATGCCCTCGGAATGGATATACTATATGACCTTTCCCACAACATAGTAAAGCTTGAAGAGCATGTTGTTGACGGCGTACGCCGGAAGATATATGTTCACAGGAAAGGGGCCACAAGGGCATTTGCAAAGGGCCATCCCGACGTGCCTAAACTCTATCGCTCAGTCGGGCAGCCTGTCCTGATACCTGGAAGCATGGGTACCGCAAGTTACGTACTCTATGGCGGTGAGGGGGCGATGAGGGAGACGTTCGGTTCGGCATGCCACGGCGCAGGAAGAGTTATGTCAAGGCACCAGGCGCTAAGGGAGATTCCCGCCGAGAGGACCTTTAGCTCATTGATGAAGAAGGGAATATCGATACGGATAAGAACCAGAAAGCTCGTGAGCGAGGAGGCCGAATGGACCTACAAGGACATCGACGAAGTCGTAAAGGTGGTCAAGGAGAGCAAGATAGCAATGCCTGTATCTAGGAACATTCCTGTCGCAGTGATCAAGGGATAGCCAGGTTTAGACCTGCGCCAGATCAGCGCTGCAGTACTCTGCGACTGCAGTGACGAATCCTGCATGCGGGAAGAGTTGTGGAAAATTGCCAAGCGCATGGCCAGTACTGGAATTGGCCCTTTCGCCAAACAGCATCAACTTGGTTGACGTATTGGCAAGGGCCTTAAGGGCCAAAATCGCCTTTCTCCTTCTACCCATCCTAATGTACGCCCTTGCAAGCCAAGTGTTTGTGAGAGTGAACGGCTCCGAATCCTCCCCTTCATAATCATTCTCAGTTCTATTCAAAAGTCCGTCGCCTGCGCCAAGCCTCTCTATTATCCTATTCACTGTGCTCATAAACCTTTCATCCCTAGCATCTATGAATCCATACAGAGGAAGCAGCAAAAGAGACGCGTCAACGCTATCGCTTCCGTAATGCTTTACGAATGAGCCGTGCTTCTTCGAAAAGCCCTTCTTCATAATTTCATCGCGTATCTTGTCGGATATCCTATTTAGGTCTTTAACGCCGTCGTCTTCTCCTACAGCAAGCTTTAGTCTGCGTGCCCTGTCTATCGCAACCCAGTTCATAAGCTTCGTATGAACGAAATGCTGCTTTTGGTCACGCTCTTCCCACAGGCTTGTGCTCTTGTCATTCCAAGTCCTGCCACACCATGACGCTATCGCGTCAATAGCCCACATATTTTCTTTTATGAAGCCCGCGTCTTTTGAGATGGCAAAATAGGTGTAAAGCGCATTCATGAACTCTCCTTCAATGTCCTTTTGCACCTGCACATAAGCTCCGTTGCCTATCCTGACCGGCCTTGAGTTTCTGTGTCCCGCAAGCCATTTCAACTCCTCCTCAGCAGCAGGGGCGGTTCCATCAAGTTCGAACAGCGGATGGTTGAAGTTCTTTAGCGATAGGTCTATTGTGCTTGCCATGAAGCTCAGTGCCCTTTGCGCGCGATAAACAAGCCCTGCCTTTGCCAGAGCCTCAACGGCATATGATGCATCCCGTATCCACACATATCTGTAATCCCAATTGCTGCCCTTCCCGATTATTGCAGGCAAGGATGTGGTTGGGGCTGCTATTATGGCTCCTGACGGTGCGTATGTGAGCCCAATTATTACTGCAAGCGATCGTTTGTATTCCTCAACAAATATCCCTGACCTGCGTGCCGTAGCAATCTGCGTCCTCCAGTATTCCTGCGTTCTGTCAAGTGCTTCTTTAGGTTCTGGATAGACGTGACCTGACGCACCAAAAAGCCCATACTTGAAATTCTTTGAATAGAGGCACATCAGGCTCGCCTTTCCGCGGCCAAACTGGAATGCTCCGTTTCCTTTGTACCTGTAATTGCCATTGATTCTTACATCAAAGCTCCCTTCCATACCCCGTTCCCTAAAACTGATACCATCAGACTTGATTGCAATATTTGCACCTGCCTTTCCATAAACAAAACGAGGATTTATCTTTACCGAGAAAGGAACTTCTGAGTCTATTATCCGTATTATTGAAGGCATGGCAAGCGGCATGAAGTCAATTGCAACGAGCCTTCCCACATCGGTTGAAAATACGCTCTTTGCTATAAGTCCATCCCCGATGTAAGACGTTGTAATATCGCATTTGGCCTCCGGCCGAAGCGATAGTGACCCCCCAGATTTTTCATCAAGTATCTTTGAAAATATGGACGGCGAATCAAACCTTGGGCATGGAAACCACACTATCTCCCCGTCCTTCTCAAGAGCGGAGGTTCTTGAATTTGAAAGGAAAACATATCCTGTCTCCTTTTCCATCTGCATCACAATCCAGAAGCCTCCCTGACTGCCCTAAGCCTTATCCCTGAATATAGGGCCAGCTGCATTTTGGTTTTAGATGCAAGCGCATCCATCATCCTTATGCCACCGTCAATGTTTCCGTGCGCAGACTCACGCAGTGCCATGTAATAAAATGAATTAACGACCCCAAGAGACATGAGGTTGTCAAGCCGCTTCCCGCCGTTTCTTTCATTGTAGTCGAATGCAAGGTGCGCATAATCCCGTATTATGGAATTTTTGGATTCCTTGTCTATCCTTTCCAGTACGACTTGCGCATGCGTTCTCCTCTTCAGCCTCAAGTTTGCAATAAGCCTCATGAGCATTGCCGAATCATCATCGTACTTCATTGTGTCCATGAGCTTTAGCGTCCTGAAGAGGAAGTCTCTCGATTTTGATATCAATGCAATCGCATTGTGCATGTTTTTTTTGGGTTCGTCGCTTCTCTTTTCAGCATTGCCATACATAAATCCGCCAAGAGTGTAATCCACCGAATAATAAGTATAATCCGAGAAGAACCTGTAGAAGCTCGCCGCACCAAATGCCAGGTACGGATCCTTGCCCATTCCTAAGACATCCGCCTGCTGCGCGCCATCTATCCAGTTCCCCTCGCCCGCACTTTTCTGCATAAGCGTAAGGCCATCCTCTATCTCCTTGCTGCTATGCACAAAGTCCTTATCAGGCATCTGCACATGTGACTCGCAGAAATTGCATATGGATTCCTGCACTCCTGAAAACGAGACAACCATGTTCCCGCAGCTCCTGCATACCAGGTCGGTCTGCATAGCCAAGTCAAGCCTTTTTATGTAGCCATCAAGCTTCATGCTTAACACTATGAATGAAACAGAATTTAACTGTTGCGCAGTTATCTCTTCCTTAGTACTATGAAAAGGTGCATAGAATCGTAGGGTTCTATGTCCACTTCCTGCACTATCTCGAATACCTGCAAGATAGATCTCTTGAAGTCTTCGAAAACAAGCTTGGGATGCTTTGCCACGTCTATGCTCTGCGATTTTATTGCGACATATGCCAGTCCACCCTTCTTGAGCATAGCTGCGTTCCTTAGCAGTATCTGGTCCTGGTCCCGCGCGGCAACATCCTGGTATATTATGTCGACTTCACCAACATCATTGGAATACGCGCCCGTGTTCCTTGCGTCCTCAAGTATGGGAAGAAGGTTCTTCCTAACCTCGCAGACCTTGAGCAGATCACGCATGCTCCTCTCGGATATCTCGACGCAGAACACAATGCCCTTGTCGCCCACTATGTCGCTTACATGGCTTGGCGTAGTCCCGCTCGCAGCACCCAGGTATAATACTTTCGAGCCCTTCTTTATGCCAAGCTCCATAAGCCCGTTCATTATCGCAGCGGAGAGCTTGCTCCTGTAGGGATTCCAGAGCCTGTATTGCTTCCCATCCTCTTCTACCAGATCCTCGTTATATACTCTGACTCCCTTGACCATGTTCTGCGTGGCAAGCTTGCCGTCAATTCGGTATACTCCGTCAAACAGCTTCTGTATCATTGAAACAATAGATAATTCGTTGCACTAACTTTATAACGTTTGCCGGATTAATTATTATGCGATCGGGATGCGACCCTCAATTCCGGCAGACAGACTTAGCATCGATATCCTTCAGCTTAGCAGGGAGTCGCAGGGATACCGCGAACTGATGCTCAAGTTCGCAGAATACGCAAAGGCAAAGTTGGGCATAAACGAGGTAATAATAAACGAATCCTCTCCAAACCGGCAGTTCAATCCGATAGAGGAGACGGCGCTCAATACCGGGAAGCCCTATGTAGAGAATGGGCTCAGCGGCTATTCTGCTACGGAACTTATAAGCTACGCTAACCGAGGTTACAAGTGCTGCGCTATCTTGCCAATATCAAAGGATGGGAAGTCTTTCGGCACAATAACTCTCCTATCGGCCGATGAAGACGGATTTAACCCCGAGTACAATGTCCTCTTCTCCATAGCATCGGGCATCATAAGCAGCGAGTCCGGTTCAAAGTTCGAGAGAGATAAGAGTCTTAGCGTAGCCAAGTACTTCGATGCATCCTTCAACAATCTGCTCCCGCAGATGCTTGTAAGTTTCGAAGGCACCATAGTGCGGGCAAACAAATCCGCGCTCAATTACTTCAACAGGAGTCAGAAGGAGCTGACAGGTACAAACATCACTGACATATTCGATCTGGACAGCGCCGCAATGGACCGGCTCAGGAAAGGCATGCTCATTGAATCATCCGGGAAGCTATACCAGGGCAAGATATTCGAGATATCGCCAAGCAAGATCAGCGACGGCCTAACGCATCTGATGATAAACGAGGTGAGCGAATCTCGCGAGGCCGAGGAACGAGCAAAACTTCTGGACAAAAGCAGTGAAAGCGTCTTCATGTCCCTTGACAAGGATCTACTAATCTCCTGGGTCAGCGGCGCATCTGGAGACCTCTTCGGGATACAAGGAGACATGCTCGTGGGAAAGAAGTTTACTGATTTTATAATATCCCCGTCAAATATATCCGACTCGCTCAGGAAGCTTTCCTCAGGCAGGCTGTCGTCTCCGATAAAGCTCAACTTCGGCAATGAGATAGAGTTTTATGCAAATCTGGCAGCATACGAGACCAAAGATGACATCTACTGCATAGTCTCAAAGGACTATGAGCGCATATCAAAATTCGCAGGCAGCCTGCTTCAGGACGTAGTCAGGCTCTCCAACGATCCCATGATAGAGGTCGATTCCTCAGGATACATAATGTCATATAATCGCGCAGCAGAGATGCTCTTCAACATGGGCAACGGATTTGTAGGCACGCAAGTATACTCCCTCTGTGCAGATGGGGAGAGTCAGAAGAAGCTGGCTACATCGTTTTCAGTTGCCAGGAGCAATGGTTACATAAAGGATGTCTATGTCTCCATGCTGGAAATGAAGGACCGGACAGAAGTCCCATGCGACCAGACCGTTAAAGCGATAATCGATCAGAATGGAAACATTTCAAGGTTCCTGATAATGTGCCGGGAACTGCTCACAAAACGCAAGTTCCAGGAGCTTGAGGACGCAAAGGATCGCGCCGAGGACGACGCGAAGAAGCAAAAGGCAGAGAGCGATCTCAAGTCGCAGTTCATATACAACATATCCCACGACCTGAAGACTCCCATAACAAACATAATGGGCTTCTCAAAGCTGCTACTTACGGACAACGCAAGCAATCTATCAAAAGAGCAAAAAGAGTACCTGCAGATAATATACGATGAATCTGACAGGTTCCTGCAGCTGGTTAAGCAGATACTTGACGTTGCAAAGCTGCAATCCGGTATAGTCAAGCTCGACCTGCAGCCTGTCAACTTCAGGGACATATTAAACAACCCAAGCATCAAGTCGCTTCAGGAAGCGTGCGAGAACAAGGGACTCGAGTTCTTATGGGAGGTCGACTATGATGTGCCAGAAATAACTGCAGATCCAAATAGGGTGATACAGATCTTCTCAAACCTCATAGGCAATGCGCTGAAATTCACCGAGAAGGGCTACATAAAGATCAAGGTCACAAGGACGAAGGGCACGGTGTGCGTGGACGTCTCGGATACCGGAATAGGAATCAGCAAATCAGACATACCAAAGATATTCAAGAAATTCTACCAGTTAAAGAGGGGTATGGTCAAGCAGGAAGGGTCAGGAACCGGTCTGGGCCTATCTATAGTGAGCGAGATAGTCCATCTCCATCACGGCATGATAAAAGTGCTGGACTCTGACGTAGGCAAAGGAACCACATTTAGGTTCACTTTGCCGATAAAGGCAAAGATACCAAAGAAGACGCTAAAATACAATAAGGCCGAGCACCAATCCTAATCCTTTTACACTCCGAATGTTGCGCAATTGTCTGTTGACTTGTTTAGTACAGTATAATTCTCAAGGACGGCGCTGTAGCTTCTTCCAAAGTCACCAGTAAAGACTGAAGTAACTATGAATTGTCCAGTTAGGTTGTAGCTCACAGTCCCGAACTTCCTGTTGCCAGATCCAGTAACCTCCTCATAAGTTACATTGAATATGCTTCCTCCTATTGGTTTTACACTGCTTGACATCCTCTGTGGCACCTGAAGCGTCGCGTTATAGAAGCTCATGCTCCCTGTGGGCACCATGCCGTACTGCGTAGCAAATTCGGTGTCATATGTGCTTTGTGTGCAGGCCTTGAAATCCTTCTGGAAGAGGATATTATATCCGCTTACCATCTGGCCTAGGTTAGATGAATTCACCTGTTCGAGCGCAGAGAGGCTATTATTTGCCTGCACCGTCGTGGTTGGCCTTGTTGTGGTCTGTACTGCGGTTACCGTGGTGGTTGCCTGCGCCGCAGTTGTCGTTGCTGCCTGCAGTGGCTGCGATCCGGTCAGGCTTATGTACTTCAGGCCTGGCGTGACCCCCACACCAAAGCCTGCGGGAACATATGTGAGAACAACCGTTGCAGCTGAAGATGTGGCAGACTCGAGCATGACATTAAGGTCGGCGGTATGCGAACCCTTAAGGCTGACATTGTTTGCCTCCCCAGGCGAAAGGTGCAGCACCACTATGTTGTTTAGCAGTAGCGGCCTCTTGCCAAGATATATGGTGACGTTTGATGGCGATAGAGATTGCACAAGCATTGACGAGACATTCTGGCTTCCATAAAGGTAGAAGTTGTAGCTCCCGTTCCGTGGAAGCGAAACCGTAGTCTTGCTAGACAGCGTCGATGGGCCTTGTCCAAGGGCAAGGTAAGCTCCAACTGCCAATATTATCAGTATTATTACTCCAATGCCCTTTACTCCCAACTGCACAAATACACCTAAACACTGCATATTAAGATGTACATAGCTTTTATATTTTGCGAACATGGAGGAGCAGCAAGATAAAGAACTTATTTATTCCTTTGTTGGCTATTAGAATTGGCGATCGGATGGACTCTCTAAGTTCGGACATAAAACCTGACATAGTAGCAATGATAAATGACCGGCAGGAAGTTACATATAGCGAGCTAAGGAGCTTTGCATCCTCGCTCAATACCACAGAGGATGTGCTAAAGAAGAGCCTAAAGGAGCTTGAGGATGCCAACACGATTGCATCAAGGAGCAGCGGGGGCATACTCACATACTATGTTCTGCAGAACGAGAACGTTCTTAGACGGATAGTGATAGTAGAGGATGACAAGAACATCAACAAGCTAATGTCACTAAGCGTGGGCAGCGGCTTTGAGATAACACAGATGTATGACGGAAAGGAGGCACTCGAGAAGATAAAGTACGAGAAGCCGGACTTGGTCATACTCGATCTGATGCTCCCTGGGCTCGACGGCCTTGAGATATGCCAGACAATAAAGAAGTCGCCAAGCCTTAGCGACACGATAGTAATAATAGTAAGCGCAATGGATCCGACGTCCAACCGGTTCAAGGGAATAAAGTACGGTGCAGACTACTACATAAAGAAGCCATTCGACCCGGTCGAACTCAGGAGCCTTGTAACGATCTTCCTCAAGAAGAAGGGGAAGAAGTTCGACCCGCTGGTAGACCTCCCAAATGAGGCTAAGATATCTGATGCGGTTGAGAAAGCGGTAAAAAGCAACGACAGCAACTATGAGCTTGGGAGGATACGGGTCGAGGGAATAGCAGAATTTGCACAGAGATTTGGAACGGATTCTGGGATAACGATACTCAGGCTCGTCTCGCAGCTGCTGCAGGACAAGGTCAAGGAGCGTGGCTCGGACGTGTTTGTCGGATTCCTTAATAGCGACGACTTCGTCATAGGCGGTGACCAGGGCAAGCTTGAGCGGATGATACCTGATACAAGGTCAGAATTCGCAGCCGTACTCCCATTCATATACCAGAGCGAGGGTTACAAGCCCATTGAGCTTGGAATAGATGATATATATGGCGCAGAGGCTCCTAAACTGGACCTGTCATACACTCCGATAGAGAAGGACTACCTGAAGGCGAAGAGGAGCGAGATCCTAAAGGGCAAGGACAAGACCTCAATAGGCTCTTACACCTACGACGAGCTAAGACGCATGTTCGGAAGCGAGAACCTTGATATAACCATAACCAGAGGTCAGGGGGGTGTAAGGCTCTCTATAGGCAAGGCTACAAAGGAGGACTAGCCTGCTTATCTCTTTCTTTTATTTCCAGACGCCGGAATCTTCTTTTTAGAGCTCTTTGAAGGCTTTGCAGCCCTATGTCTCTTTGATTGCCCGGACTTCCTAGAAGATTCAGAATAAGAATGCGCGCCAGGGGCATTTGCGCTTTCAAGGAGATCCAGTACATGCGCATCATCTGTGGGCCTGTCCGCCGCGGTGCTCAGAAGCGCTTCGCTCTCGATAATTCCCTTCTCTAAAAGCTTATATATCTCCTGGGTTCTATTAAATGCGGCGAGCTTACCTGACGATTTTCCTTTTGAGGATTTCTTATTTGGCATTTGATCAACGATTCGGTTTTATGACTTACATTGGATAAGTATTTATATATTGTTTTTGTAGCGATTCCCAAAGATGAACTACTTTAAGCAGTTTTGATCGCAAATCAAAAATACAATTTAACACCTTTAAATCTGCCAGGAATCCCGCAATGCCTAAGTGGCATTCCACTGCGTGCTGCACTGGTAGGCTCTATGCGAAGGTTGAGTAGGGATATAAAAGCTTTGAAAGACAGATAGAGAAAAACGATGATGGTCAATGAAATTTGCGCTTAAATCCAACTACAAGACCTCGCCAGGGCAGGAGCAGGCGATAAGCGAGATCGTATCCGGATTCTCACAGTTCCAGAAGGAGACTCTTCTAGGCATAACCGGGAGCGGCAAAACGTTCGTCATGGCAAACGTTATACAAAAGCTGCAAAAGCCTACCCTGATAATAGCTCACAACAAGACTCTTGCAGCCCAACTCTATACTGAATTAAGCGAATTCTTCCCTGAAAATAGGGTCGAGTACTTTGTCTCATATTATGACTACTATCAACCAGAGTCATACATTCCAACTACAGACACTTACATAGAGAAGGACTCCTCGGTAAACGAGCAGATAGAGAAGATGAGGCTGCATGCGGTATCGAGCCTTCTAAGCAGGAAAGATACTATAGTCGTTGCAAGTATCAGCTGCATATATGGCATCGGAAATCCTGACGATTTCATGAAAATGTCTGTGCATCTTAGCAAGAGTGCTGTCATATCGCGAAAGGGACTGCTCTCCTCCCTTGTCGAGATACAGTACCAGCGCAATGACCAGAACCTTGAACCTGGGAAATTCAGGGTTCGCGGCGATACCATAGATGTCATACCTGCATACGAGAGCAGCATAATCCGGATAGAGCTCGAAGGCGATAAGATAGGCAGCATAAAAGAGATTGACTCGGTCACAGGAGACATGGTGGTGAAGATAGACGACATAATCATATATCCTGCAAGGCAGTTCGTCATTCCGCCTGAAAAGCAGCAGGCGGCTATGGGATCCATAAGAGAGGAACTTGCGCAGCAGTTGCCAAGGCTAGGCGCGCTAGAGGCGCAGAGGCTTGAAAGAAGGGTCAAATACGATCTGGAAATGATAAAGGAGATGGGCTATACCAGCGGGATAGAGAACTATAGCCGTCATTTCGACGGAAGATCTCCGGGCCAGCCGCCACATGTCCTCATAGACTACTTTCCAAAGGATTTTCTCATGATAATAGATGAAAGCCACCAGACGATACCTCAGGCAAGGGCGATGTACAATGGTGACTTCATGCGCAAGAAAAACCTGGTCGATTTTGGATTTAGGCTCCCAAGCGCCTTTGACAACCGGCCGCTAAAGTTCGAGGAGTTCGAGGCAAAGATGGGAACTACACTCTTTGTATCCGCAACTCCTGCCCAGTACGAACTTGGCAAAAGCGGCAGGAAGGTGGACCTTATAACAAGACCCACGGGCCTGCTCGACCCGATTGTAGAGGTAAGGAAGATGGAAGGGCAGATGAAATATCTTATGGAGCAGTCGAAGGCCACAATAGCCATGAACAACCGGGTGCTGATAACAACGCTCACTAAGAGGTCAGCAGAGGATCTCACCGACTATCTCGCAAAGGAGGGCTTCAAGGTCAGGTACCTTCATAGCGAAATAGAGAGCCTGGAGAGGATAGAGCTAATACGGCAGCTGCGTGCAAAGGAGTTCGACATACTTGTGGGAATAAACCTACTGCGCGAAGGCTTAGACATACCTGAGGTCGGCACAATATTCATACTCGATGCGGATAAGGAAGGATTCCTGCGGGATGCAAGGAGCCTGATACAGACAATAGGCAGGGCCGCAAGGAATGTCGAAGGCCGCGTGGTGCTTTTTGCCGACGTAATGACGGATTCGATGAAGGAGGCGATCCGTATAACGCAGCAAAGAAGGCTCGCACAGATGAAGTACAACAAAAAGTACAACATAACCCCAAAGACCATAGTCAAGAAGATAGAGGCGAAGAAGGGTGAAATGAAGGGGATTAAGCATCTTGGAAAATCAGACATACAAAAAGAATTGGCAAAGATGGACGCACAGATGAAGGTCTTTGCAGAGAACCTGGAGTTCGAGAAAGCCATAGCGATGCGCGACAGGATAGAAGATATGAAAAAACAGGCAGGCAGGCTGGTAAAATGAGAGACAATATCATTGTAAAGGGGGCGAGGGAGCACAACCTCAAAAATATAGACGTTGAACTTCCAAGGAACAAGCTTATAGTCATAACCGGCCTTTCCGGGTCAGGAAAGTCCACCCTTGCCTTTGACACCATATATGCGGAGGGGCAGAGGAGGTATGTGGAGAGCCTATCCGCATATGCAAGGCAGTTTATAGGGCTCATGAATAAACCTGACGTAGACAGCATAGACGGGCTTTCCCCAGCAATAAGCATAGAGCAGAAGACAACCAACAAGAATCCAAGGTCCACCGTAGGGACAGTCACGGAGATTTACGATTATCTAAGGCTACTCTATGCGCGGATCGGCACCCACCACTGTCCCAAATGCAACAGCTCGATAAAGCCTCAGAGCGCAGAGAACATAACAAGCCTCATCCTTGCGTCAAAGGACCAGACGCTAGTCTTCCTGGCGCCGATAATAAGGGGCCAGAAAGGAACCCACGACCAGATAATAGACGATCTAAGAAAGCAGGGTTTCTCAAAGATACGAATCGACCAGAGGATCTATTCTTCAGATACCGTAAAGCAGGAGGCAAAGCTTGCAAGATATGAGAAGCACTGGATAGAGGCGGTCATAGACACAATAAAGGTCGGCGACGAGGAACGCTCAAGGATCTCAGAGGCAGTCGAGCAGTCCCTGCTTGTGGGCAAGGGAAAGATGATAGTAATAAGCAGCCGCCAGGCAAAAGACAAGAAGAAGGAGCTTGACAGGTTTGCAGACGAGACCTCGTACAGCACCTTCGGGGCATGTCCCAACCATCCGGAAATCGTATTCGAAAGCCTCGAGCCAAGGATGTTCTCATTCAACAGCCCGTTCGGCGCATGTCCTGCATGCCATGGCCTCGGGGAGATAACGGAGATATCAACTGATCTTCTGATACCTGACAGGTCAAAGAGCGTAATGGATGGAGCCATCGAGATATATGGCAAGTTCGACCTCGCCTGGAGGGCGCAGCAGATAGCCGAGGCGGGGAAGAGGCATGGATTTGATATATGGACTCCAATAGAGAAGCTCACAAAGAAGCAGCTCGACGTTCTGCTTTACGGGGATAAGGAGCCGCAGCCCGAAAAGGCAAGGTTGTTTCACGGCCGAGACAACGGGGGCTTTGAAGGCGTAATACCACAGACAATGCGGCTTTACAGGGAGACGAAGAGTGAATGGAGAAAAGAGGAGATAGAGAAGTTCATGACTGGCGAGCTCTGCAAGACGTGCATGGGCAAAAAGCTCCAGCCTGTAGTGCTTGCAGTCAAGATTGAGGGAAAGAGCATAATAGACGCCACAGACCTTAGCATAGACCAGTCAGTTGACTTCTTTGGTAATCTCCCATCAAAGCTCCCAGAGAAGGAGCTTGCCATTGCAAAGCAGGTGCTCAAGGAGATAAACGAAAGGCTCGGCTTCCTCAAGAATGTCGGGCTCGGATATCTGTCCCTCTCAAGGAGTGCAAAGACCATATCCGGAGGCGAAGCGCAGAGGATCAGGCTCGCGACGCAGATAGGAAGCAACCTAATGGGCGTGCTATACATCCTCGACGAGCCAAGCATAGGCCTTCACCAAAGGGACAATGAAAAGCTGATACGTACCTTGCAGGGTCTGCGGGACATAGGAAATACCTTGATAGTCGTGGAGCATGACCTGGATACTATACTTGCTGCTGATTATGTAATAGACATGGGCCCAGGAGCAGGGGTTCATGGCGGCCACATATCCGCGCAAGGCACGCCAAAAGAGATAATGCTGAGCAAGAATAGCCTTACTGGGCGTTATCTATCCGGAGACCTTAAGATAGACACGCCAAAGACCAGGAGGAAGCCCATAGACTACATGGAAATAAAGGGCGCAAAAGAGAATAATCTCAAGGAGATAAATGCAAGGCTGCCGCTTGGGGTTCTATGCGGCATAACTGGAGTGTCAGGTTCCGGCAAAAGCACCCTTATGAACCAGACAATAATGCCTCTTCTCAAAAAAAGATTCGGGGAGCAGGCCGACCACATAGGCGAGCACCTGTACTTCTTTGTACCTAAATGGGTGGAGAATGTGATAACGATAGGTCAGGATCCGATAGGCAAGACCCCAAGGAGCAATCCAGCCACGTACACAAAGGTATTCGACGAGATAAGAAAGCTCTTCGCATCGACAAGGGATGCCCAGGTCAAGGGATTCAAGGAAGGAAGGTTCTCATTCAACGTGAAAGGGGGTCGTTGCGAGACCTGCGAGGGGGACGGGGTCCTAAAGATAGAGATGAACTTCTTGCCAGACGTATATGTCGAGTGCAGCGAGTGCCACGGCAAGAGGTACAACAAGGAGACTCTCAGAATACTCTACAAAGGCAAAAACATCTCCGAAGTCCTAAACATGGAGATAGAAGAAGCGTACGAGTTCTTCCAGAACATACCTCCAATTGCAAGGAAGATCAAGACTCTTGTGGAGGTCGGGCTCGGATATGTAAAGCTCGGGCAGAGCGCAACTACCCTTTCAGGCGGCGAGAGCCAAAGAGTCAAGATCTCAAGGGAACTAAGCAAATACAAGCAGGGGCATGTGGTATATATGCTTGATGAACCTACTACGGGCCTTCATTTCGATGACACAAAAAAGCTCATAGGCGTTCTCAATGAGCTGGTTGCAAAGGGAAACAGCGTATTTGTGATAGAGCACAACCTTGATGTTGTAAAAAGCTGCGATTACATAATAGACCTAGGTCCAGAAGGAGGAACGGCTGGAGGAAAGGTTGTTGCAATAGGCACGCCAGAAGAGATAACCAAGGTAAAGGAGTCATACACCGGCCAGTTCCTAAAACCAACCCTCGAGGCGCAAAAAGCATGATGGAGATAAAAAAAACCGCGGATTTCTGCGCCAAACATATTCCAACAAACCCCGGAGTCTACCTTTTCAAGGACGATAAAGACGTGATCATCTACTGCGGCAAGGCGAAGAACCTGCGCAACAGGGTCGGAAACTATTTCTCAAATCAGGACAGACTCGCAATAAAGACAAGGCTGCTTGTATCAAAGACAAGGAAGATAGACTGGATAGTCGTGCGCAGCGAGGTCGAGGCCCTACTTCTTGAGAACAAAATGATAAAGCAGCATTCTCCAAGATACAACATCAACCTAAAGGATTCAAAGACATTTGCATACATCTCCTTTACAAAGGATAAATTCCCAAGGATCCTCGCGTCGAGAAAGACCAGTCCGTCCCTCGAGTCCTTCGGGCCCTACACCGATGCGATGAGGCGAAGGGAACTCCAGCGGCTAATAGTCAGCGTCTTCAAGATAAGGACGTGCAGGACGCTTCCAAACCGGGCCTGCCTCAATTATCACATAGGCATCTGCACCGCCCCATGCATCGGAAAGGTGGCAGAGGATGAGTATGGTGAGCAAGTAGATAATGCAAGGGCATTCCTCAAGGGCGGCAGCGAGCGTACGGTAAAGATGCTCACAGAACGCATGACACAGGCGTCAAAGGAAGGGAGATATGAGCGGGCACTTGAATTTAGAAACCAGCTAAGCAGCATAAACCTTCTAGCCACAAAGCAGATAGTCGACCACGAAAGGGATTTCGACCAGGACATAATTGCGTTCAAGAAAACAGGCGAGCGCGTAATAGTCGCGCAGATGGGCGTGCGGCGCGGTGTGCTTTTAGGCAAGAAAGACTTCGAGATTGATAATCAGGAAAACTTCGAAAGAGAGTTCCTCAGGGCTTTCTACTCTTCCAATCCGATTCCGCGCGAGATAATACTTAGCCACCAGTGCTGGACTGACGAAGCTGAAAAGACTGCACTTGAAGAATTCCTTTCAAAGTCAAGGGGCGCGCAGGTAAGCCTCATAGTACCGCTCAAAGGAGACAAGCGGGCGCTTGTGGATCTCGCCACCAAGAACATAGAGGTGAACATGGAGCACGATAGTGCGCTCACGGATCTTCAGGAGGCCCTCAATCTTCCAAGCCTGCCGCTCGTGATAGAGTCATTTGACATATCAAACATAGGAAACGAGCACATAGTTTCCGGAATGGTGCGCTTTGTTGACGCGAAACCTGACAAGAGCGGTTATAGGAAATTCAAAATGAAGACAGTGAAGAAGGCCAATGACTTTGCAAGCATGCGCGAGGTAATATATCGCAGATACAAGCGGCTCCTTGAGGAGAAGGCAAAGATGCCTGACCTGATACTAATAGACGGAGGCGCAGAGCAGCTCAAATCCGCAAAAGACTCTCTTGATTCGCTAGGCCTTACGATTCCTGTAATAGGCCTTGCCAAGAAGTTTGAAGAGATATACCTACCGGATGAAGCGATGCCAAGGAGATTTGACAACAACAGCAAGATGATGCTTCTGTTACGAAGGATAAGGGACGCAACTCACAATTTCGCCATAACCTACAACAAGAAGCGCAGGCAGATGAAGATGCGCAGCGAGTTCAATGAATAGATCCAAAACACGCTAAGATATGGCCCAGTCCGGACCTTGCAGGCCGGGCAAGGCTACAGTTACTTACAATAAAAAAGGACACCAGAAGCCCAGATATGCGCGCCAAGGTTCATGCTACGTTATTTATAGGAATTACTACTAAAACGAAATCATAGTCCCATCGTCTAGCGGCCAAGGACCGCGGGCTTTGGACCCGCGTACGCCAGTTCGAATCTGGCTGGGACTATTATGCTCTAGAGTACGGATACTGTTTCTATTCAACAGAATGCGAGTGTCTCACAAGCGACATAACTTCCTTGAGCAGTGCTCCCACTGCATTCGCCTTTCTTTTAGCTTGCAGCTCATCAGCAACAATGTTTCTTAGTATAAAATCTTCGCTGCACAGGGCTATTGAAATTGGTGTGGGAATACCACTATTCCTGTCTTCTATCACTCCTGCCAATTTCACCCTTTCGTCACTGCCTTCATCGCCTTTCCTCAAAGCAAGCTCCACCCTAGTAATTGACCCAACTTCATGTGTGATTTTCGACTTTGCTATCTCCATTTCCTCAGGATAGTTTCGTCTTAAAAACTCCAAAATATCCTTTTTCGTGTCCCAGGTCCTAGATTCTCTCATATCTTTTAGATACTTTACCGCCCTTCCCCTCAACTCTGCATCATCGCTTTCCAATATTATTGAAATCTCTGTAGGAATTCCTCCATTTGCCCTTTCTATCTTCTCTGCAAATGTCTTTCTAGCTTCCTTACTCTGCTGCAATGTTAGTTCGACCATCAGTGTAAACGCTTCTGAAGGATTCTTACTATTAAGCGGCCTTAGATAACCCATACTACCAATATGTTAGTGGTCTTTTTCATATATATTGCTTTTACTTTTACTCAAAATCAATGTACTACTTGTCAAATTTGTCCATGCTGATTATGGCAATCCCTGCCATGCTTAATTGATTTATCCTATAACTCGTGTTACTGATTTACAGGTGCCTTATTCTCAAAATTTGGATCCCAGGTTATCGTGTCATATTCTTTTGTTGTATCAACGCTGCGCACCGGTAGCCTTCCAAGTATTACTTTGTCCACTTCGCCGCCTATAACCTTTACTCCCTGCGACTCATACGTCTTTTTGTAAGGAGCAAGGAACTTCTTCAATGCAGCTTCTACATCGTCAAAAGCATTGACGAGGAGCAAGTCATAGTTTCCTATTAGATTTGCGCTCAGCAGCACTCTATTTATGAGGGGATTCTTATCATCAATCATAACAAACTTCCTTGCCCGAGCAGATGCTTTTTCGAATTCTTCCCCTGGCTTGAACCTTATAAGGAAGGTGTATACGCTTATGTCCTTAGGTTTTTCCATTGTCACAGTAAATCTCTTAACATATCCACTCCCCACCATCTTGTTGAAATTGTACGCAACAGTGTTGAAGTGCATGCCCAGCTTTGTTGACATATCCTTGAACGAAGTTCGGGCATTATTATCAAGTATCTTCAACATCCCACGATACTTTTCAGGCATATTCAGTCTGTCCAGCAGCTCTGGTCTCACCGGACAGAATCCGAGGTGCTTATGCACCACTTCGGAGGTCTTCCACTCCGCACCATATTCTGCAAGGAGTATCTGCATGCTACGGTCCCAATGAGCGTATTCCATCGTCGATCCTGATATCGCATATATTATCAAGTCATACGCTCCCCTTGTGGTAAATGCCAGCTGAGGTATGTAGGATTTTTCAAGCATCTTCCCTATCGTCTCATAATCTGGCTTCTTATCAAATTTTACGGATATAAGATGCTGCGCCGCGAATCCGAGCACTTCCTCGTTCAACTCCGCAACGTAGCGCATTCCAAACTCCTGCTCCATCCTCTCAAGCCTCTTTCTCACGCTTATCCTTGACACCCCGAGCGCATTGGCAATGCTGGATATTGGCATGCGTGCATCCTGTGACAGCAGCCTTATCATCTTCCTGGTGAGCAGGTTATTCCTGCTATTGAATTCGCTCTCGAAGCTGTAATCCTGCACTCCCATTCAATCAACCAAATTAACAAATTTTGTTCTATATTATGTTATTTTTCTCAATATTTAAATTGCTTGCCTGCCAATCAACATCATGGATATAAAAAGGCTAGCTTACGCCTATACTGCATTAGCAATAATCTTCGGCGCCCTGGTGCCAATAATGCTCAAGGCAGCTTCCGGGGCAAACCTTTTCGAATTCATGTTCCTTACATACGTAGTTTCAACTGTAGTCGCCCTTTCATACGTCGTATTGAAAGGAAAATGGGGCAAGCTAAAAGAATACCTCGGCAACAGCCGCCAGTTCGCCACAATAGGCCTAATGGGCATAACAAACTATGCCTTAATGGAGTTTGGGCTCGCTTATGCTGAGAAGTTTGTCAGCGTGCCGCTAGCAAGCGTAGTGTATAGGACATTCCCTCTCCTGATGTTGGCCTTCATTCCACTGATACTCAGGGAGAGAATAACCAAGTACCAGCTTGCGGCGCTTCTTATTGGATTCGCAGGCATATTCATAGTCTTTACCGGCGGTTCACTTAACCTATTTTCCGGATATAACCCGACAATAATGGCGCTTTTGGTCTTCCTGGCAGTATCTGCAGCCATAGGAAACCTGATGGTCAAGAAGCACACCTATGATGTCGATTGCGCGGTGGCAATATTTAGCATCGCAAATTTGGCAGTGTTCTTTTTGCTTTTTGCCATCAATGGATTTCCGACTTCCGCACTTACGCCAAAAGCCATGGGAGCAATGCTTTATGTTGCAATAGAATACAATGTACTAAACGGCCTGATGTTCTGGGCAGCCCTAAGAGTGCTAAAAGCCACCGTAGTTGCCAACATGAGCATATTCTCGCCATTCATTACCTTCATATTCGCATATCTGATACTTGGTCAGCAGATACAGGCCTATTACATCCTGATAGCACTGCTCGGAGCAATAGGCATACTGATCCAATCCGTTGACAAGGTTGGTGGGACATACAAGACAAAGAGCAAATTCACAATATTCGACGTAACCGGCGCATTCCAGAACACCGGAGAAATTGCGATAGCGCATACCATTTCATCAGGCGGCAGGGTGCTAGCGGCAAAAATACCTGCGGAGCATAAAGATCACCTCGCAGGCATGTATGCAACTGGGCGCTATGCAAACATATACACTGCAGGCCAGATACACGAGAAAGAGTCGGATTTCATCAAGGATGTCTTATCCGCAAAAGAGGGGGAGATAATCATAATAAAGGCAGGAAGCCACGAAGATGGGGAAAAATTCTTTATCGATTTATCCGACAGGATTCATGGGCCATAACCATATTTTGGAATACTTTCAGGATGCGTAATCGGCCTTGCTAACTGCTGGAGTTAAATAACGGCCTGGATAATACCTAACCGTATGATGAGATGAGGTATTTCTGATTCGTGATGAAAAAGAGAGTCTCTGACACTAACGTTCAAGAATGATCAATAAGATCTCGCAAAGTTTGCCTCGCACGTGGCCTTCTTTCCACAGTAGATGCACCTGTCTGCGAATTTGCCCTGCTCGACGGGTATGTTTGTTATCTTCGCTCCAGTCTCCTCCTTTATCCTGACTTCGCATTCACGTCCTTCGCACCACGGTGCGGTAATTATCCCCTTCT
The DNA here is from genome assembly GCA_021802765.1 of Microcaldota archaeon. GTDB lineage: Archaea > Micrarchaeota > Micrarchaeia > Micrarchaeales > CABMGC01 > JAJZNA01. The sequence goes on along the minus strand of JAJZRI010000005.1, from coordinate 6,498 downwards.
TCTCCTCCAATATCATTTTGAAATCGTCGTAAGTGTGCGCTCTATGCACGTGCGACTTGAGAAATTCGGCAGCCTTATTGTAAAGATTATTGTGTATTGCGGTCATCATTGACCTAATTTCGTGCTCCACTTCTGATGCTTTTATGGGTGCCTTTTCACCAGTGTCTCTTCTCACTGACATTACCGAATCGTTCGCTATATCCTTCTCCCCAATTTCCAGCCTGACAGGGACTCCTTTCATCTCCCAATCATTGTATTTGTAACCTGGCGAGTATCCATCCCTGTCGTCAAGTTTCACCCTGAAGTGCTTCTTGAGCTGCTCGTATACCTTTTTAGCGAATAGATCTATTCTATCCTTGTTATCCTTCTTGTATATCGGCACTATGACTATCTGCACATAGGCGAGCTTTGGCGGCATGACCAGCCCACGATCATCACCATGGGTCGCAACAAGCACGGCAAGCTCCCTGCTAGATATCGCAAAGGTATTCTGGTATGCATAAACCATCTTTCCTTCCTTGTCCAGGAACTTTATGTCGAATGCCTCTGAGAAATTCCTGCCATCATAGTGGTGGTCCGGACCCTGCAGAGCCCAGCCATCGGGCATCACATGCTCGACGCTGTAGCTTGCCACTGCGCCAGCAAATTTCTCATTGTTGCTCTTCCTGCCCACTATCCCTGGCACAGCGAAATATTCCTTGAGGATCTTAAGGTAGATACCTATGACCTGATCCCTCTCAGCTATGGCCTCTTCTTCAGTGGCAAAGACGCTGTGGCCTTCGTTCCACAGGAATTCCCTTGATCTTATCAGAGGCGTCGGGTGCTTGAATTCCCACCTAAGCACATTGTTCCACTGGTTGTATCTGAGCGGGAGATCCCTCCACGATCTGATCCACTTCGAAAAGCTCCGGTACATTATCGTCTCAGAAGTGGGCCTTATCGCCAACCTCTCATCAAGCTTCGTCTTGCCGGTTTCTGTCACCCACGCAACTTCCGGTATGAATCCCTCGAAATGCTCGCTCTCCTTTGCCAGGAGTTTTTCAGGTATGAGGAGCGGGAAATATGTATCCTCTATCCCGACTTCCTTGAACTCCGCATCAATCGCATTCATTATGGTCTGCCATGCAAAATATGCAGGCGGCTTGAAGACTATGCATCCTGATACTTCAGAATAATCGACAAATCCGGTGCGTATAAGCACTTGGGTGTACCACTCGGAGAAATTTTCGGACTTCCTAGCCTCTATGCGTTCTACTTTCTCATCCACTGCCAATGTTACACCACTTCTAATTTGATTCAAAACTTCTTTAAGCCTAACTTTGGGCCCGATATTTATGAATTATGCTGTTGGGATCGGTACAACTCACTTTCGGATTAGGTTAATCACTTATAATTGATCTTATTATCAGAGTAGAGTGCTCCATCTCCTTAAGCCTCCTTACCGAATATTCGAGCCACTCCGGTCCGAACGGGATGTAGATGTACATTCTCTCTCCATCAAGTGCCAATTTTCTGGCTAGGCTGCCCCTTATGCCCCTGAGCATCCCGAAAAGGACCACCGCCTTGCTCTTCTTTCGCAGCTTTAATGCCATTTCTATCATCCTGTCGTCATGAGTTGCGAGCATGAATTCCTCAGAGTTCTTAAAAAGATACTCCATGCACTTTATGTAATTCCTGTCAACTTCTGCCTTGTCGAAATAGCTTATCCCTTTTCTTGCAGGATAGGCTCCCTTCACAAGCCTTATCTTACCCCCAGATTTAACTATTCTTTTAATATCCCACAGGCTCCTCATAAGCTTTGACTGTATGCAGATCCCAACATTCCTATGGCTCTTAAGTGCAGTCAAATATGCTCTTATTGAGTCGTCCACAAACATGTGGTCTTCCATATCCATCCACACGAACATATGGCTCTTACCAGCCAGCTCCACCACCTTCATATAATTCGACAGGAAGAGCTCGTAGCCAATGCTTAATCCGAGCTGCGTTGGCTTTACCGCAATATCTCCCGCTATGCCTTCATTTTTCATTTGGGATAGCAGTCTTGAATACGTTGCAACCGACTGCTTTATCCTCGACTTGTCAAAATAATCCTCTCCAAGATAGTTGATTATGACCTTCTCTCCAGAGTCATTTGACCTTTTGGCTTGCGATACTACATCCTGGACTGTAACCCCGCCTATCCACTTTTTTGCAAATAGCATTCCGACCTGCTTGACAAGTGACATGATAAGCAACTCCAGCAATTAGTTATCTCTTGACAAGCTTATTAAAATTAGCATTCTTAATAGTATGGCAAGGGGTTGTGGCGTAACTTGGCAGCGCGGCAGGCTCCAGATGTTTAACTGAATTTATGAGGGCAACGCCCTGTGATTAGGATTTGGAGCTATGAATCTTGTGAAATAGGCGTTACCTGCATGTCGGGGTTCAAATCCCCGCAACCCCAAGCACCAATTCTCTTATATCAGAACTGCTCATAGGTAGTGGGAATGCTAACAATCGTGAGATAGTTAGTAGGTTCGAAAACATCGCCATAAGTGAACCCGAGAAACTGCGGGAATATGTAGAGAAGCATCTGCCTAAGCTCGCCAAGCACCAGATAGAGGAGCTCACCCACATAATACGGCAGTACTACGTAAAGACGTACAAGCACAGAAATACCCCTAAATATGGGCATCTCAATAAGGGATTTGATGACTGGCAGGTTCAGGCGTTCTTCAGGGTAATCGACAAGGCTAAGTATAGGCTTCTTTTCGGCATGATGGCTAACCTCGGATTCAGGATAGGGGAGGTCATACGCATAAACATAAGTCAAATCGATTTTAAGACCCGTGAGCTCAAGCTACGAAGCGAGAAATCGGGCAGGCTCGACAGCCTAATCGTTCCAATAGAGCTCTTTAAGGAGCTTGTAGCGTTCGTAAGGGCAAACCAGAGCGAAGTCGAGAGAGCCCAAGGCTACATCTTCTTTAGGGACAGCTCATCACACGCAAAGAGGGAGGAGCCCTACTTAGAGCAGAATTACGTACGCAAGGTATTCAGGGAGTATATACAGCTTGCGGGCTTAGACCAAGTTTATGATACGAGCGAGGAATCCGACCCGAGCAGGTCAAGAAGGAACTTGCATTTATTGACCACACATAGCTTGAGGCACTTTGCAATTACGAGATTCGCAAGGGCTACGAATGGTAATGTCCTATTAGCTTCTAAGTTTGCCCGTCACTCAGAGCCGAGCACGACAATCAGATATATCCACGTAGACAAGCACGAGCTTTATGAGGCTATAGATTCAGTTGGTGTGGGTGATATTGATGCTATGAAAAGGAGGTTGACTAAATGAGTGATAAAGAGAAGACGCTAATAGCAATTATCTTATTTGTGCAATTAATTATGGCGCTACTATTGTTTTTAGGTATACTATTCCCAAAACTAATATAATCGCATTTATCAATCCGCTCAATAATAATGTTGTTGTAGGATGTTTTTCTATAAAATCTAAATATAAATTCCTCTGTTTTCTTTTATCTTTGTTTATTGTTTTTTCTAATGCAATTAATTCAGTAGAGAATTTATAATTAGCAAAAAATCTATATTTTTCAATAACTTCACTAAGCGAAGGCCTTTCTAAAGCTTCTGAAAGACCAATTAAATGTGGATATAACTTGTCAAATGTTTTTTTATCTGTGATAAACAATGCTCTTTGTATAATTCTTATATTATTAAAAAGCTCTTTCAAAATAAATCTTTCATCCTCTAAAAGAGAGAATTTTTTAAATGGGTCTACATCTGCATTCAAATCTATTAAATCAATGTAATCCTCCATCTGATTTATTTGAATTTCAGACAAAAATGTATCTGTAATACTCTTTCTGAACTCTGCAATTTTTTTAATTGCAATGCCTATCTCGACATATTCAGTTAATTCGTAATAATCCCAAAACAAAATTATTGCAATAAATCCTACTGCATATTCAATAACAAGAAGCGAAGCAAACAGCACTGGCGTTATAACCTTAAAACTTACGCTTACTATTAAAGATAATGTTAAAACCGCTGCAAACAAAATAAAAAGCCGTATAAACCTACGATATCTCTTTATCGTTATTATTTCTTTTTCAAGAAATTTATCCTTCTCTTTATTTGAAAGTTTGTCTTTAGCCTGAGTATTTCGAATAAATTCTACAATTTCACTTAAGTCTCTCATCATCCCACAAAATATTAATTATTTACAGATAATACTATTAAGAAACTCAGTATTACAGCAATTAAACAACCTAAAAGCACTAACCATGCCATTCGGATGTTTTTCTTTTATATTGTATATACTTTCTACAGTCGGAGCGATACCAAATCCTAAAATAATTAGAGATATAGCTAAAGTTGCTTGTACTATTGTTAACATACTAATTCCTTAAATCAAAGGTAAACCCTTCTGGGTTGTACTGTCAGCAGCTAAATGGCTTAGATAACCTCCAGCAATACCTCCAAGCAAAACTGCATCTGCATCAGAATCAATTAATTCTGTTTTATGTACTTCATTTGCACCTACTGTTATTGCTGTTACTGCAGCCACGCTATGAAATGTAGCTCTATGATTTGGGTTAACAGCAGGCTCTAAAATATCTGGTGCAAGACCTGCAACAGCCCCTATCCCTCCAGCAAGTAAAACACTTTCAGGTTTTATCTCAGCATTATCTATCAACCTTATCAGTATATAACCTAAAGCTCCTCCTAAGAAGCCGTACAACAAGTGATCGTTTCTGTTTGGCATATCACACCGCCTTTATTTCTTCAACATCTGTCAGTATATTTTGTACTTGATTCACGGTACGAGGTTTGCTTAATAGATAAGCCGCATAATCTGAATTCGGGGTATTGCTGCCAATTTTCTGTGATATTGTAGTCTTGCAATCTTGTGCATAGTCTATAATCCTATGTGCACGCAGTCGATTATATGCTTCAACTGGGTCATCTTGCGGCAGAGCAAAAGGCACTTTCACATTAGAATAATCGTCAAGTTTTCCAATCCTATATGCCCCATAATCTCCAATGTTATAATACCTGAGCTTCTCAAACTCAAGTTCTCCTCCACCCCACATAACACTACTCGTACTGTCCACACTGTAGGCGTGAGTGAGTATATCTGCAACTGGTGTAACTGGGAGTGAGGATTTCATATTCACGCTCGTATTGAATGCGTGCAAGTAATAGTGTTTTTCCTGAGGTTCATTATCCTTTTTGATTTTAAGTGATTCTCTTATCGCTCTTACTGTGGTTCTTATGAATGAACGTGGTAATGCAGCGCCACTAAAGTCCATTGCAAATACTCTAACGTCATTTTTGACATACTCCTTTACTATCTGCGGTATTTTGTCAAGATTCTTAGACATTGCTGGAATAAGTCCAACAATCTCTTTATCTTTGTCAAATAGCTCAATTTCGGACGTTGTTCTTTGCATTATCCTCTTGAATATTGGAATTGAGGACAAACCGTTAGGTAGTGGAGGTACAACTGCACTTACTCCAGCATCAAGCTGAGCACCAACCAACGCAGAAGCTTTAAGGACGCTTACCCTATCCTCTGTTGGCACCCGTATGCCATTTATATCATAAGAGCTTGGAATTCTCGTATATGCCAAATTTATGGTATTGGATACTATTCTATTTTCAATGCGTTTGGTAAGTGCATCTGTAACATTAGCATCAGTACCAATATTCTGAAAGGTAGCATAGCTTAATGCCTCTCCTGCCGCTGTTAAGCTGTTTGTTAGCAAATGCTCTTCATCATTGATGTTTCTTATGGCTTGGTAATCACGATTGGTCAATGCGTGATGCGGTCCCGTAGTCTTATTCCCTTCAAGCTCAAGCACGCTAACGTGTCCAAGCGTGTTTTTCCCATCATTTGAAAGCCATTCGACGACCATAACTTCACCTGGAGAAATAATGGCTCGCAAGGCTTAAAAAGCTTGTCTACCGTTTTTGAATTGCGTGTAATAGTGAGGTTTCTACAAGATTACCAAGAGACAGCCTTCTTTCTACCGAATATCTTTTAGCAATTTGCCAAACTTCGTCATCCACTCGCACGCTTACAACTATCTTTGCCATAAATTCACCCAAATGTAATATTTTCTTTCAAAAAAAAACAGAGCCAAAGTGTAATATTGTAATATTTGCTGTATTTTCCTCTTCTGTCCCTTAAGCTCATATTTCATACTAATACTTCAATAAAAAACTATATAAGTCTAAGTGAAATTCTTTTTCTGAACCCCGCCTCCTTATAAATCTCTTAGGCACATTACGATAGGTTCGAATATGCAACGCCAAAAGCCCCTTAGCCTGTTTCTAAGCAGTACTACACAAGCAAGTGAGGATAAGCCATTTCCAGCCCCCACGGCTCGCTGCTCGGAGGGGAAAGAGGGGATTAAGAGTATGAGTGGATTAAGCTTGATGCAACCAAGGCAGGAGGCTCCGATTAGCGGAGGAGCCGACGGCTACGTTCAG
>JAJZRI010000002.1 GCA_021802765.1 Microcaldota archaeon | reverse complement strand
GATCTGGTGTCGTTTCTTACTGTGGTTCTTCTTCGCTTGGAGCTGACTCCGCAGATCCTGACGACGCTGCACCTACAATTTCGCCTGTTGCGAACCTTGCACGTACATCCGTTATCCTGACCTTTACAGTCTCTCCCTGCTTTGCGTCCTTCACAAAGATGACAAATCCGTCCTTCTTTGCAAGTCCGTCTCCCTTAGATGCAGTTGCATCTATGGTTACTTCCACTTCATCTCCGACCTTTACAGGTTTTGGCAGGAAATAATTAGGGTTAAGGCCTCTTCCGCCTCCTCTCCTATCTCCTCCTCTTCCTTCTCCGTCGTGTCCGTTTCCAAAGTCTCTTGGCATTCTATTTTCCTCTGTAGAATTAGCGATTTCCGCTTTCCTACTTCAATAAGATATATGTGCCTTCATTTATAAAGCTATCGGTCAAATGCCAATTTGACAGTCGAAAAGTACTTATCTAGCCACAGTAAGCGCCTTGAGATTCTTTACAAGATGGTTAGGACCTACCCGTTCCAGCACATCTTGCGGGTCAACCCCGTCACTCACGGCGCAGGAGTCTATCCCGGCAAATCTGGCTACGTACACGTCAACTGCCATATCTCCTATGTAAAGGCTCTGCTTGTTTTTTACGCCCAATCTCCTGACTATCTCTTTTATTCCTATGGGATTTGGCTTGTACTTTTTAATGCTTGCAGCACTTAGAGAAAAGTCAACGTATTTGTCTACGCCAAGTCTTTTGGTTTCTATGAAAAGCCTATGCTTGTTGGCGTCGCTAAATATCGCAATTTTCTTCCCTTTTCTCTTGAGCAATTTCAATAACTCAAGAGCACCTGGTTTCAACTGAGGCCTGTAAAATGTAGAATATAGCTCGTAGATCATTGCATAAAAGCGATTTATCTTCACCGCGTCTTCTATCTTAGCCTTGCTTTCGCTGCTTTTCCAATCATGCTTGTCAATGGTTTCTATCTTGTATCTTGTCTGGAGCAGTCTGGCCGCTTTAACCAGCGTTGTAGAAGTTGCTAGCGTTCCGTCCCAGTCAAAAATAAATAAACTGTACCTGTCGATTAACATAAGGTTATTAATTATTGACAACGCATAAAAATCGATATGATGATAAGGGTGATCGCCGAGCGCAAGCGATGACGATCGGTAGGCAGTCTGATTATATGTCCAACACAACCACACCCAAAACAAATGTGCTTGAAAAATTGCACAAAAAAAGCATATCTGCCAAGGACATAGCGACCCAGTTCTGGTGCGAGAAGCAAATGGAGCTCTCGTACCTCTACGGTTTCAAAACAAACAAAGCGATGGACAAAGGCTCGGCTATACACCAGCAGATGCAGGTGCAGGTATACCGCGAACTTACGGTAGAAGCGCTAACCTGGCCGGACAAGATGTACAAAACAGCGTACGAGAATATACTGACCATGAGCACCCTCATGGAAAAGGGCGTTGCAAGAGAACTTAAGATATATGGGGCAATAAACGGATTTCTTGTCGTCGGTCAGATCGATGAACTAAGAATGGATGGTGGGAAGATAGTCATAGTCGAGAATAAGACTACCGGGGACAGGGGAGGCAAAATGTCACCTGAATATACCCGTCCGCACTTCGTTCAGGCGCTGCTGTACCGAAAACTATTAGAAGAGCTCAAAAAGCAGCTTTTCAACTTCCAGAATCTTGACGTTTACTATAAGCTCAGCCAGTCTACTCTCTCCGCAGAATTTGTGTCGGGTCTCAAGAGCATAGGTGTAAAGGATGAATTGCTTTCTATTAGGGGTATATACACTAGTATGTTTGAGAAGATGGGTCGACTGCCTGATCTTTCGGACAATGTAATGATCCATTATGTAAACAGGAGCAATAATGAGGTCGTTGCTGACCTTACAGTAAAGTACGACATCGGCGCGCTCAACAAGGATTTAATATATGCTATGAAATATTGGAATGGAGAAAGGGATGCAAATGCGGTTCCAGAAGCTGAAAAATGGAAGTGCCGCGTCTGCAGATTCTTCGGAGACAAATGCCTTACATGGTATCAAAAATGAGATTTTATGATTGATGGAAAAAATCTAAGCAAGCCGAAACTTAGGGAGGAATTCTCGAAGAGGGCCAACGAGCACTATAAGGTAAAACTATTTGATGAAGAAGGTTTTTCAAGGCACACGTGCAAAATTTGCGGAAAGAACTTCTGGAGCATAGAAAACAGGGACACCTGTGAAGACAGCTCCCATACTGAATACTCTTTTTTCAGGGAAAAGCCTAGAAGCATAGGCTACGTAGATTTTTGGAAGAAGTTCGCAGACTTCTTCAAGGAGAATGGCCATGCAGAGATAAGCAGCTATCCCGTAGTGAGCCGTTGGAGGCAGGACCTTTACTTCACAATAGCAAGCATACAAGACTTCCAGAGAATAGAAAACGGCATGATGAGTTTCGAGTACAATAGCAATCCCCTAATAGTGCCGCAAATGTGTCTTAGATTTGGCGATATAGAGAATGTCGGAGTAACTGGAAGGCATTTTACTTCTTTCATGATGGCAGGGCAGCATGCATTCAACTATCCAAATGAGGGATACTGGAAGGACCGTACAATAGAACTCAATTACAATTTCCTAACCAAGTCACTGGGCGTGAAGAAGAGCGATTTAGTCTACAATGAGGATGTATGGGCCATGCCAGACTTCTCGGAGTTTGGCCCTTCGCTTGAGAGCTTTGCCGGAGGCGCAGAGCTGGTGAATAGCGTCTTTACCCAGTTCGAATACGTTGATGGAAAAGTAAGCGAACTGGCAGGAAAGGTAGTTGATGTGGGTTGGGGCTTCGAGAGGTTATTATGGTTTTACACCGGGCATGACAATGCCTATGATGCAGTATTTAGCGACACAATAAAGCGGCTAAAGCCAAAACTTGGAATTGAGCTCGATACTGCCATGTTCAAAAAGTTTGCAAAGATAGCCGGAGAGCTCGACGTTGACGAGGTAAAGAACGCGCGTCAGAAGGAGATGCACCTCCTAAAATCTGTAGGCATAACTATGGAGGACTATGAGAAGCGGGTAAGGCCTTCCCAGGCGTTATATGCTGTCCTTGATCACACGCGAACGCTTCTCTTTGGGATAGCCTACGGTTCTCTCCCCTCAAACATCGGCGGAGGGTACAACCTACGGATCATACTGCGCAGGTCGATAGATTTTATAGAGAAGTATGGCCTTGGAATCACCATGCAGGACATCGCCGCCCTGCAGGCCAGGGAGCTTAGCCCTCTTTATCCAGAATTGCAAAAGTGCGTAGACAACGGGGAATTTGCAGCGGTGATAGATATAGAGGAAAAGCGATACCTAAAGAGCCGAGAGAACTCCGGAAAGGTAGTCGATGCAATAATCGAAAAGGGCGAAAAACTTGACGATAAGAAGCTAAGGATCCTTTACGAAAGTAATGGAGTAACGCCTGAGTTCATAAAGTCAGTTGCAGCAGAAAGGCACGTGAAAATAGACATGCCTGATAACATATACGAAGGGATAATAGTTGGAGATCTTGTGAAAAAGGACAAGCAAAAAGGACCTGGGATAAATGTGCCGTCAACAATCCCAGAAACTAAGCAGCTATATTACGATTTTGAGAGCAGCTCAAGGTCAAAAGTGCTAATGTCAAAGGACAGATATATCATACTTGACAAGACCCCATTCTATCCAGAAGGTGGTGGGCAGGCTGCAGATCAAGGTACTATCTCTGGGATAAAGGTGACCGACGTGCAGAAATACAATGGCGTCATAGTTCACACCCTAGAAAAGTCAATTGATCAGGTAAGAGAATTAGCTGAAGGCTCTACAGTTGAAGCTGATGTGGACCTTGGCATACGGTATAGGCTAATAGCGCACCATACGGCAACTCACTTGATAAGCGCAGCTGCAAGGAAGATAATAGGAAAACATGCGTGGCAGGAAGGCGCAAAGAAGGAGCCAGACAAAGCGCACATAGATGTGGCGCACTTCGAGAGGTTCAGCGATGAGCAGCTCAATGAGATCGAAGACCAGGTAAATCAATGGTTACGGGCCGGGATAAAAGTAGATGTTAATATCATGGACAGGGGAAATGCCGAATCAAAGTATGGCTTTGAGATATATCAGGGTCACGGTGTACCTTCAAAGAAGATGCGCATAGTGCTCATAGAGTCAAAGGATGGCAAATTCATAGATGCAGAGGCATGTGGCGGTCTGCATGCAGTGAAAACCGAGAGTGCGGTTGCATTGATAAAGATAATAAGTTCTTATAGGCTTCATGACGGAATAAACCGAATAGAGTTCGTTGCAGGAGAGGCTGCGCTTGACAGGTTCAGGGCAGTAAGCAACACTCTATTGCAAGCTGCGCAGAAATTGAACTCAGACCAGTTCAAGATACTTGATAAGATATCCTTCGCCGAGGAAGAGGGCAGGAAGATGAGGAAGCAGCTTCAGGAGTTCAGGGAGACCATGGCAGACCAGGCGGCAAGGGCATTGTCAGAATCCGACAGTGTGGAGAAAGAGATAGACGTGCCTAGGGACATGCTCAGAATAATTGCAACAAAGGTAATCGCACTTAATAGTAGTGCTATTGTTCTTCTAAAGAACAGGGATGGAGAGGTCGTTTGCGTTGCAGGAGAGAAGTCCGGAGGCGATGCACTGAAGTTTCTAAAGGAGCATTCCAAAGGGAAGAAATTTGTTGGCGGAGGATCCGCGAAGTTTGCCGAAGGAAAGATTGCCTGACCCAGTGATTTGATGTACGATTGGCTATATCTCACTATTATATATCCAATAATATTCATATTTCCGGCATACGTTGCAAATGGGGCGCCAGTCATATTTGGCGGCGGAATGCCACTAGACCTCAACAGGCGGATTGGCAAGAAGAGGATATTTGGTAACCATAAAACTGTAAAAGGGCTGATAGCAGGAATATGCTCTGGCATAATAATTGCTTTTGCAGAATCATTATTTCCAGGTTACGGGTTCATGCTTCTTGTTGGTACAGCACAGTCTTTTGGCGCACATGCCGGAGATCTACTAGGCAGCTTCATAAAGCGTCAAAAAGGATATACTGAGGGTGAAAAGTCCATAATAATGGATCAGTACTTTTTTCTCGTAATGGCACTGCTCTTCTCTATGCCATTTGGAAACTTGCCAAGTATCTATGGGATAATCTTTCTATTCATATTGACTGGAATAATGCACCCACTAACAAACCTTATTGCACACACACTTAAGTTGAAGGAAGTGCCCTGGTAAAACAAAAGGATTACAAGTTCCAGATCCAAGGCAGCGCATTAAGTATAAAGAGCAATATTACAAGCCATGTGATGCGTGACATCATCTTCTTGCTCTTTATGCTTGTATTGAATATCCTCCACCCGTCAAAGCTCGGTATCGGCAAAAGATTCACTGCTGCTATGAGGAAATTCAATAGGAATGACAGCGCGAAAAATGCATAAAGGAAAGATATAATCGGTCCTGGACTAGGCCCTACGAGTTTTGATGCGACGTCTATTCCGACTCCTATCTTGCCAGTACTGTTTGCAATTATCGAATAAGTGCTGGTGTTAGTTACTAATCCAACAGCAGAATTCGGCTTGTCCATCTTTGCAGCTACCTCTATATCCGAAGGCCCGCTTATGTTATATCCGTTCCATTTCAGAATTGCAGATCCAGGTACAACATTTGCCGCATATGCTGGGCTGTTTGGCACAACATACGATATATACGTGTAATTCTGCGGAGTATGTGGCATGACTGTATAGAACATTATAAACATCGGTATGAACATTATCAGGCAAAGGAGCATATTGGCGGAGATTCCCGCGGCGGATATCCTGTTCTGAAGCTTCCCGCTAAGCTTTCCTATCGCCTTCTCGTCAGGCTCGACAAACGCCCCTATTGGTATAAGGCCGAAGGCAAGAATGCCTGATGATTTCACTTTTATTTTTTCTATCCTTGCAAGTATCCCATGTGAAAATTCATGCACAATTAGTAGTAATGCGAAGGCAAGCAGGCCCGGTATTAGTGGTATGGTTATTCCTGGTATTATTGGCGCAACTCCAGGTATACTGTTCCCCAATCCAGAATAATTCGGAGTGGAAGTCAGTGCAGTCACTGCCACCAGTAGTATCCCATAAACTGCAAGCGCAGCGCCATAGAATAGGCTTGCGATAGTATATAGTACAAATCCGCCGGCAACGCTCAGTGCATAAAGTCCAACTTGCATGATATCCAGTGAACTGAGCGGTAAGGCAGGGGCGAGGCCGCGTATCCTGTCCGTTATCTGGTATATATTAACATATGCAAATGGAAGCACGGTGTAGGGCAATATGAATATCAATATGAATAATATGGAAAAGACTCCAAGAGCGACCATCTTCTTGCTTATGTCTTTTTTGAATAGAAATATCGAGAAGATGCCAAATCCAAGCACAAGCCCCCAGTCCGCAAGTCCCTCCCAGAACCAGCGATTATTCTTCGCCAACCCGTCCATGAGGCCAAGGCCTATATTGCTTCTTGCCATATACGCTCCACGAAATACCCTTGGGAAATTGTTGAGGCTTAGTATCGCCTCCCCGCTTATTATCAGTATGACAAGTGCAATAAGTATGCCATAAACTTTTGGAATTCCGGAATACCACAGACCTGCAAGCAGAATCAGAGTAAGCATTATGGCAGTAATCGTTTCAGCCGGCTTGAAATCTTGCACAGTATCTATTTTAGAGGTTTTTGGCATAGTTGATTATTCTCAAGCAAGCTATAAATAAACTAGTTGGTCAATTAATTTGGGATGAGTTCCATGGATGAATGCGAAGTCTGCGGAAGAAAGTCTGATCAGCTATTTCAGGTGAGCATAGAAGGGGCAGAGATGATCGTTTGTGCGTCATGCGGCCGCGGTAAGAAGGTAACGGCAGAGTTCTCGAATAGGGAAGAGCAAAAGCCAAAGATCATTTCAAAGAAGCAGAAGGAAGAGCTCCATATTGTCGATAATTTCGGTAATCTCATAAAGCATTCTAGGGAGTCCCTTGGCTTTTCACATAAAGTCTTGGCAGAGCGGATAAATGAGCGCGAGAGCACGATAATACGTGTTGAGAAGGGAGAACACCTACCTGACGACCGATTGGCAAGGAAACTTGAGAAGGAGCTGGGCATAAGGCTCCTAGTTCAGGAAGCTCCGGAAGGTAAACGATTCTCATCGTCAAAACCAGATAGTGTTACTTTTGGCGACTCTGTAGTAATAAAGGGCAAGGGCAAGAAGGACAAGGGTAATTGATTTGGCCGTAGCGCTTGGCAAGCTTGTTGCAGATGTCAAGGAGCAGATAGAATTCAGCGACATATCAAATAGGATACTTGCCGTCGATGCGTACAACACCATCTATCAGTTCCTTTCAATAATAAGGCAGCCGGACGGCAGCCCGCTTGTTGATTCCAAGAACAGGGTCACGAGCCATCTTTCTGGAATACTTTACAGGACATCGAATCTTCTTGACTATGGGATAACTCCGGTTTATGTGTTCGACGGAATGCCACCGCTACTGAAGAGACGCACTCTTGAGGCAAGAGCCAACAGGCGCGCAAACGCTATGAATGAATGGGCCAAGGCAAAGGAGGCAGGCCAGCTTGAAGAAGCGCGCACGCATGCAATGGCAAGCACCAAGATAAGCAAGGATATAATAGATAGTTCAAAGGAGCTGCTAAAGCTCATGGGCATTCCGTTCTTTCAGGCCCCCAGTGAAGGGGAGGCACAGGCTGCGGAGATGGTTAAGGGTGGTCTTGTGTATGCAAGTGCAAGCCAGGACTACGACTCATTCCTTTTCGGGGCAGATGTTGTAATAAGAAACGTCACGATAAGTGGCAGGAGAAAGCTGCCAAAGAAGAATGTTTACATAGACGTAAAACCGGAGCGCATATTGCTCAGAAAATTGCTCTCCAATCTACAGATAAATCGAGAGCAGCTCATAATGCTAGGTATGCTCATGGGCACAGACTTTAACAGCGGCATAGAAAAGGTTGGACCTGTGACTGCTTTAAAGATAGTAAAGGAACACAAGTCACTTAGTGAGGTTATCGATTACGTAAGGCAAAAATACAGTGCAGAATTTGATTCAGATCCGAAGGAGGTATTTGAACTTTTTGAGCATCCAGAAACAAATCAGATAACAAGTCAGGAATTCAATAAGCTCCTTTCAGAGTCGAAACCCGACAAGAATGGGATAATGCACTTCATGTGCGACGAACATGAATTCTCAGGTGACAGAGTTGGCAAAGTTGCCGACAAGCTGTTGGAGTTAAGGGGCGTCAAAGGACAAAAAGGAATAAATAATTGGATGTAAGACTAATACTCGATTGGAATGCAAAAAACAGTAAAAAAGAAGCATAGAAAGATCGGGCACGGGGCGCGAAAGAGAATTGCCTCAAGGCACAAGAAGGCAGCACGCGCAAAGTTGAAAAGGCAAAGGCGCTAAAAAATATCTCGGTACATCTTATCATTGAACTCGTAAGCAGTGGTTTCTTCATCGCTGTTTACATTTAGTTCCTTGAGCAGATCTTCTATGCTGACCATGTCCCTAATTCCTTTGTCGAGATCTATTGTTATGAGCCTACCTTTGAACTCCGCATAGACTATAAACCTCCTGCTGGTTTCTCTGGCCACAACTATGATCCTCGAGGAGACGTTGCCAAGTGCAATTAGAACACTGCACAGAAGCACGGCTTTGTCAAAAATATCTCCAGCTGCATACTTTATTGTCTGCGCTGGCCTTAGCCAAAACTGTATGGGCAATGAAATCTGTTTTATGTTATTCTTGACGTATCCATACGCCAGCTCTGCCGCCTGGGGGAAGTTTTCGTCATAATTGAAGACTGGGAAATTTCCCTTCAGATCCTTTGCAAGCAGAATTACATTCTCGTCAGTAGGAGTGACCAGTTTTGGAAGGTCCGCAAGATAGAGGCTTTCATGTTCCTCTATCTGGTCCTTGTAGCGCATCACTATTTCTAAGTAGATATTGTTATACGCCTTAAGGGCATCGGTGTCGTCCATTTTCAGATAATATATGCCAAGATAAGCTTATTACGACTATCGTGAGTCTGCCAACGTGGTGGGTTTGGGAATTCACAGGAAAAATATTTATACTATCAAATCGGAAGTACGAATCATAGTTGGTATTGGAGATGGATACGGATCTGATTGATTGGGCGATCTTAGGTTACAAAATAACAATCAGAATGTACAATATTGTGCATTTAAATTATCTTTTAATATCAAAATGCACATCATATAATATGGGGTAGTATGCCAGTTCCAGTATTTCATAATCATGATCACCATCACTCCTACAATCAGGCAGAAAATATCTCAATTCCAGTTCAAAAAACGGTCGGCAGAGAACTTTTGCAAATGACACTTCAAGACGGAACTACCAAGAGCTTGAAACTTCCAGCATCCCTTCTAAGCGATCTCGAATTTGTGCTAAATCGACAGTTGAACGCCGAAGATGCAAAAGATATATTGACTTCACCATCAATGGTAGCATGCATTGAGGCTAAGTTAAACACTGGAAATCCCGAAACAGACATCAACAAGATGAAAAAAATAACGCTTAAACAATGCATGGAACTCTTTACACTTAATGGTGTTAGGGAGAATCGCGCAATGATAAACGGAGTAGATACTTTCTATATTGCGGCAGGCGACCCAGGCAAAGAGACGGTGCTATTCATCCACGGAGGCGTAGGCTCTTCATCCTACAAGTCCTGGAAGTATCAGTTCCTTGAGCTTTCAGAAAAATACCACGTCATTTCTCCAGATCTTCCAGGATATGGCAAATCTCCCCACCCACATGATAAATGTACATTAAATTTCTACGTAAAGTTTGTAAAAGATTTTATGGTTAACCGTGGAATAGAGAGTGCAAACATAATAAGCAGCTCTATGGGTGGATGGATAGGTCTGGGATTCACACTTGAGAATCCATCCATGGTAAACAAACTCGTAGGCACAGCCAGCGGCGGCCTTACGGACAGGGAAATTCCTCTAACGATCAGGGAGCTTACCATGTTCCCAAAGGTTGCCAAGTTTCTTCTAACTCGCCTTCACAAGAACAAGAAGCTTGTTACGACAATCGCGAAGAAATTCAACAGGGGTCTTCCTGTGCCTGAGAATGTATTCGAGCTTACAGATATGTTCTTTTCGAGCGAGGATGTGACTCCAGCATTCATGGAGTTCCTAAATGATCAATTCAGCGCATCTCCAAAGGAAGTTCTATCTGATTTATTCGGCAAGGGAAAGGACAAGAAGCACAAGGAGGTGCTTAGGGGATTCAAGAACGTCTACATGAATGGGTTTGAAGTTCTAAACAGCGCAGGAATACCCTATTGGATCGCTCATGGAGATAATGACCTTGTCTTCCAGTTGCCTCTGGTAAAGGCCGCGGCAAAGAACTTTGAGCATTGCACGCTTACTGAGTTTAAGTGCGGCCACGGGCCACACCTTCAAGTTCCAAACGAATTCAATCCTCTTCTATTAAAATTCCTTGAGAGCCAACCAGAAGAAACAGAGAAGAGGAAAAAATTCAAGGATGTAATGCTAACTATCAGGAATGTCTTCAAGCACTCCTAGCAGCTACATGCAAAATGCTTTAAGCATTAACTGCCAATTATTCTACGGGCTACTATGCGCACAATCCACATATCTGACGCGGTAAAGTCACCTGGAAAGAACGTGGTCCTGTCTGGATGGATTCACAGGAAGAGGCAGAGTGGCGGTATCATATTTGTTGTGCTAAGGGACGTTTCGGGTCTGGTGCAGGTAGCAATAAAAAAGGATGCCATCAGCGCCGATGCCTGGAATGCTGCGTTGTCTTCCACAATAGAATCAAATGTTAGCATATCTGGAACAATCAAGCAGGATCCTAGGTCTCCGACAGGCTATGAACTTACTGCTACTGATTTTAGGAACACTGCGCTGTCAGAGCCGTTTCCGATAACCGAGTACCAGAGTACAGAGCTCCTTCTTGATAAGCGGCACTTATGGCTTAGGAGCCAGAAGATGATTTCAGTAATGAAGGCAAGGTCGTATGTTTTCAGGTATGCACGAGAGTTCCTTGACAAGAGCGGATTCTTCGAGATAACCCCTCCAATATTGACAAAGGCTGCAGGTGAGACTGGTGCAAATCTCTTTGAGACTGACTTCTTCGGGTCAAAGGCATATCTTACCGAATCATCGCAGCTCTATGCCGAGGCAATGGCTTTCCCACTTGAAAAAGTTTATTCATTCGCACCATCTTTCAGGGCAGAGAACTCAAGGACGACAAAACATCTTGCAGAGTACTGGCACCTTGAGCCAGAGATGCTCTACTTCGACAACAAAAAGAGCATGGCGCTGCAAGAAAGGCTGGTTTCGCACATAGCCACCAGGCTCGCATCAAATAATCAAGACCTACTCAAGGAACTTCAAATCAACGGAGATGATTTGAGCAGGATACGTCCTCCGTTCAAGAGACTTAGCTACGAGGAGGCCTTGGGTCTTCTGAATGAAAAGGGATTCCAGTTAAAATGGGGCGACGACTTCGGAGTGGAGCATGAAAAGGCCCTTACTGAAGCAGAGGACAAGCCGCTGTTTGTCTACAACTGGCCAAAAGAGATAAAGCCGTTTTATATGCCGATAAATCCTAAAGACGAGCGCACTGTTCTCTGCTCGGACATGCAAGCACCTCATGGTCACGGAGAGATAATTGGGGGCAGCGAAAGGATATGGGAGCTAGACAAACTGCTTTCAAGGATGAAGGAGGTAGAGATGCAAAAGGGCATCAAGTTCAACATGGATAATTACCAGTGGTGGATAGACTTAAGGCGATATGGCTCGGCTCCGCACTCGGGCTTTGGTCTGGGAATAGAGCGCGTAATAAAATGGCTATTGAATTTGGACCACATACGCGATGCAATACCATTTCCAAGGATGTCCAATCGCCTTGAACCATAAGACATTAATATCAGGCAAGTTCAGACGTTTTTGGTTTGATGGTAGACGAATTCTACATGTTTGGCAGCAGACCGCAGCCTATCGAGAAGCTCATAATTTCATGTCCTGAGCCCGCAAGCAACCAGGCAGTGGATGCAGAGAACACCGGAAATGCGATAATGCTAAGTTCTCTAGGAGCAAACGTTGCTTCAAATAAGATAACACAGGCAGTGATCAATCTATTAAATGAAAATCCAATACGCGAAATAATGCTAATAAACCACACGGACTGCCTTGCATCAGAAGTCGTATACCGGTCGATACACTCCGGAAGAAGCATCGATCCTCAAATTTATTCGCTGTTTGCCGCGCCATTCAAGGCAAACCACATAACCGTTGGAGATAAAAGGCACCTAGAGACTGATGCAAATCCGAAGTTGCAGTCCTTGCTTCTTGGTCAAATAATAATGACTTGGCAGGCCGAGCGCGGAGAGTCTGCTAGGAATATGCGTAGAATAATAAAGATGGTCAATCACGCTAGCGCAGAAAATTACGAGTCAAGAGCGCGCAGCACTATTCTTGCTCTCAACCCTTCCAGATGGCACTACGAGCATCTTCTTGGAGATGCTTCCGATCTTCTGGGAAGGGCACTCACAATGGACAGTACCTATGTTCTTGAGCCTCCCGATATCACCTCAATAAAGTTCATTATGCGCGAGAAGGGACTCAGGGACGTAGTTTTTTACGCACACGGGAGCGATGATGCCATCGAGATGAAGAAACTCTTAAGGGATCTATCAAAAGACGATTTTATACGAGGTAGCAATGCACGCCTGTATCTGGTTGGCAGGTCCCGTGCGGCGCATTAAGTAGTGATTGCAATTAAACAATATTTGTGAATAAAAATTGCAGAATGAGATAAGTTTAAATATAAGGAAATAACCAATTAATATTGACCATATATGAATATTGACCAGACTACTAACCTATCTCCAGAACAACTGATACTCCTACAGTCCGTATCTAGTGCAAGAAACATAAGTGGAATGTGGATAGACCCGTCTAAAAACATAGATACTCTTGCAATAGGATGCATGGACGACCGTTTTTGGAAGATATTCACTGACCTGCAAAAGGGAAATAACGTAATAGCGTTGAGAAACGGCGGCGGAATGGTTTCTGAAATGCTCGGAGAAATAGATCTTATCCTTCAAGCTCTTCCTTCAATAAAACACATAAAGGTTTATACACATGAAAACTGCGGCGCAATGGACTACTGCCATAAGGTTATAACTGGAAAGATAGATCCCTCCTCAGAACTTGAGAAAAAGATGGTAAGCCATATGCTAAGAAGGCTAAGTACACTTGCTGATTTGGATATAACAACTATGACGGTCAATGAGATAGAGAATTTCAACAGGGATTTCAAGAAAGGCATATTGGATGTTTATTTCAAGGGAAGAGTTAAGGTCCATGAGGCGGAACTGGTAGGAATCAACAGCCTAGCAAAAAGACCAGACTGGCACGACCCCAATGTTCATGGAGATGCGGCCGTAATATTTATACCCCCAACCAATGTCTATACTCCGGAGCAGATATCCATAATGGGATTGGGCACAGAGCAGAAGAGAGCATATCAAGTAAAGCGGATAACAGTACTAAATGCCCTGCTAGATTTTGAGCTTGCATTCCAACTTGGAATAAAAGAACTCCGGCTCGTCTCACTTGGAGATGCCGATGACAAACGTGTCAGAGAGCGCATCACCATGCTAAACAATCTTGCAAAACACGATCCGCAGCGGGAATTCCTTAAAGAAGTTAAGATAACCCCAGTATATTTTGATAAAGCATTTGCAAATCTTCTAAGGTCGGAGGGAATATCCATAACTCCTGGGATACGCAAAGTCATTCATAACAAATAAATAGCTAGCATTCCTATCCTATAAAATGCCGGTGCGCCTATGTCAGACACAAGTAGAATCCTGATATCATGCATGGACAGAAGGCTAAGTGCTTTTCTAGACTCCGAGTATAATGACGGAAGTACGGTTTTTGTCAGAAATGCCGGAGCAAACGTCTTAACAGTTCTCAACACCGTAAAGCAGCTATCAATAGAGCATCCGATAAAGAGTATAGTTATAGCGCCGCACACCGACTGCGGTGCAATGGGGCTAGTTGAAGCTGCAATAAATGGCAGAACAAAGACCAGTGCGCAGATTGATAAATATCTTGTCTCTCAATTCAAGATCAATAAGTTCGCAGACAGGAAGGAGCTTGAAAGTAGGATCAACTGCGATGTTCAAGAGGCCTCCATTAGCCCGTTTGCAAGGTCGATAGGCGCTAGTTTGGATATAAAACTCATAGACCTTAGCACCTTGGATATACCTGCGGACACAGGAAGGCACATACTCACGCTCGTAAAGCCAAGCAAGACCATGTACCTTGACCTGATACGAAGATATTCTGATAATGTTGGCATGTTCGATTCATATTTCATACAAGCAAGAGGCATAAGAGACGTCCTTCCAGACATAGAGATAGCAGCAACTGCGTTACACATAAGCGACATAAGACTTATATCAGAAAGCAAGCTAAACAACGCCATAATGGATAGCGATGTTAATGTACTGAAGAGCCAAGACTATCTCGCTGCTGCCAAAGTCACTGCCGTGAGCAGGTAACTAGGAGAAGAGCCTATTGCGAAGAGCCTTCCGCTTTGACGGTGTATTTGTAATTTCATAGAAACGCTTTCCGGCATTTCCATTCAGGCTCTTTTTTGCTATATCCATGAATCTGTCAAAATCAACAAGCAAAGGACGTATCTCCTCGGCAGGATCGTGGTTTATCTTTTCCTTCATGATGCAGTTCTTTGCTATGAAGACATAGTCCTCTCCCTGCATGCTCTTTGACGTGCCAGTATGAAATAGGAGTTTTATATCATTTGAGAACAGTCCTGTCTCTTCCTGCAGCTCTCTCTTTGCGGCTTCTTTAGGGTGCTCTCCTTCATCTACTGCTCCGGCCGGAAGGCAATGAACCCACTTCTTTGAGATTGGGTACCATTCATTTATGGCCATTATCCTTTTTTCGAATACTGGTATTATCACTACGCTATCAGGCCTTTCCGTCATCTCAAAGGTCTTGTAAGTTCCGTTAAGTAATTTTATTTTGGCATGGTAAACATTCACGCGCATACCATGGAAGACCATCTTTGCGCCTTTAGGTATTCTTATTCCATCCATTCAATCAGAAATAATTGAATGTTCAGGATTAATAACTTTTACAATTAGCTGCTTAATTCTTGAGGAATGCGAACGGATCCTTTCCTTTGTATGCCATATAAGCTGCAATGAACATGCCTGCGCTCCATGATTGGCCATCCTGGCCTCCAAGCTCACCGGTTTTTCCGTCTATCCACTCATTAAAGCCTCTAGTGCATTCTTCGCCATAGAAAGTCTTTCCTACAATGGAGTTGGCTCTTGCAAGGTTGAATAGTTCCTCCTTGAACCTGTCGCTATTTGTCTCCTTAAGGGAAAGAACATAAAATCCTCCAACAAACGGCCAAATGCCCCCATTATGGTAGCGATATGAGTCATTTCTCCAGCGTGCCGGTTTTAATTTATTATAATCATAGTCAAAGTATTTGTCTCCCTTTTTGTAAATCGGATGTATGGTCTTCACAGGGTATGGCTTTGAAATATTGTTTTCATTTGAATATTCTATTATGTCCCTTGATTTCTCCCTGTCACTTATGCCAAATACAACTGCCATAAAGTTTGAAAATGAATCAAAATGCATGTCAACGCGGTTAAAGGCTATGAATTGCGGATAAAATCTCATCTTCCCCGTTGGAGGATCTGTAAAAATGTCCTTTTCGCTATCGCCTATGTGTGGCCAATAGCCGCTCTTCCTGGCCTCATCTGTAGGATTAAACATCCTATCGAACTGGCCCTTAAGTTCATCATATTCTAGCTTGACATTGGGCTCCAGATGCTTTCCTGAAATATCACAGAGCTTGTTTATGCATTTTGTTGCGGCCAGCATAAGTACATTGTTATAGAGTGTTATCTCAGCTCTTTCGACAGTATTGTCCATCCAGTCAGCTGCCGGCTGGCTGTCTATTAAGAGTATGTTTCTTGTATCCTGGTACCTTACCCACTTATACGCTGCCATTGCATGATTAAGCGCTTCACCAAGAAGATCTTTATCCTTTGTCACATCGTATAAATTGGCCAGCCCGATTATGTACCATAGGGACGCATCCGCGCCACCAGCATGGAAGGATCTGGGTTCTTTGAGGTCCAGCTCATAATTTATTAATATCTGCCCAAGCTTTGATTTTGATCTTCCTAGAGTAAGAAGAGTATTCTTTGCGGCCTTCAAGAGAACTGGATCTTCAATCATGTTGGATCCTATAAATGTGATAAAGGAGTCCCGGGCCCATATCTGATTGTATCCTACGTCTGCAGCCTTTATCCCTTTTTCTGTAGAATTTCGCCTAAGAATCTCTATGGCTTTCACGTAGGTCTCTTCTATCAGTCTGTCCATGTAAACCTCCCGCAATTCTTGGTTGATAGGTTTACTATATCTAAATTTAGGCAACATATCAATATCTTTCTCAAAATAAAGGTTAAAAGTGTTATCTGTAAATATTCAACGGTTAATGCGCGTCTTTTTTATTCAATCCATAATGAATTGGGAAATTTATCTAATAACGGTATTTGAAACAACTGCGCATTTACGTCAATACTTAGATAAAACATACGCCAAGGTAGAGCGGCTGGCTGGTTGTTGCAAATCCTATTATGCGTCTGACTATACTCAAACTTCCATTAACTCTAACACCTTTATATATTTATCCAGCTATATAATCATATACTAAGGTAAAAGATAGTATTATGGAACAAAATGGATACATAGGGAAAACATTATGAAAAGCAGGAAAATTGTAGTATTCCTTAGCAACGACCTTGCATCTTAGCTTGACGCTAAGGCCTCTGAAGGATATAAGCGGTCCACGCTGATTCGGCGCGTTCTGTTGGAGTACAAGAAGTCCGAGGCTCAAAAGTAGGCTTGAACATGGCAGAGCAAACTGAAGAGTACAAGAAGCTTAGGCGATATGCTGAGGCCATAGTCTTCTTTATGGAACATCCAGAGGCTACGGAGAACAGGACCATAAAGGCGATGGTTGCAGCCATAAAGAAAAGACTTGAGTCAGGCCAAAAGCAGCTGAAAATAAGCCAACTGACAACGTGAAGCTCCGGCCCAATTCACCCCTCACGTCGTTCGCCCCTCTTGTGCCTACACTTCGACCTTCTTAGGAAGAAGGTCAGCCAAGAATGCGTCGGCTCGCACAGCGAGCAAGAGGACCCCTTCGTTCGTTCCGCAAATTATACTTTTGCAGGCAACCGATATACTCAATGGTTATGCGACAATTTCATTAATAATATTCCCCCTACAATATCCTATGTAGATTATATCAATGCAACTGGAACTGGTGTTATTAAAGATAGTAGCCCTCCAAATCCTTATACCTAAATCTATAAGGTTAATGATAAAATCCGGCTCAATGTTCAACTCATGCATGCAAATTGATCGCTCAAGAAAGTATTTCTTTTACCGTTGCCTTCATAAGAATGGCCATTGTATCATGCACCTTTAACTTTGGATGGTCCTTTACGATAAGTTGAAGGTCGGTGCAGGCTAGTAACACATCACTTATACTTTTATCAGAAAAGGAATCGATTATCTCGTTTAGTGTTTTTCTGTCATTTTCAGTCTTCGTCCCGAGCACCAAATTGTTGATTAACAAATTGAGACTCCACTGTTGTGCCTTTGTTGGAGAGATCTGTCTTATACCCTCTCTCGCAAGTCCATTTTCGTACAGCTTCATGTTCAGGGTGGTGGATGTTGCAAGTATACCCACCTGCTCTATCTTTTTGTCTTTAAGGAATTTTATGGTTTCTTCGACTATACTGAACAACGGTATTTTAACTGACTCACGTATTTCATTTATGAATATATGTACTGAATTGCATGGTATAACAATAAAGTCTGCGCCCCCTTTCTCCAGATGTCTTGCAGCGTCTATTAAATATGGAAGGTATTTCTCCTTGCCTGTGCCAAATTTCAAGAAATTGGCCTCTTCTGCGTAGTTTATGGGAACATTCCAGATTAGTATAGATGGCCTTCGTTCCTTGTTCTCATTGTAACACTCTGATATTAAACCAATGTAAAATTCGGCGGTTGTTTTTGGTCCAAGACCACCAATAATCCCTACAGTTTTCATAAGAACTCACGTGAATAATTAGAGATTAAATGTAAGAGTCTAAAAACGTTACGATGACTTCGCGGACTGATGGGAATTCCACTATTCGTACCTTTTCCTAAAGATATTCAATATCTACAGTTTATTGGATTCTCGGAGATCAGACGGTGAAGACATACGACGAATTGTTGGAAATTGTACAACAGTTACAGAAAGACGGAAAAGAAAAGACAAAAGGATTGAAAAGCTTGTGAAACAAGTCGAATATCTGCGTTGTTCATCTGTTTCCTTGCTACTGCCATGATAAATTTGACACTTAACTCTTGCAAGGATCCCGACGTCAAGAATTTCAAGTTACTCAAAAAGTACCTTGGAAATTTGACACTTACTGTAGTTTATCCGCAAAATGCGTTCAAAATAAGGATCGTAAGCAATCTTTCACAGCCAATTCAAGCATATCTTGTAGGGACATCGTGGAGACCAATGGATGAATAACATGCGCAGTCAGGATAATAATATATGGAATAAACTTGGTGCTGTTCCAAAAGGGGAGATAATTACAGCCAGACCTGCGTTTCCGTAGATTTCTGAACATTTTCTTGCAGGAATAGATGCAAATGGATACAGACACTTTTTAATTCCACTTATAGGAAAGGAAGAAGGCTTAGATGATAATAAAAGTCGCGGTATTAGTATCGCCTGCAAGGACCTTATAGTCGGCAAGAATGAACAGGGACTAAAACCTTCAAAATATATAGATATAATGTGTCAAGATGCTGCAGACTGCGATGCCTTTGATGAAAGGAAATATACACTGGATAAAGGGATAGACAGCTTGTTCCTCCAGACAAAGGCAAACTATTTTTCTTTAGAGTTAGGCTCAGCTTCATCTATCAATATGCATTGGTTATCCTTTGCGATTCTAAAGAAAGCACTCTGACTATATCTTCAGAGTCTTTTCTGGTTAGCGTCTTAGCATCTGTCTTTCCTATCAAAAGAAAGACATATCTGAGTTCTGAGAGCCTTCTGTACGTTGTAAGCGATTTACGGCTATTGGCTTCAAGATACTGCTTATAGTCTAATCCATACTGCCTATTGGGATTAGGCACTTCTAACCACTTTCTAAGCTCAATGCTGAGCTTGTAGTCTCCCATGCGGAGATAATCTTTTGGCATGCTCTTTATGTGGCCTTTAGCCACTTCTTTAAGCTGATAGGCATGGGTGTTGTACCTTGAAGCATGACGCCAAGGTAGGGATTTGAACCCTAACTCCCCTTGCGAGGAACCGGTTTGCTTTTTGCATCACGAGATCAGCTCTTGAGGTAAACTCAAGACCGGCGCATTAACCGGATTCTGCAACCTTGGCACAGAAGGTTATTACAAACTAACTTTATAAAGCTTGATGCAGTCTTTTATCTAGAAGAGCCTTTATTTTCGGGATTTTGATGGATGAAAATGAATTTGACAGGCTGCTTAAGACCTGCAGGCTTAGTCTTGCACCAGAAGAGAAAGCCCAGATAAAAAAGGACATAGACAATATCATCGAATACTTCAATACTCTATCCGATGCCAAATGTGATGACTACGCGCCTGCGTATCAGCCAATAAAGGTGCCGCCAAGGCGCCGCAAGGATGCTGTCGAGCACTTCAAAGAGACTGGCAAGCTCCTGAAAAACTCAAAGATATACCGATTCTTCATAGTGGGTCCTAAGATATGAGCCAGAACATAAGCGAATTTGCAAAAAGGCCAAAACCTGATAACTACTATTCCGAACTGGTCAAGAAGGTAGGCGAGCTCAACCAGAAGTTCAGAATGTTTAGCAACATAAATCAGGACATAAGCTTCGGCCTTCCATTTAGTGTAAAGGACAACATATGCGTCAAGGACGTCGAGTCAACTGCTTCATCCAAGATACTTAGCGGTTATTTACCACCATTCAATGCGACTGCAGTTGACCGTCTTTCTACCGACGAATTCGGATTTTTGGGAAAGACAAAGATGGATGAATTTGGCTTTGGCACATTTGGGATAAACTGCCCCGAACACCCATTAAACCCATTTGATGAAAGGTACGTCGCCGGTGGTTCAAGCTCCGGTTCTGCGGTTGCAACAGCAATACTGAAGCATCATGTTTCAATTGCCGAATCTACTGGTGGATCTATATCCTCACCATCGTCTTTTTGCGGGGTTGTTGGATTTACGCCTTCGTATGGCACTGTGTCACGATATGGTCTAATAGATTATGCCAACTCTCTTGACAAGATAGGGGTGATGGCAAGAAGCGCTTCTGACGCGCGCTACGTGTTCGATAAGATGAAAGGAAGCGACAATTATGATACTACCTGCGTAGACCATGGGGTATCTAGTCTGAACAAGAAAAAGCTCGTGATAATAGACCAGCTTGTCAATGGGATAGATTCTGAAATACTAGGCTCATTTGACCGTACAGTATCAAAATTCGAGGGTATGGACTACTCTGTAGAACACAAAAGCATCCCATTCATAGAGAAGGCAATACCTGCATATTATATAATATCCATGGCTGAGGCGTCCACAAACCTCGCAAAATATACTGGATTCAAGTATGGCCTCAAAGTCGGCGACTTCTCCAAGCCGTACAACGACTTCTTCACCGAGGCAAGGTCAAGCTTCGGCATTGAGACTAAGAGAAGGGTTGTTCTTGGTACCTTCGTAAGGAGTGCGAGCGTGAAGAGCAGGTATTATGAGAAGGCGCTTAGGCTTAGGGCCATGCTCATAGCCACGCTCAATGATGTCCTCAAGGATGCGTTCATAATATCTCCATCAATGCCGATAAAAGTGCCTAAGGTGGAAGAAGCCATGGAGATGGATCCTGTTAAGGCTTACAAGATAGATTACCTTACCATACCGCCAAACCTTGCAGGCCTTCCACACGTATCTTTCCCATCAGATTATATTGGCGGCATGCCTGTAGGAACGCAGCTCGTCACCAATCATTTCAATGACTATGCGATTCTTGATGCGGTAGCGGAATGGGAGAAGTCTTTCAAATACAAGTTCAAGTACGAGGTTGGTGCGCTATGAAGATAGGGTTGGAAGTTCACGTAGCGCTGCCAACAAGGTCGAAACTCTTCTGCAGTTGCAGTGCGGATGCAGAGGAGCCAAACACGGCGATATGCCCTATTTGCCTAGGATTTCCCGGATCCAAGCCGATGCTCAACGAAGACGCTCTCAAATCCGCGCTCACTGTTGCCAAGGCGCTGCATTGCAAGATAAATCCAGAGACATACTTCCTCAGGAAGGTTTATTTCTATCCAGATTTGCCAAAGTCCTACCAGATAACACAACTTGACGGGGCCATTGGGCATGACGGATACGTTGACATAGGCCATAAGAAGATACGGATAAGGCGGGTGCAGCTTGAAGAGGATCCGGCAAAGATAATACGCGAGGACGAATATTCGCTTCTTGATTTCAACCGGTCCGGAATACCTCTCAATGAGATAGTGACTGAGCCGGACATAGAAACAGAGGATGAACTTAGGCTGTTCTTCAACGAGCTGCGAAGCATATTGTATTATGCGGGAGTTGACATCAACAAAGAGATGAAGGCAGATCTAAACATATCATTGTCTGATGTGCGTGTTGAGATAAAGAACGTGACTGGAATAAAGAACTTGGTGGATGCAGAAAGATTTGAGGTGAAACGGCAGACCGAACTTATATCTGCCAACCAAAAGATACAGAAGGAGACAAGGTCGTACAATGCGGAGACGATATCGACAGTCTCTTCAAGAGAGAAGGAGAGCGATGAGGAATATGGCTTCATATACGAGCCAGATCTTGCGGTTTATCCGACCGGTAACGTGCAGACACCAAATGTCATAATAGCAAGCGAAGTGGCAAAGGAACTTTCAGTAAAATATGGATTCAATCAGGTTGCATTAAAAGAGTTGACAATGTTCGATAAGAAATCCCTCGAGCTCGTACTTCACGGCATCAAGGGAAGCAAGAGTGGCACCGTGCTCAACGCCATAGAGCTTCTAAAGAGGCAGGGGGCAATTACTATTTCAGAGCAGAACTTCGACAAGATGCTTTCATATCTTGACAAGGGTCTTCTGCTTAACGATGATGCGATCAAGGCGCTGCAGGAGAATCGCGAATTCTCTGCGGAAAGAAGCACCGTGAAGACAGAAGAGATAGACAGGGAAATAAATGAGATAGTATCGCAACGGCCAGATCTTGTCAAAGAGTACAAGAGCAACAGCAAGGCCTTCAATTTCATAGTGGGCATGGTGCTAAAGAAGCACAAGGTCAATCCAAAATACATATCTGAGCGTCTCGCCGAGATACTCAAAGATAAGGCTTAAATAATTAGTCAGGGCAGTCTTTATCTGGTTTTTAATGGAGCTTAACTGCGGCGCCATAAGCGAGGAGCACATAGGCAAAGAGGTCACACTTCAGGGCTGGTGCAGGTACATACGGGACCACGGAGGAAAGCTGTTCATAGATCTTTCCGACATGCACGGTTCAACCCAGCTCGTCTTTGAGAAAGAGGCAAAGGAAAAGGCAGACAGACTCGGGAAAGAATTTGTTATATCTGTAAACGGAACTGTTGAGAAGAGAGCGCCAGACACGATAGACTCTGCGAATCCTACTGGCAAGGTGGAACTTTACGTAAACTCAATCGATGTGATAAGCCAATCCGCCGTGCCGCCGTTCGAACTCATAGAAG
Organism: Microcaldota archaeon; assembly: GCA_021802765.1. Lineage (GTDB taxonomy): Archaea > Micrarchaeota > Micrarchaeia > Micrarchaeales > CABMGC01 > JAJZNA01. Next base: position 132,545 of record JAJZRI010000002.1, on the reverse strand, counting down.
AGAAGGAGAAGTTCCTTGCAAACGAGGATCTCAGGTTAAAATACCGGTATCTGGACCTGAGAAGAAAGGGCATGATGGCAAATGTTCTCTTCAGGGATAGGATAACTAAGACAGTTAGAAAATTCTTCTGGGAGAACAGTTTCCTAGAGCTTGAGACTCCCTATTTGGTCAAGGACAACTACGAGACAGGCTCAAGAACCCTTCTCGTGCCCTCAAGGATATCCAAGGGCAGCTTCTACGCGCTTGCGCAATCCCCGCAAATATACAAGCAAATATTGATGGTAGCCGGAGTTGACAGGTACTTCCAGATAGCGCGATGTTTCAGGGACGAGGATCCAAGGGAGGACAGGCAGCTTGAGCACACACAGATAGATTTCGAGGTCTCATTTAAGGATGAACGTTACATACAGGAGACAGTCGAGCGCATGTTCACAAGAGTGTTCAAGGAGGTCTTATCAAAGCCGCTCAAGACGCCTTTTGCAAGGATGAAATACGTTGATGCGGTAAGGATGTATGGAAGCGACAAGCCCGATCTTAGGTTCGACAATAAGATAATAGACATAACCAAGGAGCTCGCAAATACCCAGTATAACATACTAAGGCGCGTTGCTGACACCAGCGGCCACATAAAAGCCATATCCTTTGATGCCCAGTTCGGTACAGGTTCTGCAAGGCTTGACAAGAACTACATGCTCAGGATGATAGATCTTGCCAAGCTTTTCGGCCTGCGCGGCCTGACTTGGCTTTATGTGAAAGATGGAGCGATACATTCGGAGCCCGAAAGCATAGCCGAGTCCCTCAAGAACTGCGAAGATTCAATAAGAAAGAAGCTTGACGCCAAGGATGGTGATATCATAGTCATAGGCGCAGACCTCTCCGAGAAGATACTCCTTGACGCCCTTGGAAGGATAAGGAAGACTATGGGAGACAAGATCGGAGTGTACAACTCCGAGTACTCATTCCTGTGGGTTGAAGAGTTCCCGCTATTTGAGATAAATGAGGTCTCTGGGAAGGCTGTTCCGGCTCACAATCCGTTCACCTGCCCCACAGAATCTACTATAGGGTTCCTTGATAATGCTCCGGAGAAGGTAGTAGGAAGGCAGTATGATCTAGTGCTCAACGGCACCGAGCTTGGCAGCGGCGCCATAAGGATAAATGATCCAAAACTGCAGAGGAAGATAATGAAGATGTTCGGCATGGACGATGATCTGATAGAGAAGAACTTCGGATTTTTCATAGAGGCCCTATCCTACGGCACTCCGGTGGAAGGGGGAATGGGCCTGGGTCTTGATAGGATATGCGCACTACTCGGCGGTGCGGACAACATACGCGACTTCATACTCTTTCCGAAGAACAAGAGATTCGAGTCTGCAGTGGACCTTTCGCCCACGAAGATAGATGCAAAGAGGCTCAAGAACGACTACGGCCTTGAATTCAAGGAACAGTAACCATAATTAACTCATTTAATTGCTTTTTTACCGCAGCTTTTCCAGGCGCTTTATGGAGATTTTGCTTTAGCAGCAAAGGATTAGGCTCCATTATTTCTGTTATTGCTTTCCCTGCTCTTCACTGATTCTATGGCTATCTTTTTGTCTTCATCGCTTATCCTGTAGCTCTTTGCTATCAGGTCGGCGTACTTCTTGTTACCAAGTATCAATTCGTTTTCAAAAATTGCAAGTCCTATCCTGTAGAATACATCCTCCTCAAGTCCGAATCTCTTTCCGTTCTTCATGTCTTTAAAGAATGAGCCGCTCTCTATTGCTTCCGCGATAAATCTCTCTCCGGTGCTGTGCAGTGCATGCACGTCATCCTTTTCTAACCTAAATCCATCCTTGGAAGCGTCGTTAAGTGCGGATCCCTGCTCTATCTCCTTCGCCTGCGCCCTTAGCTCTATTGCATCTTGCATGAACTTATATGCCGCTTCCTCAACGTCGTTTGCCTTGAGCCTAAGCTCCTCTGCAATTGCGTATCTGAGATAGTCTGGCGGAAGGTTGAACTTTATGGCCACTGCGCAGGCCACATTCGTGGATCTCGACTCAAGCAGCTGGTCGTACCACTTTCTTGCTGCTTCCGCCACTTTGTCGTTGCCAAGCTGCTTCTTGTATGCCAGAAAAGTGGCCCTGTCGTACTTGCGCTGAGACATGAACTCGTGGTAAAGTTTTATGTATCCCTTTAGAAGCAGCTTCATCATGTTAACACTATCTGATTGTTAATATACCTTTTAATACTTAATCTCCAAAAGTCGATGTGGGCGCCAAATCCTCCTATAAGTAATATAAACCTTAAATTACTACTTCTATGCAGATAAGGATGGCTATTACTAAAAGCGGCAGTAAGGACAAGGAAGAGAGACTTCTGGTTCTTGCAATAGATGTGGATAATGACCTCTACCGCAAGACAAAGATAAGCGGACCGCTCACCGGCAGATCGCAGATACTCAATGCTGCAAAGGAACTAGCTCTTGCTGACCCGCAGGATCCCGACTCCAACACTATGTTCTACGCCGTGAAATTCCACGACAAGCTCAAGGATGAGGGATATCTTGTAAATGTGGCAACCATCACCGGCTCTGAGCTTGAAGGATATCATGCCGACCGGGAGATTGCAAGGCAGCTCGAGTTGGTGCTCGAGTCCAACAAGAGCGATGCATGTGTGCTCATAACTGACGGTGCAAGCGACCAGAGAGTATTTCCGATAGTTGAATCAAGGCTCAAGATAAACAGCGTACAGGTAGTCACGCTCAAACAGGCTGAAAATCTTGAGAATACTTACTTTACTGTGCTTGAAAAGCTCAAAGAGCCGCACTATGCAAGAATCGTATTTGGCCTTCCGGCCGTACTGTTGCTGCTTTTCGCCATAAGTTATGCCATTGGCACAGGCTGGCAGCTTCCTGTGGGACTAATAGGTCTTTATCTGCTGATAAAAGGCTTCGGACTTGAGGAGGCCTTCATAAACTCATTCAAGGGCTTTGGCTTTAGCGCGGACAGGATGAGCTTTGCCTTCTATCTTAGTTGCCTGCTTTTTTTGGTCGCTGGACTGTTCATAGCTTATGGAAATTATACGTCATCAATGAGGATAACCGGAGTGCAGTCATTGGCTGTTGCCAATTCAATAGAGGGATTCTTAATCGTTCTCCCAATAGCCATGCTGCTCTTCCTTATAGGTAGGGTAGTCGACGTAAGGGCGACAAGGCACGTCTTTAGAACTTTCAAGTACGGAATATATATGGGGTCGTCCCTCATTCTCTGGGTACTCTTATATTCATTCACAGAGTGGCTAAACGGGCAGATATACTTTGGCCAGCTTCTGGAATTCACGCTTCTTGCAATAGTTTTCGGAATAGGGATATCCGTTGGAGCCGGATTCCTAAGGAGGCAGGTACTACTCTCAAAGCGGCTTAAGGACAAGCAGGTCGTAAATGAGCTTGGTGCTTTAATAGGCAGGATATCAAAGGTTGATGTCAGGCACGGAAAGATACTGATAAACACAAGCTTTGGAAATCCTGTGACCTACGGTGTAGATAGGATAACCGACATACTACCAGACAGGGTAGTGATAAGCTAAGGTGCTCTTTTGTACGGGACTGCCAAGCTCAAAGTTCCAGGTGGAAAGCTCATATCAGTAAAAGTGACTTACTGGGATAGCATAGATTCGGTCCAGATACTTGGCGACTTCTTCATCTATCCTGAGGAGTCGATTCTGGAGATAGAAAGGACCCTTGTTGGCACAAGCACAAAGGCCAGCGAGCAGGAGATATCATCAAGGCTGCAGTCATTCTTTGATGGCCACGACATTACCCTTGTGGGAGTGACTGCGCAGTCCATTGCGATGGCACTAAAGATGGCGATGAAATGACTAACTGGAGAGTCATACAACTTGAGGAGCACGATGCATACGACAACATGTCCATAGATGAGTCAATACTGGAACACATAAAGGACGAAAGATCAAATCCGACGATAAGGTTCTACAGGTGGAAGCCAAGCGCGGTATCAATAGGCAGGTTCCAGAGCATGGAAGACGAGGTCAACATAGAGAAGTGCAGATCAGACGGGATAGACTTTGTAAGGAGGATAACGGGCGGAGGGGCAGTGTATCATGATTATGATGGAGAACTTACGTACAGCATAATCGGGCAGGAGAGCATGTTTCCAAAAAGCATATGGGAGAGCTATCGCATGATATGCGGCAGGATAATTAATGGGCTAAAGCAGTTGAAGATAGACGCCCAGTTCGCCCCTATAAATGACATAGTGATAAATGGCAAGAAAATCTCTGGAAATGCGCAAACGAGGAAGGAAGGCATTCTTCTGCAACACGGCACGATACTATACAAGACAGATGTTTCAAAGATGTTCTCTTATCTCAATGTCAGCAAGGAGAAGATATCGGACAAGATGATAAAGAGCGTTGAGGAGCGCGTAACGTCCGTTTATGCCGAAAGTGGCGTGTCCTTCCAGGAGCTATATGGTGCAATAATGCTTGGCATGACCGAATTCAGGGAATATGACATCGGCGTCATTAGCTCTTCAGAGGCAAGAAGGGCAAGCGAGCTTCGTAAGACCTACTCGTCAAGTGACTGGAACTTCTCAAGATAGCAATAGAACTATCTACCGACTTTTATCATCGAGCCTATGAAGAATTCCCCTGCCTTATAAGAACTCCTGACAAATGGCCCAGAAGCCACATACTTAAAGCCCATCCTCATTCCCTTCTCCCGAAGAGAATCGAACCTCTCCGGCTTTATGTACTCATTTACTGCAAGATGGTGCTGGCTTGGTCTTAGATACTGTCCTATGGCAAGGAAGTCCACCTCCGACGCGCGAAGGTCCTCCATTGCCTTTATTACTTCCTCTTCAGATTCTCCAAGTCCTAGCATCATGGCAGATTTGGTGTATATGCTCTTGTCAAGCTCCTTAGACTTCCTCAAGAGCGCAAGAGACTGCGCATAATTGGCCCTTCTGTCACGAGCCCGCGCAGACAGTCTCTCAACCGTCTCTATATTATGGCCTATGACATCCGGATGGGCCTTTATTATGTTGCTTAGCAATTCCGCATTCCCCTGGAAATCTGGTATTAGCACCTCTACGAGCGTGTTAGGATTCATTTTTTTCACCTCGGATATGCATTCTGCAAAATGCATCGATCCCTGGTCCGGAAGGTCATCACGCGCAACCGAGGTTATTACAACATAACTAAGTCCCCATTCTTTTATCGCCATGGCAAGTTTGCTAGGCTCTCCAAGGTCAAGCGCAGTACCCTTTGCGCTTTTGTGGACTGCGCAGAAAGTGCATCCTCTTGTGCATAATTCTCCGAGAACCATGAATGTTGCCGTGCCGCCGCTCCAGCATTCGCTTATATTTGGGCAGTGGGCTTCGGCGCACACGGTGTGCAGTCCAAGTGATTTTACCGTATTCTTTATCCCATCATATTTCTTTGTAGAAGCAGGTTTAATTGAGAGCCATTCTGGTAGCAAAGCATCACGATGGTAACTCTCACCAAAATTATAAAAACCCGGTTCATCGGCGCGACGCCATGAATTTGCCAAGCTTGGTAAATGCCTCTCTTCGCATGGAGATGGAGTTCTTCTCCGAAGGGTGCATCTGCGCGAACGTCTTGTCAAATCCTTCAGGTATGAATATGCAGTCCCATCCAAAATTGCTGCTACCGCGCGGTATTTCAGATATGGATCCGTTAATATGGCCTGTGAACGTATGCATATTCTCTCCGTCGTAATATGCGATGCACGTCTCAGCGTACGCGGCTCTGCTCTTGCAAAGGTCAACTACTCTGCACATCTTTTCATAGCCAAGTCCTTCTGTCATCCACTTGACCAGTGCGCCAGGAAATCCCCCAAACCCTAATATATGCAGTCCAGTATCCTCAACTACAACCGGCGTATCCAATTTCTCATATGCAGCTTTGGCCTTGCTTATGGCGACTTCCTTGGTGTTCGTCGACTGTATCTCTTCGATGTCAATTATCCTATGCTTTATCCTGAATCCGAGAATATCGCGGGCCTCCCGTAACTTGTTTTTATTTGATGTTATGAATATCGGCTCCATGGAAAAATCTTGCATGGAAATTATATATACTTTGGTCAATTATCGCGACAAGTTGTAGAAAATGCTTTTAAATCAATTAACAGTGATTATTCTTGGTATTATGGGTCTAGAAAAGTCAAGTGGTCCGGCTAGAAAGCCAGTTAGCAGAGTGGTAGAGAGCGTAGTAGAAGGCAATAGGATACGTTCAGACCTTATTGATATTTATCGCGGGAGGCTAAAGGATGTCGTTCTAAGTACCCTTACTCCAAACGAGCTGCTTGCATCGTTTAATGATGTGAGCGCGCTTGCGCACCACCTCTCGGAGAGCGGAAAGGAGCTGGAAGCAAATCACCTAAGAAAGGATGCAATCCACGTATTTACAGAGAAAGCCGATCAGCTTGAAACTGTGGCATTTACTGCAGCAGGTCAGCTCAACGGCGCGGTAGGCGACGAATCCAGGTCGACACTTCTTGCAGAGTATAAGGATCTTCACGGCAAGGTTGTTTCAATCTCTAAGGAACTGGAGCAGAGAAGGGCAGATCTTGCCAAGCTACCAGAAGGATCCCAGGAGCGCGCAGCCCTTGAATCCGGGATAAAAGATGCAGAGACCGAGGCAAAAGAGAAAATGGTTCCAAGATACAATGAACTAAAGCAGATAATAAATGGCTTTGGCATTCAGGACAAGATAAACACTGATTTGGCATCATCTTCTGCGAACCAGGCGATAAACATGAAGAAGGCTGCAGTGTCACTAATGGTCGAGATGGGCAATTATGATGGGGCATTTGATCTTGTGCTCGGATCTGTTGACAAATATCTAAATTCAAAGATTGGTGGAGCAGAAAGTCTAATGAGCTGGCTTGTGGAGACTACTATAGGGATGGCCAAAAACACTCAGGACGGCGTCGTGAATCAGCACAAGCTCCTTGAACTTGCTTTCGAAGGGTGCCTTGACACTGCAATGCATCTGGACAATGCCGTATTCAACGGAAAGGTTGAGGCGGATTATCTTAACACTGCGCTATGGTTCAGGTCAAAAGCGGCGACAATATCCAGGGATCTTAGCCACTCGCACACGGAGACACTCGACCCGCTGCTAAGTGCGGCAAAGAATTATGGCGAGCATGGGTTCACAGATGTGCAGGCAAATCTCCTTGAGTTTGCACTTAAGATAGATATGCAAATGTCATTGAGGCCGCCTCCGGAGCAAGGAATAGGGCAGTATCTCTGATCCATCTGCTTACGGATAGCTTAGTCACTGCGGAGCTTCAGTCTGTCCAGCACTATGCTCCTGCCTTTTATCAGTTCCATGAACCTCCCTATGTTGAGCACCTTGTCTCCTTTGGTGTGTATGCTAAGGTTCTCTAGCATCATTGCATCCTTTGGCGTTACATGTCTTATCTCAAGTCCGCCAGCACTGAAGTGCCCTGATGCATCAAACATGCCTGCAACGTAGCTGCTTGAGAGTTCATTGGGAACCTTGAAGATGTATGTCTCCCTATTTGTAATGTCGATTAGCTGCTTTGCCACTCTTGAATGATAGAACCCCACGCTTCTCTCAGATCCACGTCCGAAGATTATCTTGTTTGGTAGTATTCCAAGCTCCTTTACGGATAGCTCAACAAAACGGTCTTTGAGTTCTTCGATGCTAGTATTCACAGAGACAAAATTCTTCTCCTGCTTGGCGGCCTTGCTGTAGAGTCCAGCCATATAGCACATGTGCGAAGTCAGCTTGGTCTTCATGGTCTTCCCGTATATGAATAGATACCTTCAAAGCAGTATTAAATCCTTGCTGCGCGGCAGCAAAGCTAGGGGTCAAATAAAAGAAGGATGTAGTCTTGAGGTTTTAGTGAGAAGACACGCAATACTTTTGCAACTTTAACGCACACTAATTTTATTTTATTGATCCAAAACTTCGTAAAGTTTTGAGGTGATCTATCCACAGGTTCCCCTACGGATACCTTGTTATGCCTTAGCCCCCCTCACGGAACCTTAGTTCGAAAGCATCACGAGGATGCTGCGTCACTAAGGCCCCACTTGGATGACTTGGCAGGCGGTGTGTGCAAGGAGCGGGGACATATTCACCGCGCGTTGGTGACACGCGATTACTAGGGATTCCAGTTTCATGAGGGTGAGTTTCAACCCTCAATTCAGACCTAGATTGGTTTTAGGGGATTAGCGTCCCATCTCTGGGTAGCGACCCATTGTACCAACCTCTGTATGCCGCGTGTAGCCCTGGAGATTCGGGGCATACTGACGTACCGTCGCCCTCTCCTTCCTCCTACTTAAACGTAGGCGGTCTCGACAGAGTGCCTAGCCCATCTCTGGACCAGTAGCAACTGTCAACGAGGATCTCGTTCGTTACCGGACTTAACCGGAGAGTTCACACCACGAACTGACGATCGCCATGCACCACCTCTCGGCTTGTCAGGCAAGATCATTAGTCTGACCTTCACACTGCCGTCGCTCCAGGTAAAGTTCCCGACGTTGAATTCAATTGAACCGTAGCATCCACCCCTTGTGTGCTCCCCCGCCAATTGCTTTAAGTTTCAACCTTGCGGCCGTACTCCCCAGGCGGCAGACTTAACAGTTGTCCTACGGTACTGCATTTATTCGTGATAAACGCAACACCAGAGTCTGCATCATTTACTGCCAGGGCTACTCGGGTATCTAATCCGATTCGTTCTCCTGGCCTTCGTCACTCACCGTCGGATATGTTCTGGTCAGGCGCCTTCGCCACCGGTAGTCTTCATAGGATTACGAGATTTTACCCTTACCCCATGAATACTCCTGACCTCTCCCACTCCCTAGCCGAAAGGTATCCTATGCACGTGTCGATGTCATGCACCGACATTTCACACAAGACTGTTTCAGCCGGCTACTAACGCTTTAAGCCCAATAATTGTGAATACCACTTGTGCCGCCGGTATTACCGTGGCGGCTGCCACCGGTCTTACCCAGCACTTATTCTCCAAGCTTGCTAAACTTGGCAAAAGGTTAACCGAAGTCAACCACTCAGATTCCCCCCATCACACGTATGTGCATTGTGGAGTTTGCGCGCCTGCTGCATGCCGTAGCACTAGGGCCATTGTCTCAGTGCCCTTCTCTGGGCTCTTACTCTCATATCCCATACGGGTCAAAGGTATGGTGGGCCGTTACCCCGCCATCTGCCTGATCCGACGCAGTCTCATCGCAGAGCAGTAATGCTGCAATTTGCAACTTTTTAAATTAGGATTCTTTCCAGAGTCCCTAACCTATGTGGTGTTAGCCTCAGTTTCCCAAGGTTATCCCCCTCTCTGCGGTAGATTGACCACGCGTTACTGAGCCGTACGCCGCCCAACGAGGCCGTTGAGCTGACTTGCATGGCTGTCGAAATCTGATAGCAGTATCCTCCAGCAGCATCGACTGGAGTCATAAACTTACTTTCGCAATTGTTCTTGCGGGTCTTCTTTACACTACTCAAGACTACATCCAATTCCATCAGGAATTTTCATAGCACAAGGTTTAGCTCAGGCTAAATCTAATGCAAACTATATCATAGCATGGAAAGGTTTATAAACCAGTCTCATTCCGGCTTACTCTGCAGCTACACGGGACAGACCTCGCTGCAAAGATGACGGCAAGCTGCTATTTTGATGGACCGGATGAAAATGATTAAATAGGCATATACCAATAAAATACACGTGTGCTTAGATGCTAATTGGCCTAAAGCTGATATTTGACAAACCAAGCATAACCGATGGGAAGCGGGTATTCGTTGAGAGGCTCTGGCCTCGCGGGGTGAAGAGGAGTACCGCGAACATAGACCTCTGGATGAAAGACATAGCTCCGAGCGATGAGCTTAGGCAGTGGTTTGTCTTCAATTCGGACAAGTGGGGCGAGTTCAAGAAAAGGTACCTGAAGGAACTTTCATCAAACAAGCACCTGCTAGAGCTTGTGGCGATGATACGAAGCACCGACATAACCATACTCTACTCGTCAAAGGACCACGAACATAACGGCGCAGTTGTTCTTGAAGAGGTTTTGAAGAAGAACCTTAAGTAAAGGAGTCCGGCTGACTTTTTGTAGCTGCAAAAGTAAAGGATCAGGCAAGCTCTATCTTCTTGAGTTCGAGCTTGCTAACTTGCGCTATGTTCATTATTCTCTTTACCGCCTCCGATTGGAAGCTGTTGTCAAGCATTCCTGTAAGCAGCTCGTCTACCGAGTGCGCTGCAGAGAACTCCTTTGTGAAATCTGATATCGACTTCCTTATCGCCTTCTTCTTTGGCGTCCTTATCTTGCTTGATGTAACTGCAAGGAGCTTGAGCACGAATTTCTTCCCGTTCTTGTCCGTAAGGCTGTCAACGGTGTATATCGCGCTTGAATGCCTCTTCACAAGAGAGTGGATGTAGCTGAACGTCTGCTCCATGTAATCTATGTCTGTGTTAGCCGTGCTTCCGCTTGCGGACTTGACACGCAGCCCGACGAGCATGAATGAATGTTCGGGCCTGTGGGTTATCCATGACATGCTGACCTTTATCACGCGCCCAAGGACGCCTTTCTCGTCATTGGCAGGTATCTCCCCTATTGCAGACTCCCCTAGGAGCTTTGGCGGGTATACATTGAACCACACCTTGTTCTTCCACTTGTCTGCAGATTTCGTAGCCATCTATTCAGCTCTTGATTATGAGTGCGACCTTCACCGGGTCATACTTCCAATCGCTTGGAAGCCTTCCGTTGTCCTTGTAGTAATTGCTAAGCCTCCAGATCTTTGCCTCTACCCTGTGAAGGCTTGTCTTGTTGTGGACGTCATTGTGGTTCCTTTCGATATGCCTCCTCAGGTTTATCGCCTTTGTAAGAAGGTCCATCATGTCCTGCGGTATCTCCTGCTTGAAGCCATTCTCATTTAGTATGTTCGTGAGCCGTTTTCCGAATACCTGTTTTATGTACGGTACAGAATGTTCGGTCTTGAGCTTTTGGCCTATCTGCGCCTGGTGCATTCCCTGCTTTGCATAGTCAACAACGAGCTTCACTATCTGTTCGTCGTTAAGCTCAAGTCCCTCTGGTCTTGTGCCCATAGGTACGTCTGGCTTTCTAGACTTTGACTTGCCATGTTTTCCAGTGTGCATTCTTGCCATTAAAACACTATAAATTCAGCAGAAGCAAAAGCTTTTGCATTCTTAATATCTATCAATAACGTTTATAATCCTATTGTCAATTTATTCTGCCCTTATCTCTAATGATATGTCGGTATCCGGAACCTTCAATGTGCCCTCACCAACTTGCATGTCCTTTATGTTCATTGCACCTTTTATGTCCTGAGCAAGAACTCCGACGTCCCTGCTAATTGTCAGCTGCATGATCTCCGAATTGAGGGCTCTCTTGTTGTCGTGCTTCCACTGCCTGATGAATGTTATTACTCTCCACGCAACGTCTCCATCTGCAAGCGCCTTTTCGTCAATGGCCCTATCCGATAGCGCAGGCCATTTGGAGAGGTGCACCGACCTTGCTCCGTCAGAGCGCGCGTAAAGCTCTAGGTATATCTCCTCGGTTATATATGGCATAAATGGGGCGAGCATCTTCACTACGGACAAGAACACCTCATTTAATGTCTTATTTGCGCTTTTGTCCCCATTGTATGTCCTGTACTTTATGAACTCGAGGTAGTTGTCGCAGAAGAACCAGAAAAACTCGTCTATGAGACGTTTTGCGCCTGCATAATTGTACTCGTCGAACATTCCCGTAGCTTCCTTTATCGTTGCATGCAGTCTTGCCATGATCCACCTGTCAATAGGATTTGTCGATTCGGTTCTAGTCTCATCCGCGTTCATGCTAACGAATCTTGCCACGTTCCATAATTTGTTGGCAAGCTTTGCGCCAGTCATCACGTCCTTTTCCTGGAACGACGCATCGTCGCCTAATCTTGACAGGCTTGCCCAGTGTCTTAGCGAATCCGCTCCGAATTTCTCTATGACAACTTTGGGCTCTATGACATTACCTGTGGATTTGTGCATTGCCTGCCCCTTGGAGTCCAGCCCATGTCCAGATATGAGCACATCCTTCCAGGGAAGCTTGTTCGTATGCAGGTAACACTTTACCACAGTCGTGAATAGCCAGAACGATATTATATCATGAGCCTGCGGCCTAAGTGACATCGGATAGATCCGGTCCATGTATTTTCTGTCAGTTGCCCAATTTGCATTTATCAGAGGCGTAAGTGAAGACGTTGCCCATGTGTCAAATATGTCTTCCTCCGGCACGACTTCGGTCCCGCCGCACTTCGGGCACGGCGTCTTTGGCTTATCAACAAGCGGGTTCACCGGCAGATCTTTCTCTTCTGCAATTATCGGCTCATCGCACTTCTTGCAATACCATACCGGGAAGGGTATGCCGTAATATCTCTGCCTCGATATTGACCAGTCCCACTGGAGTCCCTTGACCCAGTTCTCGTACCTTACTGCCATGTGCTCAGGATGCCAATTTAGTTTTCTTCCAAGCTCAAGTAGTTCATCCTTCATGTCCAGATACCTTATGAACCACTGCTTCTTTACCAGGAATTCTATCTCCGTGTTGCAGCGCTCATGCACATTCACATTATGTTCTATCTCCTTCTCTGCAAGAACGTATCCCTTCTCCTTCAGGTCATTTATGATGAATTCCCTTGCCTCCCGTACCTTTTTTCCTTGAAAGTACTCTGGAAGCATTCGGCCGTGCTTATCTATGACTATCCTTAAGTCAAGGTTGTAGGCCTTGTACCACTCTATATCGGTGAGATCGCCAAACGTGCAGCACATCACCACTCCAGTCCCTTTAGCGGGGTCGACCCGGTCATCGCCTATGACCTTCACCTCCTGCCCGAATATCGGCACCTTCACTTTCTTACCTATCAGGTGCCTGTTCTTCTGGTCTTGGGGATTCACTATTATTGCAACGCATGCCGGCATGAGCTCCGGCCTGGTTGTTGCTATTACGATGTCATCCGAGAATCTTATCGTTACAAACTTTGACTTTAGCACCTTGTCCTTGAGCTCCATCTGCGAGAGTGCTGTGCCCTCCTTCGGGCACCAGATGGTCGGGAGCTCCTTCCTGTAGGCCCTTCCCATCTTATTTAGCTCAACGAATGAAAGCTGCGATGTCCTTTGCGCCTTCTTACCTATTGTCGTATAAAGCAGGGACCAGTCCACAGATATGCCTATGCTTCTCCAGACTTCCTTATACATCTTCTCGAAATTCTTGGTCTCGCTCTCCACAAGCTGTACGAACTTCTCCCTCCCCTCCTTCTCTGCTGTGGTGTTATGTATCTTCTCAACTAGCAGCTCGGTCGGTATCCCGTTGTTGTCAAAACCAAACGGATAGAAAACGTTAAACCCCTTCATCCTCTTGTACCGCGCTACGAAGTCTGCCTGCGAGTAGGAGAAGGCATGGCCCAGATGGATGAGACCCGAGATCGTAGGCGGAGGGGTGTCTATTGCATAAACCTCTGCCTTAGAATCCTCATCGAACTTGTAAATATCATTGTCAGACCAGAACTTGGAGATGCGCCCCTCAAGCTCTTTGTGGTCTAATCTATCCTTCATAAGTGCACTATTGAGCATTTATTTATATAAACGTGATACAGATATCAATAATGACAAATATGGAGCAGCTTACTGTGAAGGGGCTCACAAAGGAGTACGAGAAGGGAAAGAGGGCCTTAAAGTCCTTCTCTCTTGCAGTTCCCGCCAAGGGCATATTTGCACTGATAGGGCGTAACGGCGCCGGAAAGACCACTCTTATCCGAATACTCTCCACGCAGCTCTCTCCAACCTCCGGAACCGCGCAGATATCCGGGCTGGACATACTAAAGGACACCGACGCGCTTAGGGAAATAATTGCCTGCGTGCCCCAGGAAGGCCGCGCGGTCGGATGGCTCACTCCAAGGCAATTCCTATCTTCGTACCTGATGTGGCGCGGATTTACCTCTAAAGAGGCAAATCTCCTGCTCGAGAAGTCGCTTGACGAATTGGGCATAAAGAAATATGCCGATACGCTTAACCGGCTGCTCTCAGGGGGTACAAAGAGGAAGGTCTTGGTGGGCATGGTAATGGCCTCAGGTGCAAAGGTGATATTCTTGGACGAACCGACAACGGGCCTTGATCCGATCTCAAGGGACGAGTTGTGGAGGACGCTTGTCAAGCTAAAGAAGGACCACTTCATATTCCTTACAACACACTATCTGGAAGAGGCCGAAAAGCTAGCGGACAAGATAGGGGTAGTCGAGGACGGAAAATTGATGGCGCTTGGGACCATGGCCGAACTTAGGAGGAAGGTGAAGTATCCTTACAGCGTGAAGATACTTTCGGATCACACCGTAATAAAGCCAAGACGGGGCGAATTGATAAAGGGTGTCGATGGCCATTATCAGATAGTCACCACGGAGAAGGAGGCAGGTAGGATATCAAAGCAGCTCATAAACCGCGGAGTTAAATTCTCGATGAATCCGCTCACCCTTGATGACATATTCTATTACATAGTGAGGAAACCTATAGAGGCTGAAAATTATGACCAGCAGGAGTATTATTAGCCAGTTAAAGGCATCGATAATGGTCAATGCAATATATGCGATGATCAATTATCCGATAGTGCTAGTAAGTACCATACTGGCTCCATTCTCGCTGCTTCTTGTTATAACCTTCATAAGCAGGGGCGCCCTCACTCCGATAGCAATCGGCGGGGCGCTGATAATGACAATGATATCCTCCGGCACTTCGCTGCAGCAGGACCTTTCTCACCTCAAGAACGATTTCAAGGTGCAGGACATGGTCGTGAGCTCTCCGGTGACTGCATGGATATACCTACTGGGCATGTCAATATCCGAACTGGTCTATGCACTTCCAGCGCTCGTGGTGCTCACGGTGCTTGCAGCCCTGTACGTGCACACCAGCGCATTCGGATATCTTTCCATAATGGGAGTGATGCTTGTTATGTTCACGTTTGCATGCTCTTTGGGCTTTCTTCTCTCCACCCTATCGTCAGACGTTGTGCAGGGCTGGGCATTTTCCGGGATAGTCTCAACTGTGCTCTCTGCGCTTCCGCCAGTCTACTATCCAATTACATACATACCAAAGCCTTTCCAGATAATAGCTTACCTCTCCCCTGCAACCTATGCCGCGCAGATAGTGCAGAACGTCACCGGACTTACCTCTTTTAGCCCTACAACCATAGAGATTGACTGGGTAGTGATCATAATAGTCACAATAATAATCCTTACCCTCGCAGTAAAAAGATCAAAATGGAGGGAGGACTGACGCTGAGTGGTTTTATGGCAAATCAGATAAGATGCGCGCACATATTGGTAGAGAAGGAGTCTCTAGCCAAAGAGATTCTTGAGCGGATAAAGAAGGGAGAGTCATTTGCAAAGCTTGCGGAGCAGTATTCTACAGACGGATCCAGGCGAAGAGGCGGCGACCTTGGTTTTTTCGGCAAGGGAATGATGGTTAAGCCATTTGAAGAAGCGGCCTTTGCACTTGAGAAAGGACAGGTCTCTGGTCTTGTCAAGACTCAGTTCGGCTATCATATCATAAAACGTCTTTGATTTGGGTTTATTAAACCGCGCTATCGACAAAATATCTTTCTGTGCATTGGGCAATATACTTTTTAGTACAACCAAAATCTTTAACGAGTGGCTTCTATGGCAACACAAGATGAAAGCATGTATCTCTACTATAAGACTAGGTAGTCAATAACAGACGACTTGTTCTTCACTTTGAAGGGCATAGAGCCTTGCATCACTAAAGAATATGGGGACTTTGAGTACGCCAGAGCTTATTTCAAGCGGTCCAGAGGCTATTCCAGCCACACCCATCACTGCCTCTCCAAACCACCACCTGAAGCCAGAATACCTTATTGCCCTTCTTCTTGCCTTATCATAATATCTACCTTCGAGTTGGAACGCCTTAGCGGTCCAATCTACATTTATCCTGTTTCTCCTCGTTTTCTTGTATTCTATGAAGGTAGGAACGATTGATGCATAGAACTATCCCGAATATAATGAAAATGACTTGGAAAAGGTCTATCGAGTAGATGTACGCCGCAATAAGAGACCCCCAAATGTCTCCAAGCGTTGTCGCTATTTCAAGAGACATGCCTATCTTTATATTCGACAACCAGTCTTTTATGTATCTGCTCGCTGCGCGCTGGAGGTCACAGGTTTTAATCGGATCAGGCTTAAACTCACTACTCCGATTCTGCAAGGTCGTATAGGTTGTTTATCTTTTCAGTAGTCATTGACCTAAGTTGCTTCTGTATAACGGCCAGCACCACATTGTAGTGATCCTCTACCTTCTCCTCAGCCGATCCTGTTTCTTTCATAACAGGCTTATTGAATTTCAGTTCGTGCAATTCATAGAAGCGTTTGTCCAAAGCTCCAAGTTTTGACAATAGTTGGTGTTTTGCCTTCGTTTCGGCAAGGCCGGTATGCAGTCTGCTCACCTTGATACCTATAGTATATGCTGTTGATAGAAGAGATTTCCTAGTTATGAGCTCCGCGTCGCTCGCCACATGGATGGTGGCAGCCATGTTAGTTTCGGAAAATGGACTTTTGATTGCACCGAGATCTTTTGGCGATTTTCCATTTGGAAGCGCCCTGCCTTCGTACTGCAAGCCGCCCTTGACCCTGGATTTGGCATAATCAGGATCTGTTATCCACTCAAACGCCATTCTTCCGCCACTGAACAGGATCGTTGATGTTCCAAATATGCGGAGATCAGTTATAGCAACATCTCCAAAAACTGCACCTCCCTGCCCGTTTGGATTCGGAAAAGGGTTTTCACCGAACTTGTTCACATGTCCCTCAACAGCTGCAGCCGAGAAAAAAAGAATTTTCTCATTTGGCTCCATCCACTTCTTTACGTTTTCTAACCCACCCATATTGATCCACTAGTCCTTTAGGACACGTTTATTACTATCAGAAGGCTTAAAATTCTTGTGTGCGTGACCCTGGGCCTACCGGCCTGCTGAGGTTAGACGTCTACGCCTTCGTTTATGTATTTTGAGTCTTTCACTTCGCCGTTCGCACCTATGCTAAGCCGGTACATGTATTTGCTGCTGAATATGATTGATCTGCACCAGAATTCCACCACGACATCATAAATTAGCAGATCTTCGTCATATACTGCTTTCGATGAAACCTTTGGATCCTTGCAGCCTGCATTTTTTTCCGCATTAATGGCTTCGATAGCTGAGCTAGCCCACTCCAGGGCTATCTCCTTTGCCTTTTCCTCGCTTATGACTTTTGCCATGGGTCCTGCCCATATAAACTAGGGACTTGACAAATCTTAAATCTTTCTAATCAATATTACCTTAAATGCATGGTTCTCTTTTCGATTGACCGATGTAGAACTCGTGGATATCGTCGGTACGAAGATTGGAAGAATAATTGGTTACAGGAAAAGGCCCGATTATTCCATCTTCTCTAAGGTCAGAAAACGTGCAGAACCAGAAATATTCGAAGAACTGAACAACTGGATCCTACAGGATAGACTTAACGGAAGGCAAATACGGCTAATAGCACAGGGCAGTACTGACGTGCCCGCATTTTCGCGCATGGACAAGTATGCGAGAACTGGGCATAGAATCCCATCGAAGAGGGAACAAGAAGATGCAGATGGAAATGTGAATGACATGTTCTTCGGATATAAACTTCATGCAATTGCAGATGCAGAAAATGAGGTTACGATAGGGTTCTATATTGCACCTGGAAACAGGAACGATAAGATTTTCTTCGGTGAATTGATAGGGCAGGTGAATAGGAAATTCCGACTTGCGTTTGGTACAAAATATCTAGGAGACTCTGCGTATGACTCTACCGACATACACGAATATCTGCATTATCACAGAATAAAAGATGTTATTGCAATAAATGGAAGAGGACATAGAAAGCCAGAAACTCCGAAGGATCCTGAATATGTGAAAAGATGCGCAATAGAGAGGATTTTTTCCAAGACTGAAAGAAGTATTTGGTCTTTCAAAGAACAGGTTCATGGGTATGAAAAAGGTGTCAATTCGCATCTATTCGTGCCTGATTGCATACCTCATGACTTATTTGATGTGATGTGTCATGAGCGTTGACGATGGTGGTTGTATGTAGATGTCAACCCCCCCTACATATAAACATCTTCAGTAACGTTTAAAAATATAAGAGTTCATGTACTAAGTATTAGTACGGGATTGGTGCGCAACTCCATGGTAGACATAAAGAAAGTATTCATAAACTATTTTTATTTCATATGGCTCCTCCTTATTGTGTTTGATCTTTTAGGCGTCACAGCCAAGGTAATAAGCGGGGGAACCTTTGTAGTTGTGTTTATAATTTTCATAGCGGGCTATGTAGTATACGGTTTCTGGATAAGGAAAAAGATGTACGGCTGAACTCCAAATGGTGATCAAAGCCTTCTTTTCCGGCGTGGATGCAGATGGTTTTATGTCCAAATACACCTAACTATCGCTGCTTATTCGCTTCTTTGAGCACGCCTTCTGCGTACTTGCGTGCGCGCTCTTCCCTCGCGCTATCTTTCTTAGAAAGAAAGATTCCTGATGGGTTTTTGCCAATTCTATACATCTCATATATGGTTATTATTGCAGCCAATGTCGGCACGGCGGGCCAAGCAGCAACTACTCCGGGAATTGTATATGCCGCGACTAAGAATAGTATACCAAGCGCAACGAGCAGGATCAGGAATATATACCAGACAACGATTATCCCGGACAGAGCGAGGAAGAAGAGCAATAATATGATGCCAGGCCCTACAAGATTCAAAGCAAACATTATAACGGTTACCAAGGCGATTACGCCTAGAAGTATAAGCCGTTCCTTCGCATTCATCTTATCCTCTAATCTATGGCTGTGGCAATTTAAAAATCCTTTCACTTAAATCCTGAAAAGAAACATTTGGTTTTTGAGGAGCTTACTAAGAGACTACACGAGCTTAGATTTTAGCCAAGCTTTCAGTTCGGCTATCACATCATAAAATGGACAGAATAAGCATGTTTTTCTAGGGGCTTTTAGGGGCATTAAATCCGTTGCTATACTCTCAAAGTCGTACCAAGCCTGGCATTATTGGGTGTTTATATACTTATCCCACGCTTAAATTTGTTGGGTATTAAATGGCGCAGATAAAGAGCTTGGACTTCGTAAGCACAGGTCTTGCTTACGGTTTGGCATATGGGATAATCGGGCTGGTAATTGGTTTACTTGCCATTGCGCTCGGCTCGATTTTTGGAAGCCTGCTTCAATCACTGCTTCCAGCGAGCTTTTCATCGATTCTTCCTGGAGCTGGGCTGGTCTTTGCAATAGTGATTATAATAGTGGCCCTTATAGGTGGCTTCATAGACGGCATAATATTCGCCCTACTTTACAATTATGTATTCTCTAGGTGGGTAATGCTGTCTGGAAATGGGAATCCACTAACGAGTCTTGACTACGTAAGCGCCGGAGTGGTATTCGGAGTGATGAGCGGAGTAATAAGCGCTATACTCTCACTTATCAGCTTGAACATAATAGGAATAGTTGTAGGGCTTATAACAGGATTCATAGGGGGCTTTATCTTTGGACTTATCTTCGTGCTGCTATACAATCTTGTGGTAAGCAGGTTCGTTAAGATATCTGTGAAATAGCCTATTCTGGGCGCATACGCCATAAGGGACTTGGAGCATGGAAGGCAAAACTTTCCCTTCTCCATTCACCCTTCACGCTATGCGCTTATTTTATTTTAGATAAGCAATTAAGCACTACTTTCTGCGTTCCTTGCTAAAATTATTTAGTGAATACTTCAATGAACTCACATCGCTTGCATTGCCATTCGATGCCATACTTATTATCTCTTTATTCTCATCGATGAATCTTTGTGCCGATCCTCCCCAATGAAAATCAAGAAGCCTCCCAAGGTCTTCTGCATCGCTAGGTCTATTTCTGCCAAGAGATCGGGTCTTCAATATAACCAGAACTGGAGCATTGACTACTGTGAGTTCGCCTGCCTGTCCAGATCCTTCATTTAATTTGCCATCTGCTTCCAGATGCAGCCTCAATGTATTGCTCTCTATCACGCGATAAGGTATGTCAAAGAAGCTTACATCAAATGATACCAGGTCTATTGGTACCTTCTCTGAGGCAGAGGCCTTGTAGTAGACATAGCAATGCCTGTCTAGGCTGTTCGAGATATTAAGATCCTGCTCCTTCATCCTTAGTGCATACTCCTTTGTCATTGCCGGCACAAAGAAGTCCATGTCGGTTCGCCTCTCGTAGGGTCCTGTAGACGGCGCTCTAGGGGTGCCAGTCATTAGCCACACGGCAACGCCGCCAAAGGCTATGGCATCCTTCTCATATACTACTGCAAGTTTTTCGTTTGCGCGCAGCAAATTGGCTATATTCATTGCGCCCATGCCATCTTCGACCCTGATGGGTATTCTAGTCCTCACGCCCTGCACCTGACATATATAATAACCTATAATTTTCTGCTATTTAAGCTCTATTATTTTACTAAATTCAACATAAAACGTTGTTCCTTTGTCATGTCCTGCATAGCTATTTCCTGAATGCCAGATTTTTATGGCCGATAAGGAAGCGGTCAAAATTGATTAGTTATCTGGAAGTTTTATTTCAAATTCAGAAGCTTTAAATAAAGAAGCCATCAATTAAATTCAGTTGATTTAGCTTAAGTCAGTTTACACTTAAACAATACAAGGGATTAAAATGGCAGAACAATACGAAGACGAAGTACAAGCTGAGGGCATGCCTGGAAACATAGTGCTGGTCGGAAAGAAGCCGCCCATGAACTATGTGCTTGCAGTGGTAACGCAATTCAACAACGGTGTAAATCGCGTAAAGATCAGGGCGAGAGGAAATTCCATATCAAGAGCTGTTGATGTGGCTGAGATATCACGGCACAGATTTGTCACAGATGCAAAAGTCGACGAGATAAATATCGGCTCTGAGGAGATAGCAAACGAGGACGGCACAAAGTCCAAGGTCAGCTCGATAGAGATAACCCTGGCAAAGTAATCTATTGCTTTCTGACTCTGGGAGAGATTCCCGGAGTCAACTCTTTTTATATGCGTTTACTATATCCGTAGAAGTAACCACTCCTATGCATATCATTGAGTACTTGTTTTCAACCACTGGCACTCTTCCCACACCATATTCTATCATGACTTCAGCGGCATCCTCGAGTCTTGCATCTGCCTCTATGAAAATAGGTCTGTCCATGATCTTGCCGACTTCGGTTTCCTCGACCAGTTTTTTCTCAAGGTTTGCCGAAGTGATTATGCCGCAGAGCCTCTCATCCTCCACTACCGGCATGAGATCGACTTTTGCGGCTTCCGCTAGCTTAAGCGCAGAGCCAGCCTTAGTTGTTCTTGAAACTCCAACGAACTGCTTTTGCATGAAATCCTTTACGGCCACCATGCTCAACGATATATAATGGCTGCCAAGGTTTAAAATTTTATGCAGCGTGATAATATCCGGTGTTGTTTTGTCAAGCGCATATAGGACCCATTACATTGCACAGCTAAGTCCAGAGATGGACGGTGCCGAGGTCACTCTCGGAGGATGGGTCCATGAGGTCAGGAATATAGGCAAGATAGTCTTCATACTCCTAAGGGACCACAGCGGCATAGTGCAGGTGATAGGAAAGGAGGGGATAACACCAACAGAAGTGATATCCTCAATGAACCTGCCCAAGGAGAGCGTTGTTATGATCAGGGGGAAGGTAAGAAAGAGCACAGAGAGCAGGCTAGGATTTGAGATAGTGCCCTCAGAGATAAAGAATCTTAATCCACTAGAGGCGGGCATACCTTTCGAGGTAACTGGAAAAGTTCCAGCAGACATAGACGTACGGCTTGATAACAGATATATTGACCTTAGGAGACTTGAGACAACTTCAATATTCAACATACAGTCAACAATTCTCAACTCTTTTAGGAACACTATGCTAAAGGAGGGGCTTACGGAGATAAGGACTCCTGCTTTGGTGGAAGCTGCCACAGAAGGCGGCGCAGACCTCTTCCAAGTGGAATACTTCGAGAAGAAGGCATTTCTTGCACAATCGCCGCAGCTCTACAAGCAGCTCGCTGTGATCGGAGGTATGGATCGGGTCTTCATGGTCGTTCCAGTCTTCAGGGCGGAAAAGCACAATACGGTGTTTCATCTCAACGAGATAACGCAGATGGACGCCGAACTGGGGTTTGCAGACCACAACGACGCAATGAAACTGCTAAAGAAAGCAGTCAAGAATATAATAAACGACGTCTCGAAGAAGAACGGGGATGACCTCAAGCGTCTGAACGTAACATTAAGCAAACCGATAGTCAAGGAGATAACCTACAAGAAGGCGATATCACTTTTGAACGCCAACGGTCAGAAGATGGAATTTGGAGAGGATTTCAACAGGGAACAGGAGGATGCACTCTGCAGGCTCCTAGGAGACCTTGTTCTTGTAAAGGAGTACCCTAGGAGCGTAAGGGCGTTTTATAGTATGCCAAACGAAAAGGACGGACAGGTCTGCAACAGCTTTGACCTTCTCTTCAAGGGGCTCGAGGTATCTAGCGGCGCCCAGAGGATACACATTCCTGAAGTGCTTGTAAAGTCGATAACAGAACGTGGCCTGAATCCAAGTGACTTTGATTTCTACATAAATGCCTTCAAGAGGGGGGCCCCTCCACATGCCGGATGGAGCCTTGGGCTTGAAAGGCTCACAATGAAGATGACCGGGATGCAGAACATAAGGGAATGTTGCATGTTCCCAAGGGATCGCGTTAGACTCAAGCCGTGATTATTTATGATTGATATAAAAGCAGTCAGTACTGATCCTGGGGACGGAAATCAGGTTATGATAGGTCAGGCGGGCTTCATAAAGACTGCAGAGGACCTATACGAAGCGCTCATGGGCGTATCGCCTGAGATAAAGTTCGGACTGGCATTCTCTGAGGCCAGCGGCCCATGCCTGATAAGGAGCGAGGGCAATGACGCCGAGCTGCGCAGCAGGGCAGAAAAAATATCATCGGACATAGCAGCAGGGCACAGCTTCGTAATAGTCTTCAGGAATGCATTTCCAATAAACGTGAACAATGCTGTCCAAAGCGTCCCAGAGGTTATAAGCATCTTCTGCTCCACCGCTAATCCAGTGCAGGTTCTCGTCGGGGCTACGACGCAGGGGAGAGGGATACTTGGGGTGGTAGACGGCAGCTCTCCTAAGGGTGTGGAGGGTACGGAAGATAAGGCAAAGAGGAAGAAGTTCCTGCGGGACCTGGGATATAAGCTCTAGCATCTTTTGCGCGATGATATTATGGAGTGCATAGCGGACCTTCATGTGCACTCGAAATACGCAATGGCTTGCAGCGAGCAGCTGACGATTGACAATATTGCGGAGTCTGCAAGGGAGAAGGGAATAGGCCTTGTCAGTACTGGGGATTTCACCCACCCAAAACATATGTCAGAGATAAAAAAGACATTGGAAGAGCATGGGACCGGAATTTATAAGATAAAGGGATCTTCTAAAAGTACGCAGTTTGTTATCGGAACAGAGGTATGCACAGTATTTGAGGACAGACTTGGCAGATCAAGGAGAATACACCATTGCATACTTGCGCCAAGTATAGAGGCCGCGGAGCAGGCCAACGAGCATCTGTCCAGGTTTGGAGACCTATCAAGCGATGGACGGCCGCTACTAAACAGGATAAGTCCAGCACAGCTTGTCGAAGACCTGATTGGGATAGATCCCGAGATGTTCGTCTTTCCTGCGCACCTGTGGACTCCGTGGTTCGGGGCTTTGGGTGAGCATTCAGGGTTCAACTCTATAGAGGAAGCCTATGAGGATCAGGCGATGCATATATATGCGTACGAGACCGGTCTGAGCAGCGACCCGCCAATGAATTGGAGACTATCAAAGCTTGATAGATATACTCCGATCTCTGGAAGCGATGCGCACTCACTGCCAAAGATGGGAAGGGAAGCCATAATATTCGACGTTGAAGATAAGACCGACTTTACCGATATTACCGGACGCATAAAGAAGAAGGAGATGAAATTGACCATCGAATTCTATCCTGAGGAGGGCAAGTATCATTTCGACGGGCACAGGAACTGCTCAGTATCACTTTCCCCTGATAAGTCAAAGAAATTCGGCAACAGGTGCCCAAAGTGCGGCAAGAAATTGACGATAGGCGTCATGCATAGAATCGACGACCTTGCAGACAGGGAGGCAGGATTCATTCCCAATGGCGCAGTTCCTTATGTGCATGCAATCCCCCTGCAGGAGGTTATAGCGCACGTGACTGGAAAGGCTACATATTCAATGCAGGTCAAGAGCACCTACTCAAGGATAATTCAGAGATTTGGGACCGAATTTAATGTACTTATGAAGGCAGATCCCGATAGCATAGCGGAAGTCGACAAGAAGCTGGCAGAAGGAATAAGGAGAATAAGGGAGGACAAGGCGCACGTAATTCCTGGATATGACGGAGTATTTGGCATAATAGACATATTCAATGAGGTAAAGCAGGAAAAGTCGGAAGGCATGCAGAAGAGGATAACAGAATTCTAAAAAGGATTTTATACCTTTCATTCAATACTTTTAGCATGAATTATTATCGCACCATAGCACTCGTGCTACTTTTACTCGGACCGGTCTCATTTGCATACACTGCCCATTTCACAGCACCAGCGGTTCTCATCGGCCTTGACCGTGGAGAGATGACTAACATCTCGCTAGCAGTAACTCCAGGAAATGGAACAATAATCGTAAACCGCGGCAGCCCCAATGTCGGCAACGATACAATATCTTCAATACACACTGCAGTTTCATATGCAACGCAATATCTGAATTTCAGCGAGAAAAAGTATAATTTTGCCTTTCAGATAGGAAATAACAATCCGAACATCTCCGGGCCCAGCGGCGGATTTGCATTCACGCTACTTACAATATCTGCCTTGGAGAAGAGGCCTCTTCTTGGCAATTTTACTGTTACAGGTACGATCTCTCCTGACGGTTCAGTAGGGCCTGTCGGAGGGGTTTTTGACAAGGTAGGCGCAGCAAATGCAGTAGATTCGGAATTTATTTTGGTGCCTTCAGTTGACAGGTTCTCATCAGAGTATCTGCTTTATTATATGGCGCAGCAAGTATACAAAATACCTGTGGTAGAAATAAGCAATGTCTCACAGGGCCTTCCATATACATTTGGCGTAAAAGAGCCGCAGAACCTTTCATTTAACATAACAACCAACTATCACGCAGGAATGATTCCCAATGTGAGCACCCTATGCCCGCTGTGCAACGAGAGCACATTCGGTCCTCTTACTGCGTTCACATTCAACTTCACTCAAAACCAGATAGACCAGATAAACGGCACTCTTTTTGGAAGCGCAAAGCTCCAGCTCGATTCGCAGCTTCAGCAATACCGACAGATATCTTCCAAGGGTTATTACTACACCGGGGCAGACTTTGCATTCATAGAGGATCCAACCGCATTGATGCTAAGATATGCGAATGTGTCAAAGCTACAAGCGGGACAGATAATAGCAAATATGTCAGCATACTGCAATGCGCTTAACTACACTCCCAATATGACTTCACAGAACTACGAGTTCATAATCGGAGGGAAATTGCGACTCTCATGGGCGCTAATGACACTTAAATCAGCATCCTCGTTCCTGAATTCCTCGCAGACTAGTGACGAGATAATGCAGGCGCTGCAGGTTGCAGCACCTGCGCAGGCATGGTGCGCGGCGACAAGTGAGATGTACAACATCTCCGCAGGAATGGGGGGATATCCAGTTACGCAATCAAGCAATCTAAGAAGCCAGGCTCTTAGCGAGCTTGCCTATGCACAGAAAGTATATGGTAACCAGCTCTATGTTCAGGCCGCCAATTACAGCATCGCTAATAATGACTATGCAACTGCACTTTATTCACTCACATATGCAAACGTGTTCTACAATTCAACCGTTCCGGCATACAATACTATTGCATCAACCGTCTCAACGGCCCTCTCAAGGGCAACTGGAATATGGCCAACGCAGTTTGCATTGCAGAGCGCATTCTATCTTAACGAGGCAAATGCAAGCAACAGCACGTCAGCATATGCGCCAGACATATATTCAACTGCAAGACTCTCCCTTGCTCTAGGAAGCCTTAATTCAGAGATATATGCCGGATTGACTCCCTCTCATACATATATTGATACAGAAGAGGCGCAGATAAACGGCCTCTCTGCCCAGGTCCAGACGCTTACCTACATGCTCATGCTTGTCATAATACTCCTCATGGTGGTATTTGCAATACTCATATTTCTTATCGTGAACAGGCCGAAGCAATCTGAGACTGCGCAATCAATTCCACCAAAGCAGGCGCTGCAGGTACCAAAGAAATCTATGCCAAAAAGGAGAAGGTCGCGTTAAACATATATTACAGCCGAAAGTAGTATGCATAAAAGCGCCAGTCCCATAGCCCCAAGGGATAGGTTTCTGGCATAGCCATACCAATTTCTATTAGCCAGCATGAACGGAATGCTTGATAGGACCAACATAAAATCAGATATTAATATCAAAGAGACGTACAGTATGTTCCCAGCAAATGGCAGCACGTGTAAAAAGAGATAAACAGATATTGCAACCGCAGCCAGATAGAGCAGCAATCCTAGGTACGCTGACGCCTTTTTACCTATTAGCATCGGCACAGTCATGGCTCCGCGCTTCTTATCTCCATCAAAGTCCCTTATCGTGCCATATATCTCACGCCCCAGGCCACTTATGAATATGAGGAAGAATATCAATACCACGCTATCAAGGAGCCTGTAGGTCATAACATAGTTGCCAAACACAAATGGTATCGCCATGGAGAAGGCGACATACGAATTGCCGATCAGCGGCACGTCCTTTAGCTTATAACTATACAGTATAGAAAGCACGCCAAATATTACTGCTATTATAAAGCAGTACGCGTTAAGCAGCAGGCCCCCAGCAATCCCTATCACCATGGAAACTGAGGCCACGGCTAGCGCGTCAGATGGCCTAAGCTCCCGGGTTACCAGCGGCCTTTTCTTCTTGTTAGCCCTATCAACGTTGACGTCGAAATAATCGTTAATCGCAAAAGCGCTCATGCTTAGAAATATTGGAGTTATTATGCTCAATGCAGCAACCTGCGCACTTGGCAGGCCTCCAGCGAGAATCTCAGCACCTATAACGGCTATTATCAGGAGTATGCTGTGTTCAAACCGCGTTAGTCTAAATAGCGCCCCGAGCTTTCCCATGATACGTTTTAAACTTACAAATATTAAATAAGGATGTATTGCTTACGTTCTTTTGGCATGTAGTAGGGCATTATCTGGTCTGCTTGAGAGTTTTACATATCCATTAATCGAAACTACTAGATTAGTAGCATCTATGGTCCAGATGCGCCTATTTTGGTCCACGTACTCTGCATATGCATGTCCGTCGCCATTAGGCATAATACCTGCATTAATCCTCATCTCACCATTTATGTATCCATTACTCCTTAGTTTTTGCAATAAAGCAAGAACGGCTGCCGCCTGGTTGCGACATACGCCCCCATTTTCTATAAAGTAGTCAAGTGGCAGTGTTAACAGCATCCCCTCCCTGTCATATATGCTATAATCGCGATCGTTATATGCGATGCCATTATGAATTAAATCTGCAACAGTTACTAGCAGTTTTTCCTCGGTGACGGGTTGCATTTTGGCTGCATTCTTTATTACATTGCCATAAATGCGCTTCACAAGTTCGCTGTTTATATCCACAACTGTAGAAAGCGTTTGAAATTTCTCCATCCCAGGCGAAAGTGGTGTTTCAACGTATAACTCCGGAACGACTTCATACTTTTTTTGCGATAATACCCACCCCTGTTTGCCATATTCTAAATCTCCCATGGCATAAGCAGCCGACTTCATATGGTGAGATATCTCCTCTATTCTTGCTGCCTCATTGGCCGTCTTCCATGCCATACGATGTTCTCCGTTGAGTGAATACTCTTTAGCCTTTGACATTAGCGCGCTGTACTCCGCCATGTTTTTCCCGGCCGCACCTTCAAGTGGTTTATCTGTGCTTTTTCTGAAGAACATAATTTTATCATTTTTATTCTGGATTTTCTCCTATATAAAACAAATTGGTTTTCACATTTTAGCACATAAATCTGTTATTTTGTCATGGCGATTCCCCAAGAAGTATTTAATTGCTAGCTATTTGGATACCGTTAGGCCATTAACGGATGGCATTAAATTTTAGTTGGCCTTAAATTGAAGTTGGACATGCTGTTTTTTTATTATGTTGGTGAACAATTTATTCATGCCAAACAGTCCGAGCAGAATAGCCAGTGATGAAGAATCGGCATTGCATGAGAAAATCAATTTTGTCGATCCTGGAAACTTTGGAGCAGCAAGGAGGCCGAAGCTGGGCCTTAGGGTGAAAGCGCACCTGCTGTTCGTGCTTCTGGCCGTGTTGGTTATTGCACTTATAGTTGCGTTGCAGATGGGATGGATATGAGTGAAATAGAGATAGACGCGCAGCAGGCCAAGGTACTCGCGCAGGATGGCAAGAGTGTGTATGTATTCATCAACGATTATGGTGAACTCGACTTCGTAAGCGAATCGCTAGGTGCAAAAGACGTGCATAACATGGATATAGCTATTGCAAGGGAGATAATATTTAACCAGGATAAGAAGGCTATAGAAAAAATGGTCGTACAGTTCAAGGATGCGATAATAGTCTGCCCGCACGGTCGCACTTCGCTAAGATTCGCAACCGCACTCAAGGAGCTCGGGATAAGGGCATATAGCCTGCATGGAGGAACAGAAGGCCTAAAACAGAGGTAAAATAACAAATAGAAGTAAAAGCCGCGGAGAAATCGCGGCAAAATTAACCCTTTTTCGCAATAAATTTGTTATCCCCATCATTTCCTCCGCAGATCTTTAAGATAGGAGTCTGCGCTCCTGCCATACCTGTTTTTTATTCCCATATTGGTGTGCATGCCCTCAAGTGCACTGACAACTTCATAGTGCCTGAACTTGCCTGCCTCTACTGCAGCGGTGCTGCCATCCCGACTCACGGCATCCACTTCCACTCCAACCTTCACCAACTCAATTGACGTCTCCGCATTCCCAAATGCGGCAGCTTCGTGCAAGCATGTTCTTCCATATGAATCCCTGACCTTCACATCTGCGCCGAAATCCACAAGCATATGGATGGTCTGGGCATTTGTAGTGCGCAGTGCGCTTGCAAGGAAGAGCATCGCGGTAAGCTCCTTAGTTCCCATCTTCGGGGCAAGCTGCTTAATACTCTGATAATCGTTGTTTGCCACGGCAAATTCAATTGCGCTCGCTTTTGCATTCTTGTCCAGTTTTGGCTTTAATACCACGTCTTCACTTCCTTTTCTGACAGGAAATGCCAGAGCCTGCTTGGATGGCAGTCTGTCAAAGTTAACACTAAAACCCATAAAATCATCTTTTAATAGGGGCTACGCTTACGTAGTGGTAGCGCCGGTTCTCTACATCGACGATCCTGCTCCTTATCGCTTTTGTTCCGCTATCAGTTAGAGCGAGGGGCCTGTGCTCAGCTCCCTTCTCCGCAAAGTCAACAAAGCCCGTAGCCTTTAGCTTCTTGAGCGTGTACCATACGCCGCTCTGCGAGACCTGATACTTATAAGCCACGTTTTCCACGAATTCGGTTGCAGTAGGTATTAGCTCAAGTCCAATCTCGTAGAGTATCGTGAGTTCCTTGTCCGTAACCCTGACACCGAATTCCTTCCCACTAGTATTTGTTGATAGTTGCATAAGAGCCACCGAAAAAGAAGTTTTTTATCGCTCTTACACAACAAATATGGGATACTTATTCAATATCATCCATATAGTTGAGGCTAGCCTTGATGTTGGCATTACGCATGCCGCAAATCTTACATCCTGATTTCCGCTAGCCACTTTGACACTTACTAATTCTAATAATTATACCCATATTTAAATCTTTTCTACAAGTAATTTTTACCTACGACGACAGGTTTTTGTCCCACACTTCCGATAATGACAACCGTTTATATACTATTCAGTTTACAAGCATGTTGCAAGCGATAAAACGCATCGGTCATCGATGGCCAATGAAATTAGGGTGGCTTCGTGCAAAGAAAAACATCAAACGGAGTAGAGCTTAAACTAATCGAAGGAGGAAAGAGCGATTTTCTGCCAATCCGCGCAGTAGTTAGACACCACGAAGTGGATATGAGCCTTGAGAGCATATGGAAGGAGATGAGGATAAAGACGATATTCGAGCTCGTCGATTCCGCTTCGATGGAGATGGGGGCGGCTTTTAGATCAGGAATCAGCTCGGTGCGCGGGGAGATACCAAAAATATCCGACGAAAGGCTCCTTAGAGGAGATCATCACTATATATCTCTAAAACGCAGCGATCCTAAGATGGTTGTCAGGTCAGCCAGGATCGGTGCTGGAGCAATAGATGATTTTAATGTTACAATATCCGACACATTCAAGGCGGCAATAAAGGAGAGCTTCGAGGAGTTCATGAACGAGCTTACCGCTGTAAATTCGGCTATGGGAAGGCAGATGCCGTCATCTCTAGCAAACAGGATGGCAGACATGCACATGACCTTATTGCATAAAGAGATACTTTCGCTAAAGGACGAGGTTTTGAATAAAATCGGAGAGTCAAAAGATGCAATAGATATAAAGATAGCAGGAAACCTGCTCTTCTCTAGATCCAAAAGGATATCTGGGTATATAGAGCGCGAGACCGAGAAGCTCAGGGAACACGGAACAAGCATCGTCGGACTCAAACCGGGTATAAGAATTTAGTACTATCATAATAACAAAAAAATTCCTAATTTTGCCAATTTGGGCCACCTTTAAATATAAGGAACGACGCTATTTATACCGATAAATATGGTATTGCGCAAGCGTATAGATGCCCAGATGAATTCAGCTCCTGAAAGGATAACAAATGCGCGCGAATTCAAAAGCGTCGCAAGACTTGAGAACGATTTCACAAATAAGGGCAACGCGCACAGGTTCAGGGCCTGGGCATACGGGGCGGCTACGGCTGGCTTTAGTGCCTTTACAGTGGTGGGATTGACCTTCCAGCCTGACCATGGAAACTACTCAAACGCAGGTCAGGTAGTGAGCCTGGTTGCCGCGCTGGCTACTGGAAGCGCAACGGCAGTCAATCTTGACAAGAAGGACAATTATCTTGCCTTTGCAAGAGAGCTAAGGGATAGAATTAGCGATTATCACCAGCGCAGGTACGAAGGCAGAGTATAATCTGGATATAGTGCGGGGTTGTTGGCCGAATGGTTTCTAGGGAGCATCTGGCGTCATTGCACAGAGACAGGATAGAGACGAGCATGAGATACGAGGCAACGTCACGCAAGCTCGACCTCGAGGCCGACAGGATCGGCGACAGATATTTTGAGATAGGAAGAAGAGCCGAGCTCCTGGAGGAGGCTGGGAGCATATCCCTAAGAATAGGCAAGAGGTACCAGGCCAAGATCATATTCTCTGACGCATCGGACCGCAGGGAGCTGTGCGCTGCGAAGCTTCTTGAGAGCGGAGACCAAAGGCATGCGGCATACGAGTTCGCAAAGGCCGCAGAGGATGCCGAGAAGGCAGGCAACAAGACAAGGCAGCGCAGCATGTCAGAAGAGGCTGCAAAGAGCTACATGGCAGCAAGGGACGGCGCCACCAACATAGATGACAAGGCCCTCTTCGGAGTACTCGCCGCAAACAGCATGAACAAGGCAGGCATATTCTCGATAAACGACGAGAATGTCAGAGAAGTCCATGTACGGGCAGTAAGCGACTACGAAAGTTCAAGCAAACATCCGATTGTAAGGATACTGATAAATAGGAGTTCCCTGAGCAGGGGAAGGTTATTCTGATGGGTGTCGCCACAAAAATGCCACAAACCAAAGTGCAAAAGCTTGTCTGCGAGGACATAAATGACATGTTAAGGCAGCTCCCGAAATACTCTCCAGATCAGTTATTTGTGAAGATAGGCGAATGCAACAGAGACCTTAATTCACATTTCCTCAATCAGGTAATTGATAAATATGGAAATATATTCCTGACCTCTAGCGGCGTGGAGGGCACCACAACCAGCACGTACTATGGGGGGCTTGATCCGTATGAGATGATGCTTCTATCCCGGCTTCATGCAATAGCCCCAGAAAATGTCGTTAAACCTGTGGCAGA
Source organism: Microcaldota archaeon (assembly GCA_021802765.1). Taxonomy (GTDB): domain Archaea; phylum Micrarchaeota; class Micrarchaeia; order Micrarchaeales; family CABMGC01; genus JAJZNA01. The sequence goes on along the minus strand of JAJZRI010000002.1, from coordinate 100,287 downwards.
GGTCTTCATGAGGGAACCCAATGCAAATGGCGTGAGGAAGATGGCATACGTGATAGAGCTCGTCGAGGGGGTGGGAATTTTCGATTACAAAATCAAGCTTGAAATGACAACAAACCCAAACAAGGTAGGTCATTACGTGAAACTTGTCTCCAAGGCTATAGACGTGCTCAGAACATTCAATTTGAACGGCGTGGCGCACGGAGATGCGCACTATGAGAACATTCTTGTATCGGGAAGCAAGCCGATATTCATAGATCCGATGCACAAGGGCAGCCTGAGAAGCGCGATGGATTCGGACCGGCAGAACATAGATGTCTACGAGATGGACATTCTCAACGCGATGGAGATCTGCCTAAGGGAGTGATATAATGGTATTGACAATAGAATCAAAAAACATCAGGGAACTTTCAGGTCAGCTTAATGAGTTAGGCTACAATGCCGACGAGGTCTTCCTCAAGCTTGCCCGAGGCGCCAGAAGCGCCAAGTTCATAGGTAGATCGACATCAGTCGAGCAGGGCGGATCAGGAGCCATGTTTATTTCACGTGGAATACGCGGAGTTATGTCCTTCGGTGAACTTGAAGATGGTCAGATGGAGCACCTCGAAGTAATACATAGTATTCTTCCAAGCAATTCGGTAAAGCCAATTGCAATACTAAAGCTGCCCGAAGGCACCCGTCCACTCTTTCAGGGAGACAGAAGCGCAAATGGTAACTTCGGTTATCTAATGGAATATGTGGAAGGAACCATGCTGTCCTATTATCAAGAAAGACTCAAAATAAACCGCAATAGCCCCAGCTGGGAGTACTACTTAGATACTTTCGTGTCAATGGCAAAACAAGCGATAGATCTGGTAAATGCGCTCAACGAAAACAGCGTCGCACACGGCGATTTCTTTCCATGCAATGTGATGGTTTCAGATGGAAGGGCCGTGCTCATAGATCCGGCGGTTGCAGCTTTCCACAAAGATCCAAAAACAGATATGGAATTTGCCATCCAAATTGACAACATGAGGAAACTTCAGCTGGAAATTGAAATTAAAAAATTAATGCGTGGTGCATAGTGCGATACGTTGAAAAAGAACCCATAATCGCAAAGAACGGTGCAGAGGTAGACGAAGCGCTCAGAAAGATGGGTTACGATCCAAAGACAATATACTTCAAGAGAGATCCGCGACTATTCTTCGAATATGAGGGTGAGACCAGGGGCCTTTTCGAGAGCGCTACGCCTCGTTCGGAATACACTAAGCTATCTGCACTTTATGCTGCGGATCCGGTGCACGTGGTAAGACCAATTGCGGAGGTTAAAAACAGTGCTCACAAAAATGCTCTTTTCGTCGGTTTTGTGATGGAAGCGGCGAATGGTGACGGACTGGGTTATCTTGATTACGATTCATATTACTCTGAAAAATCAAATGCGGAAATAAGGAGAAATAGGATCAAATTCGTATCTGCCCTCGAAGACCTTATCTCAGCAGTCAACGGACTGCATAACAAGGGACTGTATCATGGTGATTTGAATTACTTCAATATAATAGTAAACAGACGTGGAAGGATAAAATTGATAGATCCTTACGTGATGGATTCTGACGACGCAAGATTGGATGACGTAATCAGGATTGCATCCTACGAAAAGAAACTAGAGCATGTAAAGTCGTTACTTAGGGAATGATTAGTATAAAGAAATATTGGGATCCAAATGAAGGGAAAAATAATAACTGCTAACAGCGGCGAAAGGCTAGACTCTGCCCTGAAGAGCATGGGCCATGATCCTAAAACTGTCTTCTTCAAGAGAGACTCAAAAATTACATTCAATAATTGCGGCGAGACCCACGAAGTCATTACCAAGTGTCATCCTGGAACTGAAGGCAGCATAGTCGAAGAGTACAAACACTTATACAGGATGTACGACGCAGATCCCCGGCACGTTGTCAGGCCAATTGCTCTGGTAATGAGTGAAGAACCCAATGCAAAGGTGCTGGGATACGTAATGGAGCGGGCCAGAGGGCAGAGCCTTGGAATCCTCCTGCAATATTATGCGCATTCCGCACGCACCGAAGTCGAAAAAACCGAGTCAAAGGAGATGATACTGCTTGGCATAGAAAGTCTTGATGTCGTCGTCACAAGACTTAACGCCAAAGGCGTCGGCCATGGCGATCTCTTGGTGTACAACAACATATTCATAGGCGCAGCTGCAGCAGTGCAGTTGATTGATCCTGCGTATGACGTCGAAGATGCAATCAAGATGGACAGGATGTCAATTGAAGAATACCGTAAATTTTACGATACGCTAAAAGGCAGCGTGAGCTATGAAGCGGACAGAGCATGCCTCGAACCGCTATCTGGCGGATTCACTTGAAAATGAAGTTATGTCGTCGCAAAAGTGATTATTTATATGCAAAAACTGATAAAAAAACAGGTTTCCGAAATGTTCAGGGAGAACCTGTGTGATACTCAAAGAGACAGGATTGTTGTGGTAAGGGCAGATGATCTTCCTAGGAAGTTAAAGCAGAGGGGATTTGAACCAGATCAGGTATTCCTTAAAACATACAAGATTCCAGACCCCGTTTTCGAGGATAATTTTGGAAAGATGCGTTTCATATATGAGACAGGAGAGTTAAACACCTCAATAGGGATATCTGCTAATTATACTTGCTCAAATGTCAACTTGGTCGATCTGCGCTCGCAATTCTCACTTCTCAATATGATTCATTCCGTAATACCGGAGCATTCTGTAACACCCATAGCTGCAGTATCCAGAGTTGAGCTAGCCAATCTCAAAAAAATCCCGCGTAACGGTAATTTCAGCATGAAGACTAGGGAAGTAAGTAGCGGTTACCTGATGGAATACCTGGGCAGGATGTTTCCAGAGGAATGGCAATCCAGGGTAACTCCAAAGACATACATAAATGCAGTGGAGGAATTCATAGGCGCCATAGAGAAGCTCAATAGCGTTGGACTTGGACACGGAAACTTTGGTCACCAATATTTCGACCTTTACATGTATGCCCCATTTTATGTTAATGTCAGGGTAGTCGACGGAAGATTTGTGTTATTCAATCCGGCCATAAGAAGATGGCGCGGATTTGGAAAGAACATGGAGCTAAACATTAGAAACGACAAGGGAGCCATAAAAGGCATGAAGGCTGAGATAATGCAGCTAAAGCGTGGAGAATAGATTCTTAGAATGTCTAAATAATTTTTAGCAGAAAATTCTAGAAAGGTTATTATATCACTAAATCGCAAGTTTTTTTCATGCAGCAGCAAATGAGCTACAGGGCAGTAAAAGGGATTCAGCGCTCGTTTGATCCAGGCTACAGCGAATGGGCTAGGGATGCAATACGCGGAGAGATAATAGAGTCTACGTCCTGCTTTAACAGATTCTCGGCTACAAAGCTCAATCTTCCAAAAATAATGATAGCAACGGACCTTGGCCGCCAAAGCACGATTGGCGTGTACAACCCGCCAGACACAATCAGGCTATCAAGTCACCTGCTCGACTATCTTGTAAGCGAGGGCGTATTTGGTCCCAAGGAGGGCGGATTCGGATTAAAGGTAAGTGAGGTTATAGCACATGAGAATATGCACAGGTTCAGGTGGCTAAATGGCCTGCAGCATAAAATGTCAAGCCTTCAGGGCGAGTATCTATATTTGCAGGCAGAGGAATATTTGGCAGTTCTTGGCTCTCTTTCATATATTTATATATACGGATATGGCAGCTATTTGAATGAGGTCAAGGATATCGCGCGCGAATTTAGAAGAATAGAAGCGCCAAGTGTAAGAAATACAGTATATTCAGTTTCCTACAATATATCAATTGCAAAATGCCTATCCAAGGATTTTGATCCGGAGCGCGAACTGGGTATTATTATGCGCTCGGATACAATCGATGTCATAAAGGATCTTGTAAAGATTTTTGGATCCGCAGATATTGAGACAGAGATAAATAGAATACTTAAAAGTGAATTAAGGTCGCTCAAAAGGAAGTGAATACCAAAATGTTGTTGGAAATTCTCAATTTGTTTGGCTATAATATCTAGATATTATAAAATCAATGATGATTATGATAGTCGCATTAAATGATGATCCGATTAGGATAAAGGCCAAGGATAGATCAGATCTCCTCTTAGGTCTTAAACGCCGCGGATACGAACTTAATAACCTGTTCTTTAAATGCAATAAGAATTTCTATGATATATACGCGCCATTCATAGGCAAACTTTCTGACGATCCAGGAAAATATGTGGAATGGGACTTCAATAATCTGCGCGAAATATATGCCGCACTTCCACAAAACACAGTAGTTCCAGTTGCAATGGTGGTTTCAAATGATTATGGCTATGTTGCTGGCTATCTGACAGAGTTCATAGAAGGCAAGACTCTCAAGGAGGTATATACTGGGGCTTTGGCTGCTATGGATCAACAGCTTGCCGTTGATTATGTGATGATTGTTCGTGGTGTTGAAGCTGCGGTTAACACTCTGCATGAAAAAGGAATAGCTCATGGGGACATAAGCGATACCAACATAATGGTCGATGCGGATGGGACATTCAAGATTATAGATCCTCTACGTCTCAAGAGCATGGAGATAAGTCGGAAGTTTGACCAGGAAGCGCTCAAGGAACTGCGCAGGAGTGCAGATCACCTAGATCATCTGATCTGAACTAAGAGATCTAAGACATATACGACATAATTCCATAAAACTCAAACAAATACTTTTTATTTGATGAGATCGCTGTCTTTCATTTTTTTAGAATGAAAAAGCATTTCCTTAAAGCTGCCTGTTTCTGATTTTTGGAAGATGGCAGTCTTTGGTGATGCCACCCCTATTGAGCGCCAAAAGAGGCCTGAAAAGATTGTTTTATTCGTGCGGGCAATTTTTGAGCCAGTATTATGGAAGTGCTGAAAAATAAATTAAAAATATGGAACGCACTTTGGCGCATATTTCCAGTCCATGAAAAATAGTGGAAGAGCGAAAAACAAGGCTTTACCTCGGAAAAACCGCTCACAGAAACCAGCCTTAAACAACACATCGTTTTCTTTTAGTGTAATTATAAGCCAGCCAAAATCTGCCCTGCAAATGCAAATGTGAAGCAGCAAACGAATGTGAAGATTATTTGGGAAAAACTAAGAGATTATTGGTTAATTCCTGTGCGCTTCGAAGAATGCATCGTGTGGCTTGTTGCCATCAACCTTCATCGAGTTCTTCATGTTGTACATCCTTGCATCCGCCATTGCAAGTGCCTTCTGCATCGAATCCTCAGATGAATGGTATGTTGCGACCCCAAGTGAGACTGTAATGGGCTCGTTGGTTCCGCTTACCGTTATCTTCTCAAGGTTGTTAATTACCCTGTTTGCGAATACATTAGCCACTCTTGTTGCGAAATGTGATGCCATTATTGGATTTGAATGGGAAACATCCACAGGAAGCACGACTACAAATTCGTCTCCTCCAGTTCTTGCCACGGTATCTGTTCCGTGCCTTGTAAGATCGTTAAGCACTCCGGCGACTGCCATTATCATGCTGTCTCCAGCTTCATGGCCGTAATTGTCGTTTATCAGCTTTAGATTGTTGACATCGATTACTATGAATGCGACGTCCCGATATACTTTCTCTGTGGCCTCTCTTTTTAGCCTGCTCTCATGCTTATGGATCTCTAAATCAAGGGCCCTCCTGTTATTCAATCCAGTAAGTGGATCCTCATGCGCAAGCGACAACGCGGCATCTCTTTGCATCCTCATCTCTGCCAATTCATTCTTGAGTATTCTCTTTGACGGTCCGAATAGTGCCATATAGTATCTGCAATAATAGTGTATTTTCTGGTATATAAAGTGGGTCTTTTTGCAATTTTCACCAGCATACTGTCAAATTTTGCCATATGTAAGAACTATATTGGAATAACTAAAATAATATTAGAATTAATTATTTACAGGCATTTTTCATGCAAAACTACATCAAAATATGCATGACAGTCAACTTTATTAAGAGAAAGGAGCCAATATTATGTAGGTAGAATATATGCCAAAGACAACTACAACAAAAGGAAATGTGATGGATGTCACAAACGTTTCTGTACTGCAGCTACTCGGAGGACTTCTGTTCCTCGCGGTCGCATGGGAGCTTTGGGGCGTTGCTTCGTCTCCTATAAACTGGACTGGAGGATTGATCGGAAGCGCTCTGTTCGCAACCGTCTTCTATGCAGTAGCGGTATTGAGCAGCCTTGCGGTGTTCTTCGGAAGCCTGAAGGGGATGGGCGGATGGATGGTGAAGAAGAGGGCAATGATGGCCGGATTCACACTGGCATTACTCACGGCATCAAATGGAACATTATTCCTTGCAACATTGATAGGATTCCTAGCTGTATTTTTCGGCTCAAAGCACGGACCTATGATGGGCAACATGGCAGGATGCCAGTGCATGGAGTGCAACTGCGCAAAGTAAGATCTAATATCTTGCTTTTTTCTTTTCCTTTTCTTCTTTTTATTTTTCCAACTTTACTTCAAAGTTAATGCTGGATCCAAACAGGAATAAAAGCTTTTATGGGCATGATATTCTTGTTTAGATGCCAGTTCTTTCGAGATTAAGCGCTTATGCAGGTAACCCGATAGAGGATACCGACGAGCTTGCGGCAAAACTCAAGAAGGAAGGCAGGAAGATAATAAAGCTAAACCAGGGCAATCCAACGGCGATATTTCCAACCCCGAAGTACATCATAGATGCCTACGTAAGCGCCCTCAAGGAGGGCAAAACAGGATATTCATTTCATGCAGGCATACCCGAATTGCGCCAGGCAGTTGCCGATAGACAGAATCGACTTTACGATGCAGATTTCGGCCTTGAAGACGTGATAATAACCCAGGGAGTTAGCGAGTCGATATCCTTCATAAACTCGACGTTCGTGGATCCTGGGAGCAGGGCAGTGCTTCTTAGGCCCTACTATCCCACCTATCTCACCTTCCTTAAGACAGTTGGCGGAGTGCCGCTCTTTGCCGATTATTCCGAGAAGGAAGGCTTCAAGTTCAATCCGGATAGCCTCGAAAAAGCTCTCAAAAAGGAGAGGAAGATGCCCAAGTTCATGATATTCTCAAATCCATGCAATCCGACCGGCACAGTCATGCGCAGAGACGAGCTCAAGGAAGTAGTCGACATAATGAATGACCATGGAATATTCCTTATAAGCGATGAGATATACGATGAGATAGTCTTCAATGGGGCCAAATTCACCAGCATATCGGAGGTTGCAAAAGGAACCAAATATGCAATAATTGGTGGTGCTTCAAAGAACTTTGATGCCACTGGATTTAGGATCGGCTACATGATTGTGCCTGAAAAAGACAAGACTTCGATAGACGTGAACAGGAAGATACGTGATTATGCAAAGATGAGGTTGTCGTCAAATACTACTGCGCAATATGCATTCGCAAGCGCCCTCGAGAATAGAAAGGAGCATGAAAAAGCAATACGTGGAATGGTGGATAAGATAAAGGACAGAGTCAATAGATCTTGCGAGGTAATAAATGAAGGAAAGCATATGCAGGTAGTGCAGCCAAACGGGGCATTCTATCTGCTCCCAAAGATTGACATGAAAAACCTGAGGCTGAAGAACGATTTTGATGTGGTCCAAAAACTTCTTCTTGAGGAAGGTGTACAGGTCAGCAGGGGATCGGGATTCGGCGCTCCTGATCACATAAGGATAGTTGCCCTTGCACCAGAAGACATATTAGAACTAGCAATCAGAAAGATAGATAAATTCTTTGTGAAGCATTCTAAGTAAGGAGGCATCGTCTAGTGGTAGGATAGCGCCTTTACACGGCGCGGGCCTGGGTTCAATTCCCTGTGCCTCCATTACCAGAATTTGTAGTCGAAGTGTGTTTTTGCATAAGTATCAATATCATAGACAAAAAGTTGGGGTTCAATTCCTATACTTTTCAGAAATATGGAATTGAAGCATTTTACATATTGTTGGGAAGGAATATATGGTTAACTAACCAATATAAAAATGCTTAACATGGGAAAGGAACAGTTGCTTTTACTATTTCAAGTATTATCTGTTTTGGCGGCAATTGCATTTATAGCGAGCTTATTTTTCCTTCATAATACAACACTAACCATAATTGCTTTTATTCTACTTGCAGTTTTTAGTGTTGCAGGTGCAATGCTGAAGGGAAGAAATCCGGTCAAGTGGTATTCGGCCAGTACAAAAATGATAAAGCCATAAGACTATTAACTTAATTACATGAGTAATATTTATGCAAGATAAAACTTTAGATGACAACCAACAGGAAAAGCAAAAAATCCCAGAGATTGAACTATTTCCTGATGAGAAAATAGAATTTTACCTTCCGAAAGTTGGATATTCTCAATCTAATGTTGGCTCAATTGAGTTTAGTACATTGGACAAAGAGCTAATTGTCACAAATAGAAGGATATTGATTTCGTATACTTGGCTCGTCAAGCAGAGTTTTACAAATGCATTCAACTTCTATTATAATGATGGATATTTTAACGATCATAAAAAATTTGGTAACAATTGGCTAATAACAAAATATGAAGTTGCAGACGGGTGTATAAAACTTCACTATAAGTATATTGGTTTTATAGATACTACTGCAGTAATATACACACCTAAAAATAAAGAGATAGCTGCAATTGTAGATAAAAATGCTGGAAAAATTTGAAGGTAGCAGCAACAAAAACCCCAAATACAGATAATGACAAAAATATTCCAAAAGGAGAAAAACCAGAAGGAGTAGTCGATTGATTTTGTATATACTTTGATATACAAACTCCAATTCCCACTTTAGCATGCAGTCCTATGCCACAAATGCGACTTTCATTTATTCGTTTGTAGTGAATGCTGCTTTATCGCCGTTTGCGTGAGGATCTGCTGTCCAGTTTCGTCTCGAGCACCTTGACTCTTTCTTCGTCTGTCTGTTCAGAGACAGTGTCTATAAACTTCTTGCCTCTCATCAGAGAAGCTACTGCCCCTATTATCGAGAGTATGGCGCCTATGTAAAATGCCGTTGACAGGGCGCCAAGGAATGGCTTTGCTATGGCATTTGGGAACCAAGTATTGCTCTCTATGTATGCTGTAGTCTTGTTACTTAGTGACGCAGTGGCATTTGCTGGAGCAGCCGATAGAAGCGTCTTCATTGGATTGTAGCCAAGGAATGCTGCGAACAATGCAGTTGTTGGAGGTATCCTAGAGACTACGGCAGAGAGTTGCGGCGCGCCTGCTGCATTAAGGGCACTTGTGAGTTCAGTAGGAAGGCTGCTGCTTAAGCTTATTATCACTATGGTAAAAAATATCGCTATGCTCACAGTGCTTCCAACATTCTGGAGCGTGGCACGCATTCCCGAGGCGGCTCCTCTGTCCTGCGGAGGAACAGAGTTCATTATCGACGCAGTGTTTGGGGCTGAGAACATGCCACCCCCAATACCCACAATAAATATTATGACGGCAAAGTTTATGTATGCAAAGTTGTAAGGCAGCATAGTGAGCATGAGAAGTCCTGCGGCACTTATCACCATGCCAAGGCTTGCAAGAACTCTTGCCCCGTGCCGGTCTGAGAGCCATCCGCTTAGCGGTCCCATGATAACAAAACCAAGCAGCATTGGTACCATATATATGCCAGACCAGAATGGAGTATTTTCATAGTTGACGCCGTGCAGCGGCAGCCATATACCCTGCAGAAATATTATGAGCATAAGCATGGCACCTCCCCTTGCAATAGCGCCCATTACTCCTGCAACATTGGCGGCTGCAAACATCCTTATCCGAAACAGCTCAAGCTTAAACATCGGCGCCTTGACCTTGCTCTCAACCACAACGAACATGCCTATAAGCACCAGGCCGATTAGCATCGTGGCCAGGATAAGCGGGCTGCTCCATCCCGTAGGATCGCTCCCATAAGGAAGCAGCGCATAGGTGACTCCAACAAGGAGCACGGTCAGCCCTATTGCAAATGTCGCATTTCCAATTAGGTCTATCTTTGGATGCTTCTCTGTTACGCCAAGCTCCCTGAGCTTGATATATGACCAGATGGTCCCTATTATTCCAAAAGGCACGCTTACGAGAAACACTGCCCTCCAGTCAACTACGGCAAGCACTCCACCAAGTATTATTCCAAGCAATGAGCCGACCAGCATGGCTACCTGATTAATGCCAAGTGCCAGGCCCCGCTCCTTGTGCGAAAACGCGTCGGTGATTATTGCAGCGCTATTGGCAAAGAGGAAGGCGCCGCCTATCCCCTGCACTATTCTAAATAGTATAAGCTCCTCTGCTCCAAGCGCGCCTGTACTTGGCGTGAGGAACAGGAGTATAGAACCTATGGTAAATATTGCAAATCCCAGATTGTAGAGTTTAACCCGTCCGAACATGTCTGATATCCTGCCAAAAGTGACCAACAAGGTTGATGTGACTATGCTGTATCCGAATAGCAGCCATAGCAGATACTGAAATGAGTCAGGCGCAAGGGGATTGAGGCCTATTCCTCTAAATATTGCAGGCATGGCTATTAGTATTATGTTGCTGTTTATCGAGGCCATCAGTATGCCCAGGGTGGTATTGGAAAGTGCAACCCATTTGTAATGGACCATGATATCAACTTGCCAGACCTTCAACTTACAAGGCCGATGCTGCCTGCAATATCTGATTGCAAGAAAACTTTATAAGTCAAACATAAGTTGGCATGTTGCAACAGTGTATATTGATGGAATCGTAGCTACCCGTTGCTGCCGCCGCGTTCCTGTGCACCTGGCATGCTCCCAACCATACTCTGTATGGCTGCTGCCCAAAACACGTGTGCCCTTATCTGATAAAAAGTTTAAAAGAATGTACATTCATGGAGCAGTGTATCCAGAGGTCCATGTGCCGTTCCATGAGATTCCTGTGAGTTGTCCGTTATGGCTATTGCCAGAATAATCCTGCGCATTGCCATTGAGAGGCCACCAGCCAGCTATATGGGTAGGATCCACCGGCACACCGCCTATGCCTTCCTGATACAGGGCTGAAATCTCACCTGACGATAGAGAAGTGTTGTATATCTGTAGATTCGATACATAACCATCCAGAGGCGCCCAGTAGGTGCTGTATGGGTCACAACTATTTGAACCTGTTGGGAATCCCAAGTATATGTTATACAAAGAGCCATATGTGCCGCCTCCTGAAGGGAAGGTCACACCTCCGCTCGAAGAGCCAGCTAGCATCCCATCCACATAGAAATACTGCGTATTTGCTGCGGAATTATCCTCTACTGTGATTAAGTGCCAGTTATTGATAGAAAACTGCGTGCTCATTGGATTGGTTTGGTAATAATATCCAAATATGTTTCCAGTGTATATTCCAAGGTCCTTGATACAGCCACCAAAACCACTTAAACCATAGGTGTAGACTAGGACCTGGTTTGCACTCTGACCGGATGTTGATGCTATATCGACCCACATACTTATAGTGGAAGAGTACGACCATGTGAACGGAGTTATCTCAATGTCGCCACCTTGGCCGTTGAACTGCGCTACGAATTGCGGAATTTCATTGTTGCATTGGCCGGCGAGACTGCTTCCTGCGGCGCTGTGCACTACTTGGCAGGCGCCAGGAGTTGCGTGGGGAGTAAGGTTTGAGTTATTGAACATCCCGAGCTGGAAGAGGGCAACTATCACTATGGCTACTATAAGGATGGCCCAACCATAGGTCATCAGGTATTCCATCGCTGCTTGCTGCCCAAAGCGCATACACTCTTATCTGATAAAAAGCTTAAAAGAATGCGCCGTATCACAGCGCTCATGGAATTGTGCTGCTCACATCTAAGATTAACATCTGTTGATTTGTAATTACCAAACTCATTCGTTTGGGGCCATGATACCGAATGCGACAAGAATATCTATATAGTTCATGCAAAATAATAGGGTTATTATATACCCACTGTCTAATATAAATCAGATAATGTGATAGAATGAAAGGAAGAGTAAAAATGTTCAATGCCGAAAGAGGCTTTGGATTCATAACAGGAGAAGATGGCAAGGACACGTATTTCCACCAGACTTCAGTAGAAGGCGGCGCAACGATAGCAGTAGGCGACTCTGTAGAGTATGAAGTAGAGCAGGGAGACCGCGGAACGCGCGCAAAGAACGTAAGGAAAGCATAAGCACTTAGATCTATAATAGACTTTGGCTGCAGGAGATTATTCCTGCAGCCACCTAATAGATAACCCTTAGCTGTGCAAAGAAGGTATGCCCGATTAGCAAGATATCTTGCGCCATTATTTTTGTTTTTAGATGACATGCGGCAATTATCCGGCAACAAGGTGGGGTATTACTAGAAGGGCTATAAGGAGGTCTATGAGAACTATCAGGGTGATTGCAACGTACAGCCAGTCCTTTTCCTCTGCAAAATGGAATACGGATAGCAATACCCTAAAGACGGGCGTTGCTATCAGGACTACTATTCCAAGAAGGATGAAGCTCATGCCGTCGAATCTGGGCAGGCCGTAGAGTATGCCCATGACGCTTATGCTGCGTGTGGTGAAATTTGAGAAGTCTATGCCGCTTGGAGTGTAAGCATAGAGCAGCAGCAGGCCGATGAGTATGAATAGTATGCTTAGCGAGACGCCAAGGCGCAGGCCAAGTGCTATGATGTCCTCAAATCTGCTCATGCAATGCCCACCCCCCTAAGAATCATCTCTATCCCCAGCAGCACAAGCACGACAAGGAAGAAGCCGCGCACATGCCTTCCCTTCATCTCGGGCAGCATCTTCGAGCCCAAGTAGGAGCCTGCAAGGATGCCCACAAGTATGGGAGCCAGAAGCAGGGGCTGTATGTATCCCATAACCCAGTAGATTGCGCTGCCTGCAGCCGCGGTTACGCCTATCATGAAGTTGCTCGTGGACGTGGTCACCTTTATTGGGAGCTTCATGCCCCAGTCCATCCCTATCACCTTAAGCGCTCCGGATCCTATCCCAAGAAGTCCGGATATTACTCCTGCGACCAGCATCACGCCTTCGCCAAAGGGCCACCTATATCCAGAATAGCTCACGTAGCTCTTCGTTGCAGAGTCGTAATACTTTCCATGCAGGTTGAAGAAGTCCGTTGACCAATCCCGATTCATCCTGCCCCTTTTTATCTTCTTTAGCTCCCTGAACGTTGGATATGTGGATGAGAGGAGCACGAGACCAAAGAGGATGAATATTACCTGCTCTAGATGATGCGTGTAGATTAGCGCAGCTGCCAGGGAGCCGACTATCGCACCTAGCGTCGTAGCTATCTCAAGTGACATCCCTATCCTTATGTTTGCCAGCCTGTCCTTCACATAGGCGCTGGCAGCTCCGCTAGAGGTCGCTATCGTGGAGATTAGGCTTGCCCCTGCCGCGTACTCTATTGGCATGCCCAAGAGAAGTGTCAGCGCCGGTATGAGTACGACTCCGCCTCCAAGCCCTGTGATTGATCCTACAAATCCGGCTGCAAGACCGAGTATAGCCAGAAATGCGAGGTAGATTGCAGTTATCAATTATTCACTTGAATATTATGGACCTTAAAATTTTAATAATGGCGGATTTTGGCGATGCGATCACTTGCGCTTTCTTGAGTATACAACGTATTCGAAGCCTGCAAATCTCTGCCTACTCTCGACATCCCAATCCTTCTCGCTGAACTCAGGAAAGAGCTTGTCGCCAGTGTATTCCCCGTCTATGTACGAGATGTGCATATGGTCGACAAGCCCTATTGCCTGCGCATAGATGCTCGCGCCGCCTATCACAAATATGTCATCGCCATATCCCTGCGCGAAGCCTATGGCATCGGCGATATTCCTGCATGAGACAATCCCGCCATAGCTTATATCGGAGCTGCTAACCACAACGTTGTGCCTTCCTGGAAGGTTTGGCTTCATCAGGTCAAATGTCCTATGGCCCATTATTGCGGTCTTTCCCTTTACAAGATCCCTAAATAGCTCCCTATCCTCCTTCACGTCCCAAGGTATCTTATCGCCGCTTGCAATGACCCTGTTCCTTGCCATTGCAACTACTATCGATACGCTTGCCATTTCACTCCCTTGCCCTCTTGACCATGTGCTCTACGAGCCTCATTGCCACGTTTATCTTTGTAGCCTTCTTGAAGCCCTGCCAGGATATGGTGGGATTGGTCTCGAGTATCATGTATCCCTCCCGTGTGTCGGCTATGTCTATGCCTGCATACTCAAGGCCCAGCACCTCTGTGGCCTTTATCGCTATCTCCTCCATCTCGTCATCCATCCTTGCCTTCCTTGGAATCGCACCCTGGGCCACGTTGGACTTCCAATCCTTTCCCTTCCTGAACTCTGCGCCTATAGCGCGTCCACCGATTACTATGACCCTGTAATCGCCCCCTCCCTTCTTCTCCATGTACCTTTGAAGATACATCGGCTTGCTAAGGTTGGTGAAGTAGCTAAAGATGTGCATTGCGACGTCCGGGTCGCTTGCGCGAAAGACCCCAAAGCCCATCGACCCTCTTATAGGCTTTATGACCACCTCCTTCTCATCCTTCATCTCCCGGTAAGCGCTGAACATGTCCTCGGTGACGAAGGTGTGCGGCACCGGAAGGCCCTCTTTTGCAAGGGTGCTAAGCGATGCGAGCTTGTCGCTTGCCATCAGCCAGCTCATAAGGTTGTTCATCACAAGCGTGCCGGACTGCTCTATGGCCCTCACGGACCAGAGCCTGCTGCCAAACTGCTCATAGTCCTTTATTATGCCAAGGTGCCTGAGGAACGCGCAGTCTATCCCAAGGCTCTGCGGCCTGTTCTTTGAGACCATGTGCGTCACGTCTATCCTTCCCCGGTCCATGCTCACGCCTATCTTGTCTATGTAGACCCTCTTTGGGACATGGCCAAGGGACTTGATTGCCTTGTCAAGGTCTATTATGTCCTGGTTGTTGTATTCTATCTCGTAGGGTCGTATCAATCCTATCTTCATGCTATCGGCTCTGCGCTTAGGCGCAGTAATATATAAATTGTGATTAGACTTATTAAAGTTGGGAGTTGCAATGGAGTGGTTTGGGGAACTTAAGAAGGACGATCCGGATACTTATGAGTACATAAAAGAAGAGCTTTCAAGGCAGCGCGACGGACTGGAGATGATACCCTCGGAGAACTTCACGAGCATGGCTGTCATTCAGGCGTGCGGATCGGTGCTGACCAACAAATATTCCGAAGGATACGCCGGAAGGCGCTACTATGGTGGGAACGAATACATAGATGACATAGAGCGCCTTGCGATAAGCCGCGCGAAGTCCCTCTTCAAGGTGCCGCACGTAAACGTGCAGCCATACTCTGGCTCTCCTGCAAACCTTGCGGTCTCGCTTGCCCTTTGCAGGGTCGGGGATACGATAATGGGGATGAACCTCACGGACGGAGGACATCTTACGCATGGATGGAAGACTAGCGCTACCGGACAGCTGTTTAACAGCGTGCCGTATCATGTCAAGGCTGACGGATACATAGACCTTGTCGAAGTTGCTGCGCTTGCAGAGGAGAGAAGGCCGAGGATGATATGGGTTGGCGCAACGGCATATACTCGGGAGTTTCCATTCGAGGAGTTTGCAAAGATAGCAGACAAGAATGGTGCATACCTTGTAGCGGACATATCGCACATAGCCGGGCTCGTTGCCGGGGGAGTGCACAAGAGCCCTGTAGATTACGCGCACGTAGTCACCACGACCACCCACAAGACATTAAGGGGTCCGCGTGGAGCGATGATCATGGTAACCGAGAAGGGGCTGGCAAAGGATCCGGAGCTTGCAGATAAGATTGACAAGGCAGTCTTTCCGGGGATGCAGGGAGGGCCGCATGACCATACGACCGCAGGCATAGCCGTGGCGCTCATGGAGGCCTCAAGGCCCGAGTTCAAGGAGTATGCAAGGCAGATAGTAAGCAACTCCCGTACTCTTGCCGATGCGCTTGCGGCAAACGGAATAAAGGTAGTTACCGGAGGAACAGACAACCATATGATATTAATAGACCTCACGCCCTTTGGGAATGGGCTTGGGATCTTCGCCCAGGAGGCGCTTGAACGCGCGGGAATAACAGTCAACAAGAACACAATACCGGGCGAGCCTTCATCGCCATTCTATCCCAGCGGCATTAGACTTGGAACGCCAGCGCTCACCACACGGGGAATGAAGGAGGGAGAGATGAGAAGGATAGGGAGGATGATATCGGATGCGATAATGGAGATAAAGGGGATGCGCATGCCGGAAGAGAAGGAAGAGCGCCTTGCATCCATAAGGGAGTTTAGGGCTAGGATAAAGGACAATGCAAGGATAAAGGAGATACGATCAGATGTGCTTTCTCTGTGCGGATCCTTCCCGCTCTATCAAGGATTCGAGATGTAATGCCTAATTATACGGAAAGCGCCTTTCTCTTAACAGCTATCCTTATCTCAGATTCGAGCCTTCCAAGCTGCTTGTCATCCATGTTTACAAAATTCATGTACGAGGCTACTGTCGGATGCATCTCCCTGACTTTCGTGTACATGTCCTGCGCGATCTTCCTGTAATCAGGATGGCCGCTTGGAGTTGATCTTAATTCGCAGAAGTGGAAGAGCTGCCTTGCATTCGCCCGATAATACCACCGCGTATAGAAGCCATAGGTGACAACATACTGCGCCTGATATGGCAGCGTCTCATTGAGCTTGGTGTAGAGATCGGCTACCTGCGCCATCTTGCTCTTGTAATCATCAGATATCCCTATCGCATCAAACTCCTTTCTTGTGTCATATCCAAGGATAGTGGTGAAGTTCTGCCTCTCCTGCGTGCCGATCCTGTGCCTTTGCAAATCGCGGTATATCCCTATCCTTCCCTTGAGATCAAAGAGGTAATCTAGATTCTCAAAGGCCCTTCCTACTCGGTGACGCCGATTGCCCCTCACTCCAGTATACTTTCTTATTATCTCAAGTCGCTCCTCCTGCTTTATCTTTGCTGCCTTATCGAGCGCGTCTGTGAATGATATCCCATCAAGGAATCGGTATAGTATTGCCCCTGAGAGCATTATCTGTGCTTCAAGGTCCGGATTGGCAGCGCCCTTGCCGGCATACTCTATCAGGTCCACGGAGTTTTGGGACTTGATCGGTTGGGTCTCGAACCAGCTCAGATGCTCCCTTATCTCCTTGCTTCTTGAAGAGAGGAAGTCGCGGTAGTCGGATCCGTGCTTCTCGCCTATCCTCTTTGTAAGAGAGGGAACAAGCTTGTTGAGCTCCGCGAGCATGCTCTTTGCTACCCATCTTGATTCTGCAAGAGGGGATGCCAGCATCTTGTTTATCATACCATCGTATACTCTGGCGTTTGCACTCACACCAACATGCGTAAGGGTCGCCATCGGTAGATAGTCGCGCATGAAGTCAAGTGCATTGGCCTTCACGGCGTTGTCATACGACTTCTTAAGATCTTCAACGCTTATCCCGTACTTCTCTGACATCTCATCTGTTAGTTCGGATGCCTTTACGGATATGTCGCCGATACGAAATGATTGATTATCAAACGGGTTCTCGGACTTTATGTAATCCGACATCCTTTGCAGATTGCCAGTGTACGAATCGAACAAGGAGTGCATCAGCGAGAGATATTCGTCTCCGAAGCGCGAGGAGAGTATGTCGGGATCCTTGTAGAACATGTACTCCCCATTGGGCAGCTTCTTGTCGAAGAACACGTAGCGCGACGACTTCTCGATGTATGAGCCCATGCGATTGTCCTCTATCTCCTTTACCGCAAGATTGGAGACGAACTCGCAGGACATCGGCAGACCTCCGGCCATCTCCTGTATGGAATCATCGCCGTAATCTATGAGCCACGATTCGAAGAACTCCCTACCGCGGCTCTTGTTTGGCAGGAATTCCTTTAGGAAGAGGCGCTTTCCTGTGAGCACGGTCCTGCTGTACCTTGAGAGAAGCGCGCCGACCTGCTCGGGAGTGAGATCCTCCCCGAGCCTCCATGCGAATATGTTGCTTTTGGTGTTTGTGATGACGCGCTCAAGGTTCTTTGCTTCATCATCGCTAAAAGACTCGAGCTCTATTCCATTGTCATCTTCCGAGAATTTTAGCATTGATGCGGGCATGATACAACCTTTGTGGGCCGGGCAAAGAGCCACTATCTTAGCACCAATCACTAATATATTTGTGACTAGGCGCGAGCGGCACTAAGATACACCTGACCTATTGCGCAGTGCGTCTTATCAAGGCGCACTGAGCAGGTGCGCCGGGATAGCCAGCGCCCCTATGTATCCTGCAAGAAGGCTTGCGATAAGGAGCGATACGAAGAAGATGCCGAGCATCACGTACCAGCCCTTCCAGAAACCAGGCTTGAGGCCAGGCATTCTATCTGCTATAAGTGAGACCGGGAACGCAAATATTGCGGCTACTCCGTAGAAGAAGTACATTGCAAGGAGCGCTATGGGCTCCTGAGTGAGCCCTATCCCATATCCCTGTATTCCGTAGATTATGACCATTACGCCAAATAGCAGAGCCATGAAACCTGCATACTCCATCTTTCCGCCCATCCTTGCTGCGGCGGCGAATGCGAGCATTATGAGCCCGAATGAGACAAATGGGTCATAGAATAGTATGTTGTAGCTCCCTGGTAGAGGCCAAACGAACTGACCCCAAAGGCCCATGACAACAAGATATGCTCCAACTATGGCAAGGGGAATGCTTCCTCCTTTTAGATATGTGCTGTAGTCCTTGCTTCTCTTCCTGTACGCAAGATACATCGATGCGAAAGTGTACAGCAAAAGAAATCCCGCTACGCTTATGGCAAATAGCGAGTACGCCAGATTGTCAATGAATACCACGTAATCACTAGATACATATTGGCAAAGAATATTTTTAAACCAGCTGAAGATTTTTATAATCGGGTGATACCTTCTTCACATGTGCATGGGCAGCTTTATCCTCAGGACATAGTAGATGTCTGATGAGAATCTGAGGAGTATTGCTGATATCACCACGGATAAAAGAACGGCTAGCGCAGTTATAGTAAGGAAATACTGGGAGATTATGCCTGACGTGACTGCCGCACTGGCTATTATAAGCGAAAGCTCGCCGCGCGAGAGCATGCCAAGAGAGGTAAAGAATGATGTCCTATAGCTCCTGAACGCCACCTGCGTGCCAACGAAGAGTCCTGCAAATTTTACTACAAGAATTATTGCAAGTATCAAGAAGAGCATTGACACATTGACGTTTGCCAAATTTACTTCAAGCCCTACGCTTAGGAAGAAGAAGGATATGAATATGTAGGAGAATTTGCGCATATCATTTTCAAGGGCAGCCCACTTTTCCTTCCACACGCTGACCACGCTGCCGGCTATGTATGCGCCGAAGGATGCAGAAAGTCCAAGCGCGCTTGCTATGGATACGAACAAGAGCAGGGTACCTAGCGCGAGCATGAGAATGTCCTCCTCCTTTATGTCGAATCTGAATAGGAATCGATCCAGGAAGGCCGAGAATAGGTAGTATGCAATTATGAACAGAAAGATGGAAACGAAGAAGGATATTATCACCGCGTTGATGGGGCTGCCCGATGACACGGATATCGAGCTGATTATGGCAAACACCAGGACGGTTATAAGATCCTCTATTACGCTTATCTTTACTATTAGGTGTATGTCAAACTTCTTTGTAAGGCCCAGTTCCTGAAGAAGCTTTAGGGATATTCCCGTACTCGTTATCGAGAACGCCAATGCTATTATCATTGCCGTGGTAGGATCAAACCAGATTGAGAATATCATATAGAGGATGGCAAAGGACAGGAGGAGCTCTATTAAAGCAGCTTGTATCTCCCTAAAGAAACCGGTTTTGAAGAGCTTGTATATTGAGAATTCAGTACCTATTGCAAAAAGAAGCATGACGCTGCCCAATCCGCCTATGAACGCTATAGATGCATTGTCCTGAAGATATCCAAGGGTCCCTACAACCATCCCTATTAGAAGGAATACTATGAGAGGAGGTACCTTGAGCTTGAGCGAGATTATGCTTGCAATGCAAAGAGCCAGTGCCGCAACTGCCAATCCTAGGAATTCTATCATTTTCTGGCCTCGCCTTAAAACTAATCGGTAGAAAGGAATTAAAAAGAAGCGGGAGCAGTGGAAGTGCGACTGCGCTCCCAAAAGCACTAAAGGATTCCCCAACCCTCTGATTGGTATTTGGCATCTGTTGTTCTTAAAGGCAGCGGTAAGAGTAAGGGCAAGGCGCAAGGTTTAAAATGACTACTGGCCAGAAAATCAGGAGTTAAGGGGTTTGCGAGATTGCATCTGGCAGATCAAATAAATATTATTTTATTCCGAGGGCTATTGCTCTTGCAACTTCTGTGCAGTTGCTTTTTCCACCGAGATCTGCAGTCTTGACGCCCTTCTTTATTGAGCCTATCACTGCATTTTCTATTGACTGCGCGGCATTATCGTAACCCATCCATTCAAACATCATCTTCATGGACATTATGGTCGCCACCGGATTTGCTTTTCCAGTTCCTGCGTATTTTGGAGCTGACCCGTGAATCGGCTCAAACATCGCATAGCCGTTGCCGATATTGGCTGAGGGACCAGTTCCTATCCCTCCAACTATCATTGAGGATTCGTCAGAGAGTATGTCTCCAAAGAGATTCTCAGTCACTATGACATCGTATTTCTCAGGATTCTTGATGAGCCATTGTGCCATGGCGTCTACGTGTGCATCGTCAACTTCAACGCTTTTGTAGCCTTTAGCTACTTCCATTATTGTGTCTTTGAGTAGAGCATCTGACACCTTTAGCACATTGCCCTTGTGCACTATGGTCAGGTGCCTCTTCCTCTTCATTGCAAGGTCAAGCGCGAACTTGCCTATCCTTCTGCTCCCTTCCCGTGTTATGACCCTTATCCCTATTGCAGTGTCCTTGCTCACCATGAAGTCAAGCCCCGAGTACATCCCTTCGGTGTTCTCTCTGACTATGACAAGGTCTATGCCAGGTTTTAGGCTGCTCACTCCAGGCATAGTCTTTGCAGGCCTTACGTTTGCGTACAACTCGAACATCTTGCGTATCTTTACCGCGGCGCTGACCTGGGAACCTGCGCCTTCCGGCGTAGTCATAGGTCCTTTTATGACGCAGTCGGATCTCTTGAGTATCTCTACGGTCTTTTCTGGGAGATTGGTTCCGTACCTATCTATACAGTTGAGCCCGGCCTCGCCAAACTCTGTTTTTATGTCTATCTTGAACTTCTTTCTTACCTCATCGAGTACGATCATTGCAGCGTCGATAAGCTCTGGTCCGGTCCCATCGCCTGGAAGTATTGCAACTTTCCATGAATTCTTCTTTGTCATAGTATCACTTGCCAATTATCTTCTTTATTACATGATTCAATATTCCTCCAGACTCATAATAATCAAGCTCCAGAGTGGTGTCTATCCTGCTTATCAAAATCGCTTCTCCGGGCTTGCCATCTGCTCTGGTGTAGCTCATCCTTACCTTATCCCTTGGGGACATACCCTCCTTGATCTCTATGTCTATTGTTTTACTGAAGTCTATCTTTAGCGTGTCGGCGTCCTCGCCTTGTGCGAACTGGAGAGGAATAACACCCATACCTATGAGGTTGCTCCTATGTATCCTTTCGTATCCCTTAGCAACTACTGCCTTCACGCCAAGTAACATCGGGCCCTTTGCAGCCCAGTCCCTAGAGCTCCCCGAGCCGTACTCACTGCCGGCTATTACAACCAGAGGTACAGATTCGCCTTTGTAAAGCATCGCAGCATCGTATATTGTCATCTCCTTCATGTCAGGATAGTGCAGGGTATAACCACCTTCCTTACCATTCATGATCCTGTTCTTTATCCTGTTATTTGCAAACGTTCCGCGCATCATCACTTCATGATTGCCCCTCCTGGTGCCATAGGTGTTGAAGTCCGCCTGAGCCACATTGTGCTGCAGGAGATACTTGCCTGCAGGGCTGTCCTTTCCTATTGCACCGGCCGGAGAGATGTGATCAGTAGATATCGAATCACCAAAAGCCGCAAGCACCCTTGCCTCTTTAATTGGCATTATCTTCCTTTTTTCTGATGGATTGAAGTGGTCAAAGAAGGGCGGCAGGCGTATGTAGGTACTCTCCATGTCCCAGGCATACATGCTGCCGGTAGGCGATGATAGCCTGCTCCAATACGGATTGACATTTTCTATGCCGTGTCCGTACTCGCTTTCAAAAAGATCTATGCTTACCGACCTCTTTATCGCCTCAGATACCTCTGCATTTGTCGGCCAGATGTCCTTTAGATAGACGTCATTGCCGCTTAAATCCCTGCCAAGAGGCTCGGATGAGAGGTCTTTGAGGACGCTTCCAGCTATCGCGAACGCTATGAGCATTGGTGGGGACATTAGGTAATTTGCACGCACGTCGCGGTGTATCCTGGCCTCGTAGTTCCTGTTGCCCGACAGCACTGATGCAACAACAAGGTCGTTGCCATTTATAGCATCGCTTTGCTTGTCTATCAGCGGCCCGCTGTTTCCTATGCATGTTATGCAGCCGTAGCCTACAAGCCCATAGCCTAGCCTTGCAAGCGGTTCGACAAGTCCTGCGCGTTCAAGATACCTCATCACGACCCTTGAGCCTGGGCCGAGGCTTGTCTTGACCTTGCGCGTATCGACCTTAAGTCCCTTCTCCAGCGCTTTCTTTGCCAGTATCCCTGCCCCTATCATTACCTCTGGATTGCTGGTATTGGTGCAGCTGGTTATCGAGGATATGACCACATCGCCATCGGATAGGTCAGTTTCATATCCGTCATCATACCTAAGATGTGCCTTCTTTATATCCTTGTGATGGGAGATTTTGACATTGTTTGGCCCGGCAGCGGCGCTTTCAGAAGCCAGGCGATTATAATCATTTCGTGTGAGTTCATCAAGGACCTGGGCTGAACTGTCATTTTTCAGGAATGTGTCCATGAAGTTGGATCTTACGCTTGGAAGCGGGATCTCCTGCTTTGGCTGGCTTGGCCCTGAAACGCATGGCACTATGCTGCTTAAATCAACGGTAATTGTGTCACTGTATTCTACCTTGCTATAGTCTATGTTTAGCATTCCCTGCTCCAGGTAGTATCTTCTCGCAACTTCAATTGCCTCCTTCTTCCTTCCGGTCATCTCCATGTACCTGAAAGTATCCTCGTCAGGAGGGAAGATGGCTATAGTTGCACCATATTCGGGGCACATGTTGGAGAGTGTTGCCCGATCTGGAAGAGATAGCGATTCCAGACCCTCGCCAAAGAATTCGACGAACATGTTGACAACTCCGTTGTTCCTTAATATTTTAGTAAGCGTGAGCGCAAAGTCCGTAGCAGTTATCCCGTCCCGCAGCGATCCGGTTAACTTCACGCCAAGAACTTTTGGGGTGGTGAGTGCAACGGATTGCCCAAGCAAAGCGGCCTCGGCTTCTATTCCTCCCACGCCAAATCCCACTATGCCCAGACTGTCAACCATAGTAGTATGCGAATCAGTGCCTACAAGAGTGTCTGGGAAGGCTATCTTCTTGCCGTTGATATCCGAGACTGTCACGCACGTTGCCAGATATTCGAGATTGACCTGGTGGCATATTCCCGCGGACGGCGGGAATACCCTAAAACCTTGGAATGCGCTGTCGGCCCACTTGAGAAGTGCATATCTCTCCCGATTCCTCTGCATCTCCTTCTCCTGATTTATTTGAAGCGAACTTGGAAGATTGAAAGAATCGACCTGAACTGAGTGGTCTATTACAAGGTCGACAGGTATCACGGGCTTTATCTTCTGCGCGTCCTCTCCCATCGTGGTGAGATACTCGCGCATTGCTGCAAGATCCACTATGGCTGGCACCCCGGTAAAGTCCTGCATTAGAACCCTTGAGACCTTGAAGGGCACGTCCCTGTCCGAAGGATCCTTCGGATTCCATCCTGAAAGAAGCTCCACGTCATCAAGAGTAACCTCCGTCCCGTCAAGATTCCTAAGGAGCGATTCTAGCACTACCCTTATCGAGAATGGGAGCCTTGATATCTTGTATCCCATTCCTTCGAGCTTTGGTAGAGAATAGTAGGATATTGCACTTCCATCGGCTGACCTGAATTCTGAGAAGACCGATGATTTGAGGGATTTCCAATCCATGTAAAGACTCACTGCCTCTTTTCTATTGGCACGTACTGCAGATCCAGCTGCCCGGTGTAGACCTCTAGGGGCCTAAAGAGCTTGTTGTTCTTCCAGTACTCGAGCATGTGTGCGCACCATCCAGGAGACCTGCTTGCGGCGAATATCGGAGTGAAGAGCTCCGGAGGTATTCCTGCGGCAACGTAAACCGGACCTGCAAAGAAGTCGACGTTGGGCCATATTCCGTGCGACTGGCTCAGTTTTTCGACCATCATCTTCTCCGACCGTAGGGCTATTGCGGTGTATGTCTTTACCTCGGCACTGGCATCGAGCTGAAGCGATTCAAGATATGCCTTGATTATCTTTGCACGCGGATCGTAAGCCTTGTAGACTCTGTGCCCGAATCCCATTATCTTCTGCTTTCCTGCAAGTGCGCTATCTATGTACGCTTCGGTATTGTCCGGGCTTCCTATGGCCTTCATCATCCGAAGCGCCGCCTCATCTGCGCCGCCGTGCAGAGGTCCTTTCAATACTGATATTCCAGATGTTATTGCAGAGTATATGTCGGCAAGCGTTGAACCTGCGACCATTGTGCCGAATGTCGATGCGTTGGAACTGTGCTCTGCGTGTATTATGAACATGTCGCGCATTATGTCCACCTGCCTTTTGTCCGGCTTCTTTGCGTTGAGCATGTACAAAAAGTTCTCCTCGTGTGAAAGGGATTTGTCCGGAGCAACATAGCTTCCACCCGCATTTATCCTGCCAATCGTTGCTACTATGCTCGACATCTTAGAGATTATCCTAATGCTCTTACGCAAATTGGCCTCTGGCGACTGATCTGCAGTCTCTGCGTCATAAGCAGAGAGTGAGGAGACAGCCGTCCTAAGAATATCCATTGGATGGGACTTTTTAGACATTTCCTTGATTATATTCACAACGCCTTCTGGAAGATCCCTTGCCTCGACAAGCTGCCTGTTGAAATCGCTAAACTCTGCGCTGCTTGGGAGCTTCCCATTAAGCAGCAGGTAGCAGACCTCTGCGAAATTAGAGTTACTCGAAAGCACATCTATCGAATAGCCCCGATAATAGAGCCTTCCATTCTGTCCGTCCACCTTACATATCGAACTTTCGGCTATGTACACCCCTTCAAGGCCGCTGCTTATATGCGGCTTCTCTGCTTCCACCATAATCCCACATATAGAATATGCTAAGAAAGAATTTAATTGTGCATCCCGGATTCGGTTATATTTCTATAAAAGGCCCAATGTCAATGTTAAATATATTTCCTGCCAGATATATCTGATTGGTATGTCTCACAAGAAAGTAAGCGTGATAGGAGCAGGCAAGGTAGGTTCGACGACAGCGCAGCTGCTTGCACTTAAGGGATTGGCAGATGTAGTGCTTGTAAACAGGACGGAGGGTCTTGCGCAGGGAGTCGCATTGGACATAAAGCAGAGCACTCCCGTCGAAGGGAGCGACTCGAGTGTTGTCGGGACTGGAGATTACTCTCAGATCGCAGGGAGCGATATAGTTGTCGTGACGGCCGGAGCGCAGAGGAAGGAGGGAATGACGCGCGACGACCTCTTGAAGACCAACGCGCAGATAATTGCAGCAGTTGCAGAAAAAATAAAGCAGTATGCGCCAAGCAGCATAGTCATAATGGTGAGCAATCCTCTAGATGCCATGGCATATCTCATGAGGCAAAAGACCGGATTTGAGAAAGGAAGGATAATAGGCATGGCAGGGATGCTAGACTCCGCAAGACTGACCACATTCATATCAGAGGAGCTCAAAGTAACTCCGAAGGAGGTCAAGACTATGATACTTGGCAGCCATGGCGATTCGATGGTCGCAATACTCTCCGCGACAACGGTGAATGGATTTCCAGTTGAGAAGCTCATAGAAAAAGAGAAGCTTAAGAGAATTGTGGAGCGCGCAAGGGACGGCGGCGCAGAGATAATAAAACTCGAGGGATCGAGCGCATACTATGCGCCTGCATCGTCTGTTGTGAGCATGGTGGACTCGATACTCAATGACAAAAAGAAAATAATGCCATGCTCTGCATACCTGGAAGGGGAGTACGGCTTGAGCGGATTGTTCCTTGGAGTGCCGGTTGTTCTTGGCAATAAGGGTGTGGAAAAAATAGTGGTAATGGCGCTTTCGGATGAAGAAAAAGCTGCGCTTTTAGAGTCTGCAAAAAAGATTTCGGCGCAGCTTCCTCTTCTTGTTGGAATCTAAGCAAATGGCGCATCATCAAATAGGTCACAAAACCTATTAAGACCACCTCAAAAGACGCCATCGATGTAACCTAAAAGGTCTCTCAAGTAAAGGATTTAGGCTTTTCAATATAAAATAAATCAAAAAAATACAAGCAGAAATTAGGCGGCTGCAAAAGTCGAGTCGTAGCAAGTTATAGCAAGGAAATACGCGAATCGGCATTCATGAAACCGCACATGTAGAACTAGGATGTAGGAAGGTCCTGGGCATTTGCATTAATTCATGATTGACTATATAGTACCGAGATTAGATAGGGCATGATGATCCTGGCCAGCTAAGAGTTACACTGCCGCCATTCCCTCCACCTGAACCAGAAGTAGTTGTACTTGCACCTCCTGTGCCGCTATCTCCACCTACACCGCCACCATACCCGCCGCCGTTGTTACCTCCATTACCACCGCTGCTGCCACCTGCGCCTCCGCCGTTACAAAATGATCCGCCTCCTCCGCCTGCTCCGTATCCTCCGCCACCGCCTCCGCCGCAACTTGAACCGCCAGTACCTCCGCCTCCGCCGGAACCGCCGTAACCAGCAGTCCAGCTTGCAGGATTGCCATTACCGCCAAAATTCAGACCTCCGGCATATCCAGGATATGAGCCGCAGTTTCCGCCCCCTGTTCCTCCTGAGCCACCAGCAGAGCAAGTTGCTCCGGAGCCGCCATACGCGCCATAAGTAGTATCACTTGCACCAGTACCACCATTTGCGCATGCTGTTACCGACCCGCTGACCAAAACAGCTGACGAACCTCCGCCTCCGCCACCTGCAGGATATCCGCATCCTGCGCCGCCACCTCCACCATAATATCCGCTGCCTCCGCCGCCACCTCCACCACCCTCATCACTACTTGCACCTCCTCCGCCGCCACCAGCATATACTGTTAAGGTTTGACCACTAGTTATAGCAAAACTTCCTGTACTGTAGCTTCCTCCCGTACTGCTTGTTCCATATCCAGCGTAGTTTCCACCACCGCCGCCACCATACATAGTATAGCTAACAGTAGTCGACGCTGATGCTGTTAGAGATAGATAACTAGTAACAGTAAGTGTATTTGTTCCAGTACATGAAGAGGCGTAGTTTGCAGTCTCTGTTGCGGTGCTGGCAGGCATTGAATACGACCATGGATTTGATGATGAGGATGACGTTCCAGTCCAGCTGGAGAAGATGTATCCTGAAGCAGGAGTTGCTGTAAGAGTTACTGCCGCTCCTGAGATATAATATCCTGAAGAGCAGCCTATGGAGTTTGATGGGGAGGCGGACACACTTGAACCTCCTGTTCCATCAGTAAGTGTGAGTTGGTAGCACTGCGCGTAGTTTGCAGTCTCAGTTGCGGTGCTGGCAGGCATTGAATACGACCATGGATTTGATGATGAGGATGACGTTCCAGTCCAGCTGGAGAAGATGTATCCTGAAGCAGGAGTTGCTGTAAGAGTTATTGCAGTACCAGAGAAGTAACTTCCCGAAGAGCATCCTGCTGAGTTTGATGGGGAAGCAACCACACTTGAACCTCCTGATCCATCAGTAAGCGTGAGTTGGTAGCACTGCGCGTAGTTTGCAGTCTCAGTTGCGGTGCTGGCAGGCATTGAATACGACCATGGATTTGATGATGAGGATGACGTTCCAGTCCAGCTGGAGAAGATGTATCCTGAAGCAGGAGTTGCTGTAAGAGTTATTGCAGTACCAGAGAAGTAACTTCCCGAAGAGCATCCTGCTGAGTTTGATGGGGAAGCAACCACACTTGAACCTCCTGATCCATCAGTAAGCGTGAGCTGATAGCAGATGTTATAATTTGCAGTTTCAGTTGCAGCACTGGATGGCATTGAGTAGGACCACGGATTCGAAGTGCTCTGATATGTACCTGACCAGCTGGTGAATGCATTTCCTGAAGAAGGCGTTGCAGTTAGAGTTATAACGGCCCCTGCAGAGTAGCTTCCAGGGGAACATCCTGCGGAATTGGATGGAGATGCAGATACACTCGCCCCGCCAGAGGTATCTGCCAATGTTAGGGAATAGCATTGAGACACCGTAGTAGTCGGACTTGATACGATTATTGTATTAGATGCAACATAATTGCCATAAGTGGCAATTATATTGTAAGTGCCACCTGCAGTTGCAGTGAACTCCGCAGTTGCATTCCCATTTGAATTTGTCAATACGTATTCCGGAGAGATGGTAACGTAGGAAGGAACGTTCGTACTGAATGTAATTCCCGAGCTTGACGCTGGCAGGCTGAATATTTTTATGTTTGCTGTGATAAGATCCTGAGTACCTGCAGATGTTGAAGAAGAAGCCACGTAAAGTGCCAAATTTACTGGTAGATTGTTGTTTGTATAAGCGCCAACCTGCGATGAAAAGTTGCCAATATAAGTTGTAGGGGCAATGGCAGTGCACTTATTCACATTACCGGACAGACAGACGCCAGTAGTCACCTTTATTAGGCCTCTTATTATAGATGATTGCACGATGTTGGCACTGATTGATCCGCTGCATATTGTCGTGCCGCCAGATATTACGTTGGCTGGAGAGCATATTGCTGTAACATTGCCATATCCAGAAACATTGAATATGAGGCTTGTCGGCCCCACAAAATCATATTGCTGTGCGTTTACTATTACGGCATCGAATTGGGTGGTACCTGCTTTCGACCCTACTATTAGACCTTTGCAGTCAACTCCGCTGGTCAAGCTGCAGCTTGTTGAAGTTATAGCGCTAGGGATTGCAAGAAGATAATAGATCACACTTAAGATTATTGCGATTATGATGAATGCCCATATGTATCCGCTAAGGAATTCAAGCGCTGATTGTGATTTTGCTGATCCTGCAAGCATACTTTTGATGCACCTTTTGCATAAATTACTTGTATAAGTTATTCCCTAACATATAATAATATATCAATATCAAATTAGAGATATCTGGGGATAATAGATGGACTCTGTAAAGCTGGCAGGACTTGGCTTGACCGCGCTTAGGAGCAATTTTGCGCGTCTTGACCGGCCCTACAAGCTCACCTTTTCGATAACCTACTCTTGCCAGTCGCGCTGCCTGACCTGCAATATATGGCAGATAAAGCCGACAGGAGAGCTCGACCTGCGAGAGATAACTGCATTCGCCCAGAAGAACAACTATTTCAAGTGGGTAGAAATAACAGGAGGCGAACCATTCCTGAGAAGCGACATTGTTGACATAGTAAAGGCCTTCAAGGATAACTCCAAGGATCTTTACATAGTGACAATGCCGACAAATTCCCTATGCAACCCCGACATGGTTGCGGGAAGAATAGAATCCATACTACAGCTAGGCATACCGAAGGTCTCAATAACCCTGAGCCTGGATGGCTATCGCGAGCTGCATGATAAGATAAGAGGCATACCTGGGAATTTTGACAGGGTTATGGGAATGGCAAAGCGACTTAAGGAGATGCAGTCAAGATACCGTAATCTCTTCTTCGTCTTCGGGTACACGATGAGCAAGTACAACGAAGGGAAGCTTATGGAGACCATAGCCCAGGTTCAAAAGGAGCTCCCATGGGTCACTGCCAACAACTTTCACGTGAATGTAGGACAGACATCAGACACTTATTACAAGAATTCGGACATGCAGCTCAGGCCAGATGCTGCAGGATTCGTAGGCGAACTGGACCAGTTCCTAAAAGCAAGAAGACCTGAAATAGGAGCCATACCTATAGTTGAAAATGCATTCCTAAAGAGGCTTGGGTACTACATAAAGACCGGCAACTCACCGATGCGCGGACGGAGCCTTGACGCCTCGCTGTTCATGGACAGCTACGGAAACGTTTTTCCATCGATAATGTGGAACAGGAAGATAGGAAGCATAAGAGAGACGGATTATGACCTATCCAAGATATGGCACAATAGCGAAGCCGAGGAGGTAAGGAAGCTTATAGCGCAGGGCAAGGAGCCGGGAGCATGGACCGCATGCGAAGCTTATCAGACGCTTGTCGGAAATATCTGGAGCCTGATTGTTTAAGTGGTCATATGTATATTCTTGGTGTTTGGGACGGTCACGATTCCGGAGCCGCTCTTGTGAAGGACAATAAGATAATATTCGCATCCAATGAGGAAAGGTACACGAAGAGGAAGCTGGAGATAGACTTCCCCCGCAACTCCATATCTGCAGCCCTCTCGTTCGAGGGCATACGGCCTTCTGACGTGGACATGGTCGCATTCCCTACTACTGACCTCTCCAAAACCATATCGCGGGTATTTCCTATGCAGAAGGAGGCATACTATCGGTTCAGGAGGAGGAAGATGCTAAGGCCAAGGCTTGAGAGTCTGATGCATTATACAAAGTACGCTATGACCACTGTGGGCCCGCTCCCTTTCTGCGATGAGATTAGTAGATACGAAGTCTCTAAAGAACTTGAGAAGGTCGGCTTTAATGATGTCAAATTGGTATCTATAGATCATCATCGCGCGCATGCAGCGACAGCCGCATTCACCTCGGGAATGAAAGACCAGCTTGTGATAACACTTGACGGGATAGGAGACGGCCTGTCCGGGTCCGTAAGCACTCTTGAAGGAGGGGAAATGACAAGGAAGGTAGAGATTCCTGGAGGGGACTCGATAGGGATATTCTACGAACAGGTAACGAACATCATAGGAATGCGAGAGCTTGAGGATGAGGGAAAGATAATGGCAATGGCTGATTACTCGTTCCCGTTCCCGTTCTCAAAGAACAAGCTAAAGGACTTCTTTAGCGTTGTCGGAGTCGGGATAAAGGCCAAGTACGGCCCGATAAACCAGTATGACATCCTAAGCAGGATGGCATGGGGTATCCCCAGGGAACAGTTCGCATACATGGCCCAGCAACTGCTCGAGAATATCATCACGGAGTTCGTATCAAATGCAATAGATGAGTATGGCATTGGAGACGTCTCATTTGCAGGAGGAATAATGTCTAACATAAAGGCAAACATGAAAATACGCGCACTTGAAAAGCTTAAGGGATGGTATATCTTCCCACATATGGGCGACGGAGGCATAGCTCTTGGGGCTGCGCTCCATGCCAACTATCTGGAAAATGGAACGTCGCATTACCAGTTCCCGGACTCGTACCTTGGAGAAGAATACGATAATGAGCACGTATTGAAGATACTAAAAAAAGAAAAGGACGTTTCGTTCGATAGGGAGGATAATGTGGCTGGCCATGCGGCAGAGATAATAGAGTCAAACGACTATCTGCTCTGGTTCCAGGGAAGGATGGAGTACGGACCACGCGCACTGGGAGACAGAAGCATAGTGGGCAATTCAAGCTCTGAGAGCGTCAAGGACAAGCTCAACACTTATGTAAAGCAGCGCGAATGGTACCAGCCTTTCGCGCCATCGATGCTTGAAGAGGAGGCAAGCAGGCTACTTGAGGACGTAAAAGGAAGCGATAGGTTCATGACAATGGGATACAGAGTAAAGGAGTCGGCAAGGGAGGTGATGAAGTCCGTAGTGCACGTTGACATGACGGCAAGGCCACAGATGGTTGGTAGCGAGAACAAGGCGTATAGGGAGCTTCTTAAGAGCGTGAAGAAGAGGAGCGGATACGGCGTGGTGCTCAACACCAGCTTCAACATACACGGAATGCCGATAGTTGCATCTCCGGAGGACGCGCTTGACACGCTAAAGAAGACCAACTCAAGGTACATGTTCATGGGAAATTATTTCATTGAGAACAAGAAGGCGAAGAAGGGGAGACGATGAAGATAGCATTCGTATATGATGTCCCTTACCCGTGGCACGTCGGCGGCATAGAGTCAATGAACTACAACGAAGCAGAGCAACTTGCCAAGGACCATGAAGTGCACTATTTCACTACTAGATGGGAGGGGATGAAAGGGGAGGAATTCACCTATCACGGGATACACTACCACGCAATGCACAGAACAGAGCAGTCTAAGATATACAGGCATGGAAGAAGGTCGATAAGGGAAGCAATTGCATATGCAAATTCATTAAAGAGGATGTACGATTATGATTTCGATATAGTAATAACAAACGCGTTCCCTATAGTCCACCTTGCTGCGCTCAAGAAGTATTGCAAGAGAGTTAATGCAAAACTCATAGTCGAGGTTGCTGAAGTGTGGGACAGGGATTACTGGATAAAGTACATCGGAAGGGTTGCAGGGAGCCTTGCCTATCCATATTCAGTAAGAGCGATAAAAGGTGCAGATCACTACATAACAATATCCAGCACGACGACAAAGAAATTGGAAAACTTAGGGATCAGAAAGCCAAGAATATCCGTATTCGCACCGAATCTGGATGACGGTGTGATAGGAAAGATAAGGAAGGAGAAAGTGGCAAAGTCTAAGCTCGTTCTCTTCTCCGGACGGATGATAAAGGAGAAGAGGCTTGATAGGTGGCTAATAGCGCTAAGATCCGCATACCTGCACGATAATTCTATACGCGGACTGATAATAGGCAAAGGCCCTGAGAAGAGGACAGTAGAGGACATGATAAAGGAGATAAGAATGGATGGCAAGATCCGAGTTGTCGATTTTTATAAGGACAACATTGAGCTATATCGGAAGATTCGCAAGGCCTGCGCGGTACTGCACATGTCGGAAAGGGAAGGACTTGGGATAATTGCCATAGAGAGCGTCGCACTGGGTACGCCGGTGGTTCTGCCAAGCGACACGCCAATACCCCGGGAGGTAAGCGAGATGTGCGTTGTTGCAAGCGAAAGCCAGATACCGAAAAGGCTCGTAGAGATAGCAAACAGCAAGAATCCGGACAGATACATATTCAACAGGAAGAACCTGGCCATGTACTCCAAGTCCGAGATAAGGGGGTTCTATAAGGCGTTGTTCTCAAAACTGAATCTAAAATGACAGAGCTGATAAGGATTTATATTGTGCATCATAAATGTTTAATGTTTCTTCGCTGATTGGATGGATTACAAGGAGATAGACGGCAAGTGGCAGAAGGCATGGCAGGACGCCAGGATCTTCGAGAGTGACGTTAATGGAAAGGAGTCCTATCTTGTTACTGTGGCCTTCCCATACGTCAACGCACCATTACACATAGGCCATGTCCGCACCTATGGAACGGCTGACGTGCTTGCAAGGTACAAGAGGATGCGCGGATTCAATGTTCTCTTCCCGATGGCATTCCATGCGACAGGCACCCCCATACTGGCATTTGCCAAGAGGCTTAGGAACGGCGACACGGAGCTCGTCTCGGAGCTAAAGCTCTTCCACATAGCCGACCAGGAGATAGCGCAGATGACGGATCCGAAGTACATTGCAAGCTACTTCGTCAAGGAAATAGAGACCGGGATGCACAGGGCAGGATTGAGCGTTGACTGGAGGAGGAAGTTCGTCTCGACCGATCCGTTCTTTAGCAAGTTCGTCGAGTGGCAGTTCGGGATACTAAACAGAAAAGGATACATAGTCAAGGGCAAGCATCCGGTCGGATGGTGCCCGAACGAGAACCAGGCCGTGGGCATGCATGACACGAAGAAGGACGCCGAGCCAGACATAGAGAAGGAGACGACGATAAAGTTCAAGGTTGAAGGGGAAGATGCATATTTCATATGCACGACGTTCAGGCCGGAGACAGTATTCGGGGTGACAAACCTCTTCGTGAACAGGAATTCCGATTACATAGCGTGCAAGATAAACGGTGAAGGCACATACTACATCTCGAAGCAGGCTGCTGCCAACCTTAAGTACCAGCTAAATATTGAGCAAGTGGGCGAGGAGCTTAAAGGATACGAGTTGCTTGACAAGAAATGCAGGAATCCGCTAACTGATATTATAATACCTCTTCTGAACGGATTCTTCGTAAAGGAGGGGTTTGGCACGGGCGTGGTTATGAGCGTTCCCGCGCATGCGCCGTTTGACTACATGGCAGTGGAGAAGAACAAGGCTGCAGGAGTGGCAACTGAGATAAAGCCGATAGTGGTGCTCGAGATACCGGAAAAGGAACCGTTAACTGAAAGTAAAGTAGCAGATATACCTGCAGAGAAGTACATAAGGATGTTTGAGACCGAAGGAAGCGAGGACGAGACTCTTGAGAAGGCAACAAAGCAGCAGTACAAAGATGAGTCACATTATGGAAAGATGATAATTGAAGGTTACAAGGGAATGAGCGAGCCTGAGGCGCGGGAGAAGATATCAAAGGAGCTCGTGGCAAGCAAAAAGGCGTTCGAACTTTACATACTTGCAAATGCCCCGGTGAAGTGCAGGTGCGGATATGATGTCGTGGTAAAGGTGGTTGACGACCAATGGTTCCTAAACTACGGAAATCCTGAATGGAAAGCACTTGCAAAAGAGGCATTCTCCGGGATAAATGTGCTTCCAGAAAAGTTAAGGAAGACCTTCGAAGCAGCGATAGACTGGATAGACCTCAGGGCAGTTGCAAGGGCGCAGGGACTTGGTACGCCCTTCCCTCTGGAAAAAGAGAAGATAATCGAATCGCTCTCCGACTCCACAATATACATGTCTTTCTACACTGTGTCAAACATGCTTAGGGACGTCGAAATTGAAAAGCTAAAGCCAGAGCTTTTTGATTACATCTTCCTTGGAAAGGGAGACCTTGGCTTGGTCGCAGACTCAACGGGAATAGACTTCCAGGTGGTGAAGAGGTGCAAGGAGTCGTTTGATTACTGGTATAGAAACATGTCGAGGCACTCTGGTGCGGATCTGATATTCAATCATCTTACAATGTACATTTTCAACCACGCAGCAATATTTGGAAAGGCAAACTGGCCCAAGCAGATAGTGGTCAACGGCAATGTGCTAAGCGAAGGTGAGAAGATGAGCAAGAGCATAGGAAATATAGTCCCCCTCGTTGACGGAGTTGAAAAATATGGCACAGACGTAATAAGAACGCTTGTGATAGCCAGCGCAGACCTCTTTAGCGATTCGGAGTTCAGCGAGGTGTCCGCACGGGGCGTGGATGAGAGGTTTAGGTACCTCTATGAGATAGCCTCGAAGATAGATGCTATGGAGAGCGGTGAGCTTAGGCACATGGACTACTGGATGTACTCAAAACTCAACAGGAAGATAAAGACTGCAACATCGCAGGTCGAACGGCTGGAGCTAAGGGGGATGAGTACTGGAGTCATATATGATTCGGTTCTTGAACTCAAGAAGTACCTGTCAAGAGGCGAGCCTAACGGCATAGTTGTAAGAGATTACATATCAAACATAGTGCTGATGATGTCTCCCATAGCGCCGCACGTCTCCGAGGAGCTATGGCACCTTATGGGGAACACCACCCTTGCATCTGTTGAGAAGTGGCCTACGCCCGATGAGTCTATGATAAGCGATAAAGTGGAAGGGGAGGAAGAGCTCCTTGAAAGCATAATAGCAGATTCCAAGCAGATAACTGCGCTAATGACAAAATCCGCTAAGAAGGCAAAGGCGATAAAACTGATAGTTGCCGATGACTGGAAGAGGAAGATGCTAAACGAGCTATGCAAGAGCAAGAACGTTGGGGACCTTATGGGAAAGCTTAATGCAGAGAATGGAACGGCGGAATTCGGACTAGACGCATCTGGCAAGGAGAAGGCGGTAAAGTATGCGCAGCAGCTTGCAAAGAAGGTGAACACTCTTCGCAGCGTGTCATCGACGCAGGAGGACGAGTACAGGCTGCTTGATGAATCAAAGGGTTATCTGTCATCCATGCTAGGCTGTCCGGTGACCGTGGAGGTTGAATCAAAATCTACTTCGCAAAGGTCCGCAAACGCTGCACCTCTGCGACCAAGCATTGACATCTTATCCTGATCAGAAGATCCTCCTAAGGCCGAACATGAAAGAGAAGACCAGGGCTATTGCAAATGCAAATACCATGGACATCACGAGCGATAAGGCCTGGATACCAAATACCTGCGTGGCCGCAACATAGAGGAAGACGAAAATCAGCAATACGCATATCACATACACGGTCTTGTTCCACCGCAGAACCTTGCTTCCATCAAGAGGATATACTGGGAGCATGTTGAAGAACGCCAACCAGACGCTTATGAACATTGTGAAGCCCACCATGCTAAGGAGATAAGGGCTTAGACTAGCACCCAAAAATATCTCTATCAGGAAGAATACAAGGAAGATCACAAAGTTTGTCAGCGGTCCTGCAAGCGACACATAGCCTTCCTCCTCGATTGTGAAGGTGTTTGAATATATCATCGTGGCTCCCGGAAGGCCGATCAGGAAACCAAAAACGGATGAGAGCAGGGTTATTATTATGCCAGAGTCCCACTTCTTGAATGCGGCCATGGCCCCGAATCTTTGCGCCACCTTTTTGTGCATATATTCGTGGAGTATGAACGAGAGAGAAACTGCAACGAATGCTATTGGAAGAAAGGATACGAATGTTAGTATGTTGAAAGACGACAGCCCTCCAGTGAATATTATTGTAAATGCGACGGTCAGTGCGAGGTCTGCAACGATCATATCCGATATCTCGCTGGAGACCATAGTTGCGCGTATGTAAGGAGGCATTGAATCAGATATAATATGCAAGTAGATTTATTAAAATGCTCATCGCTTATTAAAGCTGTCAAAGCTCCATCGTCTAGTGGTCAAGGATAACGGGCTCTGAACCCGTTGACGCCAGTTCGAATCTGGCTGGAGCTATCTTGTTTTGCTGCACAGAATTACCTTTGACTGCTAGATAATTCGACCTGCAATAAATTGGAGAAAACCTATAAAGAACCTGAAGGTAAGGTTTAGTTCATGGCAGAAATGAAAAAGCCTAAGCGCATAAAAATAGAGCATATCAAGCGGGAGCCCGTAAAGATTCCTGTGAAGATCTACGGCCTCACTGAAGACGATATGCAACAGATAGAGAAGCTCCTTAGGGATGGAAAGTAACCGCCGGTTGACGTTGGTGAAATTTTAAATGGCTGAGCCTAGACGCCCAATTGATAGGGCGTTTTATGCAACTCAACATGCGCTTCAAGCTCTATAATGCAACCCTAAATACAAATGCAATGGGCAAATTTTATCTTGAGGAGATAGGAGGTGCTCCGTTCGGCCTGCAAAATCATGTAGGATGGTGGCCTCTGAATGGAGATGTACTTGACTACTCTTGAAACAGACATTCAGGAACGCATGTAGGAATCCCATACGCATCTGCATGGACTAGGACTACAGCATGCCTTGACAGTAAGATGAGAATTTAGCTTAAGTCACCTTGCCTTGACATTCTTTTTATCCTACTATTCAGGCTTGGATGGGTACTGTATATGAGATAATCTATGCTTGAGCGCAGCCTCCAATAAGCCCCCCTCATGTCCTTTATCAGGTTTTTAGGGTCTTCATTGTAGTCAGTAAGCCTAGTCTTCGTATTGAGAATGAACTCTGATACGCTTGGCCTGGGCTTTAGCGCCTTTTTGAGGTCATAGCTTATGTCCCTCATCTGTGAACTGTTCCTTATAAGCCCGCTTATCGCGGTCTCTGACCCAACAAGCCTTGCAGCAAATGCGTCAGCCCTGCGCTCCTGCTTTCTTATCGTAAATGAATATGCTGCAGTAGCTACCTTATCAAATACAAGTTTTGTAGCAATGGCTGCAGATATGGCCTTATAATCGTGCCCGACGAAGCTGCTAAATGATGAGAAATGAGCAGGACTCTCCATGAGCCATACAAACACTGGCACGGTTATTTTCGCTGCAGCCTTGAAGACATGCACATCCTTGCTTAATGACGAGTCGCCATGAATTACGTGGCCAAGCTCATGCGCCAACACCCCCTCAAGCTGCTTGTCGTTTGCGACACTTGCAAGCGCCCTACCAACAGATATGCGATTATAGTAAGCAGATGCATTACTGCCTTCGTGAACTCCAAGTTTTGGCATTTTCACGCCGGCTTTTGTGGACAACGAACTTACGATGGGCGTTATTCTTGCAATTATCTCTTCATTTCCAGCCTTCCGATCCCTTGCAAATTCGTGGGTAGCACCGTTAATGCTTTCCGCAACCCTTTTTGGCATGCTGTTCTTCCTAATCACATTACCACCCTTTTAGCAATAAAACTATGGTTTTTCTCATATATACGGATTACTGCCGTTTTTGCCTAGAACATTCTGATATATACGCACTTTGGCGGTTTAAGCAGCCTGACAGGCCAGACCCATATCTGCCTCTTAAAGCAGTGCAAAGATTTAAATACCTTATCTAGTATATCATAACTGTTTATCATCGTCAAATCCTACTTTACTTAAGTAGAAAATCGTTGACCTGATAAAGTATATTGAAATATTTGGTGAACTAAATGGTAAGCGAAAAACCACACATGAATTTGATTTTCATAGGTCATATAGACCACGGAAAGTCGACGTCAGTAGGAAGGCTGCTTTACGAAACAAAGGCAGTAACTGAACAGGACATGAAGAAGCTCAAGGACGAAGTAGCAAAATACAACAGGCCGTCATTCGAGTTTGCATTCGTCATGGACCAGCTCAAGGAGGAGAGGGAGAGAGGAATCACTATCGACATTATGCACCGTGACTTCCAGACCCCTAAGTACTACTTCACAATAATCGACGCGCCTGGACACCGGGACTTCGTAAAGAACATGATTACAGGAGCAAGCCAGGCAGACGCTGCCGTTCTTGTGGTATCGGCACCAGATGGAGTGCAGTCACAGACAAGAGAGCACGCATACCTTGCAAGAGTTCTAGGAATAAAACAGATAATAGTTGGTCTCAACAAGGTAGACGCAATAGGATTCGACAGGGCAAAGTTCGATGACGCAAAGAACAAGGTATCTGAGCTGCTCAAGACAGTAGGATTCGACGTTTCAAAGATACTTTTCGTTCCGTATTCAGCACTTGAAGGAGACAATGTGGCTGCAAAATCCGCCAAGCTTTCATGGTACAACGGACCGACGCTGCTCGAGGCTCTCGACACACTAACAGTGCCTGAAAAACCAGTGAACAAGCCGCTAAGACTTCCGGTCCAGGATGCTTACAGCATATCAGGATTCGGAACCGTTCCAGTAGGAAGGGTTGAGACAGGAGTCATGAAGGTAGGTGATTCAATAATTATAATGCCTGCAGGCGTAAAGACTGAGGTAAAGTCCATAGAAATGCACCACCAGCAGATGCAGCAGGCGCAGCCTGGGGACAATGTAGGATTCAACATAAAGGGTGTTGACAAGAAGGACGTTAGAAAAGGAGACGTAATAGGACCTTCAAACGACCCACCTACAGTAGCTGCGGAGTTCACCGCGCAGATAGTGGTAATAAACCACCCAACTGCAATAGCCCCTGGATACACCCCTGTGTTCCACGTGCACACCGCGCAGGTGGCATGCACAATCACCGAGATAGTGGAGAAAAAGGATCCTAAGACGGGCCAGACTCTCCAGAAGAACCCAGAGTTCATAAAGAACGGTGATGTTGCAATAGTCAAGATAAAACCTCTCAAGCCTACGTGCATTGAGAAGTTCTCAGACTTCCCACCTCTTGGCAGGTTTGCCATAAGGGATATGGGACAGACTGTCGCAGCAGGAGTCGTTCTTGACCTGGTAAAGAAGCAGTGATTTATTGCCTATAGCCAGAATCAAGATAATAAGCAGGAACGTAAAGGACGCCCATGGAATAGCTGGGCAGATCGTTGAGATTGCCAAGGCCATAAACATAAAGTTCAAGGGTCCAGTTCCTCTTCCCACAAGGAGATACAAGGTCACCGTAAGGAAGACTCCTTGTGGAGACGGCTCCCACACATACGAAAGATGGGAGATGAGAATCCACAAGCTGATTGTAGAGATAGACGGAAGCGATCAGGCTCTCAGGCAGGTAATGAGAATACCTGTGCCAGACACGGTCCAGATCGAGATGTCGCTCTCCTGATTCCTGCTTGGCAATCAAAGTACCACTTAGCTAAGGCTAACTCTATAGATTTATGCTGCCCTTTCTGACGGCCAAGACAAGACGTGCAACGAACTTAGAAGGTCTTGTACTTGCCTAGGGATATGTCTATTGTGAAGTCCCCTATCTTCTCGAGCCTGCCATCTGC
The DNA here is from genome assembly GCA_021802765.1 of Microcaldota archaeon. Classification (GTDB taxonomy): domain Archaea; phylum Micrarchaeota; class Micrarchaeia; order Micrarchaeales; family CABMGC01; genus JAJZNA01. Next base: position 59,959 of record JAJZRI010000002.1, on the reverse strand, counting down.
AATGTACTTTGCCTTGCTCTTTATATTATCGAAGTTCTCGCCTTTGCCAGTTGCTATCTCAAGGTTGAGGTTGAGCGGCTGGTCTATCTTCTTGCCTATCTGTGACATTATTGCAAGATTGCACTCTATTATTGATGGGTAATTCTTCACCACATCATTTGCTATCTCTGTAGCAAGTATATTGTAGATCTTGCCTATGTGGTTTATCGGATTCTTTCCTGCTGCGGCCTCAAGGCTCATCGGCCTAAATGGGGTTATGAGCCCGTTAACCCTGTTTCCCCTGCCTACTGAACCGTCATCCCCAGCCTCACAGCTAAGGCCAGTCTTTGTCAGATACACTGCGTCGCTGTCCTCCGGATCGGCGGTGTTCACAAATACGTTCACCTTCTTGTCAACCAGCTTTGCGGCAAACCTGAGAACGTCCTTTCTAACCTTCTCCTTGTATGACAGATATATGTCAAGATTCTTGACAAGTTTTGCCACAAAGGCTATGGCTATCGTAAGGGTTATCTCATCTCCGTTTCTAAATCCCATGACCTTTATGTCTTCTCCTACAGATGGCAGAATGGCCTTGTAAGCCCTGCTATTTAGGTACCTCTCGGTCTCCAGAACAAGCTTTTCGATGTCTGTGAATGGCGCGAAACCTATCCCAAACGAGGTATCATTGGCCAGCGGCACATCATTGTTCTTGGAATTCCTTATGAATACGTCTGTGAGATCAGCACTGCCCCTTGCAATCTTTGATACGAACGTAACCTCATTGTTGACATCAAGGAACCGCGTATTCTCCTTGAGATACTTCATTGCAACTTCCTTGGCTATATCATTAACATCTATCTTGACCCCCCTGTACCTGTCCGTCGCCCTACCAGCCACTATAACCTCTATCTTCTTTGTTATCTTGCCGTATCCAAAGCGCGCCTGCGATGCGCCGCCGATTATCAGCCCCTTGTCCACATTGTGATGAAGTATTGTGTTATCGCATCTTTCGAGATACTCCCTGCTGAGCGCATGACTTGTTGCATCGCATATCCCATCTATAAGGCTGTCTGGATGCCCTATCCCCTTCCTTTCCACGTATTCTACTTTCTGCTGCGAGACTGGGGTCCCGCTGAGCCTATTTACAGATATGTTCCTGGACATTTTAACCATCTAATATAACAAAATAGTGCAAATCAAACAATATAAATGGACAGATAATTATTATCGCGCATAAAATTACCATTAGTAATCTATCGCTGATCTACTGCTTCCTCAATACTGAATAGATTGCAAGCCCTATTTCCTCCACCTTCTTATTGCTCTCAGTTCCCGCAGCGAATCTCACGAATGTGTTGCCGTAATACGGATATATGCGCGTTTCGTCAAATCCAAAGCTCTGGCTTATCTTGCAATACCCCTTTATGATGGGATTTTCAAAGAGTTTATCTACCAGCTCGTACTGGTTCAAGCCATTATTTATGTAGAACACCGGAGTCACTCCCGATTGATTTATTGAGTTGGATAGCGTGCTATTTGGATGATTATGAAGATTTGGATGCACCACTGTGAGGTTGGAGTTCTCTGCGGCTGCGGCTAGGCAATGCTCGGCGAGTCTGAGAGTATTCTTGAAGATGCGGTTGTTACGGCTATCGAATGACCATGAAGATTCTGGAAGATGCTTTGATATCCGGTCTATTGATGACGGTGTCGGAGTGTATCCTACGGTTATCCTTGAACTAAAAAGCTGTGTCCAAAGCACCTTGTCATTTGTATAGAGTATGCCGAGAGTCTCTGAATTCATGGCATAAGACTTTGTCCCACTCTCAACAACAATTATTCTTGTTGATCGGCCGGCAAAGAACTTCGAAGCAGGTATGTTGGTCGGAGTTGAAAGAGTATTGTCCAATATTATGAGCGGCATCTTTCCTTTTCCATTTGACACAGATGACAGAAGGTCGTCTATGTCAAGTACTGGCATTGAAGTGCCATTTGCCACCGTCTCAAAGAAAATCACGTCGGGGCTATGAGCAACTATGCTGTCATGGATATCTTTTGAGTTTCCGGAATCTACACGTGCCACCTCCACGCCCCGAGGCCTTAAGTGATCATCAACGTACCTTGCTATTTCTGTGTAATGATCCTGTCCAAGGAGTATCTTGCTGCCTGCAGTCAGGTGTGCGGATTCTATCGCCGCCACAACTGCCGACATTCCTGAAGGATATGCAAGAAGCCTTCCCGGATCTACACCAATTATATTCCCTAACTTTTTCTCCAGTCTCGTAAGAGCTTTGAACCCGTCCCTTGGGTAGAGATCCCGCATCTTAATAGCCTTCTCCTCTTTGGATGCTATTTGAGTGTCAAAACCACGGATGTCACGTCTCATCCTGTAGCTATCCTCCACTTCTGCTCCAGATGAAAATGATGGAACAGCAGATTTGTCTCGCTGGAATCTTCTGCGCGGCATGGTATCACTCTGTTGCAGGTATTTTTGTGGGTAGTCAATATAAATAGATATATAATCATTATATGCATAAAATTACTATTGGTAATGATTATGACGATAGAAGTGAGTTCGCTTGAACAGATTGCTGCAACAATAAGGGAGCAGAGACGCTTAATGAAGGTAAGCCAGAAGAGGCTGGCCAAGATGTGCGGGATGAGCCAGAGCACTATAGCAAGGATTGAGACGGATGTGGTAAGGCTGAATCCGAGTTATGCATCGGTGTTTTATGTTGCAAGCGCCCTGAACAAGCTCAGCACAAACAAACCTTCTTCGGTCAGAACGATGACGGCAAAAGAGATAATGCACAGGCACATAATATCGATAACGCCATCTGCCTCAGTGTATGATGCGATAGAACTATTCAAAGACTACGATTTCCCACAACTTCCAGTGTTAGATGGATCCAGACGTGTTGTCGGGACAGTATACCAGAAGGATCTTCTCGATGATGCGATGCATAATCCAGACATGGTAAAGCGCAGGCGCGTGGGCAGCGTCATGAAAGCATCACTTCCGCAGATAGATAGAGATGCTGAAATCGCAGGGCTAAAGATAATACTTGAAAGCAGTGGAGGAGTCATTGTAGTAGAAAGAGGAAAGGCCGTCGGAATAATAACTGTGTATGATATACTAAAAACAGTTTAAGCACCAATTTTGTCATAGGAGAGGATCTTCATGGCTAGACCCCTTTTCTTGCCTATGAGGTTTGACGACTCCCCAAGGTCATCGACGGAGTAAAGCTCATCAGGTTTTTTTCCATAGTAATGGATAAGCTTGTGCCCATCGCTGTATATTGCAGTTGCATGCTTGTCCTCCTCGATCTTTTTGCGGTAGATCATTTCGGCATTTGGGCTTCTCTTCCTGAATAATTGCAGCAGGTGGGTGTCCCATACCTCTGTTATTCCGATATGATCCGAAAAAACAGGCTTGGTACGATCAGGTTCATTTCCAGTTATGATCCTATTAAGATCGGTGAGACTAAATGGGTGATCTATCCTCCTGCGCTGCCTCATCTGCCTGCCGTTCCTAAAGTTAGCTATTATTAGCGGCACCCGTGTCACCTCGTTGTACGGATACACGTTATGGAACATATGGCCATGTTCCATGAATGCCTGACCGTGGTCGCTGGAAATTATCAGCGTTGCATCTTCCAAAACCCCCTCCTTACCCATCATGCTTATAGCCTCGCCTATCTTGTGGTCCAGGTATTCTATCCTTTTTATGTAAGCCTCCTTTGTTTTTCCAAGGTCCTCCTGACTTGCCTTGCCAGTCATATGGAGCCATTTGTCCTGTTCGACGTAATCTCTTGTGATAAGGTTTGTAGGATAGCCTTCGTGACCTTCCATGTAGTTTATAAAGATAAAGTTCCTCGCATACCTGCTGTGTCGCAAGTATTCTGCTAGCTGCCGGTTCGTAGTGTCAGCCCCCTTGTCAATATCATAATAGCCATACTCCCTGGAAAAATGCCTGTTTAGCCTCTTCCTCATTGAGAGATACATGCTGTCAAGCCTCTTGTCAGGTATGACGGATGCAATCTTGTAGGCAAGATCTACAAAACCTCTGCGCGTGTGATCGTTCTGTATCAGGTTCAGTACGGTCTTTACCCTTGCATTGTTGGCATTGATCTTATTGTCTATAAACAGATTACTTACGTGAGAGAAGCCAGTTGCAAGACCCGTCGATTCAGATAAGAACGGATTGTTGGAGAACAGGGCACTCTTGTATCCGAAGTACTCCATCACCTGGGCAATCGTCAGATTGCTGGTATTGTATCTTGACTTCTTCAGGAACGGATCCGCCATTAGATCACTGAACTTCATTCCGGTACGCCTGAGCTCGGGTATGCTTTTTACCCTCTTTCCGAGGAAAAGGGACAGATGCGATGGCAGAGTGTAAGTTCCTGGAGCTATTGCCATGTTGTATTTTACGCCATTGCTTGCTAACCGCCCCATATTGGGCACGTCTGCGACGCCCCCATAGGGCTTTAGAACGTCAGCCCTTACGGTATCGAGCATTATGAATATTATGTTCCTATTATTCATCTAGTTCACTATAGTAGCTCAAGGTAGGAGAACATTATCGGAAGTATTATCGTTATGTCTCCATCTATTGTAGTGTACTTGGCTTTCTCCTTCACCTTTCCCCATGAAACGGCTTCGGTCAGGCGTGCACCTGACAAGCTGCCATCATACTGCGATGCCGTGGTTATGTATACGGCATAGTCAAGGCCGCCCTTGAACTGATTCCACCATATTACGTGATGCTTGCTTATTCCGCCTCCGAGCATGAGCGCACCGGTAGTTTTGTGATCAAAGGAGATATTGCTCAGTTCCAGCTCGTCCCTAAGGAGATTAAGCTTGAAGTCGTGATCCTGTGAGAAAAGCGCTAGCTGTGTTCCGAACGCCCCATCCAGTATGCCTGGAGCATATATCGGGACGTTGTTTAGGTATGCCTGCCTCACTATTGAATGCTCATCCTTCATCCTCTTCCCGAACTCCCTGAGAAGCTCTCTTGCGCTGTATTCCTTCTTGTAGTCCTTCGAGTTGTAGATGTCATTCATGATCTCCGTGAAATATCTCTCAAGTGCCAGTCCGTACTGCTCGCTACCTATGAATATGTTGCCGAGACGATATATGTCCATCTCGTGCAGTTTCCTATCATCCGCCTCAAAACTTCCCAGGCTGTACTTGCCCCCGTATGCTTTTGCTATGTCGTGGTCGAGCGTTCCGCAAGTAGTCACTATTGCATCAAAGTACTTTACGGAGTCGGCAATCATGCCGCGCAGCCCGGTGGCCACTATGTCCGCAGGGAACGATAGGAAGTTGAAGGACCGCTTGTCATTTAGCATTGACTTTAGTATATCTATTCCATCGATCATATGCTGCGCCGAAAATCCGCCGACGCTCCTCTGCGAATCTATCAGGCCCTTTACGGTCATTGCCTTCTTTAGCCGTATGTCCTTAACATGGTTTTTTAAGAGATTTGATTTTGAATCTGTCATTCGGCCATCACAATTAACATATCAGAATGACACCTTAATGTTTAAAAATATGCAGATTTGTTTTGGTAGGCATTGGAAAAAGAATTAAAAGTCTTGAACGTGCAGATGTATTATGGCAGTTGAATTCATGGGCGAATCAGTCCCATACAGAACTAGGAGGTTTGATGTAATTGAGGCAAGGGTGCGTATACGTGGAAGGGACATAACAAAGCCATTCATAAGACACAATGACATAGTCCTTGTTATTCCAATAACCGACTCTGGAAAAATAGTTCTGGCACGTTCATATAGGCCGGAACTGCGCAGATATGTGCTTGAACTGCCGTCCGGAACGCTAAAATCTCGCGAATCGCCTGCACGCGGTGCAGCAAGGGAGCTGCTCGAAGAGACTGGCTTTGTGGCGGGAAAGATGAGCCATATTCTTAGTGGTTATCCAATGCTAGGATATTCGGATGCAAAGTATCACTTCTTCAAGGCAACTAGCTTAAAGGGTGGTGAACAGAAGCTTGAGAATGATGAGGATATTAAGGTAGTGAAGGTAAGTCGGAAGTATCTGCTAAAACTTATTGCAAGCAATAAATTGGACGATGTAAATATAGCAATAGCCTTGCAGCATATTGATAAGAAATAAGTGTCAATGATGTTTTGGATGCTTATTCGGATTTTAGCGTGCCGAAAATAGCCTCCTTTATTTCTATGGCGTTTAAGTTCTTTTGACTCTTCCAGAATTCGATGAGATTATTCTGCGAGCGCGCATCAAGTGAGAATGCGGCTATGGCATCTTTTCCTCCCGCTCCTGGAAGTTTTGCAACATATGCGCCGTTTTTCATGCTTTTTTCTATAAGATCTGTGCAATCATCGGGCTCTATGCCAACGCGGCTCAACATGCCCAGTTTTTTTGTAAGATATCTTCCCCTCTCGAATGCTGCCCGGAATATCTCAAGTGAATCGTAATCACTTTTTATAACCTTCTTTAGCGCATTTATGGCTGCAACATTTTCATGGTTTATTTCATTAACCAGATCCAGGTATGTATCGGGATCTTTTATCTTAAATTCAGAAACGCTGCCTATCGCCTTTGTGGTTATCATTGACTCGCCAAAATTTGCAAAGGACATCCTAAGGCTATCCGGAAGGCCCAATTTTTCTATAGAATAGTCCCATTTCTTACTAACAAGATCCTTAAGTTCATTTGAACCATACTCTAAAGACAACCCCTTAATTATTTCCGGGGAATATCTGGCATACGTTATGCTTCCATGTGTTGCAGCTGCTATGTCAAATCCGCTGCCGACCTTTCCGGTCGCAATGCTATGTGATATCTGCGAAAGCTTGTGAAGCGAGTCATTTTCATTTGGATTCTCTCCAAATAGGTTCAGAATGGAGTCCACAGCTGCAACGGTAACGGCTGCGCTTGTACCAAGACCGCTCTTAACAACCTTGCCATCAGAGATTGCGTATGCAAACTGTTTGTCATTATTTGTAGTTATGCTAAAACCTCCGATCGCAGCCCCTTTTGAAGAAGAGTACCTGGACGCAACCTCTGCCGCAGTCTTAAGAAGCAGCAATTCTTTTGGCACTTGCATATCGATTACTCCGGTGAGTTTGTCTACTGTGCCTTTTGCAGAAAGACCAAGCTGGGGCGCGTTAAGGATTACGCTCTGATCGGTTTTTGGCGTTACGGTGGCAGTTACATAAGCGTTTACTGCAGTCACATAGGATATGTTTGGACGCTCAAGCACCGAATATCCGCCCAGCCATAGAATCTTACCTGGAGCTCTCCTGGTTATTGTTTTTAACATGAATTCATCTGCCCAGCATGCTTTTTTTGATTAAGGACCTGCTTTCTGGGAGCATGCGTGGTCCTTCCCCTAGTCCTGACGTTTTAACATACGAAATCATGCCTCTTTTTTCCAGTTGCGACAGAACCCTAGTCACCTTGCCCTGATACTTTCTGATTGTTATTATGTTGGCATTAGGTCCGGCATCGAAAGTATATCCTGCTATCGTCTTTCCTTCCATTGCATTAAGCTCTTCTATGGCATCCATTATGGCATATGATGCGGCATTGAGATAGCGTATTGAAGGTATGGTGCTGAGCATCAACGCATGCATTTCGTTGCTATCCGCAATTGTGCATTCGGCAACTTTTGATATATCCTTTGCCTTGAAGGCCTTTTTTATCTCCGCCAATCGGCTTTGCGCTGAACTGGCTCTTTGCTTGAATAATGGATTTGTATTGACTGTAGCGCGCATTCCGGCCCTTGACGGAACTTTCTTTTTGCCCGTTGACACAACTACTATATTGTCTATTAGCTCGGGCCAGTAGTCCTCTTTGAATAATTGCTGGGCGAAGGAGTCTTTTCCATCGTGCCTTTTACCCTTGTTCCATACGACCACTCCGCCAAGTAGGCTTCTTGAAGCGCTGCCGCTGCCTTGCCTTGCTATTATGGACATCTCTTTGGTACTCAGGCCCAAGACAAGGGCTTTGTTTATAACGTAAACTAAAGTAGCTATACCTGACGCGCTTGATGCCAGGCCGCTTGCCGTTGGAAAGTAATTCTGCGATACTACTGCTACCCTTGCATCGGTCTTTGCAATGCGCCTCATCTTCTCAACTATGGCAAATCTCTCCTTTATGTCTTTGTCATCTAGATCCTGCTTCTTTCCATCAAGATAGAATATGTCTTTTCTGAGCCTCTTTGAGAACATCACACTGGTTACAGTACGCATGGCCTTGCGATCAAATGTTATGCTAAGGGATGAATTGCATGGCAAAATAAGTCGTTCGTCTCTTTTGCCCCAATACTTTATCAGTGCAATATTTGGGGAGCCTTCCGCGGTAAACACCTTATCCAAAGCCATCATAGTATACACATGTTGATTCTACTTTAAATAATGCTTTGCACCGTCAAGTGTCACAATAGTTTCAAAGCCGATAAACCCGTGCTCTTTCAGTGCAGCTATGACCTTCTTTGCAGTGGCATCATCCTTTACAAGCGCAATGCCGATTCCGCCGCCGCCGCCGCCGCAAAGCTTTGCTCCGTAAGCACCGCTTGAAACTGAAAGAGATACTGCAAGGTCCAGCTTATCTGATGAAACACCGAGTTTTTTCAGCAGTTCGTGGTTTATTGACATTTGATTTCCGAGCTCTTTTGTGTCCCCATCTCTAAGAGCAGAGATGCATCGCAATACGCACGCGTCAATTTCTCTTAATATCTTATCTGTGTCTTCCAGGTTTAAGGCACGCCTATTGCGCACCTTAGCCAATTGCACTGCAGTGGGTGGTTTCTCTCCCACATCCAGTATAACAATTTTTATTGGTGTTGATATGCTTTGTTGCTTTATGCCATTGTCTGCATCGTATGTAACATATCCCCCGAAATATATCGGACCTACGTCCAGTCGGCCGCCAGTCTCGATCTGATGGATTATTCGCTCGCCGTCGCGGGATATATCTATTACAGTGGAATCATCAAGTACTTTCATTGTCGATTTAATGAGTGCAACGGTAAATGCAGTTACACAGGCTGCACTGCTGGCATATCCTTTCCCAATCGGCACATCTGAGCGTATTGTTATCTCTTTGTTTATAACATTTACACCTTGCTCAACGAGCAACCTAGAAGCAATGACGGCGTATGGGAGCATCTCCTTTGTTATTTCCTTGTGACTTCCCACAAATTTGACAAGATCGGTAGGTGCAGCATCTCCTACCTTTTTGGGAGTAACATCTCTTTTGCTATATTCAATATAAAGCGCTCTGAGTGCAGATGCGTCGAACGACGCATTCATGCTTAGGTCATTTAAGAATATTTCCAATTTTTCAGTATTGCAATCCTTCACAGACGCTGTTGCATATATTGGTATGGCTGCGGAAAGGCAAGGACCGCCATATACTACAGAGTGCTCTCCTGAAATTTTTATGTTTGAAGGAGATTTTACCTCGACATTTACCATTGAATATCGATTTAAAATTACAAAGACAGATTAATAAAGCCGCATGGCAGTCTTTGACAATAAACTAATTTTAAATATCTAATGGGAGAAGGCTAATCATGATTATAGGGTATCTTTTCACCATTGCATATGTAGCACTGCTTTTAGGAGTCGTAGTAAGTGCCCTTATGCTGAGAAAGACCCTGGTAAAGAGACTTCTTGAAAACACTACAAAAGCGTACATATCACTTGCACTGCTGGTAGTGCTCTTCTTCGTTGTTTTTTCTTCCCTTTACGTGCACCCCGTCGAGCAACTTTACTTTGATGAAACCATATACCAGGAGATAGCCCTAAGCATAATGCATACCGGAAATGCGCTGTGGTGCCAGTACGGAACCGCATACCTTAACTGGTGCGAAGGATACCAGATTTATCATGACCCGGTTGAAATATCATTCTATCTTGCAATCTTCTTTTTCCTTTTCGGCATAAGCTCACAGACAGCATATGTGATGAGCTTGATGATGGGCGCATTGTCAATAGTGTTGGTGTTTACTCTTGGTACGTATCTACTTGGAAAGCGCGCAGGATTAGCAGCCGCAACAGTCTTTGCATTGATTCCAGAATTATTCATATGGTCCAGAACACAGGCGATACCAAACATGCTCTTAATGGCTTCGGCACTGCTTGCTTTCAACGCATATGTAATTTATAATAGGGACAAAAGCAGCACGTCACTTGCATTAATGCTCTTCTCACTAGGTATAGCAGTGTATTCAAGGGCAGAAGCTATGCTGCTTATTCCGGTAATAGTCGTGGTGATAACTTATAGCTCTCTGGTCACCAATGGACTAAAAAAAGGCATTAGAAAGCTATTGGCAAGTGATAACATAAAGGACCTGTTGATAATCCTGCTCTTCTTCTTGATAATACTTCCTGAAATTTACTATGTCATTGGCCAAGTAAGAAGTCCTGACTATGGCAACGGATATATTTGTGGCGCGCAATCTAATGCCACCTTTTCTATAAGCAACCTAAAGTGCAATATCGCTTCAAATGTGAATTTCTTCCTTGGCGCATTCACGGTATTGGGTTATTATCCAACTTATTTCTCAATAATCACCACTATCGCAGCGCTCATCGGAGCAGGGCTAATGCTCTACAAAGGAACAAAGAAAGGCCTTCCTTTTGTTCTGCTCGCACTTTGGATAGTTGCATTTCATCTTCTTTATGATGCATTTTATGCCGGATCGGTAAATTTCGGGGTGGATGTCAGGTTCATGCTCATATTGTACCCACCAATAGCACTGTTTGCTGGATTTGGCATTGCAAGCATCAGTGAAGAATTCGTAAGCCACATAGCATACTTTAATAAGAAAAAGAACATCGGCGCGAGAAGGCTGATACAGGACGTGGCATTTATTGCACTAATTGTTATTTTTGCGGTGCTACCATTCTACAATGCAATAAGTATAATAACAGTTAGCCCTTCAAGGATGCCACAGCAAGCAATGGCCCTAGGATATATGAACTTTGTAAACCAGAATGCCCATCTCGTGCCTAACAATTGCCTTGTGTACACGTTTGATCCGGATGTCTGGGTGATACAGAACAGAAGTGCAATAGAGATAAGTTATTTGCAGACCAATACAATAAATTCTTCGGCATTTGCAAGCAAATTTAGCTGCTTCGTCTTTGACCAAGGATACTGGTGCACTACTCCTGAATTTAGAAACTCAACATGCAATAGCGGCCTGCAAAAGTACAACCCACGACTCATAGTTAGCGAAAGATCACCTAACGGAATAAACAACTACTCGCTCTATTACATTACTAGAAACCCGACGAACAGCACCTAGCAAATCCTTATAAAGCTAATTGGAGCTTCTGACGTATAATAAAACATAGATTTAAATACCTTATTGTATACAATCTTATTGCTGATTTTGATAAGGATTACTACTAAAACCGATATTTTGGGATAAATATGGCAAAAATAAACAAACATTCAAAGGATTCGGAAGCTGGTCATGACGAAGTTGGATCTGAAAGCGTCGAGTTTGAGCCTAGGCATTTGGAGATACCTAAGGTTATACGGGGAGAGATAAAGAAATGTACAAGCTGCGGAAGCACGGACATCATCTTCGATAATGAGAAGGGAGAGTACGTCTGCAACAACTGCGGCCTAATCATAGAGGAGAATGTAACTGACAGCGGACCTGAATGGAGGGCATTCGACGCCGATCAGAGGAATGCGCGTGCGCGAACAGGTGCTCCGATAAAATACATGAAGCCAAACAAAGGTCTTGTCACTGAAATTGATATGTATAACAAGGATATCAGGGGCACGAAGTTGCCGTCGAAGAGGCAGGCGCAGCTCTACAGGATGAGGAAATGGCACAAGAGGGCGAGCATCGCCAGTTCCAGCGAGAGGAACTATTTGATTGCGCTTCCGGAGCTAAACAGGGTAGCCAGCTACCTTGGACTTCCTGACAACATAAGGGAACAGGCAGCGCTTCTCTATAGGCAATGCGTAAAGAACAACCTGATAAGAGGAAGGCCTATTGAAACCGTCGTAAATGCGGCGCTTTATGCAACATGCCGCGATGCAGGAATGCCTAGGACACTTGACGAGATAGCGCAGGTATCTGGAGTTCCTAAGAAGGAGATAGGGAGGTCATTTAGAGTAATAGCCCACGAGCTTCATCTCAAGATACCACTCACAGACCCATCAAGCTATGTTCCAAGGTATGTCTCGGCGCTCAAGCTGAGCGGAGACGCGCAGGAGAAGGCGGTGCTTCTGCTAAAGCAGGCCATGAAGAAGGGCCTTGTAAGCGGAAGGAGCCCTACGGGCGTTTCTGCAGCAGCAGTATATATAGCCGGCGCGCTTGTTGGCGAGCGGAGGACGCAGAAGGAGGTCGCCGACGTAGCAGGTGTAACCGAAGTGACGATAAGGAACAGATACAGGGAGCTCAAAAAGGAGCTTAACATCGACGTAAATCTGTAAGCTGTGCTTACGGATTTTCATAGGTATGAGAGCATGAGGTATGCATTTTTACTTTTAGTGTTTGCTTTCCTATTATCTATGACACATGCTTCACAGATATCCAAACAGAACTATAGCGTAGAACTGGCCAACAGTACTATTGCAAAAGCTTATGCGTACGTCAACCTTGTAAACGAGAGCGGCTATCTAATATTCAGACCCAATCTCTCCGCATCATACAATTACCTGTCAAATGCCTCGTCACTTTATCTAAGTTCGCCAAATGTTGCAGTTATATACGCTCAGAGAGCAGAACAACTTGCGAATGAGCAGTACGCATCAATAGGATATTATAGGCAGATAGCAATGCCTGTGCTTGTGGCATTCACAATAATTACGGCACTTGCACTATTCAAAGTAATGGTTCCAGTAAGAAAAAAGGATAGGAGGAGACGTGCTTGATTGACAAAGAGAAGATACTTTATTATCACAGGAAGGCACATGGAAAGACCGAAATAATATCAAGAGTTCTCGTTGAAGGAAAGGAGGATCTATCGACTTATTACACCCCAGGAGTATCGTTTGTCAGCGATGAGATAGGAAAGGATCCGGACAAAGTCTATGACTACACTACAAAATCAAACACCATAGCAATAATATCTGACTGTACGCGAGTCTTGGGCCTTGGAGATATAGGGCCAAAGGCAGGAATGCCGGTAATGGAGGGAAAGGCGGTGCTATTCAAGAAATTCGGGGCAGTGGATGCCATACCTATATGCATAGACACAAAGGACGAAGCCGAAATAATACGATTAGTCAGACAAATTGCCCCGCCGTTCGGAGGAATAAACCTTGAGGATATAGAGTCACCAAAGAGCTTTAGGATATACCAGCAATTGTCAAAAGAGCTCGACATACCCATACTTCACGACGATAGGCAGGGAACCTCAGTCGTGGTTCTTGCTGCACTGATAAATGCGATAAAACTTGCAAAGAAAAATAAGGATGCGCGAATAGTAGTAAATGGGGCCGGCAGCGCGGGATTTGGAATAACGATGCAGCTCGTCAATTCGGGCTTCAACAATGTTATAGTGCTTGACAAGAAGGGAGCAATATACAAGGGGAGGGAAAAGGATATGAATGGATTTAAGGCAGAGATAGCCGATTTCACAAACCATGAGGGGAAGGACGGATGGATTGAGGATGTTGTGAGAGATGCCGATGTTCTAATAGGGGCATCTGCCGGAGGCGCCTTCAAGAAGGATTACATAACGCTTATGCATGAAAAACCCATAGTATTCGCGCTTGCCAATCCGCAGCCGGAGATAAGTTATGAGGAAGCCAAAAATGCAGGCGCATACATAGTGGCCACTGGAAGGAGTGACATGCCTAATCAGGTCAACAACCTGCTTGCCTTCCCGGGGATAATGCGCGGACTTCTTGATTGCAGGGCAAAGAGGGTTACATACCGTATGCTGCATCACGCATCTTTAGCAATAGCTAAGAGTGTAGGTAAGAAGCTTGACCCGGAATTCATAATACCGACAACGCTTGATAGGGAGTTTGCAATGAAGGTGATTCCAAAGATAGCTGCAAGCGTGGCAGAAGCAGCAGTGACCGAGAAGCTTGCAAGGCATAATATATCTTACACAGAGGCCAAAGCAAAGGCCAGCAGGATGATAAAGAGATATCACAGGATAGAGAAGTCTACCAGAAGATACATGGTGGGCTTTGAAGAATGAAGTTTATGCGTGATAATATGATTGAAGTTGGAGATGAGATGCCAAGAGCATCGTTGTTTGACACAGAGCTGAAGAAGGTTTCACTCGCACGAGCGGTAAAGGGAAGGACCACTGTACTGGCATTTTTCCCGGGTGCATTTACTGGAGTTTGCACCAAGGAGATGTGCACGTTCAGAGACAGCATGTCAAGCTTCAATTCTATGAATGCGAATGTTATAGCAATAAGCGTTGATAGCCCGTTTGCAAACAAGGCTTTCAAGGAGGCGAATGGAATAAATTTCACGATTTTGAGCGATCACAAAAGGAAAGCAGTGAAGAAATTTGACATAGCGCTGAAGGACTTTGCAGGTATGAAGGGATATGTAGCTGCGAAGAGGGCAGTCTTCATTGTGAAGGATGGAAAGATATCGTACAGGTGGGTTACTGACGATCCCACAGTTGAGCCGGATTATGAGGCCGTAAAGAAGGCAGCTTCAGTAGTGTAATGGGTGGAACTGTGACAGAAAATAAACTTACACAAAAACTATTCGTTGAAGCTCTTGGGACCTTCCTGCTGGTGTTTCTAGGTGCAGGATCCATAGTAGTATCTAGCAGTCTAGGAGGCGGGTCTGGGCAGCTACTGCTTGTTGCACTGGCACATGGGCTGGCGCTTGGGATTGCAATATCAATTGCGATGGGCATATCTGGTGGCCACATCAATCCCGCAGTCACAGCTGCAATGTACGTGACAAAAAGAATAGGGGGACGTGATGCTGTTTCATATGTTATTGCCCAGTTAGCTGGTGCGGCAATAGGGGCCATACTGCTTCTCTTGATGATGCCTGCGCAGTATGTTGCAGGAAGCTCCCTTGGAGCCACAACATTGAGCCCATACGTAGGCGTCGTCCAGGGGATTGCAATAGAAGCGATAATAACGTTCATTCTTGTCATGTCTGTATTCGGTACAACTGTAGATAAGAGGGCACCAAAGATTGCGGGCTTTGGGGTGGGATTCACACTTGTTGCGCTAATACTTGTGGCAGGACCGCTAACAGGAGCTGCAGCAAATCCTGCCAGAGCATTCGGACCAGAACTTGCAACGCTAAACTTTGCAGACTGGTATGTATATTGGATAGGACCGTTGATAGGCGGAGTGCTTGCTGGACTGCTCTATGATAAGTTCATAATGGGCAAAAACAGAACCTAAAAACCATCTAGCAGCACATTGGGAAGGAACGTCGGATCGCCGCACCGGCGTCGGAAGACAAAACTGTCCGTCCTGCACCGCAAACCTTCACAACTCATATTAGGCACTTTGTGGTATATACGCCTTTCCCACGTGTAGCACACGCGTCAAACCAGTCTTTGCAGTCGAATAAACCAAAGAAGACTTAAATATCAGAAAAGGACCAATATAAAGTAGGAAAGTTTTATGGCAAGAATAGTAGATTCTCAGGGAGGCGTCCGTAGGAGGGCAGAGGTTAGTAGGTCGAATATACCTCCAATAGAAGTGAAGAAGATTGTTGATTTCGTTGGAGCAGCGGTGGAGACTCCTGTGGTTATAATCGGCGGGAGGGCGGTAAACATATGGACAAAGCAGCACTGGAGACCCTCGCACGACATAGATGTAGTGCTTGACCACAAACCAACTAAAGCTGAATTCGATGCGATGAATGAATACGCATCGCTTTTTGGAGCAAGATTTGAGATAAACGGAGATCCTGCCTCTGCGTCAAGAATGAAGCTCAAGTATTATAGCAAAGAGACTGATGGCACTATGCCAGACGGTTTCATCAAGATAGACCTTTATTATCCTGGATATGTCTCATCTGTTAACGGCAGAGTCTCTAAAAATGATATAGGAGGCGTGCCGATATGGGACATAATAGGCGACAGTAAGGACAGGCGCTTTACCGATGAGAACGGAGAACAAATGGAATTCCTGGTTGCCTCGATACCACACCTATTAATAATGAAACTTGCAGCCCGTGAATCTGCGATGGGACGCGGAGACAAGGACAGCAAGGACATTCAGGCCATAATTCAGATAAGCCTTAAGGACCGCTATGAACTTTCAATGAGCGTAAAGGAACTCAAAAGGGATCTTGCCACATACTTCCCTAAAGATGCCGATAAAAAATTTGATGATATATTTAATAATGCAGATTACAGAAAGCTACCAAAGACAAGAGCACTGATAGAAAAGATAAAGGAGATACGGAGAGATTAGTCAAAGATCGACGTCGGTGTCCTTAAAGACCTTATCTGCTAACTCCGCCTCCTCTATCAGATACATTCCCCTATTGCCGTTCCATTCTGTCCTTGATTTTTTAATCTCTATCTTCTTTGTGAATAGAGGCGCATCTAGCACAAAACTTTCTGCCTCGCCGCCCTCGAATAGCATGTTTATCCCATACTTTTTCTTAAGCTCCCTAAGTCTTGAGATCATGTCGTTGTCTATTTTCTTGCCAAGGAAAGACTCGTCAAAGCCCTCTGCTGAGACTGAGGTTATTATGGCATTGAAATCGCGTTCTATCTCAGTAAGTTCTGCCTCAGGATCTATATGCCAAAGCGGTGCCATGTGCTCTATCCCAAGCTCTTTTGCAATGTTATTTACGCGGTCTCCCTGATACCTGCTGTACGTTGCTCCGGTCACAAGAAGCTTCACATCATTATCCTTTAGAACCTTCCTAAGATCATCAAGCTCCTCTTCTTTTTTACCCTCGGTCTTTGCAAATACTTGCCTTATTCCCAGCGATTCGGCCTGGAGCTTTGTATACTGGACGTTTGGATAATGGAACATGTAGCTCTCCTTGCTCTTCGATATCATAGTGATGAGCAGGTCTATCTTTATGCCCATAGAGACAACCTTGTGCAGGGCAAGTGTGGAGTCCTTTCCGCCGCTGTAAAGGCATGCGTTAGTCATACTGACCCATATAAATAGATTTAAAATAGCTTAATAACATATGGTATAGGTAGGCTATGGATAAGCTCCTGACCTATGCCATTCTGTTGGCATTGGTCCTTTCCTTGAATAGTGCCCAGTACACGATGTCTCAAAATACAAGCATAATATCCTACGGCACAAACGCATCGTATTCTGGAGCAGTAAAACTCAGCAGCGCATATCAAGCGGCTACATACATATCTAGAGTTCTTGGACAGAGTTATTACGACCATTATGTCAATCTATCCGGAGGCTCGTATTATGGCAACATGAGCCTAGTCTACTTCTCTTATAGTGTGCCTTTCGCAAACGGTACACAGTCGTCAAATGTTGGAGGAAGACGGCTTGGGATAACAGTAATATTAAACGGGAGCAGGATTGTTAAGTATATAGGCCCTGCCGGGCCTTATGTTGCAACAATCTCGGCATACAATGCAATAAACATAAGCGAAGGATACGGCCTTTACAATG
The DNA here is from genome assembly GCA_021802765.1 of Microcaldota archaeon. Taxonomy (GTDB): domain Archaea; phylum Micrarchaeota; class Micrarchaeia; order Micrarchaeales; family CABMGC01; genus JAJZNA01. The sequence goes on along the minus strand of JAJZRI010000002.1, from coordinate 42,409 downwards.
ACAGTGCGAGACTTGTTGGCCTATTCGTACAGAATACAAGCACGCAATCAAATTACAGTATTGCTTGGGCAGTGGTTAGCCATGAGCCTGGAAAGGGTCAAAACTATTATGGGATGTACGTTGACGCAGTCACCGGAAATGTGACAGGGGAATTTTATTATCCCCCATTGGCAATACAAGAGAGCAACCTTTCTGGATACGGAATTGCAGGCAACTTCTCTGCGTTCCTTCTCACGCCAGTATCTGGCAGGCAGACCGTGAACGATCTTGCGTACTATGCGGTATTCGCAGCGATAGTGGTAGCAGGAATAGTTGCGTGGATAAAGTTCAAGCCGAAGAAGAAGAGCAGATTCACTGGTGTGCAGTCTGGATCTTTTTCTTGACGTGCTTGAGCGCACTGAATGTATCTCTATCTATCTCTTCAAGCCGCATGCGTATATATTTTGACTGCTTTATCATCCCAGGTATTATCCTATAATCCAGGGCATTGACTCTCCTCTTTGTCTTGTCTATCTCAATTACAAGACGCTTGAGGCCCTGTTCGCGTTGTGCCACGTCTATTATGGAATTGGTGGCTCTAACAAAGGTATCGCTTATATCGTCAACAGCAAGACTTGAAGGAAGCACTGAGAATGATATCTGTGGCGGCCTTTGCGCCCTTGTTATCTCTGGTATGCGCACACCCATTATGTTCTTTATGCGTATCTTGACGGGCTCTGCCTCCTTCATGTGCATGGCCACATCCTCAAGTTCGAAGTTTCCCACGTATGTGGAGGCTATGGTAACAGTCTTGTACGATTGCTGCACCAAGTCGTTAAGCACCGACCTGCTCTCCTTGGACTGCTTGAGGAGGTTGAGAAACTCTATGACAAGCACCTCCCTCTTCCTCTTTAGTATCCCATAACCCTTCCTAGCAGTGACTATCCTCTTCTTGAGGTTTATGAGATTGAGCCTTGTCGGGTTTAGATTTGCCATCCTTATGCCTTCTTCTTGTAGTATTTCTCAATAAATTCCTTCTTGACTCTGGTGAGCTCGCCTTCAGGAATTTCCGAAAGAAGCTCCCATCCAAGATTGAGCGTCTCCTCTATTGTTCTGCGCTCATAGAAGCCCTGCTTGAGGAACCTGCTTTCGAAATCGTCACCAAACTTCAAATATCTCCTGTCGCTCTCGCTCAGAGCCTCTGCTCCCACTATTGCGCTGAGATTTTTTGCGTCTAGCGCTTTTGCATACATCCCGTATAGCTGGTCCGCCACACCTCTGTGATCCTCACGTGTCTTTCCATTTCCTATACCGTTGTTCATGAGCCTAGACAATGAGCCCTGCGGCTGTATCGCTGGATAGAGCCCCTTGTTGACAAGCTCCCTGCTAAGGAACATCTGTCCCTCAGTTATGTAACCAGTAAGGTCAGGTATCGGATGGGTGACGTCGTCGCTTGGCATTGTTACCACATCAAGCTGAGTTATGCTTCCCTTCTTTCCCTTCACCAAGCCCGCACGCTCGTATAGGCTTGCTAGGTCAGTGTACATGTATCCAGGATATCCTCTCCTTCCAGGCACCTCTTCCCTTGCGCTTGAGAGCTCCCTGAGAGCCTCGGCGTAATTTGTCATGTCCGTTAGTATCACCAGAACGTGCATTCCTTTCTCGTATGCAAGGTATTCTGCCGTTGTGAGCGCAAGCCTTGGCGTAATTATTCTTTCTATGCTCGGATCGTCTGCAAGGTTGATGAAGGCCACCGTCCTCTTAAGCGCGCCGGTCTTCCTGAACTCGCTGACGAAGTAGCTGTAGTCATCGTAGGTTATGCCTATTCCTGCAAATACAACTGCGAAGCTCTCAGTTGAATTCTTGACGTTGGCCTGCCTTGTGATCTGCGTGACAAGCTGGTTGTGCGGAAGCCCTGATGCCGAGAATATTGGAAGCTTCTGCCCCCTTACCAGAGTGTTCAGGCCGTCTATGGCAGATATTCCTGTCTCTATGAAATCGCTAGGAGATGCCCTTGCCACCGGATTTATCGGGGCACCATTTATGTCCCTGCTCTCCTGAGCAGCTACCGATGCGCCAGAGTCCCTTGGCCTCCCCTGTCCGTCGAAGACCCTTCCAAGCATGTCCTCGCTTACTCCGACCCTGAAGGTCTCTCCAAGAAAACTTACGGATGTCTTATTGACGTTTATTCCGTCAGTAGGACCAAAGACCTGTACAACAGCCTGCGTATCGCTGGTATCGAGCACCTGTCCGAGCCTCTCTTCTCCGTTCTGGAGCTTTATCTTCACGATTTCGTTGTACTGTGCATTCCTTATCTTCCCTACAACTACCAGAGGTCCCGCAACGTTCTCTATTGTGCTATATTCTATCTCGAATTTCATAATATCACCTACTCCACTTCACCCTGCCTGTACTCCTTTAGCAGAGCATTGAACTCGGAATCTATCTCCGACTTTATCCTTGCGTCTGCCCTTGCAACGTCATCCTCCTTGGTCTCCTTCATTCTTGAGATGCTCTCCCGTACTTTTAGCTTGCCTATCTTGTCAACGTTCACTCCGACCTTTATCGCCTCCTGAGCCATCTTCCTGAAGTGAAGTATCGTTGAGATCATGAATATCTGTTTCTTCATGCTTGTGTATGCATCTATCTCGTCGAATGCGGATTGCCTTAGGAAATCCTCCCTGAGCATCCTCCCTATCTCCAGTACAAGTCGTTCCTCGTCCGGAAGAGCCTCGGCACCTACAAGCTGCACTATGTCCTTGAGCTCTGACTCCTTCTGCAGTATCTTCATTACCTCGTCCTTGTTGGAGATGAACTCCTCACCGTAGTTCTTCACGTACCATGGTTCAAGGTCAGGGCCGTAGAGCGAGTAGCTCGTGAGCCAGTTTATTGAAGGGAAGTGCCTTGCGTATGCAAGAGACGCGTCAAGGGACCAGAAGGTCTTCACGACTCTTAAAGTTCCCTGCGACACGGGCTCTGAGAGGTCTCCTCCTGCAGGAGAGACCGCCCCCACTATTGTTATTGATCCGACCTTCCCTCCGAGCGATTCAACCTTGCCGCTACGCTCATAATATTCTGCAAGCCTCTTTGGCAGATAAGCAGGATATCCTTCCTCTCCAGGCATCTCCTCGAGCCTTGCAGATATCTCTCTCATTGCCTCGGCCCATCTTGAAGTTGAATCAGCAAGTATTGCGACGCTGTATCCCATGTCCCTGAAGTACTCGGCCATGGTTATTCCGGTATATATACTGGCCTCTCTTGCGGCCACAGGCATGTTGCTTGTATTTGCTATTAGCGTTGTCCTCTCTATTAGCGGCCTTCCGGTCTTAGGATCCTTAAGGTGAGGGAACTCCTCAAGGACTTCGGTCATCTCGTTTCCTCGCTCACCGCATCCGACGTAGATTATTATGTCCGCATCCGACCATTTCGCAAGCTGGTGCTGTATTACAGTCTTTCCGCTTCCGAATGGCCCAGGAGCTGCAGCGGTTCCTCCCTTTGCTATCGGGAAGAGCATGTCTATGACTCTTTGGCCGGTTATCAAAGGCTCCTCTGTCCTGAACTTCCTTGTGAATGGATTGGCCCTCCTAACAGACCTCTTTTGGAGCATTGTGATCTCTGTCTTCTTTCCCCCCTTCTCAACCGTTGCAATCCTATCGTCCACCTTGAAAGTGCCGTCCTTTAACCCGCTTATCTTTCCGTCGACTCCCGCAGGAACCATTATGTAGTGCTTTAGGAATTCGGTCTCCTGCACGTGCCCTATTATCTGACCCTGCTTCACATTCGCTCCGTTCTTGACCCCTTTCTCAGCGACGAATTTCCATTTCTTTGATCTGCTTACCGCATCAGCCGTCAATCCCTTCCCGATGAATGCGCCGCTCTTAGCCTCGAGTATCTCAAGAGGCCTTTGGATTCCGTCGTATATGTTTCCAAGGACGCCAGGACCGAGCTCGACTGAGAGGGGCTCTCCTGTTGATACTACGGCCTCTCCTGGCTTGAGCCCGGTCGTATCCTCATACACCTGGATCACGGCGCGATCCTTCTTGAGCTGGATTATCTCTCCTATAAGCTTCGCGTCGCCTACCTTCACTACGTCATACATCTTGGTGCCCGTCATGCCGTTTGCTACGACAAGAGGCCCGGAGATTCTTTCAATATTTCCCATATCAACCACTTAAATATCAATAATATTCATCTGATCATACGTTCTTTGTTATGTCTATTCCTATCGCGCGCATTATCAGATTCCTGAGAGTGTCCTCCTCAAGCACCTGCTCGTTGAGCTCCGGAATCTCCATCACAAGAGGTAGAAGGCTCGAGGATATTGCCTCGGAGAGCCTCCTGTCCTTTATCAGCTTCCTTACGGATGATGTGATAATTATTATCCCGATGTCGCTTCTTGTAGTGAGCTCCTTCATCCTGCTCTCCGCCTGCGCAGAGTCTGATGCTACGTATGACTCGGTTATCCCGGCGATCTTGAAGCCCACGCTAAGCAGGTTGTTGCCCACGTATGCTATCTTGTATCCCTTGTCTAAGCGTTCTTCCATACTATCAGCCTTGAGGTCTCCTCCTTGCTAAGACCATACATCTTGCTGTTTATCAGCACCCTAAGAGTGAATATCTCTATCTCCTTCATGTAGGCGTACGCGAGTATCGCGCCGAATGAGAGTATGCTGTGATTGAGCAGGCTAATGCTCTTGTTGAATATCGCATTCCTTAATCCTATCTCAAATACGAGCAGGTGCTTGAGCTTCTGCGACTTGTAGACGTCAACTGCGGCTTTCATGTCGTAGAGCTTTGCCTGCATCACCATCGACTCTATGTCCTTTGAGCCGTTGTATATCTGCTCGAGCTCATTTGGAGGCATGTTGCCGCTGCCAATTATGCTGCCGCTTATCTCTGAGAACTTTAATCCCGCCCTCTTTGCCTTTACCATGAGAAGCAGGTTCTTCATGTCTATGTCCATCTTTATTATCCTGGCCGAGCTGTTGTCTATGACCCTTAAGCCTATTATGACGTCTCCCAGCGCCTTGTAGTAGTTCTTGTCTATTGCAGCTACGGCATCGACGGCGTTCTTGCTCTTCTTGTACGATTCCAGCGACTCCTTGAGGATATCCCTGTACGGGGAATTTATCATGAACTTGTTGAACATCCCTTCTATGGAATCCTCGCGCATCACGTCCCTTACGAATGCCGCATCATACATGCCATAGTCTATTAGGTATCTTGCAATGGCATCATAGCTCGACTTTCTGTCTTTAGCCTCTATAGCAATCTTGACGTTGTATAGATCCCATTTGCCCACTATCGAGCGCACAAGTTTCCTTTCGGTTGTTGGAGAGATCTGCACGAGCTTGGCTACGCTCTTGGCAAGATTCTTGCTTAGCGCGAAGTCTATAAGCTCCCCCTTTATCTCCAGGCCGCCAAACTCCTCAAGCTCCTTCTTATAGTCTCCCTGAAAGAGTATGGAGAGTATGCTGCTGGCGTCCTTGGCATTCATTATTTCCTGCATGATCTTGTTGGTTATGAGCCTGCTCTCCATGGCCTTGACCCTAGCGCTGGAGTAGCCGTAATGCATTGCAGCAACATAACCTGCCTTCAAAGAATCACTTTTTGCCCTTCTTGCCCTTCTTGGCCGCAGCCGGCTTCTGCTTCCTTTCCGGCCTCAGTTTGGGAGCAGTATGTCCGCCAAAGAGCTCCTTCGATATGAGCTTCCTTGCCCCGTCAAGGCTCTTCTCCACCACACTGTCAACAGAAGCATTTAGCCTTATCCTTCCATCATCGGTTGAGAAGATGAATCCATCGATCTCCGAGTATTCTACCCCAAACTTTGTTCCCTTGAGCAGGTTCGCATTCTTCTTGCTAGTCATTACCTTGGGGGTGGAGTTTGATACCTCCCTAAACTGAGCAAGTCCGCTCTCGAAGAGCTTCTTGGAGTATTCGTGAGATATTGTCTTTTCTACACTGCTTGAGACGGATTTGAGGGCGCGCTCTATTGCAGCGCCTCTTGCCTCCAGTATCATTGAATTAGCTTCGGTCTCAGCTCCCGCCCTGGCTTCTTTTACAAGTCGGTCTGCCTCGGTTTTTGCTTCGGAATCAGCACGCGAAAGGATGCCTTTTGCTTTCTCTTCGGCCTCCTTTACTATGCGCTTTGATTCGCTGCTAGCCTCGGAGTCGATGGCAGAGGCCTTGGCCTGTGCATCGCTGATAATGCTCTTCTTTATAGCATCTAGGGACATGCTTACCCCTTATACTATGCCTGCGGTGAGCATTATCAGGATTGCTATCACGAAACCGAATATCAGAAGCGTTTCGGGAATGACGAAGAAGAGGAGGACTATACCAAGATTCTCCTTCTTCTCGGCTATCAATCCGAGACCTGCGCTCCCTATTCCAGACTGCGCCACTCCGGTTCCTATTGCTCCGCCCGCTATTGCAACTCCGGCACCTATTGCTGCTATCGCAGCGTTCATGTCTATTGCCACATAATTCACCATTTATTCTTTAGTATAAATCCTCCTATAGCTAAAGGGCTTGAATTTTACCCCATTTCCTATATAGAACTTCGAGAAGAACTCGACGAAATTGAGCCGTATTCCCTGAACGATCCCCTCGAATATCGACAGCACCATATTAAGGAAGTGTAAAGCTATAAATATGATTAGGTAAAGCGTGAAGACGATAATGCCACTGCTCATATGTGGCGTGAATGCCATGTCTATAAGAAACGCAATTATGACGCTTCCAAGGCCGAACCCCATAAGCCTTGCGTAGCTTAGAGGATGTGTTATCAGGTTGGTAACTTCGGTGGCTTCGCTTCCGCTGAAGACTATTGTAAGTATAAGCGATACTACAGCGATTGCTGCGGATATATCCGTAATTGTTGGGTTGAACGCGCCGAAAAATGCTCCTGATACTGCAACTGTTCCCAGAAGAACAACGAGTATTGAGGCGAATCTTGCATAAGCCATCTTCTTGTGACCGTGGTTGTAGCTGTTTATTATCCCTATGACAAGACCTATCACCACCTGCAATACGCCGAATAGTACGGATATTGCTATTATCTCTGGTGTGTTCTTGAGCCAATCGAAGCTAAATGGCGTCGAATACCCAAGCTGGAATCCGAAGTACTGGTTGGATAGGAAGCCGAAGAACATTGCGGCGAAGGAATTAAGCTGCCATATCTTGGCTGCATTGTACATCAGGCCGTCAGGATCGGTCTTCTTCGTTATGTACGTTGCAAGCAGCAGCGATGCAAATCCGTAACCGACGTCGGTGACCATGAGGCCGTAGAATATAGGGAACAGGAGTATGAAGATCCATGTAGGATCTATCTCATCGCTCCTCTGGACAGAATAGAAGCTTACCATGTAATCAAAAGGCTGTAAGAACTTGGGTCTCTTGGTGACTGTAGGAGCAAGCTCATCGCCTTCAAGCTCCTCGATGTAGGCCTTTTTGTGCGTAACGTTGGATATTCTTTCTTTGAGCTCTTCAACGCGCTCCTTCTGGACCCATCCCTCCACTACGAAGGTGTTGTCTGTTCTCTTGAAGCCGCCGCTTACCTCTGACCTTGAGAGCTCTATCTCTAGCATCTCCCTGAGGTTTGATAGCCGCGAATAGCTACTCTTGCTTATGTCCGCGAGCCTTGCAGCTATTACTGAAAGACGCCTATCGTTAGTCTTTCTCCTTGAAGATAGTGTCTTAAGTACCTCTATGGGGCTTCCCTCAAGGTATTTTGCAGAGAGGTCGAGTTCATTGAGCTTTATTCCCTTGAGAAGATCATCAACACTTGCCTTCTTGTCGGCCACGAGAAGGATTAGCTCCTGGTTCTTGCCTGATTTGGAGATGTTCAGCTCTACGCCTTCGGATTTTGATCTGCTTATGGCGCTTGCGACCTGCTTTGCACTCCTTGAATCGGACTCGAACGCCCTGTATGAGAGATAATCGCTCTTCGTCCTGGCGAAGTCCATCCTGACTCCGTGTAGAGCATTCGCTATGTGCTGTGCATAATCTATGGCTTTCTGGTCGTCCTCTATTAGCTTGCGTTCATTTGCAAGGGAATATATTTCGTTTAGCACCTTTGCCTTGGAAACTTCCTTTATAATGTGATCCACGGACATGTGCTTCTCGGTTTTTATCTGCTGTGGACTTAGCATCTGCAGAGCGCCAGTAACCTTTATCAGATAATCGGAGAGTTCACCAGAGCGTGAATCGGATCTGTCATCAGATATCTCAAGCTTGCTCTTCCGCAGGTCAATGGCGCCGAGCATGTGCAGCGCAGCAACAACCTTAGGTTTGTCCCGCTCTAGTGAGACTATCCTCACTTTTTGCATCGGCTCTGTATGGAACAAATAAATCAACTAAATATCTGCCTTACAACCTTCTCCGCAATGCCTTTTATCCTGTTTTTTCCAAGCTCCTCCTTCTGGACCTTCTTTGCCATAGCGCTTGCTTCGAAGAGACTCTTTTCGCGTTCTGCATTGGCCTGCTCTGTGGCGCTCTTTATGACGTCGTCGCGAAGCGGCTTTGCCCTTGCCTCTGCCTCATCAACAATCTGCCTTGCTCTTTCATTGGCCTTCTGGATCTTCTCTGCCTTCCTCTTTTCAGCGTCTGCAACAAGTTTTTTTGCCTTTGCCTCAGCATCTTGGACGTGTCCTATAGCATTCGATTCCGACATATTCTCACCTGGCCATCTTGGTTTATAATAATGAGTATGAATTCACAATAATGATAGGCAAGTTAAGTTTAAAAGGATAGCGCTATGCCATTTTTAGGAAGTTGACATTTGATCTCAATTGGCCTTATTTTATTTCATACATTTGAAAATTCTAAAAGACTTTCGTCTCAAAAGTAATTTTGCATATTCGTTACTTAACAAAGTTCTATTCGCTTTGTGACTATTTGTCAACTTCCTACATTTTTGCAATAAAGCTATGTTAAAATGTCTCCACTGTGCGTCTCATTTATTTGACCGTTAATATTTGTATAATGGTACTTGTATGTCTGATTGCCATACATGAACGTCTCGTTGACATTAATCAAATTCACATACTCAAAGCCGGTACTAAAATACGCTCCGGGCCAGTTAAATATGTTGCTTGGTGGCATGCCTGCAAGAATGTTTTGCAATGACCCGTTAAAATTATATGTGCCGATAAATCCAGTTGTCGGACGTGATAGGTTTAGGTTTCCTGGCACCTGCAAGGAATAGGTTTCAATGAATGTTCCGGAACCATTTTTTGGCTCTGGAGTGGTATTCCTTGGGTCCATTAGGCCTTTAAAAGTAGTCCAATTACCAATTGATGTAATGGTTACTAGGTAGGAATAATTTCCATCTGGTGTTGCAACAATATTTTTAGTATAATTGCCAAGAGCCCAGTAATAATTGAACGGAACGGCCAGGGCCTGGTCATTAACCACTTTCATAGTTATGTTAAGTGTTACGTTGTTGAATTTTGGCGATGTTGTAGTAGGGCTAAACTTACGAACAGCGCCAGATGAAGCGTAATACAGAACAACAACCAATATAATTATAAACGCGGCCGTTGATATTTTTTTGCCTAAGGCTATCGTTTTGCCAACTGCATTGCGTTTGTTTGGCGATTTTGCCTTTCGATGGTTTCTTGGCATACAATATACGCCTATTTACTGATCATACTTTGAGGGAATAGTTCTGTCCTGTTTGTAACTATCTTAAAGTACGATTCATTAACTTTTGGGTTTATGTAAATTGCAGATACATTGAGTATTATGTCTGCGCCGACATTGTTGTAATACGGATCGTGCAGGTCTATGAATATGAGCAATGGAACCCCATATTGAGATGAAATGCATCTATATGAAGTTCCGTTTATACTTGGGTATTGTGCATCAAATATGTGCGATCTGCTAAGCTGGCATGGATATCCAATGAAACTGGAATTTGAGATAGTAGTTTCGGATGAAGAAAGATTTGCAAAAGTATGAACTGTACCGTTGACGTAATAGTATCTATTTTGCAATGATAAATTTAGGAAATTGAGGAAAGTACCTTCTAGGCCGGGATAGGGGAGATTTGGAGGGGTGTTTGTACAATTTACTAGGACGTACGCATCCATGCGTGAACAGCTTATGTAATCACCACTTAGCGTATTTTCAATCATGCCAGTTAATACCCTTGACGCATTGTAATAAGGCGAGATAAGATACGCGATGTTGAGAACCAATGATCCACTATAATTAGTATAGATGTATTTAGAGTAGGTAGTATAATATGAGCCATTATTTTTTGAATAGCCGGTTTGGGTCGATACAGGATATGTCGAATACTCAAGGTAAGCTATTGAGAAATTAGGTTTGCTGCCTATGGAATGCATTGCGTGTATTGAGACATTTGAAATGGAGTAATTTGATTCATTTAATTTTGAAGTGGCATTATCGGCATAATATAAGAAAAGGACTACTACAATTACAAGTATTATGGAAAATACAGTTATGAGCAGTTTTATCTTTTCATCCATATTATACCCTATTTAATTATCAACAGGACCAGGAGTCGCAGCTATCGCCATCATCATTTGAAGTTCCTTCCACGTTTCCAAGATCATCAGTTGCGCCACACGTGTGGCATAAGTTGGGTGTGGATCCGGTGCAACCGTCATTTGCTGCGCCGCCCTCATATATGTATGATGTTCCGAGACTTGAGCAATAACCATAGTAAGCGCCATTGCATTGGTTGGTTCCATATATGACTCCGGAACTGCTGCATCCGTTAACAGTCGTTGTGCCTCCAGATGATGTGTAATATGCAGTCAAGGTTAATGACCCGTAGATTGTGGCAGACGTGATGGAACATGTGCCGCAGTAACCGGCGGAGGCGCACGCCCCACCGGAGCAGGTCCAATGTGAGAAGGTATATCCAGAATTTGTATTTGCATACATTCCGCAAACACCGCCGGCAGATTCAACACAGGTTGTCTGGCCCGAAGCATCAGTAGGAGTTCCTCCGGCAGAAGGACTTCCAACAAAGTATACGTCATATGAAATGGAAGTGGTTGTAGCGGAAGTGGATGTGGTTGTAATGGAAGTTGTAGAAGAAATGGAGGTGGTTGCACTGGTGGTTGGGGAAGTGGTTGGGGAGGTGGTTGGAGAGGTGGTTGGAGAGGTGGTTGGGGAAGTGGTTGGGAAAGTGGTTGGGGAAGTGGTTGGGGAGGTGGTTGGGGAGGTGGTTGGGGAGGTGGTGGTTGAAGAGGTAGTTGGAGAGGTGGTGGATGTGGTTGTGGAAGACGTTGAGGTAGTCGTACTTGTGGTTGTAGAAGTAGTGGATGTGGTTGGAGGGATGTATGATGCTTCAAGAGTGCCGTTTGAGGATGCTATGGCTGATGAGGACAACCTGAGTGTGTTTGAAGCGACGACCCCACCCTGTGTTATCCAGCCCTGAAATACCGTGCCGCCATAAGATGACTGCGCATCTATTGAATAGGATATGTCTCCTACGAAGTAAAGTATGGAGTTGCTAAGGTATGGGACGCCGTTTACCGATACCGTCCCTCCGTCAGGACTTGTAAGAAGCCTTACACGATAGAGAATAATCTTTGGGGCCACATAGGTTATCCCACTTCCTGAAGTATTATAGCCAATGCATTGCCCGCTTATGCACTCTGAATACTTTAGCTGGAATGTTGGGCTGAGCTGCTCGCCTATTGAAGGGGAGTAGCCTGAGAGGGTAACATTGCATACCACTGTTGCGCCCGGAACCGCGTTTGCAGGATAGCAGTTGCCATAGTAGGACTTCTGCGTTGTGCCGGAGGTCACCACTATCGAGTTTGAATTCTGGAAGTTTATCTGCCTACCTAAATTATTTGTGAAGATTATTATTGCTGAGGTAGATATGCCGTTGTTTGATATGGCTATCTGAGAGCACTGAAGTTCTGCTGACAAGTAACATGAGGATGTGGCAAGGTTCTGCAAGGAATTGTTTCCGAAAAGATTAAGGCCAACCACTGCAAGTATTATTAATATTATGAGAAGTGCGATTGAAAACGTTGAGAGATACTCTATAGACGCCTGGAACTTTTCCTTCTTGCGAATGTTTCTGGACATAGTTATAATATAATAGTTAAGTATGATTTAAATACATTCGTTTGATCGAATTTTTCAGAAAACTATCTCTTTCCTAATTCCCAATATCTGTCCCTAAGTTCAACATATGTAGTCATTTAGCGGCTATTTTCCTAGGGCATTATTATATCGGCATATAAAATTATTCAAAAATTGCAGGCTTAACATACACTACTATGCTACGAGTCTGAATTTCTGCAATTAACACTGGAATTACGAATTGGTGCAATTGCAATTGATTTTGATTCATTTGCAATTTTTATGTATTAGGTTATCAAATAGCTATTGACGATGTAATCATCAACAGGCGCAGTATTTATGTCGTAGAGAGTGAAGTTGCCATTGATTATCTTTATACTGGATACGACCACGTTCTGATTTGTAAGCGGATTGAAGAGGTGATCCCCAATCTTCAGGTTTGATGCGTGCACGTCTGTTCCATTTACTATGAGCTGTTCCTCTGCGTCGACCTTCAGGTTTCCGTTGATTATGTATTCTGTAGTGGTGTTGTGGAAGTCTGTTGACATGACCACAGTGGGTTCAAGCATCTTTGTCAGTAGATTATAGCCCAGCACGAGCGTGCCTAGCCGCACGCTGCTCACGGTCTCGGTTGCGCCGTTTGCTAGTGTTATCATTGAATCTCCGGTTACTGAAATGCAGCTGTCACTTCCTGAGGTGGTGTCCTTGTCTATCAGGAATCCGTTTGCAATGTAGTTGTTTACCGGGGACCCTATCAGGTCGTACACGTTGCCGCCGGTGTTTGTCACATTGATATCCGTTATGGTCACACGCTCATTGGTAAGCGGATCGAAGAGGTAATCGCCAACCTTTGCAGTGTAGGCTCTGGCCCACACGCCGTTGATTAGCATTATCTCGTTCCCGTCCACCTTCAACTTGTTGTTAAAGGTGTATGTATTGTTCGCAGTGAGCTTATACACTCCAGATACAAGGGATGGTTGCAGCATGTGCGTGACTAGATTATAGGAGAGTATCATCGTACCTGCGCTTATCCGGTTGGCAGTGATTGTTGTGCCGTTTGCGAGCGTTATGTTGGCGCTTCCGTAGACCGAAGTGCCAGATGAACAGCCAGTAGTAGAAGACGCTGCGTTGGTAGCTGCGTTGGTGGTCACTGTTGATGCTGCGTTGGTAGCTGCGTTGGTGGTCACTGTTGATGCTGCGTTGGTAGCTGCGTTTGTGGCGGCGACGGTTGTAGTGGATGTGGTGGATGTGGAGGTTCCGGTAGAGGTTGATGTGGTGGATGTGGTGGATGTGGTGGATGAAGTGGATGAAGTGGTAGAAGTAGATGGAGGAATGTATGACGCTTCAAGAATGCCGTTCGAGGATGCTATGGCTGATGATGACAACCTGAGCGTATTTGAAGCTATGACGCCGCCCTGAGTTACCCATCCCTGGAATGATGTACCACCATATGACGGCTGTGCATCTATTGAATATGAGATGTCACCTACGAAGTAAAGTATGGAGTTGCTAAGGTATGGGACGCCGTTTACCGAGACGGTTCCTCCAGAGGGAATTGTTAAAAGCGTGATTTTGTAAATAGGTATATTTGTTGATACATACGTTATTCCGCTTCCTGAAGTATTATAGCCAATGCATTGCCCGCTTATGCACTCTGAATACTTTAGCTGGAATGTTGGGCTGAGCTGCTCGCCTATTGAAGGGGAGTAGCCTGAGAGGGTAACATTGCATACCACTGTTGCGCCTGGAACCGCGTTTGCAGGATAGCAGTTGCCATAGTAGGACTTCTGCGTTGTGCCGGAGGTCACCACTATCGAGTTTGAATTCTGGAAGTTTATCTGCCTACCGAGATTGTTCGTGAATATTATTATAGCAGATGCAGCTACGCCGTTATTTGTTATCGCAATCTGAGAACACTCAAGCCCTGCTGATAGGTAGCATGATGATGAAGCAAGGCTCTGCACGGAATTGTTTCCGAAGAAGTTGAGGCCCATCATGGCGAGCACTACTAATATTATCAGCAATGCTATTGAGAATGTGGATAGATATTCTATTGATGTTTGCGCCCTTTCTATAGGATTGCCTGGTTTTGCTTTGTGGTTCTTGGCTACCGCTTTTTGTCTCGAAGAAGGCATAAATAGATATTAAATCACCACTATTTAAATAGTTTCCTTTGAGGCATATTAGTAATGCTGATTAAGTCCATGAGGCGCTTTAGGGCAAGTTTACCATGATCTACTTATTTTTGTATGCAGACAGCTTTAGGAAAAGCGCGCTTGAGGAGCTAGGGAAAGTGGGTAGTCCAAGGATAATTAGCGAGCAGCACAACCTCATGATAGCCGATATAAGTTCCAGGAAGATCAGGGAATTGGACGGGGCAACATTCATATACGGCTACTTTCCGCTTGTAGAAGGATATGAGATAGACCAGAAAAGATACATAAATTCGATAAAAAAGGGTTTTTACAGGCTTGGACTTGACAAGAAAGAACCGCTTAGGCTTGAGTGCTTTGACGTGAACTGCAAGAGGGGATACTCTGCAAAGGACATAGAAGTTGCGATAGGCAAAGAGCTTGAAGGACTTAGATACAGCATTGATTTGAAATCTGCAGATACCCTGGCCTACTGCGTGTTAATGGATAGCAAGTGCTATTGGGGAAGGATAAACATTGCAACTCATCCGCATGGATTCATAGATCCTTTCAGGGAGAACAAGGAAAAAAAGGTGTCAAGAGCAGAGTTCAAGATAATTGAGGCGTTTAGAGAATTTGGGATTAAAGCGCCTAAGATTGCCATTGACATAGGAGCTGCACCGGGAGGATGGAGCCTCTTCTTGGCAAAGAAGGGTGCTTCAGTCATAGCAATAGACAGCGGAAGATTGGAATACGACAAGATAAGGAAGGAGGGAGTGGGAGTAAGAATAATAAAGGACGTGAAACATTTTGGAATTGCCAGAAATGGTCCAAGACCAGGAAGCATAGTGCATCTGGTCTGCAGACTTGACAAGGCATATCCTGCGCTTTACGGACTTGAGGTCGACTTAGTAGGTGATGACATAAACGCGGGAGGGATAGAATCGGCTAGTGCAGTTATGATGTACTCCAGACTTATGCGAAGAGGCGCGATGCTTATAATGACGCTAAAATGCATGCACAAGAATGTTGGAATATACATGAAAGAGGTAGAGGCAAGGATTGGGCCGAAATTCAATATAAGGAGGTGGAAAGTGCTTCCGCACAACAGGCAGGAGATCACTCTTTTTGCCGTAAGAAAATAGTGTGGTGTGCCGTAGCCCCCCTTCTGTTTTAGACGGCATTCGACTAAGCGGCCTTTAGGCCTTGCATGCTCACTGTGCGCACATCGGCCGTTTCATCTGCACCGGCGCGCTCGTATCGTCATCGCTTTATGCGCCGCAGCAGTATCGTTTCTGTTCCGAATAAGGCATTGCGCCACACGCACTCTGCATGGGGAGAGCTTCCTCAGTCATGGTGACCGTGAGCCGTCCGCACACCACGAAAGGATTATGTACGCAGAAGTATATAAATAGCAGTTTCGGCCCTCGTGCAACAGGACGCTTTTTGAATGCATACCTGATTTATTATTCCGAATTCCGATAGAATAGAATATAAGATTATGCTGCCAATCCTAGAGCATGGTACTTTCATCAATTTTGAACTCTTTTGCATCTGTCGGATTCACGGTGCTGGGCATAGCGCTTTTGATCTTCGTTGTGCTGAAGATTGGGGGACTGATTACGAAGCTGATAGTTGGATTCATCATGAACGTATTGCTCGGTCTGATACTGCTTTATATAGCAAACAGCGTGATGGGCATAACGTTCAGCTACTCCGTTCCGGAGCTTGTCTCTATAGCGCTCTTCGGACTTCCTGGGGTCGGCACTATGATACTGCTCAAGCTTGGAGGAGTCTCTGCGCTAGCAATTCTCTAAAAAGCGCTAGGATGCCAGGTCTACGTCCTCTTTCTTTACTGTAGCGCGCTTTGCATGTGATGCAAGCTTGACGGCCTTCTTCGCAATCCCGTATGCAAACTTGTTTATCGCTTCAGCAAGCTCATCCGCAGCCTCGTCACTGACCCTCGCCGCGCCGGACTCCTTGAGTATCTTCTTTGCAGCCTGTCTGCTTAGCGCCATACAACCGTAATTGCTTTGTATTGGAATGCTTAAAAGATTTTCTTTTGTTACTCTTACTGCAATTGGTGCATATTTTGCGCGTACGCGAGCTCGCACACGACGATCTTAGACGGCTTTCGAAGTTCATGATAAGCGCGTACTACGATTATCCGCTTGCAACGTGGTTCGAGGAGGAGCCGACAGTGCAGCAGATAGAAGAGATATTCGAAAGGAAGCTGCACGGTATGGCATCCCGCAGTCTCGTGGATCTTGTCACTGAAGATAATGGGATTATAGCAGCCGAGTGCGAGATTGCCAGGGCGGATTTTGACATGGGCGTTGTAGGCATACTCGTAGAGCGCGGCTACCGCGGCAGGAACATCGGCGGAGAGCTTCTAGTTAAGGCCATGGAAGAAGCGGTGAAGATGGGCATGACCAGATTCACTGCAGAAGTCGACGAGGAGAATGCTGATGCCATGAAGTTTTTCTCAGGATTAAGGTTCACGCCCGTAGGCTATAGGGACATTGAACATGGAGGGCAGGTCAGGAGGATAGCGATTCTGCAGCGTGGCATCAGCTAGGCTTAGAGGTGTTGTAAATGCTCAGCACTATTCCGTTTGACTGACCCAGCACCACTGAGACGGTATGGTTTGAAAGCGGCGCAGAGTAGGTAACAAGCCAGACATTTGTCACATTTGTGCCGTTTAGGGGCAGCGTCTGGTAATGCTTTGCGGTTACAGAGACGTTGGCGTACGAATACTTGTCGACAAAATGGCGCACCTGCGACAGATTGAGTTTTGCATACGTCCATGCTATTGCGATAGGAGATGCCCCGATTGCAGTCTCATATATCTTGCAGTTTGAGGTGTAGACGTTCTGAGTATTGTTCACAAGAGAGAATGCGGGCACGTCAAATGTGTATACGAAATCCGACGGGCATGGCTTTGAGCCGTTTATTATCGCCTGCGCCCTTATCGACCAGCTGCCAGGATATGCTAATGAAGGGGTAGCATTCGTAGTGACATTTACCATTGAATTGGGGAAGGACGATTTTATGAAATCGGTAACCTGCGCGACGGCCTGTGCGTTTGTTAGCGACTGCTTTGCGCCCTGCGACAGGTACGAGACTGCGAATAGTATGACAAGGACTATCACTGCGATTATGAAGACATTTGCTATAAGACCCATGAATTGGTATTCAATGCAAAATATATAAAAATAGCTATTGCAAGGCAGCGCCGGACTTTATCGATCTTCTTGCAAGCCCAGGGAGATTGATATCCTTTGATATGGACTTGAAGAGCTTTGGACTCATGCTTATTGCAGGATTCTTTGAGGTTATTGAGCAGACATCCTTGTACGGCTTTATCGACTCGTCATAGGTGCCTATCTTCCTCGCGTACTCGGTTATCTCCAGCTTGTCCATTCCTATGAGCGGCCTGAGTATGGGGATGATCGTTGTGCTCTCCTCTGCGGCTATGTTTGAGAGCGTCTGCGATGCCACCTGGCCCAGGCTCTCCCCCGTGACTATGGCTCCTGCGCCTTCCTTCTTGGCTATCTCTTCGGCTACCCGCAGCATGAAGCCCTTCATCATCACAAGCTCGTACTTTCCGGTCTTCATGGCCCCCATCTGGAATATGTGGGAGGGTATGTAATAGACATGACCGCTCGGGTAGTATTCTGAGAGTAATTTAACTATCCTGCTTATCTTCGAAGAGCTCGCCTCGCCGTTGGATGAGAATCCATGCACGTGCACGTAAATTGGGATGAGACCACGCTTCATTGCATACCATGCCGCAACTGGAGAGTCTATTCCTCCGGAGAGGAGCACAACGCACCTCCCACTTGTGCCTACAGGGAGACCTCCTGCGCCCCTCCTTTTCTCCGAGTAGATGTATGCAGCATCCTTCTTCACACTTATGTATATCTGTGACTCAAACCCCTTTACAACAGGCTCTGCGCCAATCTTCTGCGCGGCATTTGCAAGATCGTGTATTATATCCATTGAATCGAACTTGAACTCCTTGTGGGATCTATGCGGTATTATCTTGACTTTTTTGAGCCCCTCCTTCCTTATCAGCGATATCGATGTCGAGACTATGCTCCTTAGCGTTGGTTTGGCGATGTATGCGACTTCATACGCGCTGATGCCGAATACTTTGGATACTTTTGATGCTATGTCATCTATGTTGGACCGCCTTCCCGGTGTTATTATCAGACGGTCGTAATCGTCTTTTAGAGTAAATGCCTCGCCTGCGAGCTTCTCGGTTATGTTCCTCTTTAGGGCTTGTATGTATACGTTGCGATTCTTTCCGCGCAGCCAGAGCTCGCCGAAGTGCACTATTATTATTGCATTTGAAAGCTTCTTCATCATCTTCACGTGAATTGGTCGTGTGCTCGCTAAGGTATACTCATTTCAATATAAAAATAGGCACTTATCCCTTCGCCCTTTCTGCAATCTCCTTCTTGCTAGGAGTACGATTGTGCAGCGCGTTAAGCTTGTAGCACCTTGTGGAGCAGTAGTACCTTACAGTGCCGTTCTTCCTGACATACATCATTCCGGTACCCCTCTCTATTTCCGCGGTGCAATAAGAGCATTTCATGATATTACCTTGACCTTATCGGCTTGTCCTCCCTGCTGGTGTCCGGGAGCCTTATTATGTCCCCGACCTCTATCCTGCCTGCAATGTTTCTCCTTATTACCCGTCCCTTGTCCTTCCCTTCAAGTATCTTGCACATTGCCTGCTTTATCTCTCCGTATATCCCGGTCCTTCTGCCTGCGAGCTCGACCACCTCTGAGAGGTATCCCTCGAACTTCTTCTCATCTGGAGCTGTGGGCACAGTCTGCTGCGAATGGGTAGACTCTTCCTGAGCCTTGCCCTTGGGCTTCTGCGCCATTGACTCCTTATGGGTTGATTCGATTTTCTGCTCTTCAGCCATCCGAACACTTTATTTGATTATTTACGCTTTGGCTTCCGGCTTTGCATGCTTCTCCTTCTTTGGCTTCTCGGCCTTTGGAGCGACAGGCGCCTCCTTCTTTGCCTCAGGTTTTGAGCCGGATTCAGATGCAGCCTTTCCTGTGACCTTTGCAATGACCTCCTTAACTGCGGATTCGCCGCTTCCGGCCTTCTCTATTGCAACAGCTGAGCAAGGAACGTTTATCCCTATTGCAGTCCCTATGTCCTGCTTTGTGGGAACGTATACGAACGCGATCTTCTTCTGTTCGCAAAGAGTAGGTATGTGCATGACTACCTCTTCAGGCTCGACATCTTCCGCTATCACTACAAGCGAAGCAAGATTTCTCTCGACGCTCTTCGTGACCTCGTTAATGCCCTTCCTTACCGAGCCACCCTGCTTTGCCAGCCTTACTGCCTCCAGCGCCTTGTCGGCGACATCTTTAGTCACTTGGAATTTCACATAGCTCTTTGCCATATTTACACCTCATTTCATTGGTGCAACAAATAGTTGCATTATGCAATGTAGAATTACATTATACCGTATAGGTATATAAATGATTCTGTCCTCTCGAGTGCATTTTTGAAGACTTGCCAGCTAGAAGATCAGTCCATGAAGGATTGAGGCGTTGGAGGCTCCTCTGGTACTCCCTTCCTCTTCCTTATCTCCCTGACAACCTTGTCCTGCAGGTCCTTTGGAAGCTTCTCATATCCGGCATACTCTGGGTACCATATGGCCTTGCCCTGGGTAAGGCTCCTTATCTCGTTTGAGAAACCTTTTATTACCTCGGCGACAGGAACTTTTGCAAGCACTGTGGCCTGCTCATTCTCCTGCTGTATGTCTAGTATCTGACCCCTCTTTCCTTGCAGGAATGTGATTATTTCGGAGAGGTATTCCTGCGGTATGTTTACTGTGAATTTCTGCTTAGGTTCGAGAAGTATGACTCCGGCCATGAGCATTCCGGCATATATAGGCCTTCTCATTGCAGGTATTATCTGCGCAGGACCCCTATGAACAGGGTCTTCGTGGATAGTTGCATCCATTATTTCTACCTTTACTCCGGTGCATTTCTCCCTGGCCAAAGGACCGTCCTTGACAGCCTCGTCGAATGCCTCTATGCACAGCTCCATTACCTCATTTAGGTACTGGACCCCCTTTGTAGAATCTATGAGAACGCTGTTGTTCCTTATGTTAACCACGCCTTTTGCCTGGTCCCTTGTCATTCCGGCCTTGATGAACTCGTCTATGTGCGCCTTGCCCTTTGGCTTTCCTTCCTTGAACTGCCCGCTGTCGAGCAGATCCAGCACTCCGGGCTCGAGTGGCGAGACGTTTAAGTAGAACTTTGTGTGCCTGTTTGGGGACTTTCCTTCGACGTCCTTTGCCACTCCGGTTATGGTCTCCTTGTATACCACTATCGGTTCTGATGTAGTTATTGGAACCTTGAATTCATCCCTGATCTTGGTCTCGATCACCTCTAGATGAAGCTCCCCCATACCACTGACCAGGTGCTCTCCTGTCTCCTGATTGAGCTCTGCAATTATCGTCTGGTCCCCTTTGGTGAGTTCCCTGAGCGCCTCTATTAGTTTGCCCATGTCCCGCGTGTCCTTGGCTTCTATGGCTTTTGTAACTACTGGCTTTGAGTAGTGCTTTATCTGCTCGAACGGCATTATGTCGTTCTCGCTTACCGTGTCTCCTATTGAAACATTATCCAGACCCACAAGCCCTGCAATGTTGCCTGCGGATATGGCATCCACTATTACCCTATCAGGACCCATGAACAGGCTGACTTGCTGAACCCTCTGCTTGTCTGCATTTCCGCTGATGAATACCTCGGTTCCCTTCTTTACCGTTCCAGAGAACACTCTTGCAATCGCGACCTCCCCGCTGTGCTGATCGTAGGAGACCCCGAAGACCACCATGTTGACCTTCGCCTTCTGGTCAACTGAGGTCATCGCCTTACCATCCTCAGTATTGAGATCGCCGTGCCAAAGGTGAGGTATACGATAGGCCTGCGCCTCCCTTGGGCTTGGAAGGTGCTCTATGCACATGGAAAGAGTTGCCTCATCTATTGGGGCAAGTCTTTGCAGCTCGGCCTCATCGTTCTTTGCGGTGAGATCGAATATCTGCTTGAACGTGACATTGTACTTCTTCATTATGTACATTGATAGGCCCCATTTCTTGTAAGCGGAGCCAAATGCAACACTTCCATTCTCGACGCTAAGTATCCATTTCTGCGCAAATTCAGGCGGCGCGAACCTTACTATCATCTTGTTGAGATCTGTTATGAGCTTTACCAGCCTCTCGAAGGTCTGCTCCTGGGTCAGCTTGAGCTCGTTTAGTAGCCTGTCTGTCTTGTTGACAAACAGCACTGGCCTTGCCTTCTCCTGGAGCGCCTGCCTTAGCACCGTCTCTGTCTGGGGCATTATTCCTTCTACAGGATCCACTACGAGAACCACGCCGTCGACAGCCCTCATCGACCTTGTGACGTGCCCTCCGAAGTCCACGTGGCCGGGAGTGTCTATGAGATTGATTATGTAGTCCTTGTCCTTGTAATTGAATGCCAGGGAGATGTCTGCTGACTTTATTGTCATCCTCCTGTCCTTCTCTATTGCTTCATAATTAGTGTAAAGTGCGTCCCCTGCTACGGACTTTGATATAACGCCTGCCATAGACAGGAGGGAGTCGGTTAGCGTGGTCTTTCCGTGGTGGACGTGCGCAATGATGGCGATGTTCCTTACCCTGTCGACATCGGTCATTATCCTTGCGACTTCGTCTGCTACGAACTCCTTTCTTACCATGCTTACCTTGCCCTCTTGGCTATTCTCTCCACTTCGACTCGCTTCTTCACCGCGTAGCTATCAGGGCTGTTTGTGGATGCAAGTATTATCTCGTTTGCAAGAGCCTCTGCAAGTGTCTTCTTGTTCTTGAATGATGACATAAGGCCTGCTAGCGCAACATTCCTCAGCGCGACGTCGAGCCTTCTCTGCGAGCTTATCCCTACCGCGACATTGTAGCTTATGCCTCCGTATCTGACTCTTGTAGTGTCCTCTATCGGAGCGGCATTCTGGACAGCTTCTAGAAGTACCTGAACAGGGTTCTTGTTGGTCTTCTTCTGTATCATCTCGAATGCCTCTTCGAGTATGTGCATTACCTTGAGCTTCTTTCCCTGAAGGGCACCCTTCCTTCTTATGACTTTTCCGGAGATCTTCTTTCCGGTGCCACCCCTCATTATCTTGCTTATGAGCCTTTCAACGACATCAACGTGGGATAAATAATATGCATGGTACTTTCTCCTTCCGAATATGTTTGGATAGGACCTCTTGCTTAGCTTTATGTACTTCTCAAGACTTGCATCATTCACCGCAAGACCCTTGACATCGTATTTCTGGAACAGGAGATTCTCCTCCTGCAGCATCTCCACGTTCTTCGCCTTCGCAGGCGACCTGCGCCTTGGCTGCTCAGGAGCAGCGGCACTGACTGCAACTTCTGTAGATCTAGTCTCAGGTACCATTGGAACTTCCTCCTTCTTTTCAGCGAGCTGTTCGTGTTCTGCCATAAAAATCATCTCTTAGGTTTCTCCTTCTTTCCCTTTACGATCTGCCAGATATCTGTCCCATTCACCGCAATTACCCTGTATTTTAACCCAGGTATGCTACCCATCTGGCCTCTCTGCGAGCCGCCCATGCCCTGAATCGTCACTTCGTCGTGCTCTTCTATGAAATTTATCGTTCCATCGTATGGAACGTACGCACCGACTGTCTTGCCGTTCTTGACAAGCTGCACTCTGACGCACTTTATAAGTCCTGAGTGAGGCTGCTTTTGCTGGAGCACGAACTTCTGGAGCACAAGCGCCTTTGCCATTGGAACTGTTCCAACCGGATCGTGCTTTGCCTTGAGCTTGAAGAACTTCCTCTTCCACCACTTCTTGAGCATTCTGTATCTCTTTCTCTTCCTTATGAGTTCTTTTGCTGCAAATTCTCCTTTTGGCAAATATACACCATCAATATTCTTCAGCAACTATCTTTGAGTTGCCCTCTTCTATTATAGCAAGGCTATTAACAGAATACGGTTTACCGCACACTGTGCCTAGCTCCAGCGAACCTCCCTTGAAGCTCACAAGCTTTATTCCCGCAATCTTGCAGATATGATTTATGTCGTCTATCACTGACTTCTTTCCATTCTCAGCGACCACAACGACCTTTGCGGAGTTTGTGTTGACCGCTTTTATTACTTCGCGATAGCCCAAGCTGACCTTTCCCGTGTCTACTGCCAGCCTAACGTCGTTGCTTAAATCAGCCAAGCTATCATCTCTGACTTTAAAACTGCCATTCATCCGTATGAAATAGCAAGTAGATATTCTTTCAAAAGGTATTTAAACCTGATTATGCGCTGCGCGCACGAAAAGCCTCATCGCTTGCTAACGCGAAAGTCCCCTATTGAGAGATTTTTGGCTCCAGTATTTAACAATGTCCAGATCGCATCTTCAGGATCCATGACCATCGGCCTGCCGTGCTTGTTCAAGCTAGTATTGAGCAGGGCACCTATACCGTTAGACTTCTTCAGGCGAGCTATAAGCTCGCGATACTTCCTGTTCTCCGCCCCAAGCATCTGCGGCCTTGTGGTTCCGTCTATGTGCGATGCTGCAACAAGATCGCTCCCGTGCTCCTTGCGGATCCTATAGCCCACAGTCATGAACCTGTTCTTGCCGATGCAAGGCTCCAGAAGCTTCTTGGCGTCCTCTTCCAGTATGGTGCTTGCAAATGGCTGATAGTACGGCCTCTTCTTGATTATGAGATTTATCTCGTCCCTGCTCTCGTGCCTATTGGGGAGAGCAAGAACGCTCCGATTTCCTAGAGCCCTGGGCCCGTACTCCATTCTTCCCTGGAACCAGAGAGCTACTTCCCCTTTGTCGAGCATTGCATCTGCTGTATGTCCTGCGATGTCGCTAACCTCCTCATAAGATATCTTCTTGCCCCTCTTGTATTTCTTAAGCACAGATTCTATCTGCGAATTGGAATACTCTGGCCCGTAATAGAGATTGTCTATCTGCTTCCTGTTGAACTTGCCGTTCTCCTTGAAGTCTATATAATATGCCGCGCCAAGTGCCAGCCCACCATCGCCCATCTGCGGGAAGACGAAGAGCTCCTCCACCTCTGGAAGCTCATTTATTAGCATGTTTATTATGATATTTGAAAAAAGCCCTCCTGCGACGGCTATCTTGTGTATGTTGGTCTCCTTTATGTACTGCCTGACTATCTTGAGAACCTGCTCCTGCACATACTTCTGCACAGAGTATGCAAATGCCTCCCTGCTGTTTTTCCATAGCAGCGTGTTCCTCATGTGCTCGGCTATGAAGAACTCGTACTTCTTGCCGGAGTTACTAAGCAGCTGCTTCTTGCGCTCATCATAATAGACGTAGTCCTTGAGCTCCTTTATCTCTGTTGGGAAGGAATATGCTGCAAGGCTCATAAGCTTGCCTTCGTCCTCGCTAAATCGCATGTCGCAGGCTACTGTCGCTGCCCCGTAGAGCATGCCTAGGCTTGCGCCGGCCTTGAACTCATTTATCCTCTTGAGCTCCCCATTGTCACCTATGGACACCGATCCACACAACCCATCGCCCGCCCCGTCTAGCGTTATCACCAGTGCCTCCTTGAAGCCAGATGAATAGTAAGCGCTTGCGGCATGTGCCGTATGGTGCTCGACAAATTCCAACTTCTTGTCAAGCCCGAGCTTCTTGAGTCGCCTATTCAAAGCTGCGCCGCCAACGCTCCTGCCGACGGGATTCCAGAACCATTTCGGCCTCTGCTCCTGTATAAACTTGAATATTATGTTAGACATCTGAAGGTTAATCGAAGACGGTTTGGGCACCTCCCTCCTGAAAAGTTTGCGCCTCTGGACATCTATTTCAGGGATTAACCTTGTGAATATGGCTGCGCCATCTATTCGTGCTATTGCGATCTTCTCTATCTCATTTATCTCTATATCCTTCGTCAGGTACTCTATCGAGTTATTTGGAAATCCTACATCATTCTTGAGCTTTGTGAAGCGCTCCTCGTTTATGGCTCCAAGGACTTCTCCTGCGTGAACTACGGCAGCCCCGTTATCGTGGCCATCATGTATTCCCAGAATGCTCATGATTAGCGTTTTGCTTAATAATATATTAATACTTTGTTAACGTAGAAAAAACATGCAATCGCCATCTAGAGCATGCGGGCAGTAATTCATATGCTAGATTTTCTTCTCGTGATACCAACATTCAATGAAGAGAAGTTCATAAAAGAGATGATATCAAACTCCGACAGACTGCTATCTAAGATGTATAAAAACTACAAGATAGTGATAATAGATGCACACTCAGTGGACTCAACAATAGACATTGTGAAGGACATATCAAGGCGCATCCAGAAAGTTGAAATATTAGAGTCGGGGATACGTGGCAAGCGCGGACGTGATGTCCTTTACGGAATGCGCAAGTTCAATTCCAAGCTCTACTGCTATATGGATGCTGATCTGAGCCCGAGCGTATCGTACATAAAGGATCTTGTAAGGAAGCAAAGGAGCGGATACGATGTAGTACTTGCCTCCAGGTACGGCTTAGGCAGCAAACTTTGGCGACCTCCACTTAGGAAGGCATTCTCGCGTGCATACAACATAATGGTAAACTTGATTTTCGGCGACAAGGTCACTGACCACCAATGTGGATTTAAGCTCTTTAGCAAGAAGGCGTTCAATGAGATCTACAGGGACTCAGAAGAAGACCACTGGGCTTGGGACACGGAGGCAATACTAATTGCATATTACAAGAAGATGAAGATGTGCGAGGTTCCTATAAGATGGAATGAGAGAAGAAATCGGCGCACCGGAATCATACGGCTACTAAAGGACATTTGCATATTCGTACCGAGCCTCATTAGACTCTTTTACAGATTCAGAATCAGCAGATCGTTTTGAATACGGTTATATTCTCAGATAGCGTCTGGTTCTGGAAATATGCCTCTGTGGATAGGTTCTTAGAATTTGCGAGCACATTGTAGTTTACCGGAGCGCACGCCTTCGGACCTATCATGTAATTTAGCCTGTCCACTACGAAGTAGCTCACGTTATACTCTTTTATCAGTCTGCAACTTGGATTCTGCATCATCGAGGCTATGTTCTGTGAAACAAGGTTGATATTGTAAGAGTATATGCCGATTGGCAGCGTGTACATCTCCATGTCTAGCAGAGTATTCCTTGCAGCTATTGAAGGGAGGTAGTCGAATGTCCCCCTGTAGCAATTGGTAACGAACAAGGCATTTGCACTGGTGTTGTTCACAAGCCATGAGCTCGCACTAAGCGATAGACTGTCGGCGATCGGATACACGGCTATGAAGTCGGAGCGAAGATCACCGTAAACTCCACTGAAGATTATGCTGACAAACAGCAGAATAGAGAGTACACTGATTATTGTCTTTTTGCTCTTTAGCATTCTTCCAAGCAGAACTGCCGAAGAGAACCCAAGGAAGAATATAAGATAAACAGTGTACTTGTTGGAATCCCCAAATCCTGGCGGGAACCACATGAAATTTAGCAGGGTCAGAAGTATTAGCGGCGCAATAAACATCAGTACCTGCCTTTTATTTATCAGGAACATACCGGCAAGGCCAAGGACAAAGATGGGCCCGAAGACTATGACCCAGAAGGATAGATGCAGGAATATCAGATAGAGTATCCCGTCGCCCTTGCTATACCATATGGGATTAGTGGTTGCATTTGATATGACACTATTGCCTAGAGGCTGCGAATGCATGAATAGTAGCTCTATTGCAGCTATGGACAAACCGATTGCAGCTGTGGTGAGCAGGTGCTTTGTCATATCCGTGCGCTCGTCCCCCTTTTTCGCATATAGGGCATAGACGAGTAGGACTGCGCCAAAGAACATGAGCACTACAAATGACTGAGGATGTATTAGTGGGAGAAGTCCTATTAAAATACCCAGGAATGCAGATGTGCGATAGCCGTGCTTACGGTGACTATCGTGCAGGAAGGCAATGTATGCGATAGTCATTATTGTAAGGGCGTATGGGAACCCGAGCAGGTACTCGTGCTGCGGTGCAAAGTTGTTTATTACAGGCATTGCGAAGTTAAAGTAAGGATATGTTATGAGGAAGATGGGCTGATTAAACAGCATGAAGGATGTGGACTGCGGCACCTGGAGGAGAGGTATATTCAAAAGACCCATAGTAACTAGGCTAAGGCCCTCTCCGCAGAAGAGGAAGATGATCATCGCAAATGACGGAAGAAGCTGGCTCTTGGAAAATAAGTAAAACAGATATGCGCCGATTGCTACAATGCTGAAGTAGAGCATGAAATTCATCAGATAGAATGGCACGACAAGGCCCATGCCCGAATTTACCAGTATTGCGGAGTAGAAATCTGGTATGAATGGATATACATCTATGGCGCCGGCGGCATACGGGAATCTAGGGGGGAAGCCCCCGTATATTAAGGAATTCCCTATGCCCAGATGGAAGAGGTAGTCTACGCCGTAGTTGTCTGAGCCTATCAACCAATTTCCGTTCATGGTTAGGCCCCGATACTGCATTGCTATAAGAAGAAATGATATTAGGAATATGCCCTGATAAAGTCGTTTGTAGTCCTTAAATTCCTTTGCGAGCTGCAGTTTGATTCCCTTAATTCCAATTAAAGGCATACCACGGCGGTTGCCTACAAAATATGCAAGGTATGACGATAAAAGCATCAGAACGATTGACAGGACTACAATGTACTGCCCGAAACTGCCGGATATGATTTCAATTGCAAGGGCAGAATATGACGCCAAGGCAAATCCGATTGGTATACCCATGGCAAATCTTATCATTCTCTGGCTTACGTATTCCGAGAAGAAGAGATTTGATATTAGGATGCCCAATATTAAGCTGGAGACGTAAAAGGCTATTCCCAAAATGAGCATTCGCAGACCCGATACTTAGATACTTTAATGCCTCTTGTGCCGGCACAGATTAGGTATGGCAAATCATCTTTAAATAGTTAATTGGAATAAACCATCTTGGGGATATGCTTGAAGATGGATGAGCTTAGAGTGGGCCTGAGTTACAATGATGTGCTGTTGATTCCGCGGAGATCTAGGGTTGAATCAAGAAGGAGCGTTGACACAAGCACAAGACTAACTAAGAGCATAAAACTTGGTATACCGCTTATACCTGCGAACATGGACACGGTCACCGAATCGAGAATGGCAATAGCAATCGCAAGGGAAGGAGGTATAGGAATAATACACAGATTCATGAGCGTTGAGGGAGAGGTATCCGAAGTGCAGAGGGTAAAGAGGTCAGGAGCATACATAATAGAAAACCCTTATAGCATAGGAAAAGATGCAACTGTGGAGGAGGCTCGCGAATTGAGCGAGAAAAACGGCGTGAGCGGACTTCTCGTGGTTGACAAGTCGAATAAGCTGCTTGGCATACTTTCAGACAGAGACATGAGATTCTCAAGAAATGACGGCGAGAAGGTCTCGAAGGTTATGACGCCAAGACAAAAACTGGTAGTTGGAAGGCCAGGAATAAGCATGGACGACGCACTGGACCTGCTCGACAAGCACCGCCTTGAAAAACTTCCGCTGGTGGACAGAAACGGCATTGTAGCCGGACTGATAACATCGAAGGACATTTACAGGAGACTAAAATCTGAAAAATCTGCAGTGGACAAGAAGGGACGGCTCCTTGTCGGAGCGTCCATAGGCACCAAGGGAGATTATGTTGAGAGGGCGCAGGCGCTTGCAGATGCAGAAGCGGATATCATAGTTCTAGACGTGGCTCATGGCCATGCCGAAAGCGTGATAGATGCAATAAAGTCGGTCAAGAAGAAGCTCCCTGACATGCCGCTCGTTGCCGGCAACATTGCAACTCCTGAAGCCGTAGAGGATCTTGCCTCTGCCGGTGCAGACTGCTTAAAGATAGGCATAGGACCAGGGACGGCGTGCATAACCCGGAGAGTGACAGGTGCAGGAATGCCGCAGTTCACAGCCGTAGCGGACTGCGCGGAGGCTGCAAGAAGGATGGGCATAAGCACGATTGCAGACGGAGGGATAAAGGAGTCTGGGGATATAACCAAGGCGCTCGCAGCAGGAGCAGACGCGGTGATGATGGGAAGCATATTTGCAGGCACCGATGAGAGCCCGGGATACTTCATAAGAAGGGACAACATGAAATACAAGGCTTACAGGGGCATGGCTTCTCTTGGGGCGAACATCAGCAGGAAGAGAATAGATAAGTCAGTAGTCGATCCGCAGGAAGTCTTCGACATAGTGCCCGAGGGGGTCGAATCTTCGGTCCCATACAGAGGTAGTGTGAAAGAGATAGTCTACCAATTGATAGGAGGAGTGCGCTCCGGCATGAGCTATTGCGGTGCATCAAGCCTTGACGAGCTTAGGAAGAATGCGAGGTTCATAAGGCTGACAAACAGCGCTGCCTCTGAAAGCTACGAAAAACTCGCTGAAAGATAAAAACAGGTAAGTACTTACGGAATGGAATCGGATTACGCTTGGACTTAGTCCAGTGTGCCAAGTCCTTGCATGCCTATCTTAATCAGTGCCTTGCCTGGGTTGTCATAGTACTCCCTGCAGAACTCGTTTATGCTTCTCTGATCCCTTACACCGAGGTCGTTTAGCTTTTGCAGTATCTTTGCGCGCCTGTTCTCTTCCTGTATTATCTCCGTTGGCGGCCTTCCGGTAGCTTTTGAGAGGGCGTCCCGATAAGTGACGCTTGGAAGAATGTCGGATCCGGTGCGAGTCTTGTAGTCGTAGGTATAGAGGTCTGAGAGGAGCACCTGGTTCTCCACTCCGGATGTCTCGGAGACCTGCGTGATCTTTCTTACAATCCTTCCTTGATCGTTAATCTGAGAGACTATTGTGAAGGAGTCCACAAGAGGTATGGTTTCCTTGCTTATGTTCATTGGATCTTGCTCGAGCCTTATGACGATGTCCCTTGAAGCATGTGCGTGTATCGTACTCATCACGGCCTTTCCTATGCTCATCGCTGTCATCATGTCCGTCGCCTCCGCGCCCCTTACTTCTCCGATTATTATAAGGTCCGGCCTCATCCTAAGGGCGTTCTTGAGAAGATCCTCAAGACTGACCTCTGGGCTGGTCTCGAGCCTAACGCAGTTGTCCTGCATCGCCGTGTTGAGTTCATAAGTCTCCTCCAGCACCACTATCCTCGACTCTGGCCTGAAGAAGCTGAACATCGCATTGAGCAGAGTAGACTTGCCGCTTCCTGGCATTCCGCCGATCAGCATGTTTGCTGGCCGTATCCCAAGGCCTTCGGCGTAGAGCCAGTATCTGGCGGCTAGCTGGAAGCTTAGCTCGCCGGAATTTACCAGATCGATTATGCTATAGGCATTGGGCTTGAAGTTCCTTATTGTAATGTCCGGGCCCAGGGGAGAATCAACTATATTGCATCTTGATCCGTTAGGTAGGTGCACGTCGAATATATGCCTGTTGGCCACGCTGCTAGTAGCATACATCTTTAGCTTCTTGACGAACTCCTCGAGCTCCTCCGAAGAATTGATCTTCTCTTCAACCTTCATCTGGCCGACCTCAGTCTGGTAGACGAAGATGTTACTTGTGTTGTTTATCATTATGTCTTCTACGTCATCGGCCAGGTACTTGTCTATCGGTGGAAAATTCTTGGCAAGTTCGACTATCTTGTCTATCCTCGGTTTGTCAGCAGAGGGATCAAGAGACTTGACCACGCTCTCTATGTACTTATAGAGTTCTGCTTCCTCGTGTATGCTTCCCAGCCTGCCCTCTAGTCTCTCGAATACTTTAAGCTCGAATGATGTAGGACGTTCTGTCATTGAAGCACCAAAGATATATAGAATGAACAACAGTTAAAAAGCATTGCTGTGCTGCTTACTAAAAATCAGTATACGTTGCTGCGCGGGCTCACTGTTTTATCGAATCCAGGTTCTTAAGCTCGTTGAGCTTATTGAGCGCCTCGTATGTGGCCAGGGCCATGTTGTACTTGTCCCTTGTCCTGCCGCTTGCAAAGGTCCACATGTCCTTGACTCCTGCGAGCTCTAGCACGTTCCTTACTGTTGCGCTTGCCGCAAGGCCCACTCCCCTTGGAGCAGGTTTGAGTATTATCTCCGCGCTTCCGCACTTGGCCTTTGTTATAAGAGGAAGGCTATGGCGGGTTCCGCAGTTGCATTCCCATGATCCGCATCCCAGGCTCACGGATATCATGTGCTGCTTTGCATTCCTTATACCTGAGCTTATCGCAGGCTTTACCTCGACGTCCTTTCCGACGCCTATTCCTATGTGGCCGTTCTTGTCGCCCATTATCACGGTCGCCCTGTACTTCTGCTTCCTGTTGTTCTTTGTCATTCTCTGCACTGATGCAATCTCGATTACCTTGTCCTCAAGGGTCGGGAGCAGAGCGTCTATTATCTCAACCTCCTTTATCGGCTTTCCAAGGGCGAATATCTGCTCTATGCTCGTTATCTCGCCGTTCTTGACCATCGTGCCTATCTTTGTCCTTGGTTTCCACTCGGCAAGGTTTGCCCTGTGGTCCTCCTCCTGTCTTTGTCTTTGTCTTTGGTATGGCACAATATCACTCTTTTGCTCCGCTTGTTATCTTCCCTTTGGTCTCGCTGAAGACCTTTGCAAGGTTCTCAGGCGCATGCGCGCCGGAGTATGAAGTGTAATGGTTCTTGTATTTGGCTTCGCTCTTTGACTTAAGTTCTGTTATGTACTTCATGTTTGAACAGTTATAAACTTTCTCGTCAATCTGGATGTTGCCGCGCACCTTAAGCCCCCCGTCTATGCAGCCCTTTGCGAAGACAAATGGGACGCAGTTCTTCACTGGGGATGTAAGGCCGATATCGAGTATATGCTCGCTCGACGCCTCTTTTCCTGCCTTCTTTGCAAGAAGCAGGCCGGTCAGATAGGCAGTAGGCCTGTTGCTCTTTGCAGGCCACTTGTACTTGAGAAGCTCGCTAGAATCGGCATGCGCGACGACCTTGTCGCCGTTTGCGCTGTACCTTATGAGCTGGCCAATTATCCTCTTGTTGCTCTTCCTTACGACTACGCGGTCGAGCCCGCTCTTTACCAGGCCAAAACGTTTCTTGTAGTTCGTGACGGCTTGCTGCCTTCTCCTGAACTTTAAATCTCCCAATGAATTTGACATAAGCTTCACTTGTATTCCTTACTTACCTTCTCGTTTATCGCCTTTACCTCGTCTTCCGTTATCTGCACGCCGTGCTCCCTTAGCTGCAGCAGCAAGTTCGCCTTGGTGGCGTACTGGTTTCCCTTTACGTGGCTATAGAACTGGTTGAACATTGCAGTGTCTATCTTCTTTGCGAGCTTGAGCTCCTTGAGCAGGCGCCTTTGGGACCTGACCTTCTTCTCCCAGAGCCTTCCCTGCCTTGCCTTGTCGGTTCCTCTCCTCCTTCCGATTCCCCTGCGCCTTCCTGCCGCCCTTGCCTTCTTGAGGATCTTGGACCTTGAACTTGCATTGTGCTTTGCCTTTACGGCGTATATGCTGCCCTTCTCTATGAGCCTTCTCACATCATCCTTGGTGAGAGCCTTGTCAACGTCCATGACGCTGCCTGGAAGTAGCCTTATTGCGGTCTCTCCACGGTTCAGTATCTGGGCCGCTGCCCTCTTTGCAAATTTTATGCTCATAGTATCACGCGTTCAGGATCTTTATCCTGTTGCTATCTGCAATCTTCTTAAGCGACTCCCTCTTCCTCGATGAGAGGTTGTGCGCAAACCTGGCAGAATACCCAGGCATTCCAAGCACAGATAGGAGCTCGGCCTGATTGTGAACGAGAAGCTCAAAGCTTCCATCGGGCCTTGAGTACCTTACGATATCGCTGTTCTTGTATCCGACCTTTGGCACTGGGCCCCTATTCTGCTTCTTTACTCTGCGCTTATTGTCTATGCCGCGCTGGTGCCTCCACCTAGCCTTGACGCCCTTCCTGTTCGGCGCGCCGTAGTTTGGAACTCTGAATTTTGGATTATTTCTCTTGATCATTTCATTCCTCCTCATCCACGTATAGGCCGTCCTGGAAGACACGCGTGTCATAGCCCCTTGCATAGCAGCCCTTCCTTATGTTAGCTATGGTCTGCCCTACCTCGTACTTGTCTACTCCCTTTATCGTGACATCCTGCCCCTTTATCTCAACCTTAGTATCGCCGACTATTGTAACCTCCCGTGGAACCTTCTCGCCGAAGAGATTCTTCATGAAGAGCGTCTTGCCCTTCACCTCCAGTGATGTCGGGAAGTGGGCGAATAGCACCTTCATCTTTACGGTTATTCCACTCTCGACCCCGACTATCGCATCGCCTAGCTGGGTCTTTAGTGCCATGGTGGCAAGGGCGGACTTCCTTGCGAGCTTCTTCTCCTTGGTCTCGCTTATTGTGAGCTTGCTGCCTTGCACCTTAACATCCGTGAATTTCGGGTTTATCGCCTTCGATGTCGAACCAAGCTTGCCCTTTACAGTAACGGTGCTGCCGTTTACGGCCACATTCACTCCGCTTGGTATCTCGATTTCGTACATTTTTCTCCACTAATACACGTATGCTATAAGCCTTCCTCCGATGTTCTTGGTGCTCGCTTCCTTATTGGTCATTATCCCTTCTGATGTCGAGACTATAAGTATTCCAAAGTCCCTGCTTGGGATGTATCTCATCTCGTATCTTTGGAGCTGCTCCCTTGATACTGGATACCTTGGCTTTATGACGCCTATGTCGTTTATCCTCTTTGAGAGGGTAACCTTGAGCGAATTGAACTTTCCCTCCTTTAGCTCCTCGAATCCCTTTATGTAGTTGTTCTCCTGCATCTTTGCGAGCACTGCCTTGAGCAGCTTGGTTGACGGAACGCTGCACTCGTACATGCCTGCATTCTCGTACACCTTTATCTTGTTGATCGCGTCAGCGAATACGTCTACCATGATTATCATCCATACTTCTCGAATCCTATTGCGGATCCGACCTCTCTGAAGCATCTCCTGCACACATTAAGCTTGTAGGACCTTATGAGGGCTCTTGAGCTTCCGCATATCTTGCACTTGCGCTTTCCCTTGCCCTTGTACTTTGAATCAAAACTCATCTTCATTTGCTTACCTCTCCACAATCTTTGCGTTGTACTTGCTCTCAAGATACTTCGCTATCTCCGCGTCAGGTATCCTCTTGTGCTTAAGCCCCGACTTTGACTGCTTCCTCTTCCTTGTCTCTATGCGCCTTCCCTTCCTCGTGAATGAAGCATTGACATTGAGCCCGAGCATCCCTATCTTCGGATCGTACTTTACTCCTGAGAAGTAGATGTACTCCTTGACGCCAAAGCTCAGTGAATTGTTGGATATTGATGAATTCTTTAGCATGTCGTCGTTTGCCTCTATTGCCCTCCTTAGCATCTCGTATGCCTCCTCATTCCTTAGCGTGACCATGGCCCCTATGACCTGACCCCTCCTTATCTTGAGCTCCGGAACCCTCCGCTTTGAGAGCGTCTGCACTGGCTGGTGGCTGGTTAGCTTCTCAAGGAGCATCTTTGCGTTCTGGTAGAGGTTCTCGTTCGATCCTATGCCTATGTTCAAGACTACCTTGTCTATGAATATCTGCTGCATTGGATTCGACTCTGCCATCACTTAGCACCTATTACCATTACATTATCAAGAAGGGTTTCGGTGAGCCCATTCTTGCCTTCCATAGACACCGTCGCCCTTCTCAGGGCTGTGCCAACTTTTATCTCCTTTATGACTCCGCTCTCTGATGCGTGAAGACCCTTTACTACAAGGCACCTTGCGCCGCTCTGAAGCTTGAGCACGTCATGCACCTTTCCTTCCTTTACATGCACAGAATCATTGACCTTAACCTCCTTTGATGAAGGCATTACTGTTCCGTCGTGGAGCCTTATCATATCCTTGTTGCCCTTTGCAAGATACTTTCCGACGACCTTGAAGATGTGCGCATGCTCCTTGCCTGTGACCTTCTCGAACTTCACCACGCCCTTGCTCCCTACGCTCACGGCAAACGACTCGTTGCTCGGCTTGAAGTGGACAAGATCGCCAAAACCAAGAGGATATCTGGTGTCCTTTACGACCTTCCCATTGACCTGGACGTTTCCTGACTTGAGTATGAGCTTTGCCTCCTTGGCGTTAGATGCGACTGCAAGCTTCTCCTTTAGGACCGTGGATATAGATATGCTTGAATCTAATGTGTGCCGTCCCGGATTTGGTTTGGAGACGTAAGGCTGCACCTTCCTATCGACATGTATGTACTTCGATGACGCGAGCCGCTTTATGTGTCTATTATTTCCCTTGCTTCCCATGAAATATCACTTTTTTGCTATTGCCTCTATCTTTGCCTTCCTGAATTTGTCCGTAAGATCAAGATCTAGAAGGTATACACTTGATGCATAAATCGGTATCTGGAGCTCTTTGGCCTTCGCATTCTTCCTAACTACGCCGTCTATCCTAAGCCTGCCGCTCTTGAGGTTCACATCGAGGACCTTGCCGGACTTCCCCTTGCTGTCTCCTGACATTACCTTCACAGTGTCTCCCTTCCTGACCTCTATTGACCTTCTCTTTATGCCCAGCTTTGCAGAGAGCTCCTTTGATATGTGGGCGCTAACGAAGTTCTGCCTTGTGTGCATTGGCGCAGTGAACCTGAACTTCCTCTGCTTCCTTGGCTTTGCGCTTTCTATCATAAATATCAGACTATTCTTGATGCGACTCCCGCAACCTTGACAAATCTCTCGACAACTTCCCTGGCCATGGCACCCTTTACCTCGGTCCCTATGGGCAGATTGTCGTCTCCAATCATTATTCCCGCATTGTCCTCGAACTTCAGGCGCATTCCGTTCGCCCTCCTTATGGCGGACTTCTGGCGTATTACAACGACTCTGACGGGCTTTTTGAGGTACGTTGCAGTGCCCTTCTTCACGCTTGCGGAGATTATGTCTCCTACCCCTGCGGCGCTCATCTTTCCGTGCCTTCCGTCTGTCTTTCCTATGACGTGAATCATCATGAACTGGTATGCGCCGCTGTTGTCAGCGCAGGTTAGCATTGCACCAGGAACGAGTGTCTTTGTTATGTGAGATGCTACGCCCTTCATATTATCACTTCTTAACCACGTTAGTCACAACGAAGGACTTGGTCTTGCTCAGCCTCCTCGTCTCAGCTATGTTGACCAGATCATTTAGCTTCGCGCCGATGCAGTCCGGATTGTGTGCCGGGATTCTGGACCTCTTTCTCAGTGACCTTTCGTATTTGTAAACGAACCTGTTGTAGTTGACCTCCACTATTACGGTCTTCTTGGCCTTCGCACTTACGACTAGGCCTTCGAATTGCATTCCTCTGAACTTCTGTCCGTTATGAATAGGACATCTCGGGTCTGAACATTCCAATTTTACACCTTTCTTGCCTTGTAGAACTTCATAGATTTCTCCATCCGTTCATGCGGCCTAAAGTTGATCTCATCGCCCGGCACGACGAAGGACCTCCTTCCCGAATAGAACCGAAACACGGATATCTTCTTCACTATCCTCCTTGCCCCGAGCTTTGTCTCGAGGACAACTGTGTTCTTGGTCTCGTCGATGACGATTCCGGAAAGACCCCTTTGCCTCTTGTCGAGAGACTTTGTGACCTTTGCTTTAAGCCCTATCAGTTCATTGAGGACTATATTTCTGTTGTTATAATCCATGAACTAATCCATAGGCAAAGAGGATTATAAATAAGTAGGTATTTAACCCTTTCTCTGCTTCTGCGTGCATGTTCCTGCGCATATGGCGAATGGCAATTTGGAGAGGATTATGGACTTGCAGCCATGCTTCCTGCCATGGAAAGCATCCTCTTTATTGATTTATTATAAGGCGTGCGTGCAACCCCGAGCTCGGTTATTATTGCGGAGACCAGCTCTGGCGGGGTACGGTCAAAGGCAGGATTCATTGCACTCACGCCTTTTGGCACCACTTCCACCTTGCCAAGAATCCTTCTTACCTCTTCCTGATCCCGCTGCTCTATGCGCACTTCTGATGACCTTGACCTTGGATCTATTGTAGAAGTAGGAGCGGCAACGTACAACTTGCCGCCGTGATAATCCATGAGTATTCCAAGTGCATAGGTGCCTATCTTATTGTAAACAGTTCCATCTGAAAGTATCCTGTCTGCACCTGCCCATACCGCAGTCACTTTCTCTTCCCTTATAAGATGGCCTGCGGCGTTGTCCGTTATCACGCTAAGAGGTATCCCATCCTTATGCAGCTCCCATGCAGTGAGCCTTGCGCCCTGATAGAGAGGCGCAGTATAGGTAACAAGAACCTTGA
Source organism: Microcaldota archaeon (assembly GCA_021802765.1). Classification (GTDB taxonomy): domain Archaea; phylum Micrarchaeota; class Micrarchaeia; order Micrarchaeales; family CABMGC01; genus JAJZNA01. The sequence continues at coordinate 4,948 of JAJZRI010000002.1, read as the reverse complement.
ACCTTCTTCCTTCTGCCCAGGCTGCGCGGATTGGCGCGGTTGAGGTTCCTATTCCGTCACAGGCAAGAGTGCCTGCATTGCATACGGTCATGAGCACGTCGCCGTCATTTATCAGCCGCTTTCCATTCTCCCCTATTTTTATGGTTGCAGATATGTTGTCGCGCTGAAGCCTTTTCGCTTCAAAAACTGCAATTGACTTCATCTCCGTTGCACTTGCGCCGCTGTCGTGGGCGCTTTGCAGCGCGGATATGATTTTGTTTACGCCCCAAGAGAGGTTTACCGCAGTCGGCCTTGCTGACGAGATCACAGCGCCTTGTGATCTTGCATTTCTTAGAATGGAGTCTCTTGAATCTGGTGAATTGCATGCTGCAAGAGCAATCCCGTAAGCGCCGGCCTCGCCGAGTATCGGCGCGCCGCGTATCTGCAAGGACTTTATGGCACGGCATAGCCGCGCTATGCTCTTTGTTGAATAGTAAGACTCCTTCCATGGAATCTGCGAGTTGTCGAGCCACACGACCTCCTTCTTCCGGTCATCCCACCGTATTGGTATTATCTTGGTGCTTGCTGCTCTCATATAGGAGCATTCCTGTCTTTGATATATAAGAATCTTTGTGGACGTCGCTAATCTTTTATAGATTGCCTGGGATATTGCTTCATGCAGGGGAATCTGGCAAGGAGGCTTGTAATAGATGCAACAAGCAGGCTGTACTTTCGCGAAATGAACACTACGCTGTCCGGAAACGTAAGCCTGAGAGTGGAACCGGATAGGATGCTGATCACCCCCAGCGGCCTTGACAAGTCACGATTGAAGCCTTCAGACATATCACTGATGGGCATATCCTCAGAGAAGCTCATGAATGGACCAAAGCAGTCCTCAGAATACCACGTGCATACTAGGACGTACAGTAATAACTCCCAAGTCAAGGCCATCGTCCACCCGCATGCCCCTTACTCGATCGGAATGATAAGCGCGTTGGGCGCGAGGAGGGCCATAAAAGAGATATCAGAAAGCGATGAAGAATACGGATATTATCTGGGAAAAGTGGCGTCTGTGGGAATTATGGCTTCTGGATCGGTGGGACTTGGTGATGCAGTAGCCGAGGCTGTACGAAAGGGAGCTAAGGTAGTCATAATGGAGAACCATGGAACAGTTGGCGTTGGCGAAACGCTGCATAAAGCGCTTGATAGGGTAGAGTATCTGGAATACATGATGAAGAGGCTCTATCTGGCTCACGTCATACGCTGACTGAAAGTTATTTCTGTGTCATCAGTGCGCCGTCAAGGGAATTTGCACACTTGCATGCTCTATGGCTTGGGAGACCTTTCACTACATCAGTTATGATTCTCTTGGCTTTGCCCACGTTCTCGCCGAATATCTTTATCACTTCTGCGTTGGTGACCGGCTTTATGTCAGATCTGCCTTCCAGTCCGGCATCATAATCTGTTATTAGCGCTATGCCCAGATAGCACATCTGCCTCTCCTTGGCAAGCATTATTTCAGGATATTGCGTCATGTTTATCATGTGGTGGCCTTGCGAGCTAAATGTTCTAGACTCCGCCTTTGTAGAAAATCTCGGGCCGTTTATGACGACAACCGTTCCTGACTCGTGCGCAGGTATGCCTGCCTCATTTGCACATTTGTAGGCAACTGCGCGCATCTGAGGACAATATGGTTCTGCGGAGCTCACATGCACCACCTCACTTTCATCGAAGAAGGTCTCTTCTCTTCCATAAGTCATGTTTACAAACTGGTCAAAGAACGCCACCTCGCCTGGCTTGTAATCAGGCTTCAAGGATCCTACCGCATTTGTCGCTATGATCCTCTTCACTCCAAGCTTGTGCATGGCCTCTATGTTCGCCCTGAAAGGCACCTTGTGCGGAGGTATTGTGTGCTTCTTTGCGTGCCTTGGCAGGAAAGCCACGGTCACTCCTGCAAGTGTGCCTATCGATATCTTGTCGCTTGGTTTTCCATACCTTGTCTCAACTTCAACCTCTGTCGCGTTCTCGAGCATGGAGTATAGCCCTGATCCTCCAATTATACCTATTGAGGGTTGCATAGAATCACTCATTTCTTCTCCTTCTTGCCCTGGAGCTTTGCAGGCGCAGGCAGCTTGCCCATTCTCTTTAGGGCCAGAATGATTATCACTACTGCAACTACCAGGTAGACATAATCCATCAGGTTTATCCCTCCGCTCTGCCCAACTTCAAGATAGTAGGACTGCGAGCTTGAGTACTGCTGGTTGTTCCCGCCGCTTGGCTGCGTCCACTGCTCATAGATGGTTATCGGATACTGCCCGGGATTTGCAGCGGAGTCCACGTTCACATAGAATGTGACGTTTGCAGTCTGCCCTGGAAGTATCTGCGATACGTACGCATTTGGATTCACCTGCGAGATGGGATATATTGTCTGGAGGCTAAAAGTTATCGCCTGGGCGAGCTCGTTGCCCTCGTTCTTTACCTTTAATGTGACTGGAACGTAGGTGGTTCCAGGTGCAATCCCAGAGGTCTGGCCAGTTACATTGAAGCTGGCTATTGGCTGGAGGCTTATAGGCAAGAACACCGTCTTGTTCATGCTCACGTTGTAGTTTGCATTCTGGTATTTTATCAGCACCGGCAGGCTATAGCTGCTCTTTGCATCTCCCTTGTTTGCGGTTATGAAGAGCGACGCGGTTGTTGATGCGCCTGCAGCTATTGTGCCTACGAATATTCGCGATGCAGAGTTGCCTGCAGTTATATTCTTGTTGCCAAGCACCGAGAGCGTGACGTTCTTTGCAGTTCCGCTGCCGATATTCTGCAAGGACAGGCTAAGGGTCTGGTTCGTGCCCGCATAAAGCGACTGTGGGACTGCGCTTATTATCCCAACTCCTATCTGCGGAACGCCAAGTGATGCGCTGACAGGCACCATCTCTGTATACGACTTGCTTGCGCCGTAGGCCGTGTTGTATCTTATCTCAACAGGTAGCACCGGTGCGCCCATTGGCAGAGTGGAATTTGAGAGCAGTATCGCGGCTGCAGATCCTGTTGACTGCGGGGCTATCGTCCCGAAATTGAATGTGGATCCTCCGATTATGCTAAAGTTGTTGGAGTTCAGCAGTGTTATGCTGGTGTTTGTAGCATTGTCAGTGCCAACGTTCAGCACCGATAAGGTGACTGAAGACTGCGCACCTGGAGAAATACCTGCGGATGGATTTGCAGTCACCTTGAGGTATGGCGATCCTCTTATGTAGAATGATATCGGCATTGATGCTGATGAAGTGACCTGCGTACCTCCGCTGGTCGTCTGATATGTGGCTGCAAGCGTAAGAGAATATGTGCCGGACTTGACATTGCTTGGTATGTGTAGCTTGTATGTGAAGAGAGACGTCCCGCCATACATTCCCGTAGGTACGGTCGTAAGGAGCTGGGTCCAGGCGGGTGAGTAGTTAAGTAGCGGATACGATCCTTCGAGAGCCAGATTTACATTGGTAAGCTGGGCGGTGTATGAATTGTATAATTGCCATGAGAGCGTGACGTTGCTCCCTGCCGCTACGGGTTGCGGAGTCACATCGAAGTTTGCTATAGACAATGCATTTGATTGGGCATAAGTCAACCCAAAAAACTGCACAGCTACCACAAGAGCCATTAACGCAAGCGCATATTTTCTTCCCATCTTTTCGCCGTTTATCATATTATCACGCATAAATTATTCATTCTATTGTTGATTTGAAAGAGCTAAATCCTATTACCACAAGTATGGCTGCGAATGCTAACAGCACACTGAAGTCAGTTACTGCCTGCGTAGTGGATATGAATCCCTGCATGATTACGGCCCGGTTTATCTCAGTTGCGTAGGTTAACGGATCAACAACTGAGAATACTGATAGCCATGATGGCAGACTTGCGGTGGGCACTATTCCTCCAGATATGAACCATAGGGGCAACCCTATTGCCTGAGCGAACATTGCATACGCATCAACACGCTTCACCCTAGACGCTACGGCCATTGACAGGGCGCTAAAAGCGATTCCTACTATCAACGTCACGACCAAGATGTATACCAAACCCATCAAGCCCATGGCGATTCTTGCACCGAAGAGCATGCCTACAACCAGTGCCAGTAGCACAGTTATTAGGCCTTGTGTGGCTCCTGAAAGTATCCTGCTCGCTACTATCGCATTCTTGTTTATCGGAGTTATCAAAAATGCCTTGATTATTCCAAGCTGTCTGTCGGATATGTATGCTATGCCCCCGCTAAAGAGCGCGGAGAAGACTATGACCATAGCAAGAAGCCCGCCTATAAGAAAATCCAGATAATTTGAAGTTGTTGAATAAAGGGAACTTGATGAAACTCCGCCACTGGATTGCATATTTGCAATACCCGATGGTATCGAACTGGCCGTGCTTATGCCAGACGGTTCAAAGTGCTGCGCGTAGCTCCTTATTACGGGAAGCACTGCGGAGATGGTTGTCGGCTGCGTATTAGAGTAGTAAACCTGTATGCCCGGATTGCTTGGATCGCTACTTGGGAAGTTTGGCAATATTATTACCACAAGTTGCACGTTGCCAAGTTGCAGCATATTCAATGCGCTCTGCTGATTGGTCTCCGAGACTATGTTTATCGTCTGGTCCGCAGAAAGCGCATTCATGAACTCTAGGGATTGCGCATTGTTTGCATAATTTACCACCGCTACTGGCGTATTGCGTATGCTATTTCCAATGTTGCCAAAGAATATGATTATGACTAGGGGGAATATTAGTGATCTGACCATATTTGTCTTCAAGTTTGCCTTGAATATCAGCATTTCCCTTCTGTAAAGGGTTATGGAATCTTCTATTAGCCCCATTTTTTCACCTTCTAATGAACATGTTAGACCTGGCTGAAACGTGGGTCTCTTCGGCGGAATCGCGCATTCCTGATCCCGTGAGCTTGATGAATACATCGTCAAGCGTTGGCAAATGGACATTTATC